>NZ_JBJEEM010000083.1:0-4953 GCF_051873075.1 Limosilactobacillus sp. | reverse complement strand
CGCTTTCTTGGCGTATAAGCCTTCAGTTTTGATTCATTATACTGGATAATCCAGTTTGATAATTGACTTTTTGACTTTAATCCATGTTTAATTGCGAAAGTTTCCAGAGAATCATCTGAATTTTGGTACTGCTCAACCAAAGATACTTTGAATTCCTTTGAATAGCTATGATTATTGTGAGTAGAGCGTAAGCCATCAATTCCTTGATACTTATATAGACGATACCAAGTTGCGATAGTTCCTTTACTAAGCCCATACTTTTTAGCTACTTCTCTAGCACTAGAGTGTGTGACCTCCTTCAATATATTTAGCTTCTGTTCGACATTATATTTAGGTTTTCTTGACATAAAAAATGCCCTCCAAGTATAAGATGAATTTTCTATTTCATCTGTATACTTAGAGGGCATTATAGCCAATCCTGGCCGGCTTCCCCTTTTTCAAAAACTATTCCACATCAATCCCCAAATAATCAGCCACCTGCCGGACGTCCTTGTCACCCCGTCCGGACAGGTTGACCATCAAGACCTGATCCGATCCCATCTTCGGAGCCATCTTAATCGCCTGGGCCAATGCGTGTGAACTTTCCAGTGCCGGGATGATTCCCTCCAGCTTGCTCAACAGCTGGAACGCGTTGACCGCTTCGTCATCAGTGATCGGGAAGTACTCGGCGCGCTTGATGTCCTTCAGATAGGAGTGTTCCGGCCCGACCCCGGGGTAATCCAAGCCGGCCGAGATCGAGTAGGTCCGCTTGATGCTGCCATCGGGATCCTTCAGGACGTAGGACTTCATTCCGTCGTTAACCCCGACCGTACCATTGGTCAACGTCGCCGCGTTTTGGGGTGTGTCCGCACCCTTTCCGGCCGCTTCCGCCCCGATCAGGCGAACGTTCTGGTCGTTTAAGAAGTTGGCAAAGGCCCCGATGGCGTTAGACCCGCCACCGACACAAGCAATGACGGCATCGGGGAGACGGCCAAGCTGGTCAAGGAATTGTTGCCGGGCCTCCTTACTGATGATGGACTGGAACTTCTTGACCATCGCCGGGTAGGGGTATGGCCCCACGGCAGAACCCACGATGTAGTAGGTGTTGTCCTGATGCGTTGCCAGATCCGCAAAGGCGGCGCCAACCGCGTCCTCCAGCGTTCCCTCACCGGGCTGCCCAGCCGGATGAACGGTCGCACCCATCAGCGTCATCCGAAAGACGTTCAATTTTTGCCGTTCGCAATCCTTGGCCCCCATGTAGATATCGCAAGACATCCCGAACCGGGCCGCCACCGCCGCCGTTGCCACCCCGTGCTGGCCGGCCCCCGTCTCGGCGATGATCCGGGTCTTACCCATTCGTTTGGCCAAGAGAATCTGCCCGAGGGTGTTGTTGATCTTGTGGGCCCCGAGGTGGTTCAGGTCCTCGCGCTTGAGGTAGATCTGTGCCCCGCCCAGATGCTTAGTCAGAGCCTCCGCAAAGTACAACGGGGTTTCCCGGCCGTCGTAGTTTTTCAACAAGTCAGCCAACTCAGCGTTAAAGTCCGGATCGTCCTGATAGCGATTGAAGTAATCGGCGACCTCGTCCAGCGCCGGCTTAACCGCGTCTGGCACATATTGTCCACCGTAGTCGCCAAAGTATTCTTGCGTCGTTGCTTGAGTTTTTGTATTGTCAACTGTCATTTTTAAGACTCCTTTGATTATGATCATCGAATCGTCAAGGGGCCTGAAGGGATAAAAAAACAGGACGGCACCATTAATGCCATCCTGTCGTTCATTTATTGATGAACAATTACCTGGCATCAGCCCCAAAATCATTGCATGGTGAATGATGGCGAGACTGATGTTGTTAAAACAGATCGTCTCACCTAGCTGTGCCAGAGTTGCCAACGGGTTTGCTTTGTCATGGTAATCGTTCCTTTCGTTTAAGATTGATTTGATTATAATTAGAGAATTGTAATTTGTCAACAAGGATTGTTAATTTGTTTTTAATTTATGTTCCGCAATCACTTTTTAATTTGTTGCAACTGGCGATTATACTGCTCAACCTCGCCCGGTTTGATTGCCCGAGCAACCATCTTTAGCTGCTTAGCCAGCGGAATCGCGTTCATCTTCTTCTGCATTGCCGGCGAGATCTTGGATTCCTTAGCCACATCCCCGAAGGAAGCAACCGCCTTAGTCAAAATTTCTTTGTAGATTGCCGCGGCTTGAGGATTCTTATTCAGCTCGTTGATGCTGTCATTAATGGAATAATAGGCCGGGTCAATTGGATCTTTGTCAAACCAATTAGTGACGGCCCCTTACCGCCATTGCTGTATTCCGGAACGGGTTGATCGGTAACCGTAATGGCAATACTATCACGACAATTACCGGCCGTTGCGGTGATCTGAGACCGGGCTGGCAAATTAAGTGCAAAGGTAAAGACGTAGTGCCCCCGCTTCTTGGCA
This sequence comes from Limosilactobacillus sp., assembly GCF_051873075.1. Taxonomy (GTDB): domain Bacteria; phylum Bacillota; class Bacilli; order Lactobacillales; family Lactobacillaceae; genus Limosilactobacillus. The sequence goes on along the minus strand of NZ_JBJEEM010000083.1, from coordinate 2,530 downwards.
ACCAGTTGGTCATTAACGAATAAGGCAACTTCTGGTTGATTGCTGTAGACCTTAATGACCGTGTGCCGGGGTCGCTTGGTATAGCGATGGCCGCAAATATGAACAAATGGCTGCTTGCTCAGGTAAGCCTTGTAAATGTAATAAGAATCCTTCTTGATGCGCCGGTCAATCGTTACCAGCCCTTTTTGATTTTGGCCGGGCTTGCCACCCTCTTCACGACCATCCGCCGAAAAGTCCGCCAACGTCCATGGGAACAGCATCCCCAGCCACGGCCGTTGTACCCATATGTTCAGCATATGTTCATGGTATAGTGCCGCATATTCTTCGGTGTAGTCGCCCTGTTCGGGATGTTCGGAATGGAAAGCTGGATTGTTATCGGCCCCGTATTCCGATAAACCAATCATCATGTCTGGATATTTTGCATGGAATTCATCCAAGAAGTGTTCGTTCTCGTCAATGCCCGGCACATACCAGCCGTAGTAAAGGTTGTAAGTGCGTAGATCCGGCACCTTCAACAATTCGGAATCTGGTTCCAGCATAAACGCATTGGCCATGCAGGTGAGCCGACTATCATCCAACCGGTGGGCCAGGTCATTCAAGCGTTGATGACAGGCCAACAGGTCAGCGGTTACCCCAGTAGAGGTGGTGATCTCATTTGAGAGAGTCCAGCAAATGATGGAAGCATGGTTCCAATTTTGACAAATCAATTCCGTCAATTGCTGGGCAGCATTAGCATCTCCCGACTTCATGTAGGTGGTGATCTGCGGGATTTCCGCCCACACCAAAATCCCTAATCGGTCCGCCGCGGCGTATTCGTAGTCGGAATGTTGGTAGTGCGCCAGCCGCCAGGCGTTGCCGCCCATCCCCAACAGTAGCCGGTTATCCTGGTCTTCCATTTCACGCGTAACCGCTGGCCCGACTCCGTAGTAGTCTTCGTGTTTTGCCGCGCCGACAATCCGGTAAGGGCGGCCGTTTAAGATGAAGCCCTTGATCGGATCAAAGTGATAGGTCCGGCAGCCAAATGAAATCAGCTGCTGGTCATCGTCCGTGTTCAGGGTAAACAGGGCATGGTACAAGTAAGGGTCATCAATGCCATCCCAACGATGGGCGTCTTTAATCGTCAGCGTTAACTGGGCATGGTTATCCTTGATCACCCCGCTGACGACTTGCCCGTCGACCTGCATGGTGACGGTGGAACCATCGGCAGCGCCTTCTGTCCGGATCGCCACTTCTACTTCAGCATCCGCTGCCTGGTCGCTGGCAAAACGCGGCGTGATTTTGATGCCAGAATCGCCATAGTGCCCCAGGGCAAAATGGGCGTGACCAACCTGGATCAGGTGGACATCACGAGTAATCCCGCCAAAAAAGGTAAAGTCAGCCTTTTGGGGGTAAACCTGGTCATTAGCGAGATTGTCGGCAACCACCTTAATCGTATTTCCCCCATCTTGCAAAGCAGCCGTCACGTTCAGCCGAAACGCAGAATACCCGCCGTCATGATGACCCACTTCTTGGTCGTTAACATAAACCGTTGCACGTTGGGCGACCGCGTCAAACTGCAGCCAGTATTCGCTGGCGGAATCCTTCTCTATCTTTAATTGTTTGCAATAATAACCGTAACCGCGGTAGTAGTCGTTACCGCCATCCTGGCCATCCTTGGCATTCCAGGTGTGGGGCAGGTTGATGGCCCGCGCGTTTTGATCATCCGGCTTCTTTGAAAAAGTCCAATTATCATTAATGGTCTTAATAGTTCTCATTGCTAAGCCCCTTTCTTAGCTGAACGGCGTTGCTTAATCTCTGCTTCGATTGCCGGCAGACGCTTCTCCAGCCGTGCAAAGATTAAAGCACACAGGAGAATGATAATGACCCCGACCATTGGGATCAGACTGTACAGGGAACGAATCCCGAATAAGGCTGATTGTGGTTGCAGTGCCACATTGCCACCGGCACCTTTAACATAACCGGTCAATGACAATACCCAGCCAGTCATCCCGGCACCGATCCCAGTCATCAGCTTGTTTAGGAATCCGGCGAGCGAACCCGCGGTCCCTTCCATCCGGTGGTAACCCAAGTATTCGTTGTAAATCCCAAGGTCAGTAATACACAACGGCTTCATGTAAACTTCCGGCAGTGACAAAACATTTGTCAGCAGCACCATGAGCAGTACGAAGGCTAGATTGCCCTTGGCAATGAACACACCCGCGTAACCAATGATGGAAATGATGGTGAATGTGACATAAATCGTCCCTAAACTATAGCGCTTGATCATCTTCGGGAAGAAGAGGACCGGCAGCAGAATAATACTGGTAAATCCAACCAGACCGAACGCCCTAATATTACCAACAATGTAAGTGAAGTAGTAAGAACCGGCTGCCAAACCAGTAATCAGTCCGTACAAGCCGTACATCCCGGCAAAGGCCCAGACGTACTTGTTCTTAGTAATCATGGTCATCGCTTCATGCAAATCTAAGATCTGCGCTTGTTGGGCATCGACTTTCGGGTCTTCCTTTTATCGCACGAATTCAACCGCCAA
>NZ_JBJEEM010000082.1:21664-24116 GCF_051873075.1 Limosilactobacillus sp. | reverse complement strand
TCAATTTCCGAATGGATCTTCTTAATTTAGGGACTTATGTCACAGCCCCTTTTGTATGTGGTCAGATAACTGACTCATAAATTGAAACTTCTGTACTTAAGAAAGTACTGTTTGATTTTAACTCTGTACTTCAGATCAATGATGTTTAAAAGTTGGTAGCTAACCAACAACTATATTTTAACAAATAGAAAAGAGGATGACAAGATGGGATGGCGTTCAATTATTGTTAGTCAGCATGCAAAGTTATCGTATACATCGCATTTGATGGTTGTTCAGACTAAGGATGGAATAAATCAAGTACCGATAGATGATGTTCAGTTACTATTGATCTCAACAACGCAGGCCGTTGTTACCACAGCATTGCTAAATGAGCTTGCTCGGCGAAATGCTAAGGTAGTCTTTGTGAATAAAAATATGCAGCCCAGTTGTGAACTTGTAAATAATTATCCTAATAATAGAACTCTTGACTTATTGCAAGGGCAATTCAAATGGGAAAAGCAGAGAAAGGAGGTGCTATGGACGAAAATTATATACGAAAAGATAAGTAATCAAATGCAGGTGCTGGACATTTATGGTCATAAGATAGCCGGAATAAGGGATGAGCTTGCTCAACTTGAAATGAATGATATAAGTAATCGAGAAGCGGTAGTCGCAAGGAAATATTTTCCCTTATTGTTTGAAGATCGTAAATTTAGCAGGCGGACAGGGAAAGCAGTTAATGCTGCCTTGGATTATGGATATTCAATTCTATTGTCAATGGTTAACCGTGAAATTGTGGAGCGTGGTTACCTAACGTATTTAGGAATTCACCACCGTAGTAATGAAAATCAATTTAATCTAGGTTCTGATTTAATGGAGCCATTTCGTCCAATGATTGATTATTGGGTAGCTAACCAGAATTTTACGGAGTTAACCCCTGACGTAAAATACGGGCTGGTGGATGCATTAAACATTGAAATAATTTATTGTGGTCAGCATATGTTGTTAAGAAATGCAATTGATAAATACGTTGGTGACTGTTTACGGTATTTAGATGGAGCAATAAAGAATATAGACATGAAAATGGAGTTAAATCATGAGGTACCAAATAATGCGCTTATTAATCATGTTTGATTTACCTGTTGAAACAAGCAAACAGCGGAAGGCATATCGAAGATTTCGAAAGGATTTAATCAATGAGGGATTTACGATGATTCAGTATTCAGTTTATGTTAGAGTGTGCGTCAATCGTAAATCAGCACAATTTATTGAAAATAGGATTAGTGAATTTCTTCCAGAAGCAGGTATTATACAATCTTTAATGCTGACTGAAAAACAGTATAATGACATGCATTTTCTTTTGGGGAAAGAGAAAATAGACGTTAGAAATTTTTCAGGAAGAACGGTGGTCTTATGATTTTATCCTACAAGGGGCATAAAGCTGTTAGTATAAATCCAGGCAAAGTTACAGTTATTGGAACTGATAATCCAACAGTTTTTACCGAAATTCTAAATGGTTTGCAGGGGTGCAATGATTTTTTAACGCTAGTTGATGATTCATATAACCAGCTCGAAATAGATAAGTTTATAGACTTGGATAGTGAGCAGTTTCTAACATATGAATTATATGAGAAGTATAGCAAGAAAATCATTTCGTCTTTGGTAAAAAATATTCCTTTTGATAGTCAGAGTAAAATTAATAACGAGGTACGAAAATTATATTCGACTATTCAAGAAGCATTGTTTATGACAGATTTACCGATTGAGATCGATTATGATGGTGATTTAAAAAGATTGTTAAACTATTGTCATCCAAAGGAATCATTGATAGATAAGACTAGTCCGTATGATATAATTGTTAATGATTTGAAAATACATTTGGAATGTAATTTAAAGAGTATTACTTGTTTTAGTAATGTAGCTAGTTATCTAAGGCAAGAAGATTTCTGTGAACTTCTATCTGAAGTTCAATTATTGAATATCTCTCTTTTATTAGTAGAATTCACAGAAAAGTCTAAAAGGCAGTTCTATAAGAATGCTGATTTATTGTTTATAGATCAGGACTTTGTTGATTGGAAACTCTAAAACTATTTTTAATTATGAGATTTCAATGGTTTTAGATGTACTTCAGATCAATGATGTTTAGAACAAGACGGTTAAGGAAGAACTCACTGACTACGTTTTAGATGTACTTCAGATCAATGATGTTTAGAACAATGATTACAACATGTACCACCGCTGGTTCGTTTTAGATGTACTTCAGATCAATGATGTTTAGAACGTTCCGGAAACATCAGTTACCATCTTGATCGTTTTAGATGTACTTCAGATCAATGATGTTTAGAACTGGTCGAATCGACTCTTAAATATGTTTACCGTTTTAGATGTACTTCAGATCAATGATGTTTAGAACCTTCAAGGACACTCCCATAACCAAAAGGTAGTTTTAGATGTACTTCAGATCAATGATGTT
>NZ_JBJEEM010000082.1:0-21564 GCF_051873075.1 Limosilactobacillus sp. | reverse complement strand
AGGACACTCCCATAACCAAAAGGTAGTTTTAGATGTACTTCAGATCAATGATGTTAAAAATGGCTGAGAAAGGATCATCCCTACATACATGATTTTAGATGTATTTTAGATTAATGATGTTTAAAATAATAAAATCAAATGAAAGTAGATAGTAAATTTAGTTGTTTGGTTGTTAATTAAGTTAGAAATGTTTGGTTTAGTTAGTGAAGTAAAATAATAGTAAATTTTCTTTTTAAGGATGGTCAATAAAATTGATTGGTTTTCAACAGCTCGTACGTATTAGGTAAGGGCTGCTTTGATATATTGGATTATCGTTTTGAAGTAAGAAAGCAATCAATAAGATTTCCTGGGAATATGTTCTGTAATAAAATACGAAGAAAAAGGCAATGGCATCAGACTTTATTTTGACTATAGGTGCGGCATTACTATATTGATAGACGAACTTACAGAGCATCGTGGGGTTAACAGGATCTTCCTGATGGACAAGCAATATAAAGTTGTTGCGTTTCCTGTGGAATAATATTCCAGTGGAAATTTCAATTCAGCACTTTGCCTAGTTAGTTGCCTAAATGCTGGACAAATTGATCGACTACCAGACGGCCTTTGTGAAGCTTTTCGATAGCAAAATTCCTGGTCCGATTGATGATTGATATATTAATAATAGCGTTAATTTTGTATTTAGTAGTTGTACGATCATTACTTTTGTTTGGAGAGATCTTTAGATCGGGATGTCACCTAATTTGACCAATGCTAGCAAAAAAGGGGTATTGTGCGTTGTATCATTAAAAAATTTTATTGTTCAATATAGTGATCAAATAAAGAAGGTTGTGAATGAACGACTGAATAATCTAATAAATACGATGATTGGAGGAATTTGCAGCCCGGTTATAACAGCTAAGGTTGCTTAGATCAGTAACCTTATGGCATTTTTCTAAGGATATCCTCGGATCGATCTTTAACGTGATTTTATATCATTGCGGAGACTATGCACCGATTGCCTTTAATCGGTATGAGAAAGGATGAATACTTCTGCCGCCTGCAACTGCAAAATATGCAGATGAACTTTGAATGTTCAGATACGGAGAACCCTTATAACCGGCTCATTCAGGAGCAGTATGTAATAGTAAACGGCAGGTGGATCCGAAATGCTCCTCCGGCAGATTGCCATGGCTAAGGATCCTAACCATCCCCTTGATAAGATCCTGGTCGAGGATATCACCAATGCTTTTAGCGACACCGGCAAAAGCGGTCGGACAACGGGACCAAGTGACAATCATGTAAATATGACGCCATTGCCGCCGCTGAATAATAAGCTGTTGCCGTCTTAAATGGTGACGAATTGAAATAGCAATGTGAAACGCCTGTGACCCCCTTGTAGCCTCAGGCGTTTTATTGTAGAAAGTGAGGCACAATTAAATTAATGGATTTGCGTAGGCAAGCACCATGGCTGATCCCGGATAGTGCGGTTTGTCAGGTGCAAGTTAAACATGGTTACCGTCAAGTTAAATACACTTGGTATGATGCAAGTTGGTACTATGAGGCACGCTGGCATGAACGCACACCAACTGCTCAACTAATTACTTCCCCGAGCTGGCGATTGGACCGGGTTCGTCCAGGGAAAGGATATGGTTCTAAAGCGGCCCCGCGGCTTGAGGAGACGTGGGCAGGCGATCACTGGTTACCGATCAAGCGAGTCCGTTATGCGGCCGCCCGTTACCATCACGGTTGTGCAGTGTCAGCAGACATTGCTTTACTCAAGGCTACTCATCCGACTTCCAAAAAGTTATTTTCAGAAAGAAAATAGGAGAATATGGATCATGAATTCAGCCAGAAAGAGAATACGGTTTTATCGGATAATATGTTAAGATAATGCCATCATAGGTACTTGCAGGCGATACCTAGTCCAACATTGCCGTCGATGGAAAGGATTAATTATGCGGATTAATGTTTTACAACATACGCCAAACGAGGGACCGGGTTCGATCCAGGACTGGGCGCACGCACATGGACACGACTTCTACGTTTACCATCCCTACCAGTTCGGCAACCTGCCAACTGCTGCTGAAACGGACCTTCTGGTAATCTTAGGCGGACCGATGAGTCCAAACGATGACCTGCCATGGATTGAGCAGGAACGAGTGCTGATCCGCCAATTGCTTGATCAGCATAAGCCGATCTTTGGCGCCTGCTATGGTGCCCAGCAAATTGCCAAGACCCTGGGCTGCCAGATCGGCAAGGCGCCACACAAGGAAGTTGGCTGGGCGCCGGTTTACCGCCAGTCTGACGTTATTCCAGGCATTCCCGACCAATTGACAGCCTTGCACTGGCATGAAGAAATGTTCCAGGTGCCCGAATCGGCCCGGCTGCTGTTCTCCAGCGACCTGGTCACCAATCAGGGCTTTCTATTGGATGATAACGTGATTGGCCTGCAGTTCCACTTTGAACCGAAAATTGATAATGTTCGTGAAATGGCGGTCAACGATAACCAATATCCGCTTGATCATAATGACTTGCACCAGACACCACAGGAAATTATTGATCATGGAGTTCCGGCAGACAATAAACAGGTGATGTTCAAACTGTTGGACTACATTACAAGATAGAGTGCAGGGAACGATATCTGCTGGCAGGGTCGCTCCTTTTAATGTAGGAGAATTAAATTAAAATCTTGCTCATTATATCCCAAAAGTGTTACAGTTGAGTGCGAGATAAAAAGATGGGGGTGGAGAAGTAATGACTGGAAAATACGATGCAATCAAGGCGGCGTTAAAAGAGCCGGCGATGAACGCCAAGATGTTTGCCTGTCGCTTTGGACTAGAAGTAAAAAAACACCGGGTATTGACGAACGGGCGGGCGAGCCGCTACCCGTATCCGGTTAACTTACGATCACGCCGGCACAATTTGTACCTAAATTCCGGCTTTACCGATGACATGCTGGACTTTGAGACCGAGCCGGTTGTCGGCAGCAAGCGGGCCGTCCGGCACTTGAAAGCTTTAGAGCAGATCATGATTGCCCAATTGCACGAAGATGAGCGCCTCTGGCCACTGAGCATGGCTCCGGCACCGTTATACCAAAACGACCTCGAATTTCTGGAAACAGACTTTAGTAAGCCTTGGGACCAAGCCAACCACGACTACCTGGGGAAGAAGTACGGCATTGCCCAGGAGATTTTAGGGGACGTTCACGTCAACTTCAGTCTGGACAATGACCTGGTGAAGGAATTGTACCAGCGCTTCTATACCGACCGTTACACGAGCCAGACCGATTTTCAAAACCACCTCTACTTCAAGCTGGCTCAAAGCTTTTACCTGTACCAGTGGCTCTTCACCTACCTCTTCGGTGCTAGTCCCGTTACGGAGGATATGCCCCAAAGCTTCCCTGATGACTTGCAATTGCCAGTCCGGAGCTTGCGGTGCAGCAACTACGGTGACGACAACCTGGCGACGGAGCAGGTCACCTATGCCTCACTTGAGGAGCACTTTGAACAACTTCAGAAGTATATCGATAACGGGAACTTCTACAGCCTGAAGGAATTCTTTGGGCCAGTTCGGATGCGCCGGCATAACCATGACAATAATGACCTGATGGGAATCCTCAAGAACGGGATCAATTACCTGGAATTCCGGAACTTCGACCTTGATCCGCTGTCACGGACCGGGATCAGTGATGATACGATTAACTTCTTGGAGCTTCTGTTGCTGGATAGCTTGGTATCGCCACTGCCGGATGACCTGGCTAACCGGCTAGTGGAGGCTCGGAAGCTTAACAATGAGGTTGCCCTCCAGAAGGCTAAGGACGAGACCGATTGGATGAAGCAGGCCGCCAATGAACTGATGCTTGAGCTGCAGAAGTTTGTCGAAGACTTCAACGCCCCTCGCGAATACCGGATGGCCTTGACGTTTGCCCAGCGGCGGATTGATGACCCATCTTTGACGATCAGCGGCCAGCTGGCGGACCAGTTGGAGAACGGGAACCTGCTTTCGTTTGGCCTGAAGATTGCCAACGATCGCTATACTGCCAATATCGGCTACCAGCATCCGTTGCAGGCACTCAGTGATGAGTACTCTGACGATGCACAGCGGCTGGTTCGGGCAGCAATCGAATTGGGAATTCACACCCGCTTGGAACCAACGGCAATTGAGCTGTCGGTTGGCGATCATCATGAAACCTACCAACCGGATAGTCAGTTTGACTTCAGCAAGGGGCCGCGTGAGTTTGTCCTCAATGTTTTCCCAGAGGCACAGGCTTTTCAGGAAGAACAGTAATTTGAATTTGACGGGGAGAAAAGCCGTGGGCAATAATTAGCCACGGCTTTTTAATTTCCCGGGAAATAAAGGTGAGAAAAATGAGTAAAATTGGAATTATCGGTTTGGGACATGTTGGCCGTCTGTTGGCCCACCAGCTGGTGATGGCCGGGGCAGTGGACGAACTAGTACTGATTGACCAGGACGACCAGTTAGCATTGGCCCTGCAGACGGATCTCCAGGACGCCGAAACGGCCCTGGCCAGTCAACCCAAGATTGTTATTCAAGACTATGCCGCCTTGGCAGCCGCCCAGGTTCTCGTGGTGGCGGTTGGCAAGAGCAGCCTGATTGCCGACCAGCCAATGGCGGAGCTGACTTTCAACCATGATGCCATTAAGCAGGTGTCCGCTCAGGTCAAGGCTAGCGGCTTTCAGGGGATCGTCCTTAACCTGGCCAATCCCAATGAGGCCATAACTGCTTATTTGCAGCAGCAGCTTCTCCTGCCGCCTAAGCAAGTCTTGGGGATTGGAACTGTTCTTGAAACGGCCCGGCTGCATCGGGCAATTGCCGCGGCTGCTAAGCTATCGCCGGCCAATGTGACGGGTTTTGTTTATGGCCAGCACGACGGCCAACAGGTCTTTGCCTGGTCGACCGTGCGGGTTAATGGCCAGGCGCTTGACCAGACGATCAATGGACACCGCCTGGACCAGGAGCACCTGAAAATCAACGCGGACCTTAGCAACTGGTACACCTTGCAAGGATTGGGCTACAACGCGAGTGCTGCCTGTGCCTGGGCTGCTCGGATCATTCGAGCAATTCTTACTGATGAGCAGTTAGTCCTGCCGGTGGCCATCTTTCAGCCGCAGTACGAGGGCTACGTCAGCTTCCCCGCGTTGATCGGCCGTCAGGGCGTTGGCAACCTGCTTTTGTTGGATTTATACCCGGTCGAATTAGCCGGAATCAAAACCGCTGCTGCAACGATTAACCAACAGCTGACGGCATTGCAAAGGATGGATGAAGAGAATGATTAAAAGATTAGCGGTATATTGTGGAGCACGGGACGGGAACGATTCCCGTTATCAAAAGGCGGCCCATGATCTTGGACTCACCATGGCCAAGCACCAGATTGAGCTGGTCTATGGCGGTGGTCAGTATGGCCTGATGGGGGCGGTTGCCCAGGGCGTCCTCGATGGGCACGGCGTTGTTCACGGGGTGATCACCAAGCAATTAGCCGGGCGCGGGGTCACCATGAAAACCATCACCGACCTGCATCAGGTTGATGACATGGATACCCGCAAGGAAACAATGATGCAGCTAGCCGACGGGATGCTGGCCCTGCCGGGTGGCCTGGGAACGCTGGAGGAGATCAGCCAGGCGGCTTCCTGGATGACCCTTGGCAATAATGAGAAGCCGGTGGCCTTTTACAATCTCAATGGTTTCTACACGCCATTGAAAGGCCTGCTTACTGAAATGAATAAAGCCGGCTTTCTGGAACAGCGCTACCTGGATAGCCTCTATTTCAGTGCCGACTTTGCCCGTATTTTGCAATTTATGAATGGCTACCGGGCTCCGCTGCGCCGGCAGTATAATAATGAAAAATAGCTTTAAAAATAAAAAAGCCGTAAGAACGGCTGCTGAATTATTTCAATGGTTGAATGGCATAAACCTGGTCATCGGCTTCATCCGTTAGGGAAACTGGCCTGTTTTCGTTAGCGCGGATGGTGATGTGGTAGCCGAACTTATCGAGGAAGACTAGTTTGTCAGCCTTGATCTGCTGAACGGTTGCCGGAATCGGCTGGTTGTCGATGCCAAGCTTTAATTCAGGAGAAATGGTGATTTTATGGGATCGATCGCGTTCCTTATCGTAATATTGCCAAGTGCCAGTGTAAAAAATCGGTAACGCCGTCGTAGTGTTATTTTTCTTCGCGTGACTGAACCCGAAAGTACTGCTGAGTCCAGCCATCAGTCCCGCGCCGAAAAGTAACATTCCCTTTTTCTTCATATTTCATCAATCTCCTCAATTAAGTATGTGATAAGTCAAATTACGCTTCAAGTTTATTATACACATATTTGTATTATAAGAAGATTTCATTTCTGTTAAAATCACGAAATAATTGGTAAAATTAAGTGTAAGTCAATAAGAAAATGTAAAGGGAGACGAGAAAAGGATGCTTAAACTCGGAATTATTGGAACACACATTATCACTGATCAGATGTTAGATGCCGCTAAGACTACTGGCAAGTACCAATTGACGACGGTTTATTCGCGGACGTTGGCTCGGGCCAAGGAATTTGGTGAACCATACGGCGCCACCGAATTCTACGACGACCTGAACAAGTTCTTTGAAGAAGGGGACTTTGACGTTGTTTACGTGGCCTCCCCAAACAGCCTGCACTACCAACAAGTGCGCTTGGCAATCGAAAACGATAAGTTCATCATCGTTGAAAAGCCAGCCTTTGTTAACCCGGACGAGTTCAGTGCGATCGAATCATTGCTGGCAGCACACCCGAAGGCCCGGTTAGTGGAAGCGGCTCGGCATATCCACACGCCGCTCTATCGGCAAGCCCTCGCTAAGGCAGATGAGATGAAGAAAAACCACTGCCAAGGTGGGACGATCACGGTGATGAAATACTCATCTCGTTACGATAAAGTCTTAGCAGGTGATAAGCCATATCCAAATATCTTCACGCTGGAATTTGCCGGTGGGGCTTTGATGGACCTTGGGGTATACGCGGTCTATGGTGCGGTAACCCTGTTTGGTGAACCATCTACGGTAGTCTACTACCCAACCTTGGCTAAGACAGGGGTTGATGCCAAGGGAGTTGCCATCTTGAACTACAAGGACTTCTCCGTTACTCTGAACTTCGGCAAGACGGCTAACTCTCACCTTGATTCAGAGGTTTACGGGCTCAAGGATACCTTGGTCTTTGACAGTATCTTTGACACCAAGAAGGTTACCTACTATGATGCCGACCAAAAGGCTCACCCGCTGGATGCCCCGGTTGAAAAGAACTCGATGACCGACGAAATGAACGACTTTGCCGATCTCTTCAACAACCCTGACGATGAGGAAGAGATGAAGAAGTACAAGCACTGGATGGACCTGGCCCGGACCGTCAACTCCGTAATGTACTCAATGCGACAATCAGCCAACCTTGTTTTCCCGGCTGACAATGATCAGGAATAGGATGATGTTTAATTGATCAAACAATTTCAAGAACACTTTAATGAACGTTACCAGGAACCAACGGCGATCCAATCAGCGGTGGCCTCAGCCCTGGAGAATGACCAGTCGGTGCTCGGGATTGCCCCGACCGGCTCTGGCAAGACCCTGGCCTTTACTTTACCGCTTCTTCCCAAGGTTATGCCGGGAACGGGGACGCAGTTACTGGTACTATCCCCGTCTCAGGAACTGGCACTGCAGACAGCAAAAGTGATGCGGGAATGGGCGACCTTGATTGGGGTGAAGGTCCAGTCACTGACCGGGGGTGCTAACCTTCGTCGCCAAGTGATGAAGCTGCATGAACATCCCGAGGTTGTCGTGGGAACGCCGGGCCGGGTTCTCCACATGCTGGACAACCACCATTTGAAGCTTGGCCACCTCCAGACCCTGGTGATCGACGAGGCGGATGACCTCCTGCAGGACGACACCCAGGCCGTGGTCGAAGATATTGAACGAGCTACCCCGCTCAGCACCCAGCTGGCCTTCTTCTCCGCTACCAAGGCGCCGGTCTTTGATGACCTCGACGTTCTGTTTGGTCGGGATATTGTGACTTTCGACGTCCGCAACACCGACCATTCCCGGGGACCGGTCAAGCACGGCTACCTAACCGCCCGGACCAACCAGCAGAAGACGGCCACCCTGCGGCGTCTGGCTAGCGTCAAGAATTTCCGGGCCCTGGTCTTCTTCAACAGTACCCGGACCCTGAACTACGCGGCCAGCCGGTTGCGGCATGAACACGTTGCTGTCGGCACCCTGGGCGGTCGTCAACGTCAGGTCCAGCGCGAGAAAGCCATGCGGATGTTCCGCAAGCGCCAATTGAAGCTCTTGCTGACCACTGATCTGGCGGCACGGGGACTGGATATTCCCAAACTGCCGGGCGTGGTTAACTTTGACCTGCCTAAGGAAACTAATGTCTATATCCACCGGGCTGGACGAACCGGTCGGCAGGGGGAGCCGGGCGTCGTTTTGAATCTCGGTGACGACCATGATATTCGTGATCTCAAGAAGCTGCTGAAGGATACCGATGCCAAATTGACTCAGATGTACATCAGCAACGATCAGCTGACGGATCAGAAGCCAGTTGCCGGTCAAAAGGTCGTCTCGCTTGGTAAAAAAGTCAGTCGGCGTCTGCAGAACGAACAGCATGACGATGGCAGTGTTCAAAAGCAGGTCCACAAGACTCTGTCCAGTTTTAGTAAGCCAGCTCGCAAGCGTCACAAGAAGAACCGAAAGAACAAGGGCATCCGGCTCAAGCACCGGCGCAAAAACGAGAGTAAGTAAATGAAAAAGAATATTACCGTCTTTACCTTCTTTGGATAAAATGCGATAATATTCTTTGTTTGGTCCCATAGTATAATTGGATAGTACATCCGCCTCCTAAGCGGTCGATTCCGGTTCAAGCCCGGATGGGATCATCACCGTGAACCGTGTCGAACATGCCGACACGGTTTTTGTATACAGTCACAATATGAAGGGGAGATCATCGTGCAGGGGCCGTATAAGATTATGTCGTTATTTGGGACGCGGGCAGAAGCATTGAAGCTGGCCCCAATAATTGAACAGATGCAAGCAGAACCGGAAACTTGGCAGTCGACCGTGGTCACTACTGCCCAGCGGCAGCACCAGGAGCAGCTTCGCCAGACCCTTGATCGTTTGGCGATTACGACCGATTTTAACCTCGATGTGGCTGACGGACCAGAATATGACCTGGTGGAACAGCTCAGCAAGCTTCTTCACAACCTGAACAACGTGATGCACGCCAGTCAACCAGACATGGTTTTGGTGGCGGGGGATGCGACGACCAGCTTGGCCGCCAGCCTCGTTTGCTTTTATCAGCACCTCCCGCTGGGGCACGTCGAGGCGGGGCTGCGGACCTACGATAAGAAATCGCCGTTTCCCGATGAGCTCCACCGGCGCCTGACCGATGACCTGGCGGATCTCTACTTTGCACCGACGACCCACGCACGGGACAACCTGTTGAGGGAGGCTCATCCTGCTAAACAAATTTACGTTACGGGTAATACATCAATCGATGCGGTAAAGGCGGCGCTCACCCCGGACTTTCACAGTGACCTGCTCGACTGTCTGCCGGGGGATCACCGCCTGATCATCCTGACGATGAGCCGGCGGGAGAGCATTGGTGAACCAATGCGCCAGGTTTTTCACACGGTCCGCGACGTTGTAGAAACCAACCCCGACGTGGAGCTGGTCTGTCCCTTGGCAAATGATCCAGAGACGATGAGCTTGGCCGATTCAATCCTCGGCGACCGGGACCGCATCCACCTGGTCCAACCGCTGCCGCACGATGACTTTCTCAACATTGCGGCCCGTAGCACCCTGATCATCACTGATTCAGGGACCATTCAGGAGGAGGCCCCGGCCCTGCATAAGCCGGTCCTCCTCCTGCGCGAGAAGACGGAACGTCAAGAGGCCGTCGATGTGGGGGCCGTTCGGATCGTGGGAACCGACCCGACCAGCATTCAGCAGGCAGTCTTTGAATTATTGAACAATAATCATGCTTATCAGCAGATGGTCACCGCGCCGAACCCGTTTGGGGATGGGCACGCTAGCACCTATATTCTCGAGATTATGGCGGATTATCTGAAAGCTAAGTAAACAGAAAACGGCTGAAGGGAAAGTGCCCCTCAGCCGTTTTGCTAGATAGTGTTATTTTTTCTCTGTGTCATGATCGATAATCTCTCGGTTATCATGGAAGATCAGCCACTTTGAGAAGATGTAGTTGGCAATCACCACGATGACGTTATCGACGATCTTGACCATTAACTGTTGCAGCGGGGTATCGAGCTTCAGCAGGCTGACCCCGACGTACATGATGATGATGTCCATGATAAGGGTCAGGCCCCGGTAGAAGTAGAACCAGAAGAATTCCCTTAGAAAGGCTTTCACGGTTGAGTAGTGGGAGCCAAAGACCCAAACCTTATTGGTGAAGTAGGCGACGAGTACCGACAGGAACCAGGCAATTACGTTGGCCAGCTGGTAGTTCCAGTGAACCCCGGAGCTGAGGAGTTGGAAAACCCCGATGTTGACGATCGTGGTGACAACGCCCCAGAAAAGGTAGGCAATGACTGACCGGTACTTTTTGAAGAGGCCCCAGAGCTTATTCATTAGCTTGGCCCGCCTTTTCGACGAGTTGCTTGGCGAAAGCATCCAGCTTCTTGATGTCGTCTTCGTCCGGTGCCAGGTTGACGTGCACGTTCTCGGAACCCTTGCTTGCGCCTGCCGTGGCCAGAGCTTCACCGAACTTGTCCACGGCTACACAGAAGTTGTCGCCATAGAAGGTATCCCCGGAACCGGCAACCCCGTAGACCTTGCCGTCGAGCTGCTCATCTTGCAGGTCGTCGTAGAAGTCGAGACCTTCTTCGGGCAGGGCGCCTTCGTCGTAAGTGTATGGGCAGATGACACAGATGTCGACGTCTTCAAAGTCGGCTGGATCGGCCATCGTCATTTCGGTTTCTTCAACTTCAACGTCCAGGTTTTCCAGGGCGTCGGTGATAATGTCGGCTACGTCCTCGTTATTACCAGTGATTGTTGCATAGACCACAAGAGCTTTCATTATTAATTCCTCCATAGATGATGTTTTTGTACTTAATTATAACAGTTTTATAGTATAGCATGATTTACCCAGAACAGCGGAACAAGTGGTATACTGGTAAGGATAGAAATGTCAAAAAAGGAGACATATTAGAGAATGATTACGTTAAAATCACCTCGTGAAATTGAAGCGATGGAAAAGGCCGGGGCCGCACTCGCGGGAATGCACCTCGGTATTCGTGAGTTTATCCGGCCGGGGATGTCCAGCTGGAAGATCGAAGAATTTGCCCGCAAATACTTCAAGGCGGCTGGTGCCAAGGCCGAACAAATCGGCTTTGAAGGCTACAAGTACGCCACCTGTGTCAGCGTCAACGACGAAATTTGTCACGGTTTCCCACGCAAGAAGTTAATCCTGAAGAAGGGGGACCTGGTCAAGGTCGACACCGTTGTCAGCGTGGATGGCTTCTTTAGCGACTCTTGCTGGTCCTACGCGGTTGGCGAGGTTAAGCCAGAGATTGCCAAACTGATGGATGTCACTAAGAAGGCCCTCTTCATGGGGATTGACCAGTGTGTTCCCGGCAATCGGATCGGTGATATTGGTGCCGTGATCCAGCACTACACCGAAGACGAGAATGGTTACGGGGATGTGCGGGAGTTTGTCGGTCATGGGATCCAGCCAACGATGCACGAAGACCCAATGGTACCGCACTACGGTGAACACGGTCAGGGCTTGCGGCTGCGTAACGGGATGACGATCACGGTTGAACCAATGATCAACACCGGTACCTGGGAAGCCGACACTAGCGACCCAAGCGGCTGGCTTGCCAAGACCGCTGATGGTGGCTGGTCTTGCCAATACGAACATACTTTAGTTGTCACTAATGATGGCCCTAAGATTTTGACCTCACAGGATCCAGAAGCCGATGCTAAGTACATGTACGACGATAACTACGCCAAGTACCTGGAACACTACGGCAAGATTGCCCGGGAAGTGGCAGAACAATTTAAGTAAAGAAAAAGGAGTGCTTCGTGACGGAGTACTCCTTTTTTATACAAAAACGGTAATAATGACTTTCTAAATAAAATATTCAAATGAGATTACCAAAGCAATGACTTTGCAAGTTAAAGCATTTAGGTACTAATTGCGAAATAAAATTAAGCAGTTAATGGCTTTCTAATTTTAAAAACGATTTTTAGGACGTAATTTGCATAGCACAGAAATTACAAATTGTTTTTTGAAACGACATCTCTATGCATGAATAATCATTTTCAATCGCAATATGCATAAAACACGCTGAATATACATATGAATATGCATAAATTGAATTAGAAAATAATTAGAATCGTCCCGGGATGCTTTTATTTTCGTCAGAAAAGGCTATACTTAAATTATTAAATAATTTCTTATTTTTATTTAAGAATGTTAAAAATTTTGGAGGTCTATAAATTGGACGAACAAAGTGGTAATACAAAGAAAATGATTACTACCTTCGGCCTGGTGACGATGATCATTACCTCGATCTTCGGATTTGGTAATGTTTCTAACGCTTACCTGCAAATGGGCTACGGTAGTATTATTTGGTACGCATTAGCCGGGATTTGTTTCTTCTTCCCGTGCGGTCTGATGATGGCTGAATATGGTTCAGCATTTAAGGACGCCAAGGGTGGTATTTACTCCTGGCTGGCCGGCTCAATCGGTGAACGGATGGCCTTTATTGGGACCTTCGTTTGGCTGGCATCTTGGATCGTCTGGATGGTTTCCACCGCTTCACGGATTTGGATCACCTTCTCTGCATTGATCTTTGGTAAGGATACCACGCAGCAATGGCACTTCATGGGCTTGTCATCAACCGAACTGATCGGGGTCCTGGGGATTATCCTGATGTTTGTCTGCACCTACTTCAGTTCTCGTGGTGTTACCGCGATTGCCCGGGTTGGTTCCCTTGGTGGGATCTTCACCGTCCTTGTTAACATCATTTACATCATCGCAGCAATTATTATTTTAGTCGTTAACAAGGGGGCAATCGCTCAGCCATTCCATGGTGCTCGAGACCTGATTGTTTCACCAAACCCACAGTTCCAGACGCCAATTGCTATTATTTCATTCGTTGTTTACGCCATCTTCGCTTACGGGGGAATGGAGTCCCTGGGTTCCGTTACTGATAGCATGAAGAATCCTGAAAAGACGTTCCCACGCGGCCTAATCATCGCCTCAATCTTTACGATTGGTGCTTACGTTATCATGATCTTGATGGCTGGTTGGTTTGCCAACTATAACCATGACTTTGCCAAGGGCTCCACGAACCTGGGGAACGCAACTTACGTCCTCTTCAACATCCTTGGTGAAAAGCTGGGCTTAGCGCTTGGCTGCTCCCACGCAACGGCTTTGGTATGGGGTGAAGTAATGACCCGGATCGTGGCCTTTGCACAGGCCCTTGGTTTCTTGGGTGCCCTCTTTGTTCTGATGTACTCACCAATCAAGGCCTTCATCCTGGGTTCCAACCCGGATCTGTGGCCAAAGAAGCTGACCAAGCTGAACAAGGCCGGGATGCCAGCCAATGCAATGTGGCTGCAAGTAATCATCGTTTCCATCATTATCTTCCTGGTGGCCTTCGGTGGTTCCGCCGCGCAGAAGTTCTACACGATCCTGACCGATATGGCCAACGTTTCAACTTGTTTCCCATACCTGTTCTTAGTTGGGGCCTTCCCATTCTTCAAGGCTAAGAAGGACATTGATCGGCCATTCGTGGTCTTCAAGAGTCGCTTCTGGACCAACGTTTTGGTATGGTTCGTTGAAATTATCCTGGTTGTCGGGATTGTCTTCACCTTCGTTCAACCAATGCTGGAACATGACTGGCAGACTGCCTTCTGGACGATCGCTGGTCCAATCTTCTTCGCAATCGTTGCCCTGATCTTCTACCAGGTCTCCACAAAGAAGAATAAGATTAGTGAAGACTAGTTAATTTACACTTATGTTAAGGCCCGCTAACAATTTGCCAGCGGGTCTTATTTTTTGCCATTGGTCTGGTATAATAGCTCTATATCTTGGGAGGGTAGTTATGTCAGAAGAGCCGGGAAAAATGAAGAGATTTATTGCACTGCTGATGGAACATTTTCAGATGGCCCAGCTTTCCAGCTCGGCAGCGGTGCTTGCTTACTATACCTTGTTATCTATCTTTCCGGCTGTCCTGGTAATCGGGAACCTTCTGCCAATGATGGGCCTTGATGCAAAGACAGTTTTGAGCTACCTGCAGACGGCGGTGCCAGAAGCGGTCTACGGCTTTCTTCAGCCGCTGATCTACGATTTTCTCCAGCGGGGAAGCGGGGGGTTGCTGACCACCGGGGCCCTGATTGCCCTCTGGTCGACCAGTCAGGGGATTGCGGCCTTTCAGCGCAGCGTCAATCTGACGTACGGGGTAGCCCGCAATCAGAACCCGGTCAGCAACCGGGTGATTTCCTTCATTTGGATGATCGTGGTGGTCGCCATCATCTTTGTTATTGTCCTTTTGTATGGGCTTGGCGAGCAGGTCTTGAAGAGTATCCAACCGGTCTTTAATTTCCGGCGGGAATACATCTATATCTTTAATTCCTGGCGGTGGCCGGTGACCTTTGGTGTCCTCTTCATTGCCCTTTCCCTCCTTTATTACTTTGTGCCTAATGCCAAGGTGCGCTTGCGCTATGCCGTGGTCGGGGCCTTTATAGCGGCGCTGCTCTGGATGGCCCTGTCGCGGATCTTCTCGTTTTACACGGTGGTCTTCCGGCACAGCGTAATCTCGTACCGGACGATTGGGGCGTTCATCGCCATGATGGTTTGGCTGGACTTCTCCGGCTATGTCATCATGTTGGGGGCGGTCATTAACGCCACCCTTCAGGAAGCCCATGAAGGTGAGCTGCGAGAGCGAGAACACTTTTGGCAGTTGGGTGATCATCGGCATAACAAAAAGGAGCAGTAACCGGGATGGTTGCTGCTCGCTTTTCGTTGTCTACTTACTTGGCGGCATCATTGAATAACACGGTATCAACCGTATCAACGTACTTTGCGGCCAGCGGGGTGGCGCAGAGGTCTTCGTCACCTTTCTTAATTCGTCACCTTTCTTAAAGAGGTTGGAAGAGGCAATCAAATCCATTGCCTGGCGAACCGTCTTGGCGTCGAGATTGCTATTGGCATAGCTGAGCTTGAGCAGGTGCTTCTTGCCCTTGTTGGTCTTGAACGTAAGATTTAATGATTTCATATTGATTTACCTTCCTTTGCTTAGGCGAGGGCGATATGATCCGTGGTGATGACGTTGACCCCAACACACTCTTCACTGGTCAACAGGGCGACCGCCTCCGTCAAGCTGGTGAGCTGTTCATTTTCAAATTGCTGACTAACATTGTTGAAGAGGTGGGTAACCCCTTTGGGATGCTGGTCACCGACCATTGTGACTTGAAGCTTGGCAGACTTGAATTGACGTTCCATACTCATGTTGAGCACTCCTTTTACTGTTGGTATTTGATAAGTAGCGGCCGCTGCTTACACCTATACAGACGGTTGGGGAGGCTCAATGTAAAGGAGGAATTGAGAAGTGGGAAAAATAACTAAGATCGAAGCACAAAAGAAGCGCGGCCGTTACAACGTTTACCTAGATGGCCAGTATGCCTTTCCGGTGGCTGAAAGTGTGCTGATCAAGTTTCGCTTGATGAAGGGGCTAGAGCTGGATAAAAAGCAGGTTGCCGCAATTACAACTGCCGACCAGCAGGCCCGGGCCTATTCCCGGATGCTAGACTACTTGGCCCACCAATTGCGGACGGAAAGCGACATCGTCAAGAAACTGCACGATCTGGAGACGCCGGAGCAGTTCGTCGCTCCGATCTTGCAGAAGCTGCGTGATCAGCACCTGGTGGACGACCACGAATACGCGGCCAGCTACGTGCGAACGGCCATGATTACGAATTTAAAGGGGCCGGGAGTGATCCGTCAGCACCTGCGGATGAAGAAGATCGGCGAAAACGACATTGATGATGCCCTAGCGCAGTTTACCCCAGAAAAGCAGCGTGAAAACGCCCGTAAACTGGCGGCGAAGCTCTTCCGCCGCTACCGCAACCAGCCGCTGATCCGTCAGGAACAAAAGGTTCGTCAGGGCTTGCTGACGAAGGGGTATGCGAGTGAGGTCTTTGAGCAGATTAGTGCCCAGGTGACCCCCAAGGAAGACCCGGACGAGCAGGAGGAACTGCTGGACAAGACGGCAGAAAAGCTCTGGCACAGGTACCGGCGTTACACTGGTCGTGAGCGGGTTCAGCACTTCAAGCAGGGGATGTTCCGGCGTGGTTTCGACCTCGATCGGGTGCAGGAATGGCTGGATCATCACCAAGAAGGGCTTTCCTAATGGGGTAATTATTGGTATTATTTATTTTGATTGTATTTTACTAAAAATAGGAGTTTACTATCTTGAAAGTAAAAATCTTAGTCGCTGTTCATAAAAACTATCGGATGCCGGATGATCCGATGTACCTGCCAGTTTTTGTAGGCAAGGAGATCCACCCGACAGTCAACCACACTTTTCAAGGCGATAACACGGGGGATAATATTTCGGCGAAGAATCCCCACTATAATGAATTAACTGCCCTGTATTGGGGATGGAAGAACTTGGATGTTGATGCGCTGGGGCTCGTCCACTACCGGCGTTATCTGACGCTTGGTCACGCCAAGGACCTTTCGACCATTCTGAATCAGGAACAGGTGGAGGAGCTCTTTAAGGATGCCGATGTGATCCTGCCGAAGAAGCGGCACTACTACATTGAGACCAATGAGTCCCACTACATGCATGTTCATGAGCACGCCCCGCTGGAGATTACCCGACAGGTGCTGAAAGAGGATTATCCAGAGTATCTGCCGGCTTTTGAGCAGGTAATGAAGCAAACCAGTGCCCATTACTTCAACATGATGATCATGAAGAAGAAGCCGCTGGATGAATATTGCACTTGGCTGTTTGACGTACTGGGCAAGGTGGAGCAGCAGGTCGACTACTCGGATTACACACCATATGAGCAACGGGTATTTGGCTTCTTGAGTGAACTTCTGTTGGATACTTGGTTGAAGACCCACCCAGAATATAAGGCCGTTGAGGTTAACCGGGTCTTTCTTGAGAAGCAAAACTGGCCGTTAAAAATCGCCAAGTTTTTGAAGCGAAAGGTCACTGGCCACGGTGAGCATTAATTAGCGAGGTGTTAGAATGCCTAAGTTATCAATTGTCGTTCCGTGCTATAATGAGCAGGAATCGATTCCGCTCTTCTATCCGGCGGTCGAAAAGGTTGTCCGTAAGATGCCGTTAGAGATCGAGTACTGGTTCATCAATGATGGTTCTGCGGATCATTCCTTGGAAGAGATGCGTAAGCTTCATCAGGCTGCCCCAGAGCGGGTTCACTACGTATCATTTTCGCGGAACTTTGGCAAGGAGGCCGCCCTTTACGCTGGTTTGCAGGCAGCTACCGGTGACTATGTAGTGGTCATGGACGTAGACCTTCAGGATCCGCCTGAGTATCTGCCGGAGATGTACAAGGAGATCTCGAGTGGTGAATATGACTGTGTCGGAATGCGGCGAACGGACCGCAAGGGGGAGGCTAGGTTTAAGTCTTTCTTGAGTGACCAGTTCTATAACGTGATCAACAAGATTTCGGACACCAAGATTGTTTCTGGTGCCCGGGACTACCGGATGATGACCCGGCAGATGGTTGATGCCGTCTTGTCGTTAACTGAGTACAATCGGTTTTCAAAAGGAATCTTCAACTGGGTTGGCTTCAAGACGAAATATCTGCCGTACAAAAACGTAGAGCGGGTTGCCGGGACTACGGATTGGTCAACCTGGAAACTGTTTAAGTACGCCTTTGATGGGATCACTGACTTCTCAGAGGCACCGCTGGCGATTGCCACCTGGTTTGGCGGCTTATCGGCAGTGGTTGCGATTATCGGCCTAATTGTCGTAATCGTCCGCCGCTTTGTTGTTCCGGGTAGCAGTGTGAACGGTTGGGCATCCTTGGTCTGCATCATGCTATTGCTGGGTGGTATTCAGCTGCTTTGTCTGGGAATTGTCGGCCGCTACATCGGGCGGATCTACATGCAGACTAAGAAACGACCAATTTATATTGTAAAAGAAAAAAAGTAAGGCATAGGGATATGGAAAAGAAGGTAAAAATCAAGCAACAGTCAAAAGGTTATCTTTTCTGGAAAAGGTTTTTTGACATTGTTTTGTCCAGTCTCGCGCTGGTTTGTTTTAGTCCAGTCTTCTTAGTGGTATTCATCTTGAGCCGCTTTGGTAGCAACAAGGGCCCGCTGTTTTATAAGCAGGTTCGAATCGGCTGGCATGGTAAGCCATTCAAGATTTATAAATTTCGTTCAATGGTGGTCAATGCCGATGCTATTCTAGAGAATGATCCAGAACTGTATAAAAAGTATGTTGCTAATAACTATAAGCTGGAACCCGAAGAAGATCCTCGGATTACTCGCCTGGGCCGGTGGTTGCGGAAGACCTCAATTGATGAGATTCCGCAGTTTCTAAACATCCTGCGCGGTGAGATGAGTATTATCGGGCCGCGGCCGGTCGTTAAGGCCGAACTGTCGGAATATGGCGCTCGGGTAGATAAGTTCTTATCTGTCAAACCAGGCGCCATGGGCTTGTGGCAGTCCAGTGGTCGGAGTAATATTCCATATCCGGAGCGCTGTGACGTGGAACTGGAGTATGTCGATAAGGCCTCACTAGCTTTTGATACGGAGATTATGTTTAAGAACGTTATTAGTATCTTTAAGAGTGAAGGAGCTTACTAAGTTGCTGGAATATATAGGAGGAAAGTTAGTGTGGCGAAAATAAAGGATCGGATCCATACAGCAATTAATGCTTCAATAACAGGACAACAAATATATTTTCTAGCATTTGTGTTTTACTTTGTACCAGCTTTCTTAATTGATACTACTTTTACACAGTACCTAAGTTGGTCGAAGTTGCGATTATTAACGTACATTGCCATACCGTTAATCATATTTAAAATTTATGTGGTTGATAGGTGGCATTGGCCTGCCTTATTATTAATTACCCTGCTTTTGATGTTTGGGGTAGCTGCTTGGCGTGCTGCGCACTATCCTGAAATTTTGATGATGATGGTATTTGTATTGGGCGCAAAGAATGTGCAATTCCGAAGAATCGTCCAGTGGTATTTTTACCTGAGTTTGGTCTTCATGATGCTTTTAGCTGTTATTGCAATAATTGGGATTGTGCCTAATTTGATTTACTACTCAAATCTTCGGCCAACAAGATATTCGCTTGGAATGGCGTATACAACATTTGTCGCTTCTCATGTTGTGTATATAGCATTAGCTTATTGCTATCTACGCTTTGGTAAGCTAAAGTGGTTTGATTACGTGGGTATTATTGCCATTGCTTTAGTTACACTTAAGCTTACCAATACGCGCCTTGATTTTTATGAAATGTTACTATTGATTCCGATAATGTGGATTGCACAGCGAGCTCAAAGAGGAAAAAGTATTTCGAGAGTGTTTGCTTCTTTCTGGTGGACGGCGACACCTTTGCTATCAGCATTAACTATCATAGGAGCATATTTCTACAGCCCGTCAAATCATATTTATCAAAAGTTGAACAGCCTTTTTACCGGCCGGCTTAGTTTAAGCTATGAGGCGTTTCAACGTTATCCGGTATCCTTGTTAGGAAGAAATATTGTTGAGCACTCTTATGGAGGCGCAAAAGGTGCAAAGTTTGCTAATAATAACCTCTATGCATTGAGTTCTCATTACTTTTATATTGATTCTACATACATTAGAATGCTGCTTGTATGGGGTGGCGTAGTTTTTCTTCTTGTAATTGGGGGAATTATCTACATAACAGTAAGAGAGACGGCCAAGAAACAGTATATTTTACCAGCGGTCTTTATATTGATTGCGATTAATGCTATGTTTGAGCCACATATCCTGCAAATGATTTATAACCCGTTCTTATTAGCAATTCTTGCTACGAATCCAAAATTAAAATTAACTGATGGAGAGAGATCATGAATAGTAATTTAACATTAACCAATGTTTGGAAAGCCATTTGGAAAAACATTATTGTAATTGCCATTTTGACAATTATCGGTGGTGCCGGTGGATATCTTTATGCGCATCATAAAAAGACAACTACTTATGAGGCTGAGAGAAACATGTTAATTGCTCACCGTCATGTTGGACAGTCTGCTAATGATCAATTTATGTCCGATATGGGGATGATGAAAACATACTCGAAGATTGTAGAAAGTAATGATGTAGCTAATGCTGCTCACAAAAAGCTTCCGAAAAAGTTGCAGAAGAAATACTCTACTAAGCAATTATCTGCAATGGTTAATGCCCATCCTATCGATCAAAGCACAATCATGAATGTTTCAGTTGAAGCAGATAATGCTAAGGATGCCACCGTATTGGTCAATACGGTAACCAATGCATCGGTTAATGAGATTGAAAGAATCGTACCTTCTGCAGGAACTATTCGGCTTTTTGCCAAGGCTAAAACTGCTGATGCAATGTCACATACTACTCCGTCAACGAAGAAGTATGCCTTGCTTGGGGCAGCGGTTGGCCTGCTGGTCGGCATGGTAATTGCATTCTCGATCACTACCTGGAAACACTTGATTTAAAGGAGAAAGACTATGGAAAATCAATATGACTATTTAGTTGTTGGTGCAGGGCTCTTTGGCGCAGCCTTTGCCTATGAAGCTGCGAAGCGTGGTAAGCGCGTCAAGGTAATCGAAAAGCGTGACCATATTGCCGGGAATATCTATACCAAGGAAGTCGATGGCATTCAGGTTCACCAGTACGGTGCTCATATTTTCCACACTTCGAACAAGAAGATTTGGGAATATGTAAACCAATTTGCCGAATTTAATCGTTATACTAACAGCCCAGTTGCTAACTACAAGGGTCATATGTACAACCTGCCTTTCAATATGAATACCTTTAGCGAAATGTGGGGTGTTCGGACACCGCAAGAAGCCATGGCTAAGATCAATGAACAACGGCAGGAAATGGCCGGCAAGGAACCACAAAACTTGGAAGAACAGGCAATCTCGCTGATTGGCCGTGACATCTATGAAAAGCTGATTAAGGGCTACACTGAGAAGCAGTGGGGACAGAAGGCAACCGAATTGCCAGCTTTCATTATTCGTCGTCTCCCAGTGCGGTTAACCTACGATAACAACTACTTCAACGACCTTTATCAGGGAATCCCTGTTGGGGGCTACACGCAGATTGTTGAAAAGATGTTGGCCAGTGATCTGATTGATGTCGAAACCGGGGTTGACTTCTTTGATAAGAAGGATGAATACCTGAAGAACTACCCAAAGGTTGTCTTTACCGGGATGATTGACCAGTTCTTTGATTACCAATTGGGTGATCTGCAGTACCGGAGCTTGCACTTCGAGACCGAAGAAAAGAACGTCGGCAATTACCAGGGGAACGCGGTAATTAACTATACCGATGCGGAAACGCCATATACTCGAATCATTGAGCATAAGCACTTTGAATTCG
>NZ_JBJEEM010000081.1:0-4966 GCF_051873075.1 Limosilactobacillus sp. | reverse complement strand
ATCGGATGTGGTG
This sequence comes from Limosilactobacillus sp., assembly GCF_051873075.1. GTDB lineage: Bacteria > Bacillota > Bacilli > Lactobacillales > Lactobacillaceae > Limosilactobacillus. The sequence goes on along the minus strand of NZ_JBJEEM010000081.1, from coordinate 4,953 downwards.
CCTGCTTTTCTTTTTTAAACAGAGTGATCACTGAACTTAATTAAGTTAATTTATGGAACTCATCCAACTGAAAATTTTTAAGTAAAATGAAACGTTTTCCCACTTTTCTCTCATCAAAACTTTATTTTTCAATTGACTATTCGGGTGGGGAGGACTAAAATAATTACATTGTTATAAGAAAGTTAGACTTTTCTAATATTAGGAATGAGTATCCTGTAATGATTAATCTGACTGTTATGTAAATTGGAGGAATCAAATCTTTATGAGCAAACAAAAAGATGTTGATACCGCGTTCTTCGGGCAGCCGCGTGGTCTGTCGACCCTGTTCTTCACTGAAATGTGGGAACGGTTCAGTTACTACGGAATGCGGGCAATTCTGTTATTCTATATGTACTACGCCGTCACCAAGGGCGGTCTTGGAATGAGCGAAACCACCGCGGCATCGATTATGTCGATCTACGGTTCCCTGGTTTACCTTTCCGGGGTTGTCGGCGGATGGCTTTCCGACCGGGTATGGGGTCCACGCCGGACCGTCTTCATCGGTGGTGTCCTGATCATGTTCGGGCACATCGCGTTGTCGTTGCCGTTCGGGGTCAGCGCCCTCTACGTCTCGATTGCCTTGATCGTTGCCGGGACCGGGCTTCTGAAGCCAAATGTCTCAGAAATGGTTGGTGGCCTTTATTCCGAGAATGATCGGCGCCGGGATTCCGGTTTCAGTATGTTCGTCTTCGGGATTAACTTAGGGGCCGCGGTTGCTCCATGGGCAGTTCCGTGGGCTGCTAACGGTTTCGGACTGAACCTCTTCCATGGTGAAATGAACTTCCACGCCGGGTTCTCCCTGGCCGCTATCGGGATGTTCTTCGGTCTGGTTCAATACGTAATCGGTGGACGGAAGTACCTGTCAAAGGATAGCCTTTACCCAGACGATCCTATCGACAAGGAAAGCCTTCGTCCAGTGATTATCTGGACGCTGGTCGGGGTCGTTGTCCTGGCCGTTGTTCTTGGCCTGCTGGCTGCAATGGGACAGTTGAACATCACCAACATCATCACGATCATCACGATCATCGCCATTGCACTGCCAATCTACTACTTCATCATGATGCTGAACTCCAAGAAGGTAACCAAGGAGGAACACTCACGGGTACTTGCTTACATCCCACTGTTCATTGCCGCCGTTATCTTCTGGGCAATTGAAGAATCTGGTTCAGTTGTTCTGGCCCTGTTCGCTGAACAACGGACGATTCTACACATCGGTGGCTGGCACTTCGCTGCTGCCAACTTCCAGACCTTGAACCCACTGTTCATCATGATCCTGACGCCGGTATTCGTTACCCTCTGGGATCACTGGAAGAACCAGCCAAGTGCTCCTGGTAAGTTCGCTGCCGGGCTGGTCTTCGCCGGTCTGTCATACGCCTTTATGGCATTGCCAGCATTGATCCACGGGACCACCGCCGGACGGGTTTCCCCATTCTGGCTGGTCGGTTCCTGGTTCATCGTTGAAATCGGTGAAATGCTGATCTCACCAATTGGGCTGGCCGTTACGACCCGGTTGGCACCAAAGGCCTTCAAGTCCCAGATGATGAGTATGTGGTTCCTGGCCGATGCCGCTGCCCAAGCGGTTAACGCCCAGATCGTTAAGTTCTACTCATCTTCAACGGAAGTTCCGTACTTCCTGACGATTGGTCTGGTAAGTATCGTCTTCGGGATCATCTTGATGTTCTTCGTCAAGCGGATCCACAACCTCATGGGTGGCGTTGACTAAGCATTACCATTAAACTTGATTACATTACTAAAGCCTGCCGGCACGAATCCGGCGGGCTTTTTTGGTGGGATGGGAGCCAAGTTAAAAAAACTTATGATTAGGGCTTGCATTTACTTGTGGAATTCGGTATTATAATAAACGTTGATTAGTTGTGTTTGCACAGCTGATTGATGAACCCTTTTGGGGGAGTAGCGAAGTCTGGTTAAACGCGACGGTCTGTAAAACCGTTCCTTCGGGTTCGGTGGTTCGAATCCACTCTCCCCCATTTATTATTGGGCTATAGCCAAGCGGTAAGGCAACGGTTTTTGGTACCGTCATGCGCTGGTTCGAATCCAGCTAGCCCAACTGACTAAGGACGATGATCGATTGACCACCGTCTTTTTTTGCTTTTAAAGGGTAATTATCGATAATTGTCCAAGAATAAAACAAAATCCTAAAAACGTGCTTGAATGGGTCCCTTTTAAAGAATTAGACTACTTAACATGCTGTCTAAAGACGGCCGGCCTTGGCAGGACCGGCCGTTCGGACACGAGAGAGAGGGATTTTGTTATTTTGAATAAATTGGTTCACAATCATGTATTTGCGCTGATTGCCTGGATCGTGATCACGGTGGTTGCCATCGTTGCCCTGCCCAACGTCAACCAGCTGACCCGTGAACACTCGGCAATCAACCTGCCCAAGAGTGCCCAGAGCCAGGTTGCCAGTGCGTTGCAAAACAACCACTGGGGACACCACCAGAACAACACCTACCAGGTGGTGGCGGTGTTCAATAATGGTGACCGGGCAATGACGAACAAGGACAAGCAAAACGTCCAAAAGACCATCGACCACTTAGAAAAGCACAGTGGCAAGTATGGAATCAAGGCGGTCACCGGGCCGAATGATAACGCGGCGACGCGCAAGCAGTTAATTTCCAAGGACAAGACCACGGAGATTGCCCAGCTGAACGTCAGCAAGGATCACGGGACCCTGCGCTACATCAATAAGCAATTATCCAGTGCTGCCAAAACCGATGGGGTTAAGACCTACATCACCGGTGCGGACATCTTAAACGATGACTTCTCCGGGGCGGTCCAGGAGGGGATCAAGAAGACCGAGACCATCTCAGTTATCTTCATCTTCGTGGTCCTGCTACTGGTCTTCCGTTCACCGATCACGCCGCTGATCTCCCTGTTGAACGTTGGGATTGCCTTTATCACCTCATTCAGTATTGTTACGAACCTGGTGAAGCACGTTAACTTCCCGTTTTCTAACTTTACGCAGGTCTTCATGGTCATCGTCCTCTTCGGGATCGGAACTGATTACAACATCTTGATGTATAACCGGTTTAAGGAAAACCTCGGTCAGGGGATGGATAAGTGGGAAGCGGCCCGGGATGCCCAACACAATGCTGGGCGGACGATCCTGTATTCCGGTTCTTCCATCCTGATCGGTTTTACCTCGCTGGCACTGGCTAAGTTCTCGGTTTACCAGTCAGCGGTCGGGGTGGCCGTTGGGGTCGCCGTCTTGCTGGTCCTGTTATTGACGCTGAACCCATTCTTTATGGCCACGCTTGGCAAGAAGATGTTCTGGCCGGACAAGAAGTTTACGGGTGAGTCTACCAGCAAGCTCTGGAACAAGATGGCCCATAGCTCGGTCCTGCACCCGATCATCACCCTGGTGGTGGTTTTTGCAATTCTCCTGCCGGTTGGCCTATCCTACCATAATCACCTGAATTACGATGATGCGGACGAAATCAGCAACACCGTTCCGTCCAAGAAGGGGTTGCTGGTCGTCGAAGACCACTTCTCCAAGGGGACGGCGGAACCAACGACCGTCTACATCAAGTCCAAGCACCGTCTCGATAACGAGCAGGACCTGATGCTGATCGACCGGGTTACCAACCAGTTGAAGAAAAATAACGGGGTCAAGACAGTAGCTTCCGTTACCCAGCCGGCTGGCTCTAAGGTCGACCAACTCTACGTCAACAACCAGTTGAAGCAGATCACCGGTCAACTCGGCACGGCCCAGTCCAGCATTGCCCAGCTGTCGTCTGGAATGCAGAGTCAAGCCAGTGCAGCCGCGACCCAGGCAGCGATGTCTGGTGCCAGCGCTGCTCAGCTCCAAGCGCAACAGCAGAGCGGCATGCAGATGATGCAGGGGGTTAGCAAGATGAGTGCCGGCCTTAGTCAGGGTGGTGATTACCTGACCGGCCTGCAGAATTCAGCGGCCGCTAATACCTTCTACATTCCAAACAACCAGTTGCACAACAGTGAATTCCAAGAAGCAATTGATAACTACCTGTCTGCTGACAAGAAGACGGCTAAGATCACAATTGTCCTGGACTCTAACCCAAGCGGGGCTCGGGCAACACGGGAAATTCCTGAGATCACCAACCTGGTTCGTTACAGCCTGAAGGGGACGGCCTTGCGCCACTCGACAGTAGTGGTTGGTGGCCAGTCATCTAAGATCACTGACACGAAGCGGGTTGCTGGTGGCGACTTCATGCGGACTGCCGCCATCATGGTGATCGGGATCGGCCTGGCCTTAATCCTGATTACCCGGTCACTGCTCCAACCAGTCTACATCCTGGGGACCCTGGTTTCTGCCTACATGGCAGCTCTATCGATCACCCACTTGCTGACGCGGCTCTTCCTCAATCGGCCAATGCTGACCTGGAACACCCCGTTCTTCAGCTTCATCATGTTGCTGGCGCTGGGGGTTGACTACAGTATCTTCCTCGTTATGCGGTACCGGAATATTGACCAAACTAAGTACCTGCCGACTGAGCGGATCGTTCGGGCGTCTAAGGAGATCGGGACCGTGGTTATTTCCGCGGCCATCATCCTGAGCGGTACCTTCGCGGCGTTGATTCCGTCAGCCATTCCGACCCTGATCGAGGTGGCGATGACCGTTATCTGCGGTTTGATCATTCTAGTGATCGTCATTCCGCTGGTGGTACCGGCCACGATTCACCTGACTTACCCGATCAAGTCATCGTTCAGAGACGATGAAGGGAATCGCAAGCAAGAATTAACTCATTAAACAAACAAGTTCCTAAGATGTTATCATGTCTTAGGAACTTTTTTTATAGAGAGGAAATTAATCATGCCAAAACAGGGACAATTCGCTAAGTCGGCGCGGCTTAAACAGCTCAATAACTTCAAAGTACGCCGCCACCAACAGGGACAAATCACCACTGACCAGTTGCC
>NZ_JBJEEM010000080.1:0-4969 GCF_051873075.1 Limosilactobacillus sp. | reverse complement strand
AGAAAGGTATTCATGAATAATTTGGGCTTTTAATTTTGGATTATATTTAGTCATATAAAAAATGCCTCACAATCGTTAGAACTTTGTCTAACAATTATGAGGCACTTCAAACGCCGAACGCTTAGGTGCTGTTTTTCTATTAATTACTACTTTTCAAAATCCTTAACAGATTTCAGGAGACGCTGCATCGCATCCTCAATTTGCTTCCGTGGATAGGCAATGTTGATCCGAATGAAGCCGGCACCGTTGCCATGGTAGTAAGTTCCTGGGTTGATGATCAAACCGCTATCCTGCCGAATGAACTCTGCCAGCTGCTGACTATCAGCAGTGATTTCACTTGTATCGATCCAGAGCAGGTAGGTTGCTGTTCCGGGTACCAGGTGCATTTCGGGTAGGTTCTGCTTGATGAAGTCAGCGATGTAGTGCTTATTGGCCAGCACATACTGCTTCAATTGGTGCAACCATTCACCACCCTGCTGGTAGGCCGCAATGGCTCCTGGAATTGCCAACAGGTTGGGCTCAGCGACTTCGTACTTGTTGATGGCCCGATTGAAACGTTCCCGTAAGATTGGGTTGGGAACAATCCCGGTGGCCGAGTGGAGGGCCGCCAAATTGAAGGTCTTGCTGGTCGAAACCAGGGCGATTAAATTGCTGGTAATCTCCGTCGGCAATGAAAATGCCGGGGTATAGTCTGGCCCTTCCAGTACCAGGTCACCGTGGATCTCATCGCTGATTACAATCACCCCGTGACGCTTGGCCAGCGACAGGATATGGGTCAGCTCGTCCTTTGTCCAGACGTAGCCAGTTGGGTTGTGGGGGTTGCAGAGGATCATCAGGGTCGTCAGCGGATCCGCCAGTTTATCTTCCAGGTCGTACCAGTCGACATGGTAGGTGTGCTGATCATGATCATACAGTTGTTGACTGGCAATTACGTGCCGACCGCTGTTGATGATGGAGTTGTAGAAGGTATTGTAAACTGGTTCCATCAGGAGGACATTGTCCCCTTCATGGCTAAAGTGATGGACACTCGCCGTGATTGCGGGGATGACGCCGGTGGCAAACCGCATCCAGTCCGTCTCAGCAGCCGCGTGGTGTTCCTTGGCATACCATTCGGCTACTGCCTGGAAGTACTCCGGAGTTGGGTATTCGTAGCCAAAAGCCCCCTGGTCAATCTTCTTCTTCATGGCGGTCATGATTTCGGGGGCCGTCTTGAAGTCCATGTCGGCGGTCGTCATCGGGAGCTCACCAGCTTTGACATCCCATTTTTCAGAATTAGTATGCTTCCGGTCCAGAATCGTATCAAAATCGTATTGCATTTAATTTACCCCCTAGTGCTGCTTAACGTGTTGTGCTGAGTCATCATCCGTGATAATGGTCGTCTTGCTTGGGTCGATCTCGTGCGGATCCATGATGATCTCGTCGATGTGGTGCGCCTTGATCTTCCCGCTGATCGGGTTCTTAACGCTCATGATGTCGGAATCGATCTCGGTATCGATGTTCTCACAGTATTCAAAAGCCAGGTCGGTGTGCAGGAGCCGACAATTCTTCAGCGTGAGGTTCTTGGTGTAGCAGAGTCCCTGATCACTCTCAATCGTACAGTTGATCAGCGTAATGTGGTTCGTGTTCCAGGCCAGGTATTCCCCGTTCAGGAATGAGTCGTAAACCACCACGTTATCACAGTTCCAAAAGTTATCCTTGGTGACCATCGTTGAATTATGAATCTCAACGTTCTTGGCCCCGTCAAAGGCATAGTTACCGATGATGTTGAGGTGATCAGCGTAGATGTTTTCACTGTTCATGCCGAAGTAGTCACCATTGACCTGGACATTGTTCATCTTAATATTCTTGCATGACCACATGGTCTCTTCAGCGTCCCCAAAATGGACGTTGTTGAGTCGAATGTCGTTGCAACGGCGGAACTGCTTAGGCGCTTGGATGGCACTGTCATTGATTTCGATGTCATTAGTGTACCAGATACCCGAGCGGGACATTGTCTCCCAGATGGAATCATTCACCGTCACGTGCTGATCGTACCAGAGCGGGTATTTCCACTGGAAAATCACCTTATTCAGCTCAAGGTCGTGGGCATTCTTTAACGGTGACTCCCCCTTGCCGAAGGTCGTCCGGGTAATCTTGGCATCGTGTTCACCAAACAGCGGCCGCTCGCCATCAAAATATTGGTCAATGATTTCTTTCATTTTAAGTTGGTCCTTCTTTCGTCAATTACTAATAACTATATTTTAGTAAGAAACTTCAATAATGTAAAATAATTATTATTAATCGTTGTCTATCAGGATTTTGTATTGTTCAGGGCTTGAATGACCAGCTGCTTGGCGGCCGCTGATACTGTTAAATGGTGTTCTTCAGCATAAACCCGCAGTTGCTGGTAGGCAGCGAGGTCATCAGGCCCCCGCCAAATTATCCCTGTCACCTGACCGTGTTCTTTCTTCATTATGGTTACTCCTTTCCCCACATGATCTGTTCGATCTTTTTTAGGATTAATGGACGATCATGCAGTTGGCTGTGGGTTGTATGAGGGTAGATCTTTTGGTAATACTTGATTGTTGGGTGCGACTGGATCAGCGCCTTCAGCATTTCAGACTGAATGTGCGGTACCGCACCATCGGTCAGCTTGCTTCCCTCTTTTGACCCCATCAGGTTGTAAATTTCGATCGGATATTTTAATTGCCACTCCTTCATTTGGGCACGGAGCTGGTGGAAGTTTTTATCCTTTGAATGGTGGACCAGCGGGTAATGGTACGGCAAGTGATCGCTCAGGCTTTCCTCGACCGGCACTCCTAAAAAGATTATTTTGTTAAGACGCAAGGCGTGCTGCAGGTACTTAGAACCCATATAAGCGTGCATGAATTCTGTACCCCCGTAAGAATGAGCGATAATGTTGGCCTGCTTAATCCCGTAGTGCTTATTGAGGTAAACTAGGACGTGGCGCAATTGCCCAACCTGGGGATGGTAGCTGGTGCTATAATTCCAGTCAAAGAGGACTTGAATCAGGGCGTTCTTCTGCCCATGCCAATCCCCACTGACCCGGATGTGGTGGTGTGGTGAAACCCAAACGGTCATGACCTTTTGGGCAACGTTACGGTCCTGATAATATTTAATCAGGTGATTGTAGGTGATGGTGTTGCCGCCCCAACCGGGGATTAGCAGGGTGGGTACTTGCGAATAGCGAATCGTTTCAGGCCCTGCTGTTGGATCAATCTTCTTGCCCGGGGTCCCCTTCAACAGGAATGCCTGAGTAAGCAATAATAGAACACAAATTCCGCCAAGACCGCATCCCAATACTTTACTGATTTTTTTCAATCGTTGCAACCAAATCACCCCATTTCTGTAAGTTGCTAGTCCTATTATCGCGCATTTCTTGAATGATGGCGGGGTTAAATTTTAAAGGAGGAGTAAAAATGGCAATCACCTTTCGCCGGGCCCGGGCAACGGACCTCACTAAAATTGTTGCAATCTTCAACGAGTCGGTTAACCTGCCGATCAACGACGAGGTTGAATTGGTGACCCCGGAAAGTCGGCGGGATTGGCTAGCCGCCTTTGATGATGACCATCCCCTCTGGGTTGCCGTTGCCGATGACGAGGTCGTCGCCTGGTGCGGTCTTGAACCCTTTTATCCCCACTCCGCCTACCGGGCTTCTGATGAAATCTCAATTTATGTCAGTCGTGCGGCCCAACACCAAGGGATTGGCCGGCATTTCTTGAATTTAGTTGACCAGTGGGCGCAAACCCACGTAGCCACTAAAACGATCGTGGCTTATATTTACCAAGAGAATGAAGCTAGTCAACGGCTTTTTACCGCCAGCGGTTTTGAATACTGGGGGATCCTGCACAACATCGCAATGCTAAATGATGAGTTGCACAGCTTATTGATCTATGGGCGGACATATTAAATGAAAGTGGATAGTTACGCCAGCTCAGGCGCGACTATCCGCTTTTTAAAATTTAATCATAAGTTTTTAGCAAAGAAGGTATGGCTTCTTCATGTCTTTCGTAATTTCTGGGACGTTGTACCGGCTTAATTCCAGCTGGCTCCAGGCCACAGCCCGATTGTCCTAGCCGCGGTGACTGCCGCGGGCGGTAAAGTAGTAAGCGGCCCCTTCATCAAATGCTCTTGGCATAAAATTGAGGTAGTCAATCGGGCCATCATTTTCTTCATAATTTTTCTTGGCCGCCGTGACCTCGTCTTCTGGCTTGAAGAAAGAAGCCATTGGTGACTTAGAAATATCAGCGATGGCCGGAACAACCGCCGTGATTGCCTTTAGCCGTGGTTCCTTAACGCCGGCAGCGGACATGTAGGATCCACCACCACAGATTCCCAGTCCCCCGATGCGATCACTATCGACAAATGGCAGGCTATTCAGGAAATCAACCGCCCCTTCAATGTCGGATTCCTTAATGCTCGGCAATTCCTGCTGCCGGGGTGTCCCTTGGCTTTCGCCTCATCGTCGAAGACAAGACTTACATAGCCCTGTTCCGTCAGCCGCTTAGCGTAGGTGCTTTGGACTTGTTCCTTGATGGAAAGCATTGAGCCCACGACAACCACTGCAGGGTAGTCGTTGTTCAAGCCAAAATCTCCGGGCAAGCGGAGCAGGCCGGCTAGACGTAAGCTTAAATCCTTATTCATGAAAACAACTTTTTGAGTTTGCATAATTTCAGTAACCTCCTATTTCGAATATTCAACACCATTATTGTATGGTGCTATGGTGCCGTGATTAGAAGGATAAATTATCAACACTGAAAGGCGGTATACGGGATTTGAATAGCAGCAAGTTGTTATTAGAATGCCTGCTTGTTCGGTCTTAACATTGAAACCCGTTGAATCATTTGCTTATAGTATGCTTATGAAAATATCGTAATATCAATGTGTTTAAAACACGATATTAATATGATAATATGAGAGCGTAAAATATTTTGTGTAAATTCTGAAACTTGAATTGAAAAAGGGAAA
>NZ_JBJEEM010000079.1:2802-81992 GCF_051873075.1 Limosilactobacillus sp. | reverse complement strand
CCTCGTTTTTTATGTCCAGTCTGCAAAAAATGGCTATCACCAAACCCGCTTTGTGTTTGGTGATAGCCATTTGTATTATGTTTTTCGCCTGATCATTGGCCCAAGCTAGAAGGTTGGTTTGATCTCTAAAGCTTCCTGACGGCTGAGGTCCGCGGTGGGGTACTTATTCTTCAGGGCCCGCAAGAGGAGGGTCTTAGCGATCTCACCGTTCCGAGTCAGAATTGGACCATGGAAGTAGGAACAGTAGGTCGACTTGTAGATGGCCCCCTCGGTGTGGTCTTCACCGTTGTTGCCGTGACCGGAAACAACCATTCCCAACGGTTTCTCACCCTTGCCGATGAACGTCCGGCCATTGTGGTTCTCGAAGCCGTGGTACTCTTGTCCGTTTGCGGGATTCTTGATCGTGATGTCCCCAATAAAACGGTTGTTGTCCTGACTGAGCGTGTAGTGATCAAGGATGCCCAGTCCGGGGATCTTCTCACCGTTGGCACCGATGTAGTAGTGGCCCAGCAACTGGTAGCCTCCGCAGATCGCCAGCATTGGCTTGTTATCATTGATGAACTTATCGATCCCAGCCTTCTTGTTAGGCAGGTCGCGGGAAACGACGAGCTGTTCATAGTCCTGCCCACCACCGAAGAGGGCCAGGTCGAAATCGTCGGGGTTGAACTGGTTGTCAATACTAATAACCTCGACGGCGATGTCGGCGTCCATCTGCTTGGCGTAGTAACGGAGGGCGATGATATTGCCGACATCACTATAGGTGTTCAGCAGGTCACCATAGAGGTGGGCAAGTCGAAGATGATACTTTGCCATTAGACCATTCCACCTTTCTTGATGTATTCCTTTTCTGCCAGGAGTTTGCGCAACTGTAGCATGGCCGTGTAGGTGGCCAGAATATAGACGTGTTCGGTTGGCATCTGCTTGATCTTGTCGATCACCTTGGTAAGGTCCGGCTCGTGCCAAACGTTGTCGATCCCGGCCATCGTCAGGCGGGTAGTAATATCTTTATACCGCTCGCCACCGGTCATGTACTGCGGAATTTGGTGCTTGGCCAACTTTTCAAAGTCGCCGTCCCAGATCCAACTGGTATCAATCCCGTCGGCATAGTTAGCGTTGAGCAGGAAGGCAAAGCTGAATGGCTTTGGATCAGTTTCAATCATGTCGAGAACCTGGTTGAGACCAACCGGATTCTTGACTAGGATGATTGTGACCTGCTTACCGTCGACGTTGATGATTTCCTGACGGCCAAAGACCCGCTCGTCGGACTCAAAGGCGTGCTTGATCTGTTCTGGGTCCACCCCCATGAAGCGGCCCAGGGAGTAGGCTGCCAGGGCGTTGTAAATGTTGTAGAGGCCGCCGATGCCGATTGTGTATTGGTGCCCGTCGATCTCAAAAGTTGAGTTCGTCGGGGTCAGCTTGTCGATCTTGGTAACGCTGTAGGTCAACTTGGGCCGTTTGAAACCGCAGTGGGGGCAGAAGTAGTCACCCAGGCCGGCGTAGGTCCGCATATGGTATTGCAAGATGTGCTGACACTTCGGGCAGAGCAGGCCGTCGGTGTTGGCCGGCGCGTTGAAAGCCGCGTGGTGTTCGTGGTTGAACCCGTAGTAGATGATTGGGTTGGGCAGGTCCTTGCTATGGAAGAGTTGTTCGTCCCCGTTAGCGATGATCGTGGCCTTGGGCGCCAGCTTGACCCCACGGAGGATCTTATTGTAGGTCGTGTAGATCTCTCCGTAACGGTCCATCTGGTCTCTGAAGATATTGGTGAAGACAAAGGCCTTTGGGGTGATGTAGCGGCAGACGATCGGCACGTTGGCCTCGTCGACTTCCAAAACCGCCAGCCCCTTTTTCTTAGCACGGGGAGCCGTGATAAAGGTCGTCACGATTCCCTGTTCCATGTTGGAACCAGTGGGGTTGGTGAGCACTTGGTCGTACTTTTCTCGTAGGACCCGGACACTCAGTGCAGTGGTGAGAGTTTTACCGTTGGTCCCGGTAATAATGACCAGGTCGTACTTCTTGCTGAAGGACTGGAGAATATTGGGATCGAGCTTTAAGGTGAGCTTGCCAGGCAGAGAACTTCCCCCGTGCATGAAAGTGTGGAGGAACCAGTAGCTTGACCGGCCAGCAAACTCAGCAAATGAACTTCGAATTGACATTGAGACAATTCCTTTCTTTGTGAGATTAAATACCGTTTAATTTTAAGCTTTATGGGGGTAAAAAGAAAGTTATTCGGCTAAATACTTTCGCTGATCCCGCTGACGGAAATGGTAAGTATTTAAAAGCATTGGGATTTTAGATATAATGAAGAGTACTATTGCAAAAAAGGAGCGTTCATCGTGGCACAGCTATTTTTTAAGTATGGGGCAATGAATTCGGGAAAGTCGATCGATATCCTGAAGGTTGCTCATAACTATGAGGAGCAGGACAAGCCGGTCGTGTTGATGACCAGCGGTGTTGATAACCGGTCGGGTCAAGGTGTGATTGCCAGCCGAATCGGCTTGAAACGGCGTGTGACCCCGGTCATGGACGACACCGACATCTACGAATATGTCAAAGGGATTGACCACCCGGTATACTGCGTGCTGATCGATGAGGCCCAGTTTTTGAAGAAGCACCACGTTTTACAGCTGATTAAGATCGTGGACGAGCTCAACATTCCCGTGATGACGTTCGGCTTGAAGAACGATTTCAGAAACGAGCTGTTCGAGGGCTCCAAGTACCTATTGATCTATGCTGATAAGATTGAAGAGATGAAAACCATCTGTTGGTTCTGCCCCCACAAGGCGACGATGAACCTGCGTATTCATGATGGCAAGCCGGTCTATGAAGGTGAGCAGGTGCAGATTGGCGGGAACGAGTCGTACTATCCCGTCTGCCGGAAGCACTACTTCCACCCATTGCTAGACCAAGGACAGGAGGAATAATTTTATGGAAATGAAGGACATTTTCGATAAGTTGCAGGCGGTGGCTGACCGCTACGACGAATTGAATGAATTGATCAGTGATCCGGCTGTGATTGCGGACTCCCAACGTTTCATGAAGCTCTCCAAGGAAGAGGGGAGTCTGCGGGAAACGGTCGAGAAGTACGACGAGTACAAGAAGGTCACCCAGACCATCAGTGATGATGAAGAAATGCTGCGGGAGATTGACGACCCAGACCTGACCGCGATGACCAAGGAAGAATTGAGCGACGCCAAGGAACAGCAGGCCAAGCTGGAGAAGGAACTAGAGGTTTTGCTGATCCCGAAGGACCCGAACGATGATAAGAACATCATCATGGAAATCCGCGGTGCCGCTGGTGGTGACGAGGCCAGCCTCTTTGCTGCTGACCTGTATAACATGTACCTCCACTATGCTGAACGCCAAGGCTGGAAGGTTGAAGTCGTTGACAAGAACGAGACCGAAGTTGGCGGCTTCAAGGAAATTGCCCTGATGATTACCGGGGACAAGGTATATTCCAAGCTGAAGTTTGAAAACGGTGCCCACCGGGTTCAGCGGGTACCGGTTACCGAGTCTGCCGGTCGGGTGCACACCTCAACGGCAACGGTGGGGGTAATGCCTGAAGCCGAGGATGTTGACGTGGAGCTGGACCCGAAGGACATCCGGGTCGACGTCTACCGCTCCAGTGGTGCCGGTGGTCAGCACGTTAACAAGACCTCTTCGGCGGTGCGGATGACCCACTTGCCAACCGGGATCGTAGTTGCGATGCAGGATGAGCGGTCTCAGCAACAGAACCGGGCCAAGGCCATGCGGATTCTGAAGGCCCGTGTTTATGATTACTACCAGCAAAAGGAACAAAGCGCTTACGATCAAAAGCGTAAGGACGCGATCGGTACCGGGGACCGTTCCGAACGGATCCGGACCTACAACTATCCACAGAATCGGGTCACGGATCACCGGATTGGCCTGACCTTAAACAAGCTGGACAAAATCATGGCAGGAGACCTTGATGAGATCATCGAAGCCCTGATCGTTGCCGACCAGACGAAGAAGTTGGAACAATTGCGGAATGAATAACGCTAACCAAAACTACTTCATGGCGCAACGTTGGGCAAAAACGCAGCTGGCCGGTACGGATGTTGACCCACAGGCCCCCCAGTTCTTGTTGCAGATGCACCACGGCTGGGATGCCACCCATCTGCTGCTGCACAACCGTGATCGGATGCCTGCAGATGAGCAGGCGTGGTTTCACCAGGCCATCGCGCGTCTATTAAAGCATGAGCCTGCCCAGTACATTGCCGGGCAGGCGCCGTTTTATGGACGCAATTTTATCGTTACCCCAGCGGTCTTAATCCCGGAAGCAGAGACAGCCGAACTGGTGGACTGGGTATTGGCTGCGTTACCATCTCGTCCCTTGAAGGTTTTAGACCTGGGAACCGGGAGCGGGGTGATTGGCATTACCCTGGCCCTGGAACGTCCCCAGTGGCAAGTAACCCTGAGCGACGTTTCTGCCGCGGCCCTGGAGATTGCCCGCCAAAACGTTCAGCGCTTTGATCTGGACCTACCGGTAGTTGAGAGTGACCTCTTTGATGGGCTTGCCGGGCAGCGGTTTGACGCAATTGTCACTAACCCGCCATACATCGATCCGGCAGCTACCAAAATAATGGATACGGCCGTGCTGGAGTACGAGCCGTCCTTAGCCTTATTTGCTGATGAGGCCGGGCTGGGCTTTTATCGCCGGCTCTTTATACAGGCGGGGAGCCACTTGACGGCGGCTGGGCAGCTTTTTGGCGAAACCGGCTTTGACCAAGAAGAGTCGATCCAGAGCCTGCTTCACCAATGTGATCGCCAAGCAAAGATTGAGAAACGCCATGATGTGGCTGATAAGATGAGGATGATACATGTATGGGACTTTTCAGGCGCAGGAGGAAATTAGCGAGAATGGATACCAAGATTTTTCAATTAAGTGAAGTTGATCAGGCCGCTGCGGCAATCAAGCGTGGCGAACTGGTAGCGTTTCCGACCGAGACGGTTTATGGCCTCGGGGCTGACGCAACGAATGAGGAGGCCGTGAAGAACGTCTACCTGGCTAAGGGACGGCCGAGTGACAACCCATTGATTGTCCACGTTAATTCTGTGGCAATGGTAGAGAAGTACGCGGCAGAGATTCCAGATAATGCCCGCAAGTTAATGAAGGCTTTTTGGCCCGGTTCACTGACGATCATTTTGAAGATTAAGAAGCATGTCCTTTCCAAGACGGTTACCGGTGGATTGAAGACGGTGGCTTTCCGGTTCCCGGACTGCCAGCCAACCCTGGATCTGATCGAAAAGGCTGGGGTACCGATGGTGGGACCATCTGCCAACACGTCCGGCAAACCGAGTCCCACCACGGCCCAGCACGTTTACCACGACCTGCACGGTAAGATCGCCGGAATCCTCGATAATGGGCCAACCCGGGTCGGGGTCGAATCCACGGTCCTGGACATGTCCACAGACCAACCGGTAATTCTGCGGCCGGGTGCGGTTACCAAGAAGGACATCGAATCCGTGATCGGCTCAATCGATGTCAACCATCACAAGGTCGGCAAGCACGAAACCCCGAAGGCCCCGGGGATGAAGTACAAGCACTATGCACCAAACGCCCAGGTATACATCGTGGATGAAGGGACTGACTGGGGCGACGTGGTCAAGTGGATCCAGCAGCAACCCTTTGATGTCGGCATGATGGCCGAAGAAAAGATCCTCCAGCACGCCACTCTACCGATGAACGCGGTCCAGTTCTCACTGGGGACGGGAGTTGCGGATGCCAGTGCCCGGTTGTTTGATGGCTTACGCCAGTTTGACGACCAGCCAAACGTTAAGGCGATCGTCACCCAGGCGTTCCCGGCTCAGGGGCTTGGCGGTGCTTATATGAACCGGCTCAATAAGTCTGCAGGCGGGGTTCATTTCGACCCGGCGGCAGCCAAATAGGGATGGTGAATTAACAAGTTGAATAATTGTGAGAAGGTAGACAAAGATGCTTTGTCACTTCTCCTTTTTTTTGGTAGAATGGAGAAGAAATTCAAAGGAGTGTATTAGGCATGGGCAAGTTTGAAGTTATTGATCACCCACTGATTCAGCACAAGTTAACAATGATTCGGGATAAGAACGTTGGTACCAAGTTCTTCCGGGAAACGGTTAAGGAAATCTCAACACTGATGGCTTACGAGGTGGCACGGGATATGCCACTCAAGGACGTCGAGATTGAAACCCCAATCGCTAAGACTACTCAGAAGGAACTGGCTGGTAAGAAGGTTGCAATCATCCCAATCCTGCGTGCTGGTTTAGGGATGGTCGATGGTATGACCGACTTGATTCCGGCTGCCAAGATTGGTTTCATCGGGATGTACCGTGACGAAGAGACTTTGAAGCCTCACGAGTACTTTGTCAAACTGCCAAACGATATCACGGAGCGGCAACTGTTCATCGTGGACCCAATGTTAGCCACCGGTGGTTCAGCAATGATGGCGATTGAAGCCTTGAAGAAGCGTGGCTGCCAGGAGAAGAACATGAAGTTCGCCTGCCTAGTTGCTGCCCCAGAGGGTGTTAAGGCTGTTCGGGAAGCCTACCCAGATGTTGACCTCTATGCTGCGGGTCTTGACGACCACCTGAACAAGGACGGTTACATCGTTCCTGGTTTGGGGGATGCCGGTGACCGGCTCTTCGGTACTAAGTAGTTATCAACCAGTAAAGTGTTTACGAAGATCATAAGATTTTCGTAAACACTTTTTTGATTGGCTTAAATGATAGTAGAATGGCAACGAATAATTTATAAGGGAATGTCCAAATTGTTAGATTTATCCTGGCTGCGTTCAAAGCGGTGGCTGCTGATGGGCTTGCTCATCTTCGGCCTGCTGAGCGTGGCCTTTACAATGAATAACCAACGTTTCTATCGTCAGCCGATTGCCAAGGTAGTCAAGGCAACCCGTGTGGGCAAGGCCCGGCGGACCAGCGATCAATTTCAGAACGTTGACCACCAATACGACCAGCAAATCACTGCCGTCATGATGAACGGCCCGTATCGCGGCCAGCGGGTGCAACTTTCTAATACCTATAGCGACTCACGGCCCATGGACCAACGTTACCGAGCTGGGGATCAGGTCTTCTTGAGCCAGGTCCGCCGCCGGGGGAAACACTTGACGGCTAATATTAACGGCTATAAGCGCGATACAGTCCTCGTCCTGGTGGCCTGGCTGGTGATCTTCCTGCTTCTAATGACAATGGGGAAGGCCGGAGCCTGGGCACTGACTAGCGTGGTGGTCAACGCCTTGCTGTTCGTCCTTGCCGTGGGCCTCGACTTGCATAATAATGGCGAGCATATCATGGCAATCTTCAGTACCCTAACCGTTATCTTTGCCTTTGTCAGCCTATTGCTGGTTCTCGGACCAAACAAGAAGATGCTAGCCACCTTCAGTGCTACCGTGATTGGGACCTTTGCTGCTTTAGGAGTCAGCCTCCTGGTCTTTTCCTGGACGCACCAACGCGGAATCTACTACGAGTCGATGCAATACGTCACCCAGGTTCCCCGGCCGCTCTTTTTAGCTGAGACGCTCCTGGGCTCGCTGGGGGCGGTGATGGATGAGTCGAGTGACATCATCGCGACCCTCTTCGAACTCAAGCAACTGGAACCAGCCGTTACCCCGCGGCAACTGTTTATGTCAGGGCGCAACGTCGGCAAGTCGATCATGGGACCATTGATCAACGTCCTCTTTTTGATCTTCATGGCCGATACCTTTACTTCCAGCCTGCTCTACATCAAGAATGGCAACTCCTGGGGGTATACCTTCGCCATGAACATGAGCCTGGGGACTGTCCAGAGCCTGGTCAGTGGAATCGGGATTGTTCTGGCGGTGCCCCTGGTTAGTGCCTTTGGGGCGCTTCTATTAGGGAGGCGAACAAAATGACGACAATTACTGCACTGGGACTGGTCTTGATGATCCTGATGATCCTGGTTGGCGGCAAGCAGGGCTGGTCAGCCTTTCTCAGTCTCCTCCTCAACTTCGGCTTTCTGTACTTTGCCATGGTTTTGATCGCCTTCCACGTGCCGCCTCTGTTTGTGACCGCGGTCACGGGGGTAACCATCCTGGCGATCACCATCTTCATGGGCGAGGATGACCTGCGGACCACCGTAACGGCCTTCTATTCATCACTGATTGTCATGGCGATCCTGATTGCCTTTATCATCTTGATTGAACATTGGGCCCAGGTCCAGGGCTTCGGCACAGAAGATAGTGATGACCTCGAGGGGATGTCGATTTTGATCGGGATCAGTTATCTGAAGGTGGCCGTGACGGTGACCTCCCTAAGTACCTTGGGGGCGATTGCCGAAGCTGCCATGGCGATCTCGTCGGGGCTGACCGAGGTTTTAGAAAATCACCCGGCCATCAGCAACTCCCGCTTGATCAAGAGTGGGATGGCAATTGGCCGTCAGATTATTGGGACAACCTTTAATACCCTGTTCTTCGGGGTCTTCGGTGGGTTCTTAGCGCTCTTCATCTGGTTTGCGGGGCTGCACTATTCTCTGGGGACGATCATGAACAACAAGATTTTCGTGGCCGAAATGCTGGAGATCCTGATTTCCTTCATCGGGGTCCTGCTCACCGTGCCGATGACGGCTTGGGTGATGACCAAGCGTCGCACCAAACTGGTTGACAGGCCAGGGGAAAGCACTTATGATAAAAATAATTAAAGAATGAAACCTTTAACCGGGTCCCGTGAGGCCCTCAAGGTGCAAATTAATAATGGATCAATCGGTCTGACTAAAAGCAGCCTTGGGGTAACGGTACCCTAAGGCTGCTTTTATTTTAGGAGGGATACGATGGCACACCGTCAAGATGTTGTGCTGGATGTTGATGAAAAGCCACGCCCTGGTCAGTGGGTCGGCCTTTCTTTACAACACATGTTTTCGATGTTTGGCTCAACCGTCCTGGTACCGATCCTGGTCGGTTTGAATCCCGGCATCGCATTGTTTAGCTCGGGGGTTGGGACCCTGATCTACTTATTGATCACGAAGCACAAGATCCCAGCCTACATGGGATCGAGCTTTTCGTTTGTTGTCCCGATGATGGCGTTGATGAAGTCGACCGGCTACCCGGGAATCGCTCAGGGGACGATTGCGGTCGGCTGTGTTTACTTAATTGTGGCACTGATCGTCAGTCAGATCGGCTCAGAATGGATCGATAAGGTGCTGCCGCCAATTGTGGTCGGGCCGATCGTAGTGGTGATTGGCCTTTCTTTGGCTGGGACGGCGGCCAAAGATGCCACCATCAACTCGGCTACCGGACACTACGACTTGAAGTTCTTTGCGGTGGCGATGCTGACAATGCTGCTCACGATCGCCTTTAACATGTACTTCAAGGGCTTCTTGGGTCTGATCCCGATTTTGATGGGGATCGTCTTCGGCTATCTGATCGCCTGCCTATTTGGCATCGTGGACTTTAGCCCGGTCATGCGGGCCCATTGGTTCAGCCTGCCGGACTTCCAGGTACCGTTTGTCACCTACCATCCACAACTATACTGGGGTGCCATCCTCAGCATGGCGCCGATCGCCTTCGTCACGATGACCGAACACCTGGGTCACATCATGGTGCTGAACGAACTGACGGAGCGTAATTACTTTAAGGATCCGGGACTAAACCATACCCTGGCCGGTGACGGGACGGCCTCCATTATTGCCGGCTTCGTCGGTGGGCCCCCAGTAACCAGTTACGGTGAAAACATCGGTGTCCTGGCGATCACCCGGGTGCACTCCGTCTACGTGATTGCGGGGGCGGCACTTTTCGCGGTCTTCTTCAGCTTTGTTGGTAAACTGAGTGCCCTGATCGAAACGATTCCGTCACCGGTAATCGGGGGAATTTCCTTCCTCTTATTCGGGGTAATTGCCTCAAGCGGTCTCCGGGTAATGATCGAAAATCAGATCGACTTTAACGCTAAGCGCAACCTGATGATTTCCTCGGTCATTCTGGTGATCGGGATCGGAAACGCCTACCTCCAGCTGGGCAAGTACCAATTCTCCGGTCTGGCCGTGGCGGCGGTTTTGGGGATCATTTTGAACCTGATCCTTCCGCAAAAAGCATTGAGTGAGCGGTAGCATTAATTCTTAGCATTTTCTAATCGACAATTTGTAGGAATTGTCGTTTGTGGGGAAAAAACCGATGAAACTCGGGATAACGGCCTTGAAAGCCCTTAGCGAGATTTAATATTTTTTTGAATTTTCCCTTAAATAATGATATATTACTAGACGTAACTTGGGCTAACTAGTTCTTTTAAAGCGACTTTTATCCAACTTACAAGCCAAATTATTGTTATAAGGAAAGAGGTGGAATATGAATGGGCGGTGATGCTTTAACTTTTAAGCTTTTCGGACTCACGTTCAATACAACGAACATTGTTTCTGGACTGATTATCTACGCAATCGTGTTCTTCACTCTTTACGGGATGTCACGAAAGATTCAAATGAAGCCAACGGGTGCACAAAACGTTTTTGAATGGCTGGTTGACTTTACAAACGGGATTGTCCGGAGTCAGATGCCGGCAGCCGAGCAGGGACGCTACAGTTTCTTTGCCTTTGTGCTGTTCGTCTTTATCTTCTTCGCCAACCAATTTGGGTTGCTTTTCCAATTCCATTGGAACGGAGCGGAAGTGCTTAGAAGTCCAACGGCGGATCCAGTTGTAACGCTGACCTTCTCACTGATGGTCATGGCATTGGCACACTTTGCAGGTGTTGCCCACAACGGTCTTGGTGGTTACCTTAAGAACTACACCAAGCCATTTGCTTTGATGTTACCCGTTAACATCATTGAGGAGTTTGCCAACTTCTTAACGCTGGGTCTTCGTATCTTTGGTAACATTTTTGCTGGTGAACTGTTAATGAGTTTGATTGCCAATATGGCCTTCTCACACGGTGCCTTAACAATCATTCCGGGATTGCTTCTGGAATTAGCATGGCAAGGCTTCTCCGTATTTATCGGTTCAATCCAGGCGTATGTCTTTGTAACATTAACGACGGTTTATATTTCTCGGAAGGTTTCCGAATAATAATCTCTAAGGAGGAATTTTAAAATGGCATTAGGAGCAATTGCTGCAGGACTCGCGGCTATGGGTGCCGCTATCGGTGGTGGTATTGGTGATGGTATCTTAATCGGACACACTGTCGACAGTATCGCACGTCAACCAGAATTACAAAGTAGATTACAAGCAACGATGTTCATCGGTGTTGGTTTGATTGAAGCCATGCCTATTATCGCCATCGTTATTGGCTTCCTTGTTATGAACAAGTAATCAATCACACTTTGATTTTTTGTAAGACAAGGAGGTGTCAATAGATGTTTGTGAACAGTGTGTTAGCTGAATCGAACAGTTTATACATCGGGGACCTTGTATTCTACATCGTTACTTTCATTATTCTGATGTTGCTGGTCAAGCACTTCGCATGGGGACCAGTTACTGACATGATGAAGAAGCGGGCAGACAAGATTGCTAATGATATCGATAACGCGGCGCGGTCACGGGCAAATGCCGAAAAGATGGCTGCTAAGCGTCAAGCTGAACTGCAAAATTCACGTCAAGAAGCTGCAGACATTGTAAGCAATGCCAAAAAGTCGGCTGAAACACAACGAGCACAAATTGTTGAGGCAGCACAAAACGATGCTCAAGCCCTCAAACAACAAGCACAACAGGATGCGGATCAAGCACGTCGCGATGCGCTGAATGGTGCGAAGGATGACGTTGCAAACTTATCTATTGAGATTGCTTCCAAACTCATCCAAAAAGAATTAAAGGCAGACGATCAAAAAGAATTGATCGACTCCTACATTGAAGGGTTGGTAAATCATGAGTCTTGATAAGAAGACGGTTGCCGGGCGTTACGCTCGTGCACTGTTCGAATTGGTCGATGAAGACAATGAACTCGATCAGACTTATCAAGAATTGATTGCTTTACGCCAAGTCTTTGAGGACAATGAGAGTTTGGAATCCGCACTGGCGGGTGTCCAACTGTCACTCGATGAAAAGAAAGCATTAGTTCAGGACCTGCAACAGGGAGCTTCCCAATACGTTGTTAACCTGATTCAAATGCTTTTTGATTACGGCCGCATGGATTGCATGGTCGCAATTATTGATGAGTTTGAACGGCGGTATGACGCTAAGAATAAGCGGATGCATGCTGACGTTGTCACAGCGATCCAACTCGATAAACAACAACGGGATCAACTCAAGGCAAACCTGGCCAAGCGCTTCGGAGCTTCGGACGTTGTCTTAAACGAACAGGTTGATCCAGAAATTTTAGGTGGGGTTATTGTCCATGCCGATCATAAGACCTTGGATGGTAGTCTCAGCTCAAAGATTAAGCAAATTCGTCGTTTACTAGTTAGATAAAATAGATCTTTTGTTAAAGAGGTGAGACCTTTATGAGCATTAAAACTGAGGAAATCAGTTCACTCATCAAGAAACAGCTTGCCAACTACCAAGACCAAGTTTCTGTTGAAGAAACCGGGACGGTTACCTACGTTGGTGATGGTGTTGCTCGTGCCGATGGCTTGGAAAATGCCATGGCCGGTGAGTTGCTCGAATTTAGCAACGGTGTTTACGGAATGGCGCAAAACCTCGAAAGCAACGATGTTGGTATCGTTATTTTAGGGGATTTCACCGGTATTCGTGAAGGTGACACCGTTAAACGGACGGGTCGAATCATGGAAGTACCCGTCGGTGA
The DNA here is from genome assembly GCF_051873075.1 of Limosilactobacillus sp. GTDB lineage: Bacteria > Bacillota > Bacilli > Lactobacillales > Lactobacillaceae > Limosilactobacillus. The sequence goes on along the minus strand of NZ_JBJEEM010000079.1, from coordinate 69,307 downwards.
TGCATTGCTGGGACGGGTTGTTGATCCATTAGGCCGGCCAATTGATGGCTTAGGCGAGATCAAGACTGACAAGACGCGTCCAATCGAACGGAAGGCTCCAGGTGTTATGGAGCGGAAGAGTGTTAGTGAACCACTGCAAACCGGTATCAAGGTTATTGATGCCTTGGTTCCAATTGGTCGGGGTCAGCGTGAATTGATCATTGGTGACCGTAAGACTGGTAAGACCGCTATTGCATTGGACACCATCATTAACCAAAAGGGTAAGGATGTTATCTGCATTTACGTTGCCATTGGTCAAAAGGAATCAACTGTTCGTGCAAACGTGGAAACCTTACGGAAGTTTGGTGCCTTGGACTACACGATCGTTGTTTCTGCCAGTGCTTCCAACCCAGCCCCAATGCTTTACATCGCACCATATGCCGGTGCCGCAATGGGTGAAGAGTTCATGTTTGGCGGCAAGGACGTTCTGATCGTTTACGATGACCTGTCAAAGCAGGCCGACGCTTACCGTGAACTTTCACTGATTCTGCGTCGTCCTCCTGGCCGTGAAGCTTACCCTGGTGATATCTTCTACACCCACTCTCGGTTGCTTGAACGGGCTGCTCGTCTTTCTGATGACCTTGGCGGTGGTTCAATGACCGCCCTGCCAATCATTCAGACCCAGGCCGGGGACGTTTCTGCATATATTCCAACCAACGTTATTTCCATCACTGATGGCCAGATCTTCCTGGACTCTGATGAATTCTACGCTGGTCAACGTCCAGCCATTGATGCCGGGACTTCTGTTTCCCGGGTTGGTGGTGACGCCCAGATCAAGGCCATGAAGAAGGTTGCCGGTACCCTGCGTTTGGATATCGCTTCCTACAACGAATTGGCATCATTTGCTCAATTCGGTTCTGACCTTGATGACGCTACCCAGGCCAAGTTGGCTCGTGGTCAGCGGACGATGGAAGTATTGAAGCAAGGTTTGCATGAGCCACAACCAGTTGCTCAACAAGTTGTAACGCTGTTTGCGCTGTCACGCGGTTTCATTGATAAGATTCCGTTGGATGATGTTCAACGTTACGAGAGTGAATTGGCAGCTTACATGCATGCTAACCACCAAGACCTTTACGACGACATTACGAAGACTGGTAAGCTGCCGGAAGGCGATGGCTTACAGAATGCGGTTGCTGACTTCAGCAAGTCATTCCAAACGAGTGACAGCCAGAAGAAAGCTGCTGCCAAGTAGTTAATGATAGTTAGTCGAAAGGACGGTGAGATTTAGTGCCAGCTTCACTTGCTGCAGTTAAACATAAAATTGAATCTACGAAGAGTACTCGGCAAATCACGTCTGCGATGCAGATGGTTTCAACTGCTAAACTGAACCAAATTCAACACCATACTCAAACCTACGAAGTTTATGCTGAGAAGGTTAAACAAATGTTGGCTGATCTGGTTAAATCTCACAGCGCAACATCTGCTGCTTCGCAAGATGATGTTTACGCTGCACTATTCAAAAAGCGTCCGGTTAAGAAGACTGGAATCTTGGTAATCACCTCGGATCGTGGCCTGGTTGGTAGTTACAACAGTAACATCATCAAGGAAACCATGGCTCTGATGGCCAAGCACAACCTGAACAAGGATAATACCGTCTTCTTGACGATCGGAAAAACCGGAACGGAATTCTTCCAGAAGCGTGGTATGAACATCGTGTACCAATATTCTGGGGTTAGTGACGTGCCAACATTCAGAGAAGTGCTCCCAATTGTACGGACGACTGTTCAAATGTACAACGATGGGGTCTTCGATGAACTGTACACGGTTCACAGCCACTATGTGAACCGGATTACGTCACACGTGGCAGTTCACAACGCGCTGCCGATTACCGAAAAGTCGCTGCTGGATGAAGACGAGCTTGCCCAATTGGCAGCCGCCAATGATCCTCAGGACGCCTCGGTAAACAACAGTGCCGCGACTGCCCACGTTTCGGCTGAATATGAATTTGAACCGTCAGATACGGCAATTGTTTCTGCACTGGTTGAACAGTACGCGGAGAGTGCCTTGTATGGGGCCATTCTGGATGCCAAGACGTCCGAACACTCATCAAGTGCCAACGCCATGCGTTCTGCCACCGACAATGCTGATGACATTGTTTCAACATTGCAATTGCAGTATAACCGAGCACGGCAGGCAGCCATTACCACCGAAATTACTGAAATTACCGGTGGGATGACTGCACAAGAATAATTTCAAACGTAGGAGGAAACAACATGAGTACTGGTAAAGTTGTCCAGGTTATCGGACCAGTTGTCGATGTTGAGTTCCCCTTAGACGAAAAGCTTCCTGAAATTAACGATGCCCTGAAGATTAAGGAAAGTGATGACAAGACTTTGACGACTGAAGTTGCCCTTGAACTGGGTGACGGGGTTGTCCGGACGATTGCCATGGACGGAACCGATGGTCTTCAACGGGGAATGGAAGTTGAAAACACTGGTGCGGCAATTAGTGTACCAGTTGGTGATGATACTCTTGGTCGGGTATTTAACGTCTTAGGTGAACCAGTTGATAACGGACCGAAGTTTGGTCCAGATGCTAAGCGGATGCCTATTCACCGTGACGCACCTAAGTATGACGAATTAAACAACAACACGGAAATTCTGGAAACGGGGATCAAGGTTATTGACCTCTTGGCTCCATACGTTCGTGGTGGTAAGATTGGTCTCTTCGGTGGTGCCGGTGTTGGTAAGACCGTTTTGATTCAGGAATTGATTCACAATATTGCCCAAGGTCACAATGGTATTTCTGTCTTCACTGGGGTCGGTGAACGAACTCGTGAAGGTAACGATATGTACTACGAAATGAAGGCTTCCGGGGTTCTGGAAAAGACGGCCATGGTTTATGGTCAGATGAACGAACCACCAGGTGCCCGTATGCGGGTTGCCTTGACTGGTCTGACCATTGCGGAATACTTCCGTGATGTTAAGGGTCAGGATGTGCTGCTCTTCATCGATAACATTTTCCGGTTCACCCAGGCCGGGTCAGAAGTTTCTGCCCTGTTAGGGCGGATTCCATCTGCCGTTGGTTACCAGCCAACGTTGGCTACTGAAATGGGTCAGTTGCAGGAACGAATCACTTCTACTAAGAAGGGTTCAATTACGTCTATTCAAGCCGTTTACGTTCCTGCCGATGACTACACCGACCCAGCTCCAGCAACCACTTTCGCCCACTTGGATGCTACTACCAACTTGGAACGTCGGCTGACGCAAATCGGTATTTACCCAGCCGTTGACCCACTGGCTTCAACTTCAACTGCCTTGACGCCAGAAATCGTTGGTAAGGAACACTACGAAGTTGCTATGCAGGTTCAACACGTTCTGCAACGGTACCACGAACTGCAAGACATCATCTCTATCTTAGGGATGGATGAATTGTCTGACGAAGAAAAGACAATTGTTGCTCGTGCCCGGCGGATTCAGAACTTCCTGTCACAGAGCTTCAGTGTTGCTTCACAATTTACCGGTCAACCTGGTAAGTACGTTCCATTGAAGGACACCATCAAGGGCTTCAAGGAGATTCTGGAAGGTAAGTACGATGACTTGCCGGAAGAAGCATTCCGTTTGGTTGGTCCAATTGAAGATGTTGTGGAAAAGGCAAAGAAATTACAGGCGGATTCTGACGCAGACAGCAAAGATTAGGAGGGGATAATTTATGGCTGACAGTAAGTTTAAGGTCACGATTATTACCCCTGATGGCACTGTTTACGACAATGATAATGCCACGATGGTCGTCATGAACACCGCTGGTGGTCAGATGGGGATCATGGCTAATCACGTGCCATTGGTTGCGGCGCTGGAAATCAGCACCGTGCGGATCAAGCATGATGAAGGAACCGCCGAAGTTGCGGCCGTTAACGGTGGAATCATCCAGTTCGATGGTCACCAGGCGCTGATCGCTGCCGATAGTGCCGAAATGCCCGAAGAAATTGATGTTCAGCGGGCCGAGGCAGCTAAGAAGCGGTCAGAATCAGAAATTGAAAAGGCCAAGCGTGAACATAATCAAGACGACTTGGCACGAGCTGAAGTGCACCTCAAGCGGGCGATTAACCGTCTGAACACTTCTAAGCTCCTCAATAAATAAGGGACTCGGTGAACGAGTTTCGTGACATAAGGGATTTCAGCATATGCGTGCTGAAATCCCTTTGTTGTTTTAGCATGCTTTTCCGTATTCCTCTTTACTAAACTAAAAAGACGCATGCCCTGATATAAGGCTTGCGTCGCTCAGCGCACTACTGCTCAACCATCAATGGTCACTATTTTCTAATCATTGTTGTGATTTTCCGCCGTTATTACCCGGCATTTTCTTTTCAAACCTGAACATTCCCGGTGAATTATGACCAGCGTACGTTTCCGTTTCAGCCGGGTCTTGATGGTACTGGTTATAAAATTCAACCGCATGGAAGCCTAGCTTATTAATGTAGAAATGAATGTTGCGCTGATCAAAGTAGGGGGTGCAGGTTTCCCAGACCGTGGTTTGCGGATAACGCTTTTCAAGCCCTTGCCAGATTTGCTGGCCGATTCCTTTCCCTTGGTAGCCGGCCTTGACGTATAGGAAGTCCAAGTGATTATGTTTCGTTGCCGAGTCAATGTTTACGATGGCTCCGCCGACCATATTTTCGTCCATCATCGCCTTATAGGCAACGGCGCCCTCAGCATTTAACGCCTCTTCGATATCTGCTTCTGGCAAGACGTGTTCTTCCTTGCCGGAGTAAGATTCGGCGCCCTTATTGAAGGCTTCTTGCATGTCCGTTTCAAATTGTTCGCGATCAGCTGAAGCAAGTTTCAATAATTTGAATTCCATTATTCCACCATCCGATTGTTTTATTTAGTTGTATATCAGTAACGCATGTTTTAACGCGGAACGCAATTCGCTTCCTATTAATTTTGAATTTTTTTAACGTTTTACGGATGGTCAGCCGGGTGGGCAGAAGAATCGACAAGTTATAAAACATATTTAGTTGCTGTTGATAAGACCAATAATGCTCTTATAATTGATAAAAGAAAGGCCAATTATTTTGATTAAGTTAAGCTTTCTTAATATTGCGGCCCATTTGATTATGGTATGATAAAATACAAACGTTTTGTTAGGGGGCGCGGGCTTGGAACTGACGGGAATTCATGCACTAATTGAGATCGTGGTTCAACTGCTGTTTGTGTGGTTGGCTTTCAATGCGATTCAAGGCTTTCACATTGAGCGTTTCTTTAAGCGGCCGCCGCGGACCTTGCCATTGGCGATTGTCTTGGCGGCAACGGCACTTGGTTACCTGTGTGCAAGCTTTTTCTTGAACATTATTAGTGCCATCAGCAACTTGGTGTATCTGGTTCGCTAGGAATTGAGGGAGTAGACGATGGAAAAAATGGTGATTAAGGGCGGGCGGCGCCTAACCGGCCGTGTTCATGTTGAGGGTTCAAAAAACGCGGCACTGCCGATTCAGGCGGCGAGTCTGCTGGCAACGGTGGGGAGCTTTCGTCTGACTAACGTTCCGCCATTGCTAGACATCATAACGATGAATCGTCTCCTGAAGTTTTTAAACGTCACGGTAGTCTTTGATCAGGAGAAGCACGAACTACTGCTGGATGCCCAAAAAGATGTTGCGAATGAGGCCCCATTTGAATACGTTGATGAGATGCGGGCTTCGATGCTGGTGCTGGGGCCCCTTTTGGCTCGCACCGGTTATGCTAAGGTGGCGTTGCCGGGCGGATGTGCAATTGGCTCGCGGCCCATTGATCTGCATATCAAGGGGCTGACCGCTCTGGGAGCCCAGGTTGACCAGCGCGACGGCTACATTGTGGCCCAAGCTGACCGGCTGACGGCGGCCCGGATCTACCTTGACTTTCCAAGCGTCGGTGCGACTGAGGATTTGATGATGGCGGCGACCCGGGCGACCGGGATTACGACGATCGAGAATGCCGCCCGGGAACCGGAGATCATCGAGTTGGCGAACTTCTTAAACAAGATGGGCGCCCGGGTGCACGGGGCCGGGACCGCGGTGATCCGGATTCAGGGGGTCACTTTCCTTCATGGCTGTGAGTACCAGCTTATCTCAGACCGGATTGAGGCGGGAACCTTTATGATTGCCGCGGCGATTACCAACGGCGACGTCCTGGTGGCTGACGCCGTTGCTGAGCATAATGCTTCTTTGATCGCCAAACTGGAAGAGATGGGGGTGACCGTTGTGCGCCAGGATAATGGCATCCGTGTCTTGGGAACATCAGTATTGTTGCCAACCAACATCAAGACGATGCCGTACCCCGGCTTCCCTACTGACCTGCAGCCCCAAATCTCAGTCCTTCAACTGCTGGCCAACGGGATTAGCACTTTGGATGAACGGATCTTTGAGAAACGGTTCATGCACCTAGAAGAGTTACGGCGGATGAACGCTAAGTTTCAGATCAGTGGTCCGGTTGCAGTCCTGGACGGGCCAACCAGGTTCAGCGGGGCGGAGGTAACGGCATCCGACCTGCGAGCTGGCGCGGCCCTGGTCTTAGCCGGCTTGGCTGCTACCGGAATTACTCAGGTACGCAATGTTAGTGAAATTGACCGTGGCTACTACCGCTTCCAACAGAAGCTCCGTGCGCTGGGGGCTCAAATCGACCGGATTGATATCGCGGATAAGTTCAAACTGTCACCGGGACACCCTACTAACGAAACTAACCATGACTAACCCGCAGTTTACGGCGATATTATGGTATAATACGAACGATATTAACTAAAATAAAATCTTTCTTGAGAAGGAGCAGTAAATAATGGCACAAGATATTGGTATTGATTTAGGAACAGCCAACGTACTGATCTATGTTCAAGGCAAGGGAATTGTCTTGAATGAACCTTCCGTTGTTGCAATCGACACTCAAACCAACAAGATTCTGGCGGTCGGGTCCGAGGCTTACCGAATGGTGGGACGGACGCCAAGCAATATCCGGGCAATCCGGCCATTGAAAAACGGTGTGATCTCGGACTTCGATGTTACGGAAGAGATGCTGGCCTACTTCATCGGTAAGTTGAGCGTCAAGGGCTTCATGTCCAAGCCAAACATCATGATTTGTGCACCAACCAACATCACTGAGATTGAACGTAAGGCAATCATCCAGGCTGCCGAACAGTCTGGCGGTGGCAAGGTTTACCTGGAATATGAGCCGAAAGTTGCAGCCATCGGTGCTGGCCTCGACATCTTCAAGCCGCGGGGAAGCATGGTCATCGACATGGGTGGTGGTACTAGTGATATCGCCATCCTCTCCCTTGGCGACATTGTTTCTAGCCGGTCCATCCGGATGGCTGGTGATAAGCTCAACAACGATATTGCCGCCTACATCAAGGATAAGCATGGCCTGGTCATCGGTGAACACACCGCGGAGAACATTAAGATGAAGATCGGGACGGCTCTCAAGGTGGAAAAGCCGGCTGAGATGGACGTTCGTGGCCGGGACGTGGCTACTGGAATGCCAAAGCAGATCACCGTCAATGAAAATGAGATCGAAGAAGCCATCCACGATACTTTGGAACAAATCCTGACGGCTACGATCAACGTCTTAGAGACTGTGCCGCCAGAGTTGGCTAGTGATATTATTGACCGGGGGATTATGCTGACCGGTGGGACGGCGCTCTTGAAGGGACTCGATAAGATGTTCAGTGACCGTCTGAAGGTGCCGGTAGTGGTATCTCAAAGCCCATTGGACAATGTTGCCAAGGGTGCCGGCGAGATGCTGGAACGGATGCAAAAGACGGATAAGAAAAAATAATTGATGGTTAAGGTATTGTGCAAGATGGTGCGGTGGTATCAACGAACAATTTCAGCACGGCGGCAAATTCGGGTTTGCCGCTACTACCCTAGCTGTTCGCAGTATATGCTCGAAGCCTTAGAACGCTTCGGGCTAAAGGGGGGCCTGCTGGGGATTGCCAGGATCCTGCGTTGCCAGCCGTTTGTGCGTGGGGGATATGACCCGGTACCTGATCATTTTACGTTTCGACGCAAATACTAAGTAAAAGGTGAAATTGTGGCTAAAAAAGACAAAAAGATTGAAGTAAGTGTTAAGGATATTGAACGGCAAAACCAACCGGTTCAGCAGATCTTTATTGGTGAACGGCTGATTGGTGAAGTGGTGACGGATAATGATCGCTTCAAGGCCCTGCTGACGGCGGACCAAAGCGAATTCTTCGTTCGTTCGCAAGAGGAAGGCCTGGAGATGGTTCTCCAGCAGTACCACCTGCACCAGCACTAACGCGGTACCGTTCTCTTTGAAAATAACTGAGTAAAGGAGTTAGGTAATGCAACGTTCGCAAAGTGATGAAGAAAGTCGGATTGACTGGGGGATCATCTTCTGTGTCCTCCTGCTGGCCCTGATCGGGTTAGCATCAATTTACGTGGCGGCCGTTCATGACCGTCAACAGACTAGTGTGGCCCGGCAGGTAATCACCCAACTGGTTTGGTATGCGATCGGGACGATCCTGATCGTGGTGATTATGCAGTTTGACTCGGAGCAGTTATGGAAGATTGCGCCAATCGTCTACTGGCTGAGTCTCTTCCTGATGTTTGCCATCCTGGTCTTCTATAGCCGGTCGTACTACGCCAGTACCGGGGCAAAAAGCTGGTTTGCCATCGGGCCGTTTACCTTCCAGCCTTCGGAAATTATGAAACCGGCCTACATTCTGATGATGGGGCGGGTGATTACCACCCATAACAACCGGTATAGTGTTCATACCATGCAGTCTGACTGGCGCTTGATCGGGACGATGTTTCTCTGGTTGCTGCCGATTCTGATTTCATTGCACTTCCAAAATGACTTCGGGACCTCGCTGGTGTTCTTTGCCATTTTCTGTGGGATGATCTTGGTCTCTGGGGTTACCTGGCGGATCATCGTTCCCGCAGCGACCGCAGTGGCCGTTGTTGGTGGTTCAGCCCTGGCAATGGTTACTTCATCGGTCGGTCGGCAGATTTTGGAGCATGTTGGCTTTCAGGCCTACCAATTCGATCGGGTTGATACCTGGCTGCACCCAGAACAGGATACGACCAACCAGGGCTACCAGCTGTGGCAGAGTATCAAGGCGGTCGGTTCAGGCGGAATTGCCGGGACCGGCTTCAACAATTCGAAGGTCTATGTCCCAGTGCGGGAATCGGATATGATTTTCTCCGTAATTGGTGAGAATTTCGGCTTTATCGGTGGGGTCCTCCTCATTTTGATCTATTTACTCTTAATTTATTTGATGATTCGTGTTACATTTGATACTAAGAATGAATTTTATGCCTACATCTCAACCGGGGTCATTATGATGATCCTTTTCCACGTTTTTGAAAACATTGGAATGAATATCGGATTGCTGCCGCTGACAGGGATCCCGCTTCCGTTCATTAGCGCCGGGGGTTCTTCTTTAATTGGTAACCTGATCGGGATCGGGATGGTAATGTCGATGCGTTACCACCATCATTCTTACATGTTTAGTAACAAAAAAGAGTTTAGATAGTGGGGTATTTAGATATGGCTGCAAAAAACAACTACTTTTGGACTAAGAAGCTCGACAATGGCAACACTCAGGTGGGTCTGAATGATCAGGGCCGTGATGACCTGGGCAAAATCAACTTCATCGATGTTCCTGCTAAGGGGACGGTCCTTGAAGATGGCGGTAAGTTTGTTTCTGTCGAAGCCGAAAAGGCAGTTACCGACCTGGATAGTCCGGTAGCAGGAACCATTGTGGCGGTCAATGACAAAGTTGTCGATGACCCAGCCGGTTTGAGTTCTGATGACGAGGCAGAAAACTGGATCGTCGAAGTTAAGTAATGAAGATAAAAGCAACTGCCATTTGGTAGTTGCTTTTTATTTTGGAACTGGTAAAATGGCCTTTTTTGCCAACCCCGCATTAGTTATTAGCGCTTTCCCAGCTGCTTTCTTGCAGTCCCCCATTGGCGTCATCAGTTAACTATGTTATACTTAAGATTCTAGGAAAAGCGGTTTAAATAAATTTTATATGTAAGGTGGTATTTCAAATGTCTAAGAAGTTACAGATTGCGTTGCTTTTCGGTGGAAACTCCTCTGAACACGATGTTTCTAAGCGTTCGGCCCACAATATCTATGACGCCTTAAATAAGGACAAGTACGATGTGAGCCTGTTCATGTTTACCAAGGACGGGATTTTGCTGAATAACGAGTATTCCCAACGCATCTTTGATGGCGAGCCAGAAGACGCGGTCGTAAAAGACGCTTATTCTAAGATGGACCTGACCCAGCCACTGGCCCCAATTATGGCCCTAAACGAGCTGAAGACGATCGATTTCTTCTACCCAGTTATCCACGGTAATCTCGGGGAAGACGGTACCATTCAGGGCCTGTTCAAGCTGTTAAACAAGCCATACGTGGGCTCCAACATTGCGGCGAGCGCAATGGCCTTTGACAAGGACCTGACGAAGAAGATCTTAACTGAGGCGGGCATCAGAAATACGCCGTACGTCCTATTGACGCCGGAAAACCGAGCTGATTACTCATGGGGCAAGATTGAAGAAAAACTTGGCGACCTGGTCTTCATCAAGCCAGCCAAGCAGGGGTCTTCAGTCGGTATTCACCGGGTTACTAACGCCGATGAATACGAGGCGGCCTTAGATGACGCTTTCAAGTATGACTTCAAGGTCTTAGCTGAGCAGGGGGTTGCTAACCCGCAAGAAGTTGAGATCTCGATTCTCGGCAATGAACACCCGATTGCCTCCAAGCTCGGTGCAATCCGGGTCCCAGAAGGTGATCCGTTCTACGACTACGAGAACAAGTTTGTGGATGCTAGTGGGGTGGTCTTTGAACTGCCAGTCAAGCTGCCGCAGTACCTGACTGATGAGATCACCGACATGGCGTTGAAAGCATACAAGGCGCTCGGGATGAAGGGAATGGCCCGGATTGACTTCCTGGTGGACGAGAACAACGTACCATACCTGGGTGAACCAAACACCCTGCCTGGCTTTACCAACATCAGCCTCTATCCGCAGATGTGGGAGGTATCAGGGATCAGTTACTCCGAATTAATTGATCGTTTGATTGAGCTAGGCTTGGAAGAGTTCAAGCGCAATAGCCAGATTACTTATGACTTTAAGGAGCTTGGTACAGAACGGGTCGGCAAGAAGAAATTTAATTAAAATTTTTTTGAAAAATATTGTTAAAAATAGGCGGTAATGCTAAGATAATTAGTGTTATTGCCCATTTTTATTTTTAAAGCAAAATAAATCCGGTAATGGGTTAATAATAATACAGGCAAAATAAACAATAAAAGGCGAATTATTAGCATGGGTTTTATAACTCGTGTTATAATACGAATGGAAGTTAAAATAGTATTTTGTTGTTTTGAGTAACCTAAGAGAGATAATTTATTTGAGGATGATAACCAATGAAACTCCGTGGAGACGTTTTAAAACAAATTCGCCGCAAGAGGGGCTTGTCGCAAACCGCATTAGCCGAGGGCATCTGTACTCAAGCGACGATTAGCTTGATGGAAAAGCAGAATCGACTACCCAAGATGGACATCTTGACTGCAATTTGTGAGCGGTTAAATATTTCGTCAGATCGGATCGTTGAAAACGAAGTTAGTGGGGTTAATGATACCTTTAACCAGGTAATTGACCTGCTGACGGCGCATGAATATGATCAGGCAGAACAGTTGCTTAATTCCGTCAAGGTTAAGCAACTGGATAGTGACTTTGATAAGCAGCGTTACTACTACCTGCTGGGAATGGTCCAGGTCGAAAATGATCAGATTGACGACGCCATCTTTAATTTTGAATTAGTCTTGACTCAATTTGCGACAACCAGCGCCAATATTTATTTAGCTATGACGACAGCCGGAATGGCGATGGCCTACCTGAAGCGAAATGATCGTGAGCGGGCGATCCGCCTTACTAATCGGTCAGTCAAGCTGATTGACAACAAGAAGTTGATCGGGAGTCTGCACCAGTGGGCATCGATCAATGATCAGATTGCCAGTCTATACCTGGAACTTGGTGATCCGGACAGTGCCATTGAGATGGTCAATCGGGGAATCAAGATGTGCCGGGAGCATGACTCGCTTTTCATGCTGGATGAATTATATCTGTGTCTTGGTCGTTGCTACATTGCTAAGGACCAGCCGGCAGACGCCAAGCAGGCGCTTGAAATTTCGAAGAGCCTTAGCATTGCCCGTCACGGGACTCTGATGGAAAAAGACATCGAGACCGAACTGGCAAAATTACAATAACAAAGCAATTATAAAAAGGATCATGTCCAGCCAAATTTGGATAGACATGATCCTTTTCGCTTTCATTAATAAAAAAGCTTCGTAACGGATACGAAGCTTTTTTAGATGATAATTACTTGTTTTTCTTGTTCTTTACGTTTTCAATCGGCTTGTTGTCAAGGTCGGTCCGGACAACCAAGACATCGCAGACTGCCATCCGGGTAACGTATTCGGTAACGGAACCGATTAAAATCCGCTCAACTGCGTTTAAACCGGTGGCCCCAATCATGATCAGGTCAGCGTTCATTTCCTTTGGAACGTCCCGGGCGATAATCGTCTTTGGCGCTCCGTATTCGATGGAATAGCTGACTTTCTGGACACCGTTCTTCTTGGCGTAGTCAACGTACTTGTCAAGAGTCTTCTTGGCAGTATCAGTAACCTGTTCAACCATTGAAGTGTCGAAGCTGGAGATGTTTTGGAATGCCCGCGTATCGACAACGTGGAGCAGACGCAATTCAGCATCTTCACCGTTCCGCTTGGTAACAGCAACGGCCTTCTTAAAGGCTAATTCGGCTTCTGCGGATCCATCAACTGGAACTAAAATGTGTTTATATTCTTGTGCCATATTTAGTGCCTCCTCATAATCTTTTACCTTATTATACACTTTTCGCAGAATAGGCGTAAAGCCATGTTAGCGATTCTTTGCACGAAATTCGCTGGTGACTGAGAAGGCCATCTGAGTCTCTAGAATACAACCCAACACGACCATGGTAACGATGAAGGCAATGCTGTTGGTCCAGGCGGAAATCAAGGTAATGATGCCAAGGATGGTCATCACGACTCCCCAGATCTGGAGTTGCCGGTGGACGAAGGGGCTCTTAGCCGGGTCAAAGATCAAAAAGGGCTTGCTCAGGTGGGTGAGAAAGTAGACCCCTTCAAAGAGGGCAATTAATGCGAAGAGAGTTACAAAAATTGATAATAGCATCGATGTTCATTTCCTTTGAATTAAAAATAGCGCGGTGACAATAAAAATCATCACCGCGCCGTCTGGAAAACTCCGTTGGTGCCGTTAATTGTCATTCAGTGTTGACCTGCGTTTAAGACAGGTGGGACACGGCCGCCCAATCGCCAACTACCAAGTGAAAAGGCATGTTGTAAAAAGGACACTGCACTAGTCCCAAAGTAAAAAGACTGTAAGGCAAACCTGCGTTTAGACAACGCGTACACTACAGAATCTTCAATTAATATGTTAGCATCTTTTAACCAATTAGGCAATTATTTCACCGGATGATGGTGCCCATGCAGCTCTTGATGCTGGGCCCGCCGGAGTTGCCAGTATTGTCGATTTAAGGCCTGTTCAAAGTGGCCATTTTGTTTTGGATGGAAGTATTGGGCATCCTTGATCCGGTCAGGGAGGTACTGCTGAGCGACCCAGTCTTGGGGGTGGTCATGGGGGAAGTCGTAGTCGGTACCGTGCCCCAGCTTGGCCGCTCCCTTGTAATGGGCATCCTTTAAGTGGTCGGGGATGTCGCCGAAGCCACCCTGCTTGACTTGGGCAATCGCCGCGTCAATAGCGGCAATCCCGGAGTTGGACTTTGGCGAGAGGCAGAGCTCAATCACTGCGTCAGCCAAGGGAATCCGGGCTTCGGGGAAACCAATCCGTTCGGCGGCTTGAACAGCGGTTACCGCGCGTTGGGCGGCCGGCATGTTAGCCAGACCGATATCCTCGTAGGCAATCACCATCAGACGCCGGGCGATGCTTGGCAAGTCACCGGCCTCAATCAGGCGGGCGAGGTAGTGAAGGGCCGCGTCGGTGTCAGAGCCACGGATAGATTTTTGGAAAGCTGAGATGACATCGTAATGGGCGTCCCCGTCCTTGTCGGCGCCCAGGGCCTTTTTTTGAACGCTTTCCTCGATGATCGGCAGGGTCAGGTGGATCGTGCCGTCATCTCCCGGGTCAGTTGACTTGGCCGCCAACTCCAGGCCATTGAGGGCGCTGCGCAGATCCCCGTTGGTGGCGGTGGCCAATTGTTCTTCGGCTGCTGGGTCGAGTTCGATCGGCAGCTGGCCGAGCCCGCGGTCAGAATCCTTGAGGGCCCGCTCAATTGCGACCTTGATATCCGCACTGGTCAGCGGGTGGACGGGAAAGATCTGTGTCCGGCTCCGGATGGCGGGGTTGATGCTGATATAGGGATTTTCAGTGGTAGCGCCGATTAGGACAATCCGGCCGCTCTCCAAGTGGGGAAGGAGGAAGTCCTGCTTGCTCTTGTCCAGACGATGGATCTCATCGAGAAGGAGGATCACTGTACCGCTCATCTTGGCCTCTTCAGCTACAATCTGCAGGCCCTTCTTGGAATCGGTAGCGGCGTTTAATTTACGAAAAGCGTACTTGGTTGAACCAGCGATGGCACTGGCAATACTGGTCTTACCGGTACCCGGCGGACCGTAGAGGATCATAGAGGAGAGCATCTTGGCCTTGACCATCCGGTTGATGATCTTACCCGGGCCAACCAGATGTTGTTGACCGACGACCTCATCAAGAGTGCGGGGCCGCATGCGATAGGCGAGGGGCTGTTGCATTATTGTTCCCCCTTTTGATGGAAAAGCCGGTAAAAGAAGCCGTGCTGCTCACTAACGGCTGGTTTGACGGTCTTTGAAGTAATCTTAAACTGCGGGTAGCGTTTTTCAACGTCGACCGGTGACTGGTAGACTCCCTTCTTGGCAGCGACCACCACGGCCAGTGCTTCCGGGTTGGTCCGGAATTCCGGGTCGGTCTTCATGGTGAAGATGCCTCCATGCTGATTGGTGGCGAGCAGGTAGGGGTGAATTTCCTCGTGGGGGAGGTTGCCGTTTAGAAAGACCAGGTTGCCGATTCCCCGTTTGAGCTCAGCAACCACGGCCTCTTGCCAATTTTGCTCGTGCAGTTCCTGGACGCTGATGGTAAGGCAGACGCGTTCCCGAAAGGTTCCCAGGTACTTGCGTTGCTCGTCAGGCTTGATCTTGGGGGTTCCGTAGATTGCGTTTTCGATTCGCTGCTCGGTCCCGGACTTTTGGTTATTTGTTGCCATTAATTGAACCATCCTTTCCGATTATTTATTGGTGGCTTCATTATAACAATTTCTCGCCTGGTATACGAAAAAAGCAACCCGCGCTGGCGAGTTGCTTTAGCTATATATAGGATTTAGTTACCAACATCTAGTGCTTGGTGCTTAAGGTGTGGGAAAATGTGGAGGTCAGCCCATCCGGTGATGGCACCCTGAAATGCTAAGGCAAACAGGGTCCCTAAACCGAAGTTATAAATTCCGCCCTGGATGATGGCCGCAATGATGGCCATGATTGTCGGTGGAATGTAGGAAGCCCACATCGCAATAGTAGCGTTCCCGTGGCAGTACCGGAAGCGAATGATCTGGAAGAGATCATCAGCTGGGTGCAGAACCAGGTTGGCCCGCTGATAGATTGAAATCGCGGTCCCGATGAAGGCCACTCCTAAGAAGTTGATCAATACGTAAAGGATGATCATTGGCAGGGTCGTGGCGTCAGGCATGATCCGGTTAAAGATGTTAGAGAACCACTGGATGAATAGGGAGAATGGTAACATGAAGATGAAGTTACCACCGATCCGCCGCCAGTCCCACTTGTGCATCAAGATGGCGTTTAGGACTGAGGTTAACATTCCCAGGATCATGAAGGCCCAGAACAAAGTTGTTGGTCGGTTACCGAGAATTGCGATCCCCAAGTTGTTTTCTGCCGCGGTCCAGTAAGCGGACCCCAGGAATTGGGGGTGAATATGGGAACTGGTTACCAGGGTAAGCACGTTTCCCATTGAGTTAATGACAATTGAAAATGCAAAGAATGCCCAGCTGGCCGTGAGCGAAATGGTTCGCTTGGCGACTTGGCCTTGGACTGGAATTTCTTCATCCATAAAAAACACTCCTTCTCTAATCTCTCTCAATTCGTGAATTCTTTCACTCACATTACGAATGGTAATTTACAACGTTAGGAGTCGGATGTCAATAAGCACTAATGTAACACATACGTTATTATAAAATTATTTATTAAAGAATATGCCAACCGGTTGACATACAAGTGAGCTAATACACGAATAAAAATTTTTAATAAATTTTCCAGACATGATAAGATCTTAGGTGAAAAGGAGGAATTCCGATGAAAATCATTGTCTCACCGGCACGGACTATGCAAGTCGATACCGACTCGCTACCGTATCAAAACCTGCCGCAATTTTTGTCCCAGACACGCTTGATCCTGGACTGGATGCGGGGCCTGACCTATGATGAGTTGCACCGGTTATGGTGGAACTGCAGCACTAAGATTGCGACGTTGAACTATCGTCGTATTCAGGAGGTGAACCTAACCCACCGGTTGACTCCGGCAATTCTCGCTTTCCGTGGGCTCCAGTATCAGTATATGGCTCCGGATGTTTTCACTGATCAGGGGTTGGAGTACATTGAACACCATCTGCGAATTCTTTCCGGCTTCTATGGCCTTCTTCGTCCATTTGATGGAATTGTGCCTTACCGCTTGGGAATGGGAGATCGGGCCAAGGTGGCAGGGAGCGCTAGTCTCTACGACTTCTGGGGTGACCGGTTGGCGGCGGAGTTGTATCGGGACGACCAGCTGGTCCTCAACTTGGCCTCCCAGGAGTATGCCCGGGCAGTGACCCCTTATCTGGTAGGGGAGCGGCGCTTGGTGACCTGCGTCTTTGGCGAACTGATTGGTGGACGGGTAAAACAGAAGGCAACCTTAGCTAAGATGGCCCGGGGCAACATGGTTCGTTACCTGGCTGAGAACAACATTGTGGACTTGAGTGGGGTGCAGGCCTTTGATATTAACTACCGCTATTCACCAGAATATTCGAGTGCAGACCGACTGGTATTTATCAGAAAATAAAAAAAGCAGCTCCGCAAGGGAACTGCTTTTTTGGTATAAGTAAGTCAATCTTACTTGTTGTAGAATTCAACGATGAGGGCTTCATCGATGTCGGCATCCATGTCTTCACGGGCAGGGATCCGGTTTAACTTACCTTCGAGCTTGTCAGCGTCGAAGTCAACGTAAGATGGACGAGAAACAACGGCGTCAACCGCGTTCTTGATGATGTCCAGGTTCTTGGACTTTTCACGAACACCGATGACTTGGTTAACATTAACTTCGTATGAAGGGATGTCAACGCGCTTGCCATCAACAGTGATGTGACCGTGGTTAACCAATTGACGAGCTTGACGACGAGTAGTAGCCAAACCTAAACGGTAAACCATGTTGTCCAGACGACGTTCCAGCAGGGCCATGAAGTTAGCACCGTGGGTACCTTCCTTGATCTTGCCGGCACGAACGAACAGGTTGGAGAATTGACGTTCAGTCATTCCGTACATGAAACGCAGCTTTTGCTTTTCACGAAGTTGCGTACCATATTCAGAAAGCTTACCGTGACGATCACGACCGTGGTCACCAGGAGCGTATGGACGACGTGCTAATTCCTTACCAGTACCTGAAAGTGAAACACCAAGACGACGAGATACACGCCAACTTGGACCAGTGTAACGAGACATAAATAAATTCCTCCAATATATTTAGTTGGAGTAAAATAATCCGATGTGAGCTTGGCATTCGTGCAGGCTGATTTGAATCTTTCACCCTTGCAGCTGGGTTACTAAAAACACCATTCGGCATCAGTCTGTTGACGAGCTTGCCCCTCACTGCTGCATTATTTTACACAAAAACTAGTATACAATGATTAACCGACGATCGTCAATTGATTTGTTAGCAATTGGCGATTTTTAATAATTCAACCCCGGCGATCCTATGGTATAATTTTACTAGTATTTAGCTTATATTAGGGCAAATTTATTTGTAGGTGGAGAGTTTAATGTTTCAAATCTTAATTGTAATTTTGATCGTGGTTTTGATTATCCTGGGTGGGGCTGTGTGGTACCAGCACCGTGTCCTCAGACAGGTGCAGGGACTGATGACGGCTTGTCAGAAATTAATGAATAACCAGATTGAAAAGCAATTAAAGGAAACTGCCCAGCTCCAGTTAACCGGTGATGCTAAGCAGGAATTTGACCAATTGCAAGCGCGGTACACTAACAAAGTGCTTCCCCAACTCAAGGCAATTCAAGCGACCGGCCAGAACCTCCAGCAAGCAGCTCGGACAACTAAGCTCCTGACGATCGGCTCCCAGGTCAACGATCTCCGCGCCGACTTGGCAAAGGTGGCAACGGACCGCAAAGAGGTTGAAGCCGCCCTGCAGCATATCGAGCAGCAGAGCAAGTCCCACCAGCAGGCAATTAACCAGATCAAGAAGAACTATCAAAAGTTCCATCAACAATTAAATGAAAAGAACTTTGAATATGGTGACAGCGTTAAGAAACTGAACGAAAAGCTGGACAGCTTGGAGAAGCAGTATGATCACTTTGTTGATTTGACCAGGGCGGGTGATCAGGATGCCGCCCAGGAAGTACTTAACGACTTGCAACAAAAAAATCGGGAAGTGGCCGCAACGATCAAGCGGGTGCCGGAACTGTACAAGCCGTTAGTAACCGAGTTTCCAGACCAGCTGACCGAGCTTGCCAGCGGCTACCAAACACTTCAAAGGGAGCATTACCATTTCATCGAGGATGACCTTGACCAGCAGATTGAACGTCTGCAGGCCAAGGTTAAGGCGACTTTGGAGCAGCTTAATGACCTGCAGCTGGATGTGGTTGAACAAGCCAACAGTGACCTGGCTGCTCAGATCGACCATCTTTATGCGGTGATGCAAAAGGAAATCGACGCCCGGGCAGAAGCGCGGCACTTAGTTGAGATGATGGGGCGCTTCACCCAGCACGCTCAGCAGCAGAACAATGAATTGGTCGCCGAGCTAGACCGGTTGAGTCTTAGTTATACACTGAATAACAACGAGTTTGAAAAAGCCCGGCAGTTGAATGAACAGATTAAGGCGATCGTCAAGCAGTATAACGAGGACCACCAGGCGATCCGGAATAACCAGGCGGTCTTCAGCCAGATTGTTGACCGGGAGAAGGCCAACCGGGACCGGCTGACGGACATCGAAGAAGAGCAAAAGAAGATTAATGATGCGGTGGCCAAGCTCCAAACAGACGAACAGCGGGCCCGCAAGATGCTGCAGCAATATTCCGTGCAAATGCGGACGATCCGGCGGCAGGTTGAACAACTCAACTTGCCTGGGGTTTCGCAGGAGTACATGGACTACTTTTTCGGAGTCAACGACGAGATCAAGAAACTGGCCAATGAGTTGAATGAGTATAAGATCAACATGGAGAACGTGACCAAGCAGCTGATCATGGTCGAAGCGGACCTGGAGAAGTTGCAGGATAAGACTAATGACTTGCGCGACAGTGCGGAATTGACCGAACGTCTTCAACAGTACGCCAACCGTTTTGCCGGCAACGACAAAGTAGCGGCAGCAGCCAATAAGTCCCGGAAGCTGTTCAACCAATACAACTATGCCGGCAGTCTAGAGGCTATTGCGACGGCGCTGGAAGAGGCTGAACCGGGAAGCTACAAGCGGATCGAGGACAGCTACTACCAGGAGATAAATGAACAATAAATGATAAGCTGGGGAAAAGCACGTTTTCCCGCGATTACAGTTAGGAAAGCACGGAGCTGAGTGAATTGCTTAGTTACCGTGCTTTTTTCAATGCTCGTCAGGCAATTTTCTGTTATAATATAAAGTCGTTTTAAGATAGAGTCGAACTATTCAATGGCATGCTCGCCAATATCTCGTCGGGTGGCTGGCTCATCTGCCTGCTTGCTCGTCAATGATTATTTTATAAGGAAGGGAACAGAGTTAATGATCTACTTTGATAACAGTGCAACAACCAAGATTGCACCGGAAGTTCTGCAAACCTACGATACGGTTAGCCAAAAGATCTGGGGTAACCCGAGCAGTCTTCACAACTTTGGCGAAAATGCCTGGAACCTGCTGGAGCAGTCACGTCAGCAGATTGCCAAGCTGCTGGGTGTTAAGCCCAGTGAAATTATCTTCACCAGTGGCGGTTCCGAAGGGGACAATTGGGTGATTAAGGGAACGGCGATGGCTAAGCACCGTTTCGGCAAGCACATCATCACCACCAGTGTTGAGCATGCGGCGGTGCGCAACCCATTGGAACAGCTTCGAGAGCTGGGCTTTGATATCACCTACCTGCCAGTTGACAAGGAGGGTCGGATTGACCCGGCCGATGTCAAGGCCGCCATTCGTCCCGACACCATCCTGGTCTCCATCATGGCCATCAATAACGAGATCGGTACTATTCAGCCGATCAAGGAAGTTGGGGAGATCTTAAAGGATTACCCGAACATCCACTACATGGTGGATGCGGTTCAGGCAATCGATAAGGGGGTTGACGATCTGGTATTCAGCGACCGGGTTGACTTTGCCACCTTCTCTGGACACAAGTTCCACGCTCCCCGAGGAACCGGCTTTGTTTATGTAAAGAGTGGCCGGAAGCTGGCCCCACTGGTTGCCGGTGGTGGGCAAGAACGGACGTTGCGGAGCGGGACCGAGAACACCCCTGGTGATGCTGCCATGGCCCGTGCCATCCGCATGATTAAGGAAGACGAACCGGCAGCTGTCAAGCGTGAACAGGCCATCAAGGAACGGATCTACGACCACCTCAGCCAGTTTGACCATGTTGAACTGATCTCTGGCCGGGACAAGGGCTTTGCTTGCCACGTTCTTTGTTTCGCCATTCCGGGTGTGCGGGGCGAGACCATTGTCCACGCCTTTGAGGACCAGGGAATCTACATCTCCACGACCAGCGCCTGCTCCTCAAAGAAGCACTCTGAGGCCGGTACTTTGGCTGCAATGAAGATTCCAGAAGAAGTTGCTACCAGTGCGGTCCGGATCAGCCTGGGCGATCAAAACACGCTGGAAGAAGCAGATGAATTCAACCGGGTCTTCGATAAGCTCTACGCTGGGTTTCAAAAAATTATTGATTAGTAATAGTTAACAAAGATTGAAAGGAGGAATTGCGCGTGCAATACACCGAAATTATGGTGCGCTATGGTGAATTGTCTACCAAGGGGCACAATAAGAAGTCCTTTATCGACCGCTTGGGCGCCAATGTTCGCCACGCCCTGCATAGCTTTGATCAGGTTAAGGTTCATGCCCAGCAAGACCGCCTGCACGTTGAACTTAACGGTGCAGACTACGATCAAGTGATGGACCGGTTGAAGCTGGTTTTTGGAATTCAAAACTTCTCACCATCCATTCGGGTGGAGAAGACCTTTGACGCGGCTGCCAAGGCGGCGACCCAGATGATTGAAGAGCAGGTTGACCACCCGATCACCTTTAAGATCGAGACCCGGCGTGCCGACCACCATTTTGAACTGGACACCTTTGCGATGAACAACAAGTTGGGGGGCTACCTGCTGGATAAGTTCCCTGATAAGCTCAAGGTTGATGTCCACCATCCAGACCTGACACTGCGGGTTGAGATCCGGCTCAACGGAATCTTCCTGTCAAGCGAAACGATTAAGGGAGCCGGCGGGCTGCCAGTTGGGACCGCTGGTAAAGGAATGATGATGATGTCTGGCGGGATTGACTCGCCAGTGGCGGCTTACCTGGCAATGAAGCGAGGCGTTTCCCTGGAAATGGTCCACTTCTACAGTCCGCCGTACACGAGTCCCCAGGCATTGGCCAAGGCTAAACAGCTGACTGAACGGCTGGCCAAGTACAGCGGGAGCATCCGCTTTATCCAAGTGCCGTTTGCTGAGATCCAGGAGACCGTTAAGGAGAAGGTTCCTGAGGGGTACCTGATGACGGTTCAGCGGCGAATGATGCTTCGCCTGGCGGCTGCCTTGATGGTCAAGCGCCACGGACTGGCAATCTTCAACGGAGAGTCTTTGGGTCAAGTAGCCTCACAGACGATGGAGAGTATGCTGGCCATCAACGACGTGACGACCTATCCAGTTCTGCGGCCAGTTCTCTCCTATGACAAGACTGAGATTATCAAGATTGCCGAGGAGATCGGTACTTACGATCTTTCCATTCTGCCGTATGAGGACTGTTGTACGGTCTTCACACCGCCGTCGCCGAAAACCCGGCCAAACGTGGACCGGGCCCGCAAGTACGAACAGCGCTTGGACATCGAAGGCTTGATGAAGCGTTCGCTGGATGGAATTGAGATTACCGAAATCCATCCTGGTGAGGACTTCCTCAACCAAAACGAGGACGTTTTTGCCGAGTTGCTGTAATCTGTGCTTGACGCTCAGCGATAATTTAGCTATGATACAAGCATAAAATATTAAGCGATGACCGAAATAGTAACGAGGTACCATGATTCACCAGAGAGGGTTGCTGCTGGAAAGACCCGGATCAGCTTCGCGAATGTAGCTCGGGAGCTGGTTTGCTGAAATTCAGTAGGCAGGCCCGGTTCATTTACCGTTATTAAATGAACGAGTGGGGCAGTCTCAGGGCTGCTCAACGTAGGTGGTACCGCGAATTCAATCGTCCTATCTGTTTTGATAGGGCGATTTTTTTATTTGGTCACCGTTTTTATATGTGCAAACTTAACTTTAGAATTTTGAAAGGAGCGATTATACGATGGCAGCCGATAAGGAAATGTCAACAAAGTATGATCCGACAGCCGTTGAAGCTGGTCGTTACCAATGGTGGATTGACCAGGGCCTCTTCAAGCCAAGTGGCGATAAGAAGGCCCACCCATATTCAATTGTTATTCCGCCGCCGAATGTTACTGGGAAGTTGCACCTGGGCCACGCCTGGGACACGACTCTGCAGGATATGCTGATCCGTCAAAAGCGGATGCAGGGTTACGATGTCTTGTGGCTGCCGGGGATGGACCACGCCGGAATTGCTACCCAGGCGAAGGTTGAAGCCCGGTTGCGCAAGCAGGGAATTTCTCGCTATGATCTCGGTCGGGAAAAGTTCGTTCAACAAGTTTGGGACTGGAAGGACGAATATGCCGACATCATCCACAAACAGTGGGCTAAGCTCGGGATCTCCGTTGATTACGACCGGGAACGCTTCACCCTGGATGAGGGGCTGAACAAGGCCGTGCGAAAGGTCTTTGTGGACCTGTACAACAAGGGCCTGATTTACCGGGGAACCTACATCATCAACTGGGATCCGCAAGCACGGACGGCCCTGTCTGATATTGAGGTTATCCACAAGGACGACAAGGGAGCCTTCTACCACGTCAAGTACCCATTCACCGATGGGACGACCTTCAACGGCAAGGACTACATCGAGATTGCCACGACGCGTCCGGAAACCATGTTCGGTGATGAGGCCGTTGCCGTTAACCCGAATGACGACCGTTACAAGGAACTGGTTGGTAAACACGTCCGGGTCCCATTAGTTGACCGGGAAATCGAAATCATCGCTGATGACTACGTAACGCCGGACTTCGGAACTGGGATGGTTAAGATTACCCCGGCCCATGACCCGAACGACTTCAAAGTTGGTAAGCGTCACAACCTGCCAGAATTGAACACGATGAACGAAGACGCTTCCATGAACGAGAATGCCGGCAAGTACCAAGGGATGGACCGTTTTGAGGCCCGGAAAGCTATGGTCAAGGATTTGACCGACCAGGGCTACATGCTCAAGGTGGTTCCAATCGTGCACTCCGTTGGTCACTCTGAGCGGACTGGGGTTCAAGTTGAAGCCCGCCTATCCACCCAGTGGTTTGTCAAGATGAAGCCGCTTGCTAAGCTGGCCCTTGATAACCAGAAGACGGATGATAAGGTCAACTTCATTCCGGGACGGTTTGAACATACCTTCACCCAGTGGATGGAAAACGTTCACGACTGGGTCATCTCGCGGCAGCTCTGGTGGGGTCACCGGATTCCGGCCTGGTACCACAAGAAGACCGGTGAGGTATACGTTGGCATGGAAGCGCCAAAGGATGCCGAAAACTGGACGCAGGATACTGACGTGTTGGATACCTGGTTCAGTAGTGGCTTGTGGCCATTCTCAACCATGGGTTGGCCAGATACCGATTCACCGGATTACAAGCGCTACTTCCCAACCAGCACCCTGGTTACTGGTTACGACATCATCTTCTTCTGGGTATCCCGGATGATCTTCCAATCCCTGGAATTCACCGGCAAGGCCCCATTCAAGAACGTTCTTCTGCACGGCTTGATCCGTGACGAACAAGGCCGGAAGATGAGCAAGTCCCTCGGTAACGGGATTGACCCGATGGACGTCATCAAGAAGTACGGGGTTGACGCCCTGCGCTGGTTCCTGATCAACGGCTCGACTCCGGGTCAGGACATCCGGTTCTCCTACACTAAGATGGATGCCGCCTGGAACTTCATTAACAAGATCTGGAACGCTAGCCGGTACGTCATCATGAACCTCGGCGACATGCCGGCACCGGTCCTGCCTGACAAGTTCAAGTGGGACCTGGCTGATCGTTGGATTCTGAGCCGGTTGAACGCCACCATCAAGCAGGTCAACGAACAGTTTGACAAGTTTGAGTTTGGTGAAGCGGGCCGGGCATTGTACAGTTTCATCTGGAATGACTTCTGTGACTGGTACATCGAAATGACCAAGGAGAAGCTCAACAACGGGACCGATGAAGAAAAGGCCAACACCAAGAACATCTTGGGCTACGTCTTAGATCAGACCCTGAAGCTGATGCACCCAATCATGCCATTCGTTACGGAAAAGCTTTGGCTGGCAATGCCGCACGACGGCAAGTCCATCATGGTTGCCAAGTACCCAGTGGCCAACGCCGACTTGGATGACCCGGCAGCTACTGAACAAATGAGCAACCTGATTGAGATGATCAAGGCCGTTCGTAACATCCGGAGCGAAGCCAACGCCCCAATGTCCAAGCCGGTTGACATCCTGGTTAAGGTTGATAACCAGCACCTCGGCGACATGCTCAATGCCAACCGCGACTACATCGACCGCTTCTGCCATCCGGCGGAACTGACCATCAGTACAGATGTCCAGGCTCCTAAACTGGCGATGTCTGGAATCCTGGCTGGGGCTGAAGTTTACATCCCAATGGCTGAACTGGTTGACTTAGACGAAGAACGGGCCAAGATGAAGAAGGAAATTGCTAAGCTCGAAAAGGAAGTTCAACGTTCCCAAAAGAAGCTCGGCAACGAGAAGTTCGTTAACAACGCACCGGAAAAGGTCGTTGAAGCTGAAAAGCAAAAGGCAGTCGAATGGCAGCAAAAGCTGGACGCTGCCAAGGAACGGCTTGCTTCACTTGAAGAAGCCTAACCAAGTAAAAGGTGATTGTGGTACTATTTCAGTATCACAACCATCTTTTTTTGTTTTGTGGGGAGAGTACTAATGATAAAAACTTACGCAGACGCTCTGGCTTTTATCCATGGCCGGACCAAATTCAAGAAGATTCCAACTCTCAAACGGATGCGGCGCTTTCTCGCTGAGCTGGGCAACCCGGAGCGGGGCCAACACTACATCCATGTGACCGGGACCAACGGGAAGGGATCGACGGTAGCAATGCTGCGGTCAATGCTGCTCGATAGCGGCCTGACGGTGGGCAGCTTTACCTCGCCCTTCATCACTCGCTTCAATGAGCGGATTGAGTACAATGCCCAGCAGATCAGCGATTCAGACCTCGTGCGGCTGACCCAGCGTTTGGAGCCGGTGGTGGCCAAGCTCGACCGGGAGTTGCCGACTGGCGGGCCAACCGAATTTGAGATCGACACTGCGTTGATGTTTTGCTACATGGCCGAAAAAAAGCCGGACGTCGTCTTATTAGAGGTCGGGATCGGCGGCCTCTATGATTCGACCAACGTGATCATCCCCGACGTCAGTGTCATCACCACAGTCGGTTGGGACCACATGAAGTACCTGGGAAATACCCTAGGGGCAATTGCCACCCAGAAGGCCGGAATCATCAAGCAGGGGGTCCCGGTGGTGATCGGCCAGTTGCCGGACGCTGCCCAGCAGGTGATTGAACAGACCGCAGCTGCGAAGTCAGCGCCCTTGTATGAACTGGGGCGGGACTTCACAGCGCAGAAGGCCAATGCCCATGGCTTGCTTGCCCAGGTCCAATACGATGGGGTGGCCATTCATCGTGGCTGTTTTCAACTCGGCCTGGCGGGAGACTACCAGGTAGAAAACGCGGCAATTGCATTGACTGCAGCTCAGCTGTTCTTACAAAAGCAGGGCTTGCCAGTTGACTCCGCGGCACTTCGGCGGGGTCTCAAAGAAAGCCACTGGCCGGGGCGGATGGAGATCGTCAACAGCGAGCCCCTCGTGCTCCTCGATGGTGCCCATAACCTGCCGGGGATGCAGGCCCTGGTCAAGTCGATTCGAGATGACTTTGCTGACCGGGACGTATACATCCTGGTCGCCATTCTAGCCGATAAGCAGTACGACTTGATGCTCGGTGAATTAGCTAGTCTGGGCAACGTCCACCTGACGGTCACTCATTTCGCGGGGCCGGGTCCCAAGCGGCCGAGTGCTGACCTGGCACAAGTTGCCGACCAGCTGTCCAGTCGCTACCCAATTCAGGTGGCAGATAGCTGGCAGGCGGGTTTCCAGCAAGTTGCCAGCCAGCTCAGCAGCGAGGACGTTATGATCGTAACCGGGTCCTTATACTTTATTTCAGAAGTTCGCTATTTATTTGATGACTGATCGAAAATCTTGCGTATTTATCTAGTGACCGGATAAATACAAAGGAGCGATTAAAATGGATGAACAAGATGAACAACTTGAGGTTGAAGGGCAAGAAATGACGGCAATGCAAGCTTTGGACGTGTACGAGAAGGCGATTCGGTGCTGCCTTAGCGGCGTCGAGATTCATGGGATGAGTGCTTACGACTACATGGAGCTATACTACCCGGACCCGATCGACCTTAAGCAGATCTCACGAAATGCCCGGCGCAAACTGTGCATTAGCGACCAGCGGATCAATAATTTCTTTGCCGCAATCGATTTGGGCCGGGCCTTGGTCAAGGTTTACCCGGACATCAAGGGAGAGGCCTATTCCAGCATGGAACTAGGCGCGGCGATGATTGCCCACTTTGCTGGCAATGAACAGGAGAGCGTCTGCGTGGCCTTTACCGATACCCAAAACAACATCATCAAGCTTAAGACGATGTTTATCGGCGGGCGGAGTGAATGTGTCCTGTATCCCGACCAGATTTTTAAATATGCCCTGCGCTACTCGGCAAGCGGCCTGGTCATGATCCATAACCACCCATCCGGCAACATCAAGCCTTCCAAACAGGACTTGTCCTTTGCGAAACGCTTGGAACAGGGCGGCAAGATCCTGGGCATTCAGGTACTGGACTTCATGATCGTGGGCAATAATCGCTATTACAGTTGGCGAGAAGAGGAAATGCAGGCGCAAAGTTAAAGAAAGCTTTAATTTCCCCCGAAAAATTTATCCTTAAGGGACTGATAATGTATATTAATGTTCGAATGTCTTTACTGGCTATGGTATAATATCCACGATATTAATTAGAATTTATCAGTTAAAAAACGAAGGGAAGAAATAGATTGCTAGGAATTGGAACCAAAAATCTAGGAATCGACCTGGGGACCGCCAACACGATCGTTTACCTTGAAGGTAAGGGAATTGTGCTGCGTGAGCCATCAGTTGTTGCGCGTAATGCCAAGACTAATGAAGTGATCTCTGTCGGTTCAGACGCTCGTGACATGATCGGTCGGACACCGGAGAGCATAGTGGCCATTCGCCCGATGAAGGATGGGGTTATTGCCGACTACGACACGACCGTTGCCATGATGAAGTACTACATTGAGAAGGCCTTAGGCAACAGTAATGGCAAGCCGTACGTCATGGTTTGTGTACCAAGCGGAATTACCGAAGTTGAAAAGCGGGCCGTCATCGATGCCACTCGGGTTGCCGGGGCACGTGATGCCTACGTGATTGAAGAACCTTTTGCCGCTGCTATTGGTGCCGGCCTTCCAGTGATGGATCCAACTGGTAGCATGGTTGTTGATATTGGTGGCGGGACCACTGATGTTGCCACGATCTCATTGGGCGGAATTGTTTCCAGCCGGTCTATCCGGATGGCCGGTGACAAGATGAACGATGCCATTGCTCAATACGTGCGTCAGAACAAGAAGCTCCTTATCGGTGAGCGGACGTCTGAAAAGCTCAAATGGGACATCGGTTCTGCTTCCGTTGAGGCCGCTGCTGAGATGGGCAAGACTGAGGTTCGCGGTCGGGACCTGGTTACTGGTTTGCCAAAGACAATGGAAGTTTCTGCTACGGACGTCTCAACTGCCCTTCAAGATGTGGTAGAAAACATCATTACGGCGATCAAGGGGACGCTGGAAGAAACGTCACCAGAAATTGCTGCGGATGTGATTGACCACGGAATTGTGCTGACTGGTGGCGGCGCACTGTTGAAACACCTGCCAGATGTAATTGCGGATGCTACTAAGGTGCCAGTCTTTATCGCCAACGATCCACTTGATTGTGTAGCGATCGGGACCGGTGAATCCCTTAAGAGTATTGACGTAATGAAGAAGAAGTAATAACACGAGCAGATCGATTATCTGCTCGGCAAGTGGGCGGGGCTGGTCGCAAAACGATTTGTTTTGTCTAGCCGCGCTTTTGTTATTTTGTAAATTACATTTGGAGGATTATCATGCGCAAGTTCTTTTCCAATCGCCGGTTGGTTATTATTGTGGTAATTCTGGTTGCCTGCTTCGGCTTAATGGCGGGTTCAATTACCATGCGCAATCGCCGGAATACCCCGCCGCTAATTCAGCAGTTTGGCAATGATATCGTAGGCTTTGCGGATAGCGCCGTGGCCCTTCCGGTTAATTGGTTGCAGACCAGTTTCAGCTCGGTTAATGACTTGATGAATACTTACTCGGAAAACCGTGAACTGAAGCAGCAGGTCACTGACCTTGCCCAAACGAAGGTCCGCAATCAGGCACTGGCTCATGAAAACAAACAGTTGAAGCAGGAACTCAAGCTCAACAATTCTATGACCGACTATGATACGGTTACGGCGGCGGTCTTGATGCGGACGCCATCGGCCTGGCAACAACAGTTAGTGATCAATAAGGGGCAGTCTAGTGGTATCAAGAAGAATATGCCGGTAATGAGCAATGGTGGTTTGATCGGGCGAATCGCCGAGGTCAACAAGACCAACAGTAAGGTTGAGTTGCTCAGCGATACCAGTGAATCATCCAACCGTTTTGCCATTTCGATTCACGGTACCAATGGAGACGTGAACGGAATCATCACCGGTTACAATGCCTCCCGTGGTGAACTGGTAATGGGCCAGGTTAACTCCAAGGCCAAGATTAAGAAGGGGGCCCGGGTAACGACCAACGGTATGGGAGGAATAACTCCTAAGGGACTGTACGTTGGTAAGGTTGCTCGAATCGGCAAGGACGACTATGGCCTTGCTCAGAAGGTTTATATTACTCCGGCCACGGACTTTAATGATATCAACATCGTTACGGTTGCTGAATCAGCATCTCAGGAGTGATGAAGTATGTATCGATTATCACGATTAAAATACGTATTCCCCGTGGGCCTGTTTGTCTGTCTGTTTTTGGACGGCGCAGTCAGTCACGTGTGGGCACCGCTGTTCTTTCACTATCCATACTCGATGGCAAGTGAATTGGTACTTTTGTGGCTGACCCTGTCCTACTTCTTTGAAAACGGGATTGAAATTCCCCTGATTCCGTTTGCCGTCGCCGCAGGGATTGTGGCCGACCTGTATAGCTCCGGGATCTTGGGGTTATACATGTTCTTATTCCCGTGCATTGTTGGTTTGACGACAATCTTGTCCAAGTACTTCAGTTCATCGTTCTTGTCGATGATCATGATTTTCTTCATCGACATCGTTGCCTTCACGACCCTTAATTACTGGGCTTATTCGCTGGTCGGCGTGACGTCAATGCCCTTTAGCGATTATCTGCTGCATGTATTGGCACCCACGTTAGCCCTTAACTTGGTTTACTTTGTGGTCTTGTATTGGCCGATCCAGGCGCTTTTTAACTGGGCCACGGATGAAAAAACTGTTTAATATGTCTTGACAAGTTAGCATTAAGAGCGTAAGATACAACACAATTAATATTACGAACGACAATGAACAGACTAGTAGGGTAGCATTGGTTGCTAAGCGAGTCCCGTTAGATGGGAAGGGACCTTCCAAAATGCCTGAATCACATCTGTGAGTTGGTTTCCTGAAACGACAGTAGGGAAGCCCGGGGAAGCCCGTTACAGCACGGAGTTTAATTTTGAACTCGCTAAGGTTGATTCTCGTGAGGGGTCAACAAGATGAGGTGGAACCGCGGAAACGCCCTCGTAGCCATTTGGCTCGAGGGCGTTTTTTGTTTAAGCTTCAAAATTGAACTTACCGAGGCGGTCGCTGTGAGGCGGTCGCGAACATGGGGTGGTACCACGATTGATTCGTCCTCTAGGCATTTGTCCTAGGGGACTTTTTGTTTATTATCGTTTGGCGTTTGAAGATGAAGGAGGACTTGATATGCAATACGTTACTGAGATTTTGCCATCATTATTACAGGGGGCGGGGCTGACCTTACAGATTTTCTTCTGGACGCTGGTCTGCTCACTGCCGCTGGGGATTCTAGTCAGTCTGGGCTTGATTTCCAAGATTCGGCCCTTGCAATGGATCCTTGAGATTTACGTTTGGTTAATGCGGGGGACCCCACTGCTTTTGCAATTGATCTTTGTATTTTATGGTTTACCGATTATTGGGATTGTCTTCCAGCGTTATGATGCCGCGCTCGTGGCCTTTATCCTGAACTACGCTGCCTACTTCGCTGAAATCTTTCGTGGCGGCTTCCAGGCCATTGACGAGGGCCAGTTTGAAGCGGCCCGGGTTTTGCGGCTAAGCTACTGGCAGACCCTTCGCAAGATCGTGATCCCGCAAGTGGTCAAGATTATCATTCCATCGATTGGGAACGAGGTAATCAACCTGGTTAAGGATTCTTCATTGGTATACGTTATCGGTTTGGGCGACCTGTTGCGGGCCGGCAACGTCGCAACGGCGCGGGATGTCACTCTGGTACCGCTGTTGCTGGTTGCCGTTATCTACCTGATCCTGGTGGGGATTTGCACCCTTGTTCTGCGGAAAGTTGAACAACGCTATTCATACTTCAAGTAATTAGGAGGAATTGCCAATGTTAGAAGTTAAGAATCTATACAAGAGTTTCGGTGACCGGGTCATCTTAGACAATGTTAACTTAACGGTTAAGGATGGCGAGATCCTCAGTATCGTTGGTCCGTCTGGTGCCGGAAAGACAACCTTGCTGCGCTGCATCACAGGACTGGAGAAGGCCGATCGGGGGGAATTCCTCATTGATGGCCAGCCCTTCGATCCCCAAGGGACGGCGGAATCCGACCGGGTGATCGGGGTAGTATTTCAAGACTACAACCTCTTCCCGAACCTGTCGGTGATGGAAAACGTCACCCTGGCACCGATTATGGTATTGAAGAAGTCCAAGGAAGAAGCCGTGGCCGATGCTCAGAAACTGCTCGAAGAACTAGGTCTAAACACCAAGGGCGACCTGTACCCATGGCAGCTGTCCGGGGGGCAAAAGCAACGGGTGGCCATTGCCCGGGCCCTGGCGATGAGTCCGAAGATCCTCTGTTATGATGAACCGACTTCGGCCCTTGACCCGGAGATGCGCAAGGAAGTTGCCAAGATTATCATGGGACTCAAGAAGGACGGCATGACCCAACTGGTGGTTACCCACGATTTTGACTTTGCTAACGAGATCGCCGATGACATCCTAAAGGTTAAGGCCCTCGACAAGGCTTTTGATCAGGTTCAGGATGTTGACAAGAAACAGGCATAGAAGGGGAGGGAAGCGTATGAAGAAGTTCAAAGCGATTTGGCTGCTATTGCTACTTTTGATTCCCACCCTGTGCCTGACTGGCTGTGAGAGTGTCACTACCCGGGCGAACCACCAGGATACCTGGTCGCGGATCGAACGGCGCAAGAAGGTGATCATCGGGCTCGATGACAGTTTTGTCCCGATGGGCTTCCGGCAAAAGAACGGGAAGCTGGTTGGTTACGATGTCGATCTGGCGCGGGCCGTCTTTAAGCAATACGGGATCAAGGTTGACTTCCAGCCAATCGACTGGTCAATGAAGGAAACCGAATTGAAGAACGGCACGATTGACCTCCTTTGGAACGGTTATTCCGTCAATGCCAGCCGGCGCAAGAAGGTGGCCTTTAGCCGCTACTACCTGGCCAATCGGCAGGTCCTGGTGACCCTGAAGCGTGACCACATCAACAACCTCAACGACATGAAGGGGAAGACCCTGGGGGTCCAGACCGGGTCGACCGGGGACACGGTCCTAAACGAACACCCGAAGTTGTTGAAGGATAAGATCAAGGGGAAGACCCCGGTGATGTACGATACCTTCCCGAACGCCTTTATTGATCTGAATGCCGGACGGATTCAAGGAATCCTAATGGACGAGGTTTACGCCAACTACTACGTCAAGCACCAGAAGAATCCAGCCGACTACCGGGTCGAGGTTAATCGCCAGTTCCCAGTTGAATACTTCGCGGTCGGGATGCGCAAGGGCGATAAGACCCTCCGCAAGAAGATTAACGCTGGTCTGGGCAGACTGCAGCGCAACGGTCAGCTGAAGAAAATCAACGAGAAGTGGTTTGGTACTAATAGCACTTTCCTCGGTTCCGACAATAATTAAGTGTTTTATCTGTTTATCCATAGTACACGAATGGCACCAAGCGTTCGGCTCTTCGAACGCTTGGTGCCATTTGACGCCTAACCAGCACTTCGCTCCATTTCCTGTTCGGTTAATTTCGCCGAAATGCCGGGATTGGTTTGTAATTTAGGTTGGTTTAACGTATCATTATTCAGTATGACTAATTCGGCAAAAAGTTTGGCGAACGTTTTGCTTACAAACGTTTGATTTAATGGAAAGGAGAACATCACAGTGCATTTTGATCTTGCCAGTGGCGTGGGTCTCCACGTTATTCCCACCCAGCAATTTAAGATGACGCACGTTCTGATTACTTTTACCACTCCACAGACTAGTGACAACGCGACGGCCCGCAACCTCCTTGCCAATCTCTTGGAGACCAGTACCCACCGCTACCCGACTCAGACCGCCCTGGCGCGGCAACTTGCCAACCTCTACGGGGCCTATGTCGGCATGGGAGTTGGCCGGGTTGGCCGTCTCCATACGGTGCGGCTGCGCGCGAGTTTTGTTAATGACCAGATTGCGGGAACGAATCTTTTTGACCAGGTCGTTGAGCTAATCAACGAGATCCTATTCCATCCATTGATTGATGACGACGAGTTTGATGGTCCGACCTTCCGGATTCAGGCCCATAACCTTGAGCAGACCATTACGGCCCTGTATGATGACAAGCAGTTTTATGCTAACCGCCAGCTGATGAATCTCTATTACCCGGCGGGTTCGGTTATGCGGGTGCCGAGTTTTGGGCAGGTAGCGGATCTGGCTAAGTTGACGGCCCAGAATCTGGTTAAGGTCTACCAGGACATGATCGAACGTGACCGGGTGGACATCTTTGTGTTGGGGGATGTCGACCCAGCCACGGTAAAAGACGCCCTCAGCCAACTGCCCTTTACTCCACGCCAGGTCGGAACCATGCGGCCCTTCTACCGGCAGGAGCCTTATCTGAATGTTCAGCGGCAAGTCGAACACCAACCGGTAGTTCAGGCAAAGCTGAACCTCGGCTACCAGCTGCCGGTTTATTACCAGGACGATAACTACTATGCGGGACTGGTTTTCAACGGTTTGTTCGGTGGAACGCCGTACTCTAAGCTTTTTACCAACGTCCGGGAAAAGGCCAGCCTGGCTTACTATGCGACGAGCCGCTTGTTACCGTTCACTGGCTTTTTAGGGATCCAAACGGGGATCCAGGCCGCGGATGCACAGCGGGTGGAGAACCTGATCGCCCAGCAGTTGGCCGACATTTGCGCCGGTAAGTTCAGTGCCGGGCGGCTGGCCGAGGTGCAGGATAGTCTGGTTAACCAGTACCGGGCCAGTCATGACTTGGCTAACAACATCTTGGGCCGGCAACTCCTGCGGGCATTGTTGGACCTGCCAGCGGAAACGGCCGTAACTGAAAAGATCAACGCAGTAAGTGCGGAAGACGTTTCCCGGGTAGCACGGATGGTGAAGATGCAGGCAATTTACTTATTGAGTGGTGAAAAATAAACAGATGGATAGACAAACGTATCAAGAATTTAATCGGACAATCTACCGGCAAAGACTTGCCAACGGACTGCTTGTCCAGCTCTTGCCAATGCCGGGCTTCCAAAAGACCTATGCGACATTCTCAACGGATTTCGGCTCAATTGACAACCATTTCGTTCCGTACCAGGAGCAGGAGCCGATCTGGGTCCCAGACGGGGTTGCTCATTTCCTCGAACATAAGATGTTTGAGAAGGCCGACCACGATGCCTTTGACCTGTTTGGCAAGCTGGGGGCGGATTCCAACGCCTACACCAGCTTTACCCAGACCAGCTACCTCTTTTCGACCACCAGTCACCTGCGCGAAAACCTGGACGTTCTGCTTGACTTTGTTCAGGATCCGTACTTCACTGCTCAGACGGTGCAAAAGGAGCAGGGGATCATCGGCCAAGAGATTAAGATGTATGACGATGATGCCGATTGGCGTCTCTACCTGGGGCTGATCGGGAACCTGTACCCGCATGACCCGATGCGGATTGACATTGCGGGGACCGTTGAATCGATCAGCAAGATTACGCCGGAGATTCTGATGCAGAGCTACCAGACGTTCTATCAGCCGGGCAACATGAACCTGTTTATCGTTGGTAACCTGGATCCTGAGGAAACTCTGTCCTGGATTGAAGAGAATCAGGCAGCCAAGACTTTTCCGCCGGACCAAACACCGCGGCGGCTGTTTGAACTAAACGACCCGACTGCTCACGACGTCATCCCGTTCCGGTCACTGACGATGAACATCGCCCGGCCGAAGGTAATGGTTGGTCTGCGGGGGATCAAGAAGTTTGACAGCGGCCGGGAGCGGTTGCGCTACAAATTGGCGGTGGATCTCCTGCTCGATGTCCTGTTCGACGACACGTCGGATAACTACCTGCGCCTCTACAACAACGAGGTCTTGGATGATTCGTTCGGCTATAGCTTTGAGATGCAACGGGGCTTCCACTTTGCTTACTTCAGTTCGAACACCGACCAGATGGAGCGCTTCGCTGATGAGGTCGTGGCTATCCTGGAGAGTGCTGATAAGCAGATTGACGCGGCCCGGACTCGGTTTGACGGCATTAAGCGGGCAGAACTGGGCCGCCTGATTGGGCTGATGGACTCCCCAGAAGCCATTGCTAACCGCTATGCCGGCCGGCTTTTTGATGGTGCCAACCTAATGGATGAGATCCAGCTCCTGAACACGATTACCTTGGATGACCTCTACCAGGTTGCTAAGGAATTCATCACGCCGCAGGGGATTTCGGTATATCAGGTTGTTCCCCATCACCAGTAACGATACCTTTTCTTAACTTTAGTTCTAAAGAGAACATGATATAATGTCCAAGGATAAGCGAATAATAAAAATGGAGATAGGCTAATGAGTGAAAACAATAGCGAACAACAAAGTCATGTTGAGATTGGTAAGAAGTTGCAGAAGGCTCGCCAAGCTAAGGGGTATACACTTGACGACCTCCAGCAGATTACCAAGATTCAGAAGCGATACTTGATCGCGATCGAGGATGAAAAGTTTGACGAACTGCCCGGCGACTTCTACGTGCGGGCCTTTGTTAAGCAGTACGCGGATACGGTTGGCTTGGATGGGGATGACCTGCTCAAGGAGTACGAAGACGACCTGCCAAAGGCCAAGACGGCGGAATACTCTGAGCACATCGCCCAGGCGGTAGAGTCCCGGGCTAGTCAGCGTAAGACGCTTGGCAACCAGGTGACGAAGAGCCGCCGCTACTTGCCGACCATCATTATTACGGTAGTGATCATCCTGGTTCTGGCAGCAATCTGGTTCACCGCGATTGCTCGAAGCCACCGCGATTCTTCTACCCGGATCGACAACAGTTCCGTTTCTGTTTCGGGTGAGAGTCGGAAGAAGGCTTCTTCGTCCAGCAAGAAGACTGCTAAGAAGACGACCGAGAACACCATCAAGCTCAAGCAGACCAGCCGTGATGATACCAGTGTTACCTATACGGCTGATCAGCTGAAGGCCGACACTACCCTGCAGATTAACTCGACGGACCGGGCATGGATGCAGGTCCGGGCCAACAACAACTCCCTCTTAAACCGGACCCTAAATGCCAATGAAAAGGCCAGTGTTAAGGTTGCCAAGGATACGACTAGTCTGGTAATTACGGTCGGCAATGCCCGTTCTACCAAACTTAAGATTGGCAACCAGACGATTGACTTTACCAACAACGGTCGTTACCAGAATACCCGGACGGTTACCATTAACTTCGGTAGCCAGCAATCCAGCAGCTCCTCATCTGCATCCAGCAGCACGACGAGCAGCACTGGAAGCAGCCAGCAAACGTCAACTAGCAGCAGTGCTGCCAGTCAGCAGAGCACTACCGCCAACCGGCAGTCCACGACGGCAACCTCAAATGCTAACAGCCAACAGCAGACAAACACGCAGACGCGATAATTGGAGGACGAGACTTTGAATTTACCTAATAAATTAACCGTTGTCCGGTTGATTATCATTCCATTTTTCCTGATACTGATGGTGGTGCCATTTTCTTGGGGAAGTGTTACTTTCTGGGGGGCGACGATTCCGGTTGCCCAGTTGATTGCGGCCATCCTGTTTATCGCGGCGACGATCACTGATAACTTGGACGGACGGATTGCCCGGCGCGACCACCTGGTGACCAATTTCGGTAAGTTTACTGACCCGCTGGCGGACAAGCTGCTCGTCATGACGGCCTTTATCGTCCTGACGGGGAACCAAGTTGTCCCAGCATGGGTTACGTCAATTATCATTTGGCGGGAACTTTCCGTAACGGGTCTGCGTCTTCTGCTGGTTGAACAGAGTGGGATCGTGCTGGCGGCTAAGATGCCCGGCAAGATCAAGACGACGACTCAGTTCATCGCGATTATCTTCTTGCTGTTAAACAACGTGATCTTCGCCATCTGGGGAATTCCGTTTGGCCAGATCATGCTCTACATTTGCCTGTTCTTCACGATTTACTCCGGAGTCGACTACTTCATCCAAGGACGGGGAGTCTTCTCTGACGGGTTTAAATAATAATAAGCTGGAAAAAAGCTGGTGAGATTTCCCCCAGCTTTTTTTGGTACCGTGGATTATAATTTACGTATTAACTATATAGGGGTGGAAAGAATGAATGCTGAGATTATATCAGTCGGCACGGAGATCGTGCTCGGCCAGATTGTGAACACAAACGCGCCATTTCTTGCACGGCAGCTGGCCACGCTTGGGATTACGGCGGACCGTCAGTTGGCCATTCCCGATCAGCGTGACCTGATGGTAGAGGCGATTCGGTCAGCCTGGCAACGTTCCTCGCTGGTATTTGTCTGCGGTGGCCTGGGCCCCACTGCGGATGACGTGACCCTGGCGGCGGTCGCTGCGGCCCTGGGAACGGATTTAACGGTGGACCAGGACCACTGGCAGTGGATCAAGGGCACCTTTAAACAACGTCACAAGGTGATGATGCCGGAGAACATCCAACAGGCCAAGTACCTCACTGGGGGTACGCCGTTAGTCAACGCGGTAGGACTTGCCTTAGGTTCCTGGTACGAGCGTGATGGCCATCGGTTGGTAGTGTTGCCGGGACCACCACGTGAGTTTAAACCGATGGTCACCCGTGAGGTCATGCCACGGCTGGCTAAGGTCATCGGGCAGCACACCCAGATCACTAGTCGGACCCTGAACTTCTTTGGCCGTCCGGAGTCGGAATTAATGGATGAAGTCGCCACGGTGACCGCTGACCTGACTGGGGTGACGATTACCTCCTACGTTCAGCCGGATGCGATCCAGGTGCGGAT
The DNA here is from genome assembly GCF_051873075.1 of Limosilactobacillus sp. Classification (GTDB taxonomy): domain Bacteria; phylum Bacillota; class Bacilli; order Lactobacillales; family Lactobacillaceae; genus Limosilactobacillus. The sequence goes on along the minus strand of NZ_JBJEEM010000079.1, from coordinate 31,121 downwards.
GACCGTCCGAAACCAGGCGCAAGCCGAGGCGAACCGTCTGCTTGACACTGCCCAAGCAGCAATCGTTGCCAAGGAAGCCCCGTTCTTCTTCGGGGTTGGTGATGACTGCCGGCTTGTCAATGTGGTCGTGGACCTGTTGCGCCAGCGAGGCTTACGGGTGACGGCTGCTGAGAGCTTGACCGGCGGAATGTTTCAGAGCACTATCTGTTCGGTGCCGGGGGCCTCAAACGTCTTTGACGGTGGCCTGGTGACCTATGCGGCGACAGCCAAGGAGCACCTGTTGGGGATTGCCCCTGAGGTAATCGAAAAGAATGGGGTAGTCAGTGCCGCCACTGCCGCGCAGATGGCTGAGAAGAGCCGTGAGAAACTAAACGTGGCAATCGGCCTGGGCTTTACCGGGGTGGCTGGACCGGACAGCCTTGAAGGTCAGCCGGCCGGGACCGTTTGGATCGGGCTGGCGATTGAAGGTCAGCCGACCCAAACCAAACTTTGCCACTTAGGGGCCTACCGTGGCCGCCAGGCGGTGCGGCGGCAGAGTGTTCAGGCGGGGCTGCAGATGCTCTATCAGGCCCTCATAAAATAGTCGAACCGTTGTTCGTTTTTCTTGTTTTTTTGTGGAAAACTGGTATCATTAATTATCGGATATTTCGATGCAAAGGAGGAATTTTGATTTGGCTGATCAGCGAAAGGCAGCACTAGATGTTGCCATCAGAAAGATCGAAAAGAATTTCGGCAAGGGCTCCATCATGCGGATGGGGGACGCTGCCGATATGAAGATCGCGACGATTTCCAGCGGCTCATTAGCAATTGATAAGGCACTGGGGGTTGGCGGCTACCCTCGCGGCCGAATCGTAGAAATCTACGGTCCAGAAAGTTCTGGGAAGACGACGGTGGCTTTGCATGCCGTTGCGGAGGTTCAGCGGCAGGGTGGTACGGCAGCCTATATTGATGCCGAAAACGCCCTGGATCCACAATATGCGGAAGCCCTTGGGGTTGATGTTGATAACCTGCTCCTTTCACAGCCTGACACTGGTGAAGAAGGACTAGAGATTGCCGATGCCTTGATTTCCAGTGGGGCAGTTGACCTGGTCGTAGTGGACTCCGTGGCGGCCCTGGTTCCTCGTGCTGAAATCGAAGGTGAGATGGGGGATGCCCACGTTGGTCTGCAGGCTCGTTTAATGTCTCAGGCTTTGCGGAAGCTGTCTGGTGAGATCAACAAGACCAAGACGATTGCTATCTTCATCAACCAGATTCGTGAAAAGGTTGGGGTAATGTTCGGTAATCCCGAGACTACGACTGGTGGTCGGGCCCTGAAGTTCTACTCGACGATCCGGATGGAGATTCGGCGGGCCGAACAGATCAAGAACGGGACTGACGTCATCGGTAACCGGGCGAAGGTCAAGATCGTCAAGAACAAGGTAGCGCCGCCGTTCAAGCGTTGCGAGGTCGACATCATGTACGGTGAAGGAATTTCCAAGACCGGTGAATTGCTGGATATGGCAGTTGAAAAGGACTTGGTCAACAAGAGCGGTGCTTGGTACTCTTATGGCAGCGAGCGAATTGGCCAAGGTCGTGAAAACGCCAAGAAGTGGTTGGCCGACCATCCTGACCAGATGGCCGAGTTGATGAATAAGGTGCGGGTGGCCTACGGGATGGCGCCGCTTGAGAACACCAAGACTGCTGACGGTGAAGACCACGACGGTGACCAGAAGCAAGAAACAATTGAAGAGGCAAGCAAGAATTAGGCCTGCTTGATTAAAGGATTGGCGACATCAGCCGGTCCTTTTCTTTTTTGAACTTCGGACATATTCAATGGTTGACACCCATGTTGGGCAAGCTTAAAATTTAATTTGTGTGATGTTTTAACATGACACGGTGAAATTAATTTAATTAACCAACAACAGAATAGTTGAAGCGGAGGTGAAATGATGAATTTATTAATTTTCGCCGCGCTTGCTATGGTTGTCGGGATTATTATCGGCTATGCAGTCCGTAAGGCCTCCTATGAAAAACAGATCAAGGAGGCCCACCAGGACGCCGAGGGAATTATTACAGACGCTAAGAAAAAAGCAGCGACGGCGAAAAAGGAAGCCATCCTAGAGGCCAAGGAGGAAAGCCACCACTATCGCGAAAGCGTTGAGGAAGAACTCAAGCAGCGGCGCAACGAGATTCAGCGCCAGGAGGACCGGCTTTTGCAACGTGAAACATCGCTTGACCGCAAGGATGATGCCCTTGAAAAGCGGGAAAACACGGTTGGTGCTCGTGAGCATAAGCTTGACCAACGGACGGAACAACTTCATCAATCACAAAAAAAGGCAACGGCATTAGTAGAACAACGGCAACAAGAATTAGAAAAGGTTGCCGAGATGACTCATGATGATGCCAAAGAGCAATTGTTGCGTGAAATGAAAGAGCGGTTGAAGACTGAACGTGAAGTGATGATTCGAGACAGTGAACAGGAGGCGGAATTGGCCGCTGACCGGAATGCCAAGAAACTGATTGTTGAGGCTATCCAGCGCAGTGCCGCTGATGTGGTTTCCGAGGCCACTGTTTCGGTGGTTAACTTGCCGAACGACGACATGAAGGGCCGGATCATTGGCCGCGAGGGCCGGAACATCCGGACCCTGGAGACCTTGACGGGGATTGACCTGATCATTGACGATACTCCGCAAGCCGTGGTCCTCAGTGGGTTTGATCCCGTTCGTCGGGAGATTGCAAAGATTGCTTTGGAGAAGTTGATTCAAGACGGTCGGATTCATCCAGCGCGGATTGAAGAGGCAGTTGAGCGTGCCCGTAAGGAAATGGATGCCCAGCTCCGGGAAACTGGTGAGCAGGCCCTGTTTGATCTGGGGATTCACTCCATGCACCCGGACCTGATCAAGACGGTTGGGCGGATGAAGTACCGGACCAGTTACGGTCAGAATGTCCTTAACCACTCGATCGAAGTGGCTAAGCTGGCTGGAATCATGGCAGCTGAACTCGGTGAGGATGTCACCTTAGCCAAGCGTGCCGGCCTTCTCCACGATATTGGGAAGGCGGTTGACCACGAAGTTGACGGCTCCCACGTGGAATTAGGTGTTGAACTGGCCCGTAAGTATAAGGAAAATAAGGTAGTCATCAATACGATCGCTTCACACCATGGGGATGTTGCCCCAACCTCCATCATTGCGGTGCTGGTTCAGGCAGCGGACGCCATTTCTGGTGCCCGGCCTGGTGCCCGGAGCGAGTCGCTTGAGCAGTACATCCAGCGTTTGAAGAAACTGGAGAGCATAGCAAATAATTACGATGGTGTTGACCATAGTTACGCAATTCAAGCTGGTCGTGAACTGCGGGTAATCGTCAAGCCGAAGAAAATTTCGGACTTACAAGCTACTACTTTGGCCCATGATATCAAGCAGCAGGTTGAACAACAGCTTGAGTATCCGGGCCACATCAAGGTAACGGTTATTCGAGAAGTACGCGCAGTAGACTACGCTAAGTAAAGAATTGGGGAAAGTCCCCAGTTCTTTTTTATTTGTGCTGTTTTTCTTGCACCGGATGGGGGCAGAAAATATAATTGAACTATGTGTCAAACGCGCAAAAATAAAGAGTTGCCGTATTATTTGATTAGTGAATTTTTAATGAGGTGAGAATTAGTGGCAAAGAAACTGACACCGATGATGGAGCAATATCAAAAAGTGAAGGACCAGTATCCGGACGCCTTCCTGTTCTATCGTTTAGGCGACTTCTATGAGCTTTTCAACGATGATGCGGTAAAGGGTGCCCAATTGTTGGAACTGACACTGACAACGCGAAACCACAGTGCCAAGAACCCGATCCCAATGTGTGGAGTTCCGCACCGGGCAGTGAAGAACTACGTCGACATTCTGATCGACAAGGGTTACAAGGTTGCCATCTGTGAACAGATGGAGGACCCGAAGAAGGCCAAGGGAATGGTCAAGCGGGCGGTTACCCGGCTGATCACGCCCGGGACCCAGATGGACCTGACTGGGGATGCGGCCCGACAGAACAACTACCTGACGGCGATCAGTACCCAGGATGGTCGTTTTAATCTGGCCTATACCGACCTTTCGACCGGCGAACTGAAGACCACCACCCTTGACAGTGTTGATGCAATTATTAATGAATTGGTCAACCTGCGGAGCAAGGAGACGGTGGTCGACGGGAAGTTGCCGGCAGAGTTGACCGATCAGTTGACCAAGCGCAACATCCTCCAGTCGCACCAGCCAGAGATTCTGAAGAACGCCGAGGTGAGCTACCTGACCCAGGACCTGGAAGCGTCGAGCCAACAGCACGTGGTGGCGTTACTAGTCTCCTACCTGCTGACCACCCAGAAGCGGTCATTGGCGCATATGCAGCGGGCCGTGGCATACCGGCCGAGTGCCTTCATGAAGATTGACCACTACTCCAAGACCAACCTGGAGCTTACGACCAACATGCGGAGCGGCAAGCGGCAGGGGACCCTTGCCTGGCTGTTGGATGAAACCAAGACGGCCATGGGGAGCCGGCTATTGAAGCGCTGGCTGGACCGGCCGCTGATCGATCCGGACCAGATCAATCAGCGCCAGGACAAGGTGCAGGAATTGCTGGACCATTACTTTGAACGGAGCAACCTCCAGCAGGAATTGATTAAGGTGTACGATCTGGAGCGCCTGGCTGGCCGGGTAGCGTACGGCAGCGTCAACGGTCGGGACTTGATTCAGCTTAAGACCTCCCTCCAACAGGTGCCAAAGATCAAGTATGTCTTGGAGACCCTGGACTCGCCGGTCTTTGAATCGTTGACCAAGCGCCTGGACCCGTTGAGCGACGTCGCAGATCTGATTGACCGGGCCATCGTGGCTGATCCACCGATTGCTGTCACGGATGGCGGTCTGATCAAGACCGGTTACAACAAGCAGCTTGACCAGTACCGGGACGCAATGAATAACGGTAAACGTTGGATCGCCGACCTCCAAGCGCAAGAACGTGAAGTTACCGGGATCAACAACCTGAAGATCGGTTACAACCACGTCTTTGGTTATTACATCGAAGTTACCAAGGTCAACCTCGCCAAGATTCCCAAGGATCGCTACGAGCGCAAGCAGACGCTGGTGAACGCCGAACGCTTCTCCACACCCGAATTGAAGGAGAAGGAGGCCTTGATCATGGGCGCCCAGGAGAAGTCCACCGCGCTGGAGTATGACCTCTTTGTTGACATCCGGGAACGGGTCAAAAAGGAGATCAAGCGGTTGCAGAAATTGGCCCAGGCCCTGTCCGAACTGGACGTGTTGCAGAGCTTTGCGGTGGTCAGCGAAGACTACCACTTTGTCCGTCCAAAGATGAACACCGGCCACACCCTAAAGATCAAGGATGGCCGGCACCCAGTAGTGGAGAAGTTCATGGGACACCAGGAATACGTCCCCAACGACGTCATGATGGACGACCAGACTGATATCCTACTGATCACCGGACCCAACATGTCCGGGAAGAGTACCTACATGCGCCAGTTGGCCCTGACGGCGGTAATGGCGCAAATGGGGTGCTTCGTGCCGGCCAAGTCGGCGGAATTGCCGATCTTTGACCAGATTTTCACTCGGATTGGGGCGGCCGATGACCTGATTTCAGGGGAGAGTACCTTCATGGTTGAGATGATGGAGGCCAACAACGCCCTGGTCCACGCGACCGATCGCAGCCTGATCCTCTTCGATGAGATTGGGCGGGGAACGGCCACCTACGACGGGATGGCCCTGGCCCAAGCGATTATTGAATACGTTCACCAGCACGTCCGGGCCAAGACCCTCTTCTCCACCCACTATCACGAACTAACGGCGCTGGAGGACACCCTCGCACGTTTGAAGAATGTTCACGTGGGAGCAACAGAGAAAAACGGTGAGCTGGTCTTTCTTCATAAGGTCAGCGCCGGTCCGGCCGATAAGTCTTACGGGATCCACGTGGCTAAGCTGGCAGGAATGCCTGACCAGCTGTTGAAACGGGCTGATCAGATTCTTCAAAAGCTGGAAAACAAGGAGACGTCATTGCCGACTCCGGCCGCCAAGCACCCTGCCAACTATGAAAAGCCGGCCTCATCATCAGTTGACCGGGTTCAAGAAAGTACGGCGCCGGCTAGTGCGGCCTCGGCACCAGCGGTGGATGCCAACGGGCAGATGGAGCTGTTTGCCCCAGCGCCACAGAAGACCCGGTCAAACAAGGGGGATAAGATCCTCCACCAGCTCAAGGAACTCAATTTGATGGGGATGACCCCGATGGAAGTAATGAACCAGATTTACCAATGGCAGGAAAAACTGAAGTGAGGTGAAAACCTTGGGGAAAATTCACGAACTAGACACGGTCCTGGCCAACCAGATTGCGGCCGGTGAAGTGATTGAACGGCCGGCCTCGATCGTCAAGGAGTTGGTCGAAAACTCGCTGGATGCCCACAGTAAGCGGATTGATATCATTGCTGAGAACTCGGGGCTTGACAGTATCCGGGTAATCGATGACGGTGATGGAATTGCCAGCGATGATGTTTCACTGGCTTTTCGGCGGCATGCTACCAGCAAGATCGCCAGCCGCAAGGACCTGTTCAAGGTGCAGACGATGGGCTTTCGTGGTGAGGCCCTGCCCAGTATTGCTTCCGTGGCCGATGTCGAGCTGGTGACAGCCCAGGCTGGTCAGGATGAGGGAACACAGATCCACATTCACGGTGGAAAGACCATGGACGAGAAACCGGCGCCGGCGCGGCAGGGGACCGACGTGCGGGTCAAAGACCTCTTCTTTAACACGCCGGCCCGGCTGAAGTATCTCAAGTCACCGCAGACGGAGCTGACCCGGATCACCGATATCATCAACCGCTTGGCTCTGGCTAACCCGGGTGTGGCCTTCAGCTTTACCCATAATGGCAAGGAAATCTTTCGATCCGCCGGCAATGACAACCTTCAACAGGTTATTGCAGCAATCTATGGGATCAAGGCCGGCCGAAAGATGTTGTCGATTACGGGCCAAGATGATGACTTCAAGGTGACCGGGTTCGTATCCCTGCCCGAATTGACCCGGGCCTCACGGCAATACATCACCTTGACGATCAACCATCGTTACATTCGCAACTTTGAACTGACCAAGGCCATCATCCAGGGATATGAGTCGAAATTAATGGTTGGCCGTTACCCGATCGCGGTGGTCAACATCGACCTGGATCCGGTCTTAGTGGACGTTAATGTGCACCCAGCCAAGCGGGAGGTCCGGCTAAGCAAGGAAGACCAGCTGACCAAGCTGATCGCGCAGACGATTCGGCAGCGAATTGCTAGTGAAAACCTGATTCCTGACGTCAGCCCAGACCAGTTTGGGCCCAGTGCGGCAGACGTTGCCGAACTAGACGAGCGGTTGAATGAGGCGGTCGGGAACTACCAAGTTGGCAAAGCGCCCCGGATAGTAAATTCTGCCGAAGCGGCACCCGAAGAAGACCAGCCAGCCAGTCGGCCTGCTGATGGTCCGGCTGATGCCGACGCAGATGATAGCCAGGTGGCAAAACCAGTCGTCATCCATCGTGCCGCGGAATTGACGAGCCCGGCCATGCAGGCATTTGACCAGCGCTACCAAGATGAGGCGGATGCCCAGCCCTTTGGTCGGCCGGTGGCTACTTCATTACCGACCCAGCCAGTACACTCGGCAGAGAACCTGGAGTTGGACGTTCATGACAAGAGTGACCGGGCCCAGAAACGGTTCCCCGACCTGCAATATATTGGGCAGTTGCAAGGGACCTTTCTTCTGGCCCAGGCCGGGGATGGCCTTTACATCGTCGACCAGCATGCCGCACAGGAGCGGATTAACTATGAGCGTTACCGCAAGGAGATCGGACAGGTCAGCCCGGCTCAGCAGGCTTTCCTGGTTCCACTGGTGCTTAACTATTCGACCGTCGATGCGATGACCATCAACCAGCACCTCGACACGTTGGCCGGGGTGGGGTTAAACCTGGAGTCCTTTGGTCAGAATAGTTTTATCCTGCGGTCCCACCCGACCTGGTTCAAGGAAGGGCAGGAAGAGGATACCGCCCGCGAGATGATTGAGTGGCTGATCAAGGATGGCGAGATCACCGTGCGGGACTTTCGTATGAAGACCGCCATCATGATGAGTTGCAAGCGGGCCATTAAGGCTAACCACCATCTCGACGATCGGGAGGCTAAGGCCCTCTTGCGGCGGCTTCCCCAGTGCGAAAACCCCTTCAACTGTCCCCATGGGCGGCCGGTGACGGTCCACTTCAATGACCAGGATCTGGAGAAGATGTTTAAACGGATTCAGGACAGTCATACGCCGTTTGCCGCCGATTTTGATGATCATGAATTTTAGTGAAAAGTAGGTTGAATCAATGTATGAATATTTGACGGGGCTGGTTACGAGTGTGACCCCCCAGTATGTCGTGCTGGAAGTTGGGGGGATCGGCTACCAGCTGTTCGTGGCCAATCCTTACCGTTTCCAAGAAGATGCGGAAAAGCGGGTGCGGATTTACGTCTACCAGGCAGTCCGTGATGACAACATTTCCCTTTTCGGGTTTGTTGACCGGGCCGAAAAGCAGCTCTTCTTGCAGCTGATCAATGTTTCCGGGATCGGCCCCAAGAGTGCTCTGGCGATCCTGGCCAACCCTGACCATCAGGGGCTGATCGATGCGATCGCTAACGATAACGTGGGCTATTTGACCAAGTTCCCGGGAATCGGCAAGAAGACGGCCTCCCAGATTGTCCTGGACTTAAAAGACAAGGTGGCCGACATGACCAGTACACCGCTGCTGACTCCGGCCGACCTGCCGGACGAAGAGGCCCCGGCACTGCGGGATGCCCTGGCAGCATTATCGGCCCTGGGCTATAAGGAACGTGAGGTTAAGCGGATCAAGAAACAGTTGCTTAAGACCGATGCCACTACGACCCAGGAATACTTGAGCCAGGCATTGACGATGATTAACTAATAAGGAGGCGATTTGATGGCTGAGGATCATGGATTGATGTCCGATCAATCGCAAGATGATACAGAGGAGCAGATTGAACTGACCCTGCGTCCCCAGCGCCTGCAAGACTACATCGGTCAGGCGAAGATCAAGCATGAACTGAGCGTTTATATCCAAGCCGCTCAGGCACGTGAGGAAGCTTTAGACCATGTCTTGCTGTACGGGCCGCCGGGACTGGGGAAGACGACCCTGGCGATGGTAATTGCCCACGAGATGGGGGTTAGTATCAAGACCACTAGCGGACCGGCGATCGAAAAGCCAGGAGACCTGGTGGCCATGTTAAACGAGTTGAAACCGGGGGACGTCCTCTTCATCGATGAAATTCACCGGCTGCCCAAGGTAGTGGAGGAAATGCTCTACTCGGCAATGGAAGACTATTACATCGATATCGTGGTCGGCGAGGGGCCAACCGCGCACCCGGTCCACTTCCCGTTGCCGCCCTTTACTTTAATCGGGGCCACGACGCGTGCCGGAATGCTGTCCGCACCATTGCGGGATCGCTTCGGGATTGTTGAACACATGAATTACTATAACCAGGATGAACTCAAGCAGATCATTTTCCGCTCGGCCAAGATTTTCAATACCCATATCGAGGACGAGGGGGCTCATGAATTGGCAATGCGGTCACGGGGAACCCCACGGATTGCCAACCGGCTGCTCAAACGGGTACGCGACTTTGCCCAGGTTGCTGGGAAGCCCAGTATTGACTCCGACACGGTCAGCAAGGCCCTCGACCTGCTTCAGGTAGACCAGCGGGGGCTTGATGGGATTGACCGGAAGATGTTGTTGACGATGATCAACTACTATCATGGCGGTCCGGTCGGCCTGAAGACCATTGCTGCCAATATTGGTGAGGAAACCAACACGATTGAGGAAATGTATGAACCGTACCTCCTGCAGATTGGTTTTATTAGCCGGACCCCGCGCGGCCGGGTCGTTACCCCAGCCGCCTATCAGCACCTGGGGATTAGTTACCCGACGAAAAAATGAAGGATGAATCGATGAGTAAGAAGTTAACATTTCAGATAAACCATCGCGAACAGTCAATGCGGTCCGGGACGGTGACGGTCAATGATCGGCACATAGCGACCCCGGCCATTGTGCAGACCGGCAGTGCCCTGACCACGCTGACCCCAGTTGAGCTCAGAAATTGCGGTGTCCAAGCTGTTAAGCAGGATGCCCTAGATTACTGGCGCTTGACCGACAATTTTGGGGACTTGCATGACCTGCTGGCCTGGCCTGGGGTGCTGGTCACCGCCGCCGGGTCTGAACAGGCCTACCGCTGGGCCAAGCCGCGGGGACGCAAGCAGGACGGGGTCAGCTTTCACGATCCCGCAAGCGGCCAGTTGCTGTTCTATACTCCGCAAGATGCCATCAACGAGCAGGAGCACCTGGGGGCCGATATTACACAGGGCTTTGTCCGTGACGCCGACTACTTTGCCCCGGTTGATGACCTTAACGCTGCGGCCGAGCAAAACGCGCGCTGGCTGGCCGCCCGACCAGCGCTCGCCGGGGACCTGGCGCCAGTTGTAGGTGGTGGATTGCTACGGGTCCGGCGGGCCAGCTTGGCTGCCATTCCAACGACCGTTACCGGCTACAGCATCATGGGAGTTACTCCGGATGTGCCGATGAGTGAGCAGGTCCGGCTGGTCACGGAGGTGGTTGGCATGCTGGATGCACCTAAGCTGCGCTACCTGCCGACGCCTGGCGACCTCCACCAGCTGATTGCCATGATGTTGGCGGGGATCGACCTGATCGACAGTGACCTGGCGGGACGTGAAGCCACCATGGGAAATGCGCTGGTCGGCACGGACCGCCTTCACCTCGATCGGGAAAAGTTTGCTGACTCGGATCAGCCGCTGGCCGCCGGATGCGGGTGTCCAACCTGTTCGGCTGGCATTTCCCGCGCCGCCATCCATCACCTGCTGGCGACCGCCCAACCGGTGGGGGAACGCTACCTGCTTATGCACAACCTGTTCACCATTAACCGATTAGTTGCGCAGATACGGGACATGATCACTGCTGGACAGGCCACCGCCATGCTGCGTAAATTTGCTGAACCATGCGACCAGTAGTGGCTTTTTATAATAAAGTTTGTTACAGTTATTGATGAGTATTTTTGAAGGGATGGATATACTGTGAATAGTTTAACTTTTGGAATTTTAGGCGCTGCCAACGCCGGAGCAAGTAGTTACTCTGGAATCATTCTGATTCTGTTGATGATTGCCTTAATGTATTTCTTCATGATTCGGCCGCAACAAAAGCAGCGGAAGCAGCACCAGGACATGATGAGCAACCTGCACCCTGGGGATGAGGTTGTTACCATTGGCCGTCTCCACGGTAAGATTGACTCAATCAACCAGGCTGACCGGACGGTAACCCTGGATTGTGAAGGGATCTACCTGACCTTTGACATGGTTGCGATTGCCCGGGTCGTTAGTGCCAAGAACGCCGACAAGGCAGCGGCTGACCAACCGGCAGCATCCAGTGCCCCAGCTTCTTCTGCTGAGAGTGCCCAACCAGCTGCTGAAGATGACCAGGCTGCCGATTCCGCTGCCAGCCAGACTGACGATCAGGAAAAGTAATTGACTAATTCCCCAAAAAGTGGGAAACTTTTAACGGACGTCTGATTGTATGCACTTACCGAGTGTTTAATCAGGCACGACGTTTATGCGTCCTTATCCCTTGCTGAGGGCTGCATTTCCTTAGTGAGACGTAAATACAGGAGGGAAAATCTAATGCAAATCGGATTGATTGGTTTAGGTAAGATGGGTATCCACCTTTGCCAAAACATGTTGCGCAATGACAACCAAGTGGTTGCCTTTGACCTTGACAAGAAGTTGGTTGAAGAAGCTGCTTCTTACGGTGCAGAACCTGCCTACACCCTGGAAGAAATGGTTAAGAAGCTTAACCAACCACGGACTGTTTGGGTAATGGTTCCAGCCGGCAAGCCAACTGACTCCACTATGGACCAGTTAGCTGACCTGCTTGACGCTGACGACACGGTTATCGACGGTGGTAACACTTTCTGGAAGGACTCCATGCGTCACAATCGCATGTTCACCGAAAAGGGTATTCACTACTTCGACTGCGGTTCTTCAGGCGGTTGGAAGGGTGCCCTCAAGGATGGTAACTTCATGATCGGTGGGGACGACAAGGATATCTTTGAAAAGCGTCTTGCCCCATTGTTCGATGGAATTGCTGAAAAGGACGGCTACCTATATACTGGTAAGGCTGGTTCTGGTCACTACCTCAAGATGGTTCACAACGCGATCGAATACGGTATGATGGAAGCCATGGGTGAAGGTTTCGAAGTTCTGGAAGCTTCTGACTTTGACTACGACAACGCTGCCGTTGCCAAGATGTGGAACCACGGTTCTGTTATCCGCTCATGGCTGATGGAATTGGCTCAAGAAGCCTTCGAAAAGGACCCACACCTGGACAAGATCGCTGGTCGGATGCACAGTTCTGGTGAAGCTCACTGGACCCTGATGGACGCAATGGACAAGCAAGTACCAACGCCGGTTATCTACGAAGCATTAAGTCAACGGTTCCGTTCAATGCAAGACGACTCCTTCGATGGTAAGGTCGTTTCTGCACTGCGGAATGGTTTCGGTGGCCACGCAATGGACGCTGCTAAGAAGGACTAATCAGCTCGGTTAGTTTGCTTGCAATACCTCCTGCTATGATGCAGGGGGTATTTTGTTTTAAAAATTGGCCCGCCTGCCGATTGCTGGTATACTTAATTGTTAGAATAAATTTTGGATAAGAGGGTAAACAATTATGGCTGATCAATTAGCAGCAATTTTTGCACAAATCAAAAAGTATAACAAAATCATCATTCACCGGCACCAGCGCCCCGATCCGGATGCCATCGGCTCCCAGGTGGGCCTGGCCGAGATTCTGAAGGCTTCCTTCCCCTACAAGCAGGTCTACGTGGTTGGTAAGCACATTCCGGGCTTTGACTGGATCGGCACGATGGATGAGATCGATAATGATACCTTTGACGATGCATTGGTGATCGTTACCGACACTGCCAACGCGCCGCGGATTGATGACCGTCGTTTTGATAATGGTGATGAACTGATCAAGATCGACCACCACCCGAACGACGAGCCGTTTGGCGACCTGATGTGGGTCGAACCGGACGCCTCTAGCTGTTCTGAAATGATCTACGCATTCTACCAGCACTTTGCTAAGGAATTAAAGTTGCCGAAGAAGGCGGCCAGCGCTCTCTATGCCGGAATCATCGGCGATACCGGACGTTTCCTCTACCCGGCCACCACGCCGCGGACGATGCTGGTTGCCGGTGCTCTGATGGCTGCCGGGGCAGATGCGGCGGCGATCAGTCAGCGGGAGAACGAGATCACCCTGCCGCTTGCCCGTCTGTCGGCATATGTTTATGAACACCTGACGATCCTTGAGCATGGGGCGGCCTATGTTGTCCTGACGAATGACTTGCTGGATAAGTTCGGCCTGAGCGAGGCTGGTACCTCAGCGGTGGTCTCGTTGCCTGGACGGATTAAGGACGTCAGCGCCTGGGCCATCTTTGTTGAACAGGCAGATGGGCACTACCGGATTCGTCTGCGTTCTAAGGGACCTGCTATCAATGGCCTAGCCAAGCAACACGATGGTGGGGGTCATGAACTCGCCAGCGGTGCTAAGGCCAAGGACCAAGAAGAAATCAAGCAGGTGATTAGTGAGCTTGACCAGCTGACCACTGATTATGCAACGAAGTAAACCGAAAGGAACTGACAAATGACTGAAAATAAGTTTAAGAACTTTAAATTGCCGCCATACCTGATTAAGGCGGTTCAAGCGATTAACTTTTACCAACCGACCGCGATCCAGGAACGGGTGATCCCTGACATTCTAAAGGGACAAAGTGTTGTCGGCCAATCGGCGACCGGGAGCGGGAAGACCCACGCCTTCCTTCTGCCGCTCTTTGCCCGGATTAATCCCGAAGTACAGGCAGTGCAGGCGGTAATCACCACGCCGAGTCGGGAACTGGCCTACCAGATCTACGGGGCTGCTAAGCAATTAAACAAGTTTGCTCCCCAGCCGCTTACCATCCATAACTATGTCGGGGGGACCGATAAGCAGCACCAGGTTGACCAGCTGGCCCGTAAGCAGCCACAACTGGTGATTGGGACGCCCGGGCGGGTATTGGACTTGATCAAGAGCCAGGCGCTGGATATCCACACGGCAACGATGTTCGTGGTCGATGAGGCCGACATGACCCTGGACATGGGATTCTTGGAACAGGTTGACCAGATCGCCAGCAACTTCCCGGAAGACCTGCAGATGATGGTTTTCTCAGCCACGATTCCTAAGAAATTGCGGCCGTTTTTGAAGAAGTACATGGCCAATCCGCAAGTTGAGGAGATCCCGACTCAGGCGGTTATCAACCCGGACGTGCAAAACTGGCTGATGTCAACGAAGGGGCAGGACAAGAACCAACTGATCTACCGGTTGCTGACCATGGGGGAACCGTACTTGGCACTCGTTTTTGCCAATACCAAGGAACGGGTCGAAGAACTGACCCGGTACCTGGAAGGCCAGGGCCTCAAAGTGGCCATGATCCACGGGGGCTTGGAGGCTCGCCGGCGCAAGCGGACCATGCGGCAGGTGCGCAACTTGGATTATCAATACGTGGTTGCGACCGACTTGGCTGCCCGGGGGATTGACATTGACGGGGTTTCGCTGGTGATCAACGATGACATTCCAACCGATCTCGAATACTTTGTTCACCGGGTTGGCCGGACCGGCCGGAACGGGATGACCGGTACGGCGATCACCCTGTACGCACCCGCTGAGGATGAATTGATTGATAAGCTGGAAGAACGCGGTATCAAGTTTGTCCCGAAGGAATTTAAGGGCGGCCGGTTGGTGACGACCCACGACCGGAACCGGCGGAAGAACTACCGGCGCAAGCGCGATGAGCTTGACCCGTCGATGAAGGGCTTTGTCAAGAAGACCAAGAAGCGGGTCAAACCCGGTTACAAGAAGCGGATCAAGCGGGCCATCAAGGAAGATGAGCAGCAAAAGCGCAAGTTGGAACTGCGTCATAAGATCCGCAAGGCCAAGCGCCAGCGGCAACGGCAGCACCGTCGGGAACGGAATGCCCGTTGATTTTAGCAGTCAAGTTCGCTATAATATGGTTCGTCTGGGATATGCCGGTCAGGGATGATTTTCAGAGACGGTCGGGTTGCTGTGACGGCCGATGATTACCTGGCGGGTGCTCCCCATTCATAAAATTTGATATTCAACTCGGCATTTGGTCGAGAAATAAGAGGTAAACGAAATCCATCGTTGCAAGCAGAGTGGTACCGCGTCGTCCGGCGTCTCTGATCGCAAGGATGGATTTTGTTTTTTGGAAAGGGAGATATCATGAAAAAGTTAAAGAAGCTGAATAGTGCTCAGGTTCGGCGGATGTACCTGAAGTTCTTCGAAGAACACGGGCACAAGATCATGCCAAGTGCTTCCCTGGTTCCTGTCAATGACCCAACCCTGCTGTGGATCAACTCTGGGGTAGCCACGATGAAGAAGTACTTTGATGGTCAGGTTGTTCCAGAAAATCCGCGGATGACTTCTTCGCAGAAGAGTATCCGGACCAACGACATTGAAAACGTTGGGAAGACAGCTCGGCACCACACCATGTTTGAAATGCTGGGGAACTTCTCCGTTGGTGATTACTTCAAGAACGAGGTGATTCCGTGGGCCTGGGAACTGCTGACCAGTGACAAGTGGTTCGGCTTTGACCCAGCTCGGCTTTACATTACCTACTACCCAAAGGACCACGACGCTTATAACAAGTGGCGTGAAGTCGGGGTGGCTGAGGATCACCTGGTTCCGGATGAGGATAACTTCTGGGACATTGGCCAGGGTCCATCTGGTCCAGATACCGAAATCTTCTACGACCGTGGGCAAGAGTTTAACAACCTGGCCGATGACGATCCTGAAAACTATCCTGGTGGGGAAAACGAACGTTACCTGGAGATCTGGAACATCGTCTTCAGTCAGTTCAACCACACCCCTGAAGACACCTACGAACCATTGCCGCACAAGAACATTGATACCGGGATGGGGCTGGAACGGGTTGTTTCCATCTTCGAAAACGCCCCAACCAACTTTGAAACCGACCTCTTCATGCCGCTGATTAAGCAGACCGAAGAGTTTAGCGGGACGAAGAAGTACGGCGAAAACAAGGAAGACGACATCCAATTTAAGATCATCGCCGACCACATCCGGACAATCACCTTTGCTATCGGTGATGGTGCCCTGCCATCCAACATGGGGCGTGGCTACGTCATTCGGCGTCTGCTGCGGCGGGCCGTTGTTGCCGGCAAGAAATTGGGCATCGATGAACCGTTCTTGGCTAAGATGGTTCCAACGGTCGGCAAGATCATGCAGGACTACTACCCAGACGTCCTTGAGAACGCCGACTACATTGCCTCCGTCATTAAGTCAGAAGAGGATCGCTTCAGTGCAACCCTGAACGGCGGGCTGAACCTCTTAAACAACGTGATCGCTGAAGCCAAGAAGAACGGCACCAACGAGATCGACGGCAAGACTGCCTTCAAGCTCTACGATACTTATGGCTTCCCAATCGAGCTGACCAAGGAATACGCCAGCGACGAAGGCCTGACAGTTGACCAAAAGGGCTTTGAAGCTGCCATGACTGAGCAGCAGAACCGGGCCCGCAACGCCCGTGATATGGACAACGGGATGGGTGTTCAGACCGACCTGTGGACGGACTTTAAGGAAGACAGCAAGTACGTCGGCTACACTGATCTGACGGTCGATGATGCCAAGGTAATCGGCCTGGCCCATGATGGTAAGCAGGCGGACTCCGCGGATGCCGATGACAAGGATATCGAGGTCATCTTTGACGTGACCCCATTCTATGCTGAAATGGGTGGTCAGGTTGCCGATACCGGTGACATCATCGATAATTACGGCAAGAAGGTCGGCCGGGTCGTCGACGTCCAGCATGCACCAAACCAGCAGAACCTGCACCGGGTTGAATTGAGTGCGCCACTGAAGAAGGGGGCCCGCTACAAGCTAGTTGTTGACCGTCTTCGTCACCTGAAGATCGAAAAGAACCACACCGCAACCCACTTGCTTGACCAGGCATTGCGCAATGTCTTGGGTGGTCACACCCAGCAAGCCGGTTCACTGGTCGAAGAGCACTACCTGCGCTTTGATTTCAACCACTTTGGCCAGGTTACTGCCAATGACCTGCAGGCGGTTGAACAGATGGTCAACGAGCAGATCTGGAAGGAAATTCCGGTCAAGACTGTGGAAACGGACATCGACTCAGCCAAGGAGATGGGAGCCATTGCCCTCTTCTCCGACAAGTACGGTGACAAGGTGCGGGTCGTTAAGATTGGCGACTACAACACCGAATTCTGTGGTGGTGACCACGTCAAGAACACTAACGAATTGGGCCTCTTCAAGATTGTGTCCGAAGGTGGGGTCGGTGCCGGTGTCCGGCGGATCGAAGCTGTTACCTCCAGCGACGCCTTCAAGTTCCTGCAGGATCGCGATAATCTGCTTGAACAGACGGCAGCGGAATTGAAGACCGCTCAGATCAAGGAGGTTCCTCACCAGGTTGCCGCTCTGCAAGCTGACTTGAAGGATGCCCAGAAGAAGAGTGCGGCCTTAGAAGCCAAGATCGCTGCCCAACAGGCCAACAACGTCTTTGAAAACGTTCAGGATACCAAGCAGGGTCGCCTGATTGCTGCCGAAGTCAAGGTTGCCGGGATGGGTCAGCTCCGTCAACTGGCTGATAGCTGGCGTGCCAAGAAGCTCTCTGACGTCCTGGTTCTAGGGACTGCCAATGGCGATAAGGCTAATTTGCTGGTTGCCGTGAGTGACGACAAGGTCAAGGCTGGCTTAAAGGCTGGTGACTTGATCAAGGCGATTGCCAAGGCTATCAATGGTGGCGGTGGCGGTCGGCCAAACCTGGCCCAGGCCGGTGGTAAGAACCCAGCCGGGATTCAGGATGCGCTGAAGCTCGCCAAGGAATACATGGATAAGTAATTACGGTAAGGGCAACCAGTGGGAAGTAATTCTCCTGGTTGCTTTTTTGTTTCAAAAACGTCTTAATTGTGATTTGCCGATATTTATAGTAAAATATGTAGCTAAGAGACTAGCCGGAGGTGACGATTTATGACTACCAATAATGATGAAACAATGTTCTATGACTTTGGTCAGGAACGGCAGAAGAATATCAAGGATACCCTCAAGACGGTATACGAATCCTTAGAGGAGAAGGGCTACAACCCGATCAACCAGATTGTGGGCTACCTTCTGTCTGGTGATCCGGCATACATTCCCCGTTTAAATGATGCCCGGAATTTGATCCGTCAGCATGAACGTGACGAGATCATTGAGGAATTAGTTGTGTCGTATCTGAAGAATAATGGTGAGACTAAATGAGACTAATGGGTCTGGATGTCGGTTCAAAGACCGTTGGGATTGCGGTTAGTGACCCCCTGGGCTGGACAGCGCAGGCAGTCGAGATCATTCCCATCGACGAAGAAAATGAAGTCTTTGGGATTGATCGCGTTGCTGAGCTGGTTGCCAAGGAACAGGTTGCGGGATTCGTGGTCGGCCTGCCAAAGAACATGAATAACACGGAGGGGCCACGGGTAGATGCCTCTAAGCACTACGGCGACCTTCTCTTGCAGCGTTTTCCTGACATCCCCGTTGATTTCCAAGACGAACGACTAACCACCGTTGAGGCTCACCGGATGCTGGTCGAAGAAGCCGACATCTCCCGGGCCAAACAAAAAAAGGTGATCGATGAAGTTGCTGCAACCTTTATCCTGCAGAGCTACTTGGATCGTCACGGCCGCTTAGTCCAGAAATTAAAATAAGGATGAATTCATATGAGCAAACAACAATCTAATAACGATGAAAACTTAATCACCCTGATTGACGAGGACGGTAACGAACAACTCTTCAAGGAGTTATTCACCTTTGATTCCGATGATTATGGCAAGTCCTACATCTTCATCTACCCTGCTGAGCAGGAGAATGATGATTCGGTTGATATTCAGGCTTACATCGTTGCAGATAACGAAGACGGCGATGGCCAGGACCTGGTACCGATCGAGGACGACAAGGAATGGGACATGGTTGAACAAGTCCTCAACACCTTCCTCGATGACGATGGGAACTTCAATGCTTAAAATATAGCGAGTAATCGGGAAGTGACAGCCATGGGGCTGTTGCTTCCCTTTTCTATCGATAGGATAATAACATGATTCTAACAACATTAATTATTTTGATCCTGATTGGTTGCTTCATCAATGGTCATCGTCGTGGCCTGTTAATGATGGCTCTGTACACGGGGACCTACCTGGTCAGTTGGCTGGTTGCTAAATGGGGCGCTCGAGCACTCGGCGGTGGGTTGAGCGGCCTGTTGCCCGATGTCAGTCAGAACGCGACGTATTCGTCAACAATCCTAAGGACGGTTGACAATAACGCCTTCTTCTATAACGGGATTGCCTTTCTGGTGATCTTCACCTTGGTCGCGGCCCTTTGCCACTGGGGAATTGGCAAGTTGCGCTGGATCAAGCGTTTGCCGATAATTGGGACCTTTGATCAGCTGGCCGGCGGGATTTTATCCTTGGTGGTCGGCTACGTGGTGATCTACGTGGCCCTGGTAATCCTGCAGCTGTGGCCAGCCGGCTGGTGGCAGCTGCAGCTCGCCAATTCGGGACTAGCCCAGTTTATGATCAATCAGACCCCGGACCTGGCCCAATTAGTGATCAATACGCTTAAATAAAGGAAGAGTGAGAATGAACCACAAAATTACGGAAACACTAGAATTTGCACGCATCAAGGGGATGCTGGCCCGTTACCTGGTTTCAGCGGCTGGTCATCATGAGCTGGAGCGGATGGTGCCGCAGGGCGACTATGCCCGGGTACAGCAATACCTGACGGAGACGACTGATGGCGCAGACATCCTGCGGCTTGAGGGTGGGATTCCGATTCCCAAATTGGCAGATATCCAGCCCCAAATGAAGCGGCTCAAGATCGGGGCCAACCTTAACGGTACGGAATTGGCCCAGGTAACCAAGGTCCTGCAGACCAGTATGAGCGTAAAGAACTTTTTCGACCAGATGCGCGAGAAGAAGATCAAGTTGCGGGTCCTGGACCAGCTGGTTGACCGGCTGGTAACGATCCCTTCAATCACCCAGCGGTTAGTGCGGTCAGTAGACCCGGACGGCCGCTTGAATGATGAGGCCTCAACTAAGCTGCACGGTATCCGTCAGCTGATCGTCAAGACGGAGGGGGAGATTCATCAGCAGATGGAACGCTACACTCGGGGGAAGGGCGCCAAGTACCTGAGCGAACCAGTAGTGACCATCAGAAATGACCGCTATGTCGTACCTGCCCTGGCCCGTTACCGTAATAAACTGGGTGGGGTGGTTCACGATCAAAGTGCCAGCGGACAGACCCTTTACATCGAGCCGGCCGGGGTGGTTGAGTACAACAACCGTCTGCGTCAGGCCCAGATTGAAGAACGCCAGGAGATGCTGAAGATCCTGGCCGAGCTCTCGGCCCTGATCGCCCCGTACCGGCACGATATTCAAAATAACGAACGGGTACTGGGCAAACTGGACTTTATTAATGCCAAGGCAGCCCTGGCTCACGATATGAAGGCCAGCCTGCCCCTGCTTTCCCAAGAGAACCACGTCAACCTTCGCCATGCCCGTCACCCCTTGATTGACCCGCATAAGGTGGTGCCTAACGATATTAAGATCGGCAAAGACTACCAGGCCATCGTGATCACCGGGCCGAACACCGGTGGGAAGACGATTACCTTGAAGACCCTCGGCCTGATTCAACTGATGGGCCAGTCAGGCCTGTTTATTCCGGCGGAAGAGGGGAGTACAATTGGCGTCTTTGACGATATCTTTGCCGACATTGGGGACGAACAGTCTTTGGAGCAGAATCTTTCGACCTTCTCGGGACACATGGATAACGTGAAGACGATCCTTGAGCAAATCACCGATCGGAGCCTCGTCCTGCTGGATGAACTCGGTGCCGGGACGGACCCTAAGGAAGGGGCGGCCCTGGCGATGGCGATCCTTGACCAGATCGGCAGCAAGGGGAGCACGGCGGTCATCACGACCCACTACCCGGAGCTGAAGGTATACGGCTACGACCGGGCAAAGACGATCAACGCCAGCATGGAGTTTGATACCGAGACCCTCCAGCCAACCTACCGGCTCCTGCTGGGGATCCCCGGACGGTCTAACGGGATTGAAATCGCCCAACGCTTGGGGATCGATGGGGCCGTCATCGCCGAAGCCCGTTCCCTGGTCAGCGACGACAGTCAGGACCTTAACAAGATGATCGGTGACCTGGTGGCCCAACGAAAGGCGGCCCGGGAGGAGAATGAACGCCTGACGAAATTGGTAAGCGCCAACGAGCGGACACAAAAGGAATTGGACGAGAAGCTGAGCCGGTTTAACGAACAACGGGATAAGCTCTTCGACCAGGCCCGTTCCCAGGCCAACCACCAGGTCTCAATGGCTAAGAAGAAGGCCAACAGTATCATCCACCACCTCCGCCAGCTGGAGGTCCAGCAAGGAGCCAACGTCAAGGAGAATCAGTTGATCGATGCCCAGGGGGCCCTGAATGCCCTGCACCAGGATGATCCGCGGCTCAAGCACAATAGCGTCCTCAAGCGGGCTAAGGCCAAGCACGACCTCCATAAGGGGGATGCGGTACTGGTCAAGTCTTACGGTCAGTATGGCGAGCTGCTGGACAAACGCGGCAACCACAAGTGGGAGGTTCAGATCGGGATTCTCAAGATGGAGATTGATGAACGGGACCTGGAGAAGGTTGCTAAGAAGTCCCTGCCGGAGGAAAAGACGACCCGGCGTAGTGCGGTGCATACTACTCAGACTCGGCACACTTCGGCCCGGCTCGACCTGCGGGGACACCGTTACGAGCAGGCGATTAGCGAGCTCAGCGACTTCATTGACCACGCGCTCTTAAATAACCTTTCTTCTGTCACCATTATTCACGGTAAGGGAACCGGTGCCCTGCGGAAGGGCACTCAGCAGTACCTGCAGAGCAATCCACGGGTTAAATCATTCGGCTATGCGGCACCGAATAACGGTGGCGACGGCGCGACGATCGTTAACCTATAATCGACTGACAAAAAGTAAGCCAAAACTCGTGACAGGGATATTAGTCTCTGCTAGAATATGGGTAGTTATTCAATAGGAGGACAAGAAAATGGCTGTTAACGTAACAACTGACCAAAGTTTTGAGCAAGATACTGCAACCGGGGTCGCCCTGGTTGACTTCTGGGCAACCTGGTGCGGTCCATGTCGGATGCAATCACCAGTAGTTGAGGCATTGTCTGAGGAGATGCCGGAGGTTAATTTCTACAAGCTGGATGTTGACCAGAATCCAGAGACTGCTCGCAAGTTCCGGATTATGAGTATCCCAACCCTGATGATCAAGAAGGACGGTCAGGTCGTTGACCAGATCGTCGGCTACCACCCGAAGGAACAGCTCCAGCAGATTCTGCAACAATACACGGCCTAACACGAATAACAGCCCTGATGAACGTTAACTTGTTCATCAGGGCTGTTATTATTTTTCACGTTTTTTCTTAAGCAATGGTCGCTTACGTTTTTTCTTGGGTGCTTCCGCATCTTTTTGCGGAGCAGTGACGTGGATGAAGGTGACCAGTTCGCTTCGTTCGCTATCGGCATCGGTTTTCGGATCATTCTGAACGGTGATGTCGACATATTCATGGTGCCGGTCGGACAGCTCCGCCTCGGCAACTGTGCCGAGCTGAAATTCGATTTCCTGGGCCAGAAAACCGAGCTCTAGGCCAAAGGAGGTTTGCTCCTCGTCACGGTGGATTCGTTCGGCAACGATCGGTCCGGCCAGCCGCCAGACTTGACTGGTCTTATCCTGGCGCTGTAATTGAAGATCGCCTAACCCCAGTTGGTGAGTCAAAATGATGAGATCGTCGTGGGTGGCGACGGGGTACTCACGTGCCAGGTCCTTTCCAATCCAATAGAGCATGTCGTCGGCTTCCTTGCCAAGGATGCTCGGCAGGATGACGTCACGCAGGGTTCCGTTCATCAGTCCCTGGTGACTGGCTAGCAATTGATCATAACGTTTTTGACTCATTAAAATTTCGCTCCTTTATCACAATCAAGTCTTATTATACTTAAAAATGCCGGCGGTAATAGTAAAATTTTTTAAAATAGGCAAGAAAATAATTTCTTTTACACAACCCGGAAAGACAAATTGGTAATTAAGTTGTAAATTCGAGTGGTGACCAGGACAGAAAAGGAACCCGTCCGGCTGGGTTGTTCACTAAAACTTGCAAATTTTACAAATGAAAACCATAATATAGTTTTAAAGAACTTTTCGCGGATTAAAGTGAAAATAATGAGGTGAAGAAAATGGATGAACGCCCTATTGGCTTAATGGACTCGGGACTTGGCGGCCTGTCAGTGATGCGGGTCCTGCATAAGCAGCTCCCCGCTGAATCGCTTATCTTTTTGGGCGATCAGGGGCACTTTCCCTACGGAACTAAGAGCCAGGAAGAGTTACAGGAGTTGGTATTGAAGATTGGCCGTTTCCTGGTCGATCAGGGGATTAAGATGATGATTATCGCCTGCAATACCGCCACGGGTGCTGCTTTGCCCTTGCTGCAAAAGGAACTGCCAGTACCCGTAATTGGAGTAATTGAACCTGGGGCCATCGCGGCGGTTAACCATCACTTGAAGACGGTTGGGGTGATTGGGACCGCGTCGACGATAGAAAAAGGGGCCTACCCACGAACCATTAAGCAACTCGCTCCTGAGATGACAGTTTACAGTCATGCCGCCCAGCCGATGGTATCGATTGTTGAACATGGTTTGACTGGGACGCCAACTGCTCAGGCCACGGTTGATACGGAACTAGCCTTCTTTGATCAGCACCCGGTTGACGGGCTGATCCTAGGCTGTACTCATTTCCCGTTTTTAGCAACCGAAATTCAGTATAAGATGGGGGATGACGTCCTGCTGATCGATCCCGCCTATGAAACCATCAAGCAGGCACAGAAATTACTGGCAAAGCAGAAATTACTGACGGATAAATCATCCGGTACGATTAAACTGTACACGACCGGTGAACAAGCGGATCTGATTGCCGGGGCGAAGAAGTGGCTGGCCGGCCAGTTTACCAGTTGTGACCACGTTGACCTGTAAGAAAGAAGGATATTTTAGATGACCACATTAGTAATTGCTACCAAGAATGCCGGCAAGGCGCGGGAGTACCGGAAAATGTTTGCGCCGCACGGGATTACGGTGAAGACGCTGGCGGACTTTGCTCCGGTGAAGATCGATGAAAATGGCACTACTTTTGAGGAAAATGCCATGATCAAGGCCAAAACGGTAGTGGATGCCCTGAACCTGCCGGTGATGGCCGATGATTCAGGATTGGTAGTGGATGCCCTAAACGGGGCGCCGGGAGTCCACTCCGCCCGCTATGCCGGTGACCACGATGATGCGGCCAACAATGCCAAGCTCCTGCGTGAACTGGCCGACGTGCCTGATGAAAAGCGGACGGCTCACTTCCACACAACGATTGTTGCGCTAAAGCCAGACGGGGCCAAACTGGTCGCCAATGGTCGAGTTGATGGCCGGATCCTTCATGATCGTCGTGGGCAAAACGGCTTTGGCTATGATCCGCTTTTCTTTGTTGAATCCCTTGGGAAGTCGATGGCGGAACTGACGGCAGACCAAAAGAATGCCATCAGTCACCGGGGCGCGGCCTTGCGGGAATTCATGGCTAAGTTCCCAGAATGGTGGCGGGCATGATGAAATTCTTAATTATCAGTGACAATCATGGCGACCAACCGATCTTAGAGACGGTCATGGAGCATTGGCAGGGCCGCGTTGATCTCATGGTTCATTGCGGTGACTCGGAAATGCCGCCAACTTTGCCGGTAATGCAGCGCTTCGACATCGCTGTGCGGGGAAATAATGACTGGGGCCTGGATTACCCGCTGGAGCAGACTGTTGTGAATGATAACCAGCGAATCTACGCTACCCATGGCCACCGTTACCAGGTCAACGCCACCCTTACGCCGTTGATGCTCAAGGGACAAGAACAACGGGCGGATGTGGTCTGTTACGGTCATACCCACCAGCTTGCGGTGACGGTTGAGGACGGGATGCTGATGATTAATCCCGGCAGCATCAGCCTGCCACGGGGTCAGTACGCCGGTCTCGGCGGCACGTACGCAGTTGTTGAGGCGACCGGAGAGCGCTTCGTTGTTGACTACTACGATCGCAATAACCAGCCAGTAGCCGATCTGCACTTTGTCTTTAATCGTTAGGGGGACGTTTTATGATTGACCAACACCTGCAACGGATGCTTTTGACCAATAAGCAGAAGTTCATGATTCCGGCAAGCTTGGTTGCCACGGTTAATGTTACTAATAGTCTGGACCATGCCTTCCTGGTTTTGACCAAGGACCGCTACGCCAAGATCGTGGTGATTGATAATGATAACCGCTACCGGGGGCTGATCTCCCTGGCAATGATTACTGACCGCTTGCTGGACACCCGGCGGATCGCCGTTAATCGCTTGCAGCAGTTTGTGGTTGGCGATGTCATGCAAACGGACGCGCCGGTGATTACCGATCCGTTTGATGTGGAGGAGAACCTTCACCTGCTGATCGATCAGTCCTTCTTGACCGTGATCGATGATGAGCAGCATTTCCGAGGAATCGTCACCCGGCGGGAGTTATTGAAGGCCGTGAACTACACTGTTCATAACTTTGACCACTTCTATCGGATTCAGGATAAACAGTAAGAGACTGTAACATAAGGCCTGCTATCCACACTAAAGATTTACAGTACGGTCCATAAATGGCCCCAAACGTTCGGAAAAAACGCTTGGGGCCATTTATGCTAGCAGGGCTCACAGGGGCTGATTTCGCATTGAACGGCGAAGTCGCACCCGCGCCCTTTCTTGTCTAAAAATTATTCTTGATCAGTTGTTCGATTGTCTTGATGACACCATCGTGGTTGTTGTCGGTGACAGTGGTGTGGGCCGCCTGCAATTTGATAACCGGGTTAGCGTTCTTCATGGCATAGCTCTGGGAGGTCATGGCCAGCATCCCCAGGTCGTTTTCGTTGTCGCCAAACGTGACAATTTCATTATCACGCAGGTGGAGACGGCGCTGGAGAACAGCCAGGGCGTTGCGCTTGGTTCCCTGGGCATTGCCAATCAAGTCGGTATTAAATCCAGAATTCTCAATAATAAGCGATGGCGGCAGGTAGCCGTCTAGTACGGCTGCTACCTTGTTGAGGTCAATGTGCGGTGCAAAATTGATTGAGATCTTGGTAAAACGTTCATTAGGGTATTTGCTAAAAACCTGCCGGATATCCGGCACCCGGATCACGTTCTCGTAAAAGAGCTTGACGATGGCAAAGTTCTTCTTATCCATTTGCTGGTCAACATAGGAAGTGGTGGGGCCAGAAACGACCAGCTGGTTGATATCTTGGGGACCATAGAATCGGTCGAGGATGTGCATCACCCGCTCCAGAGCGGTTACCTCGATGGGGTAGGCCGTGAGAAACTGATGACCGTGATGGATCACGGATCCGTTTTGAGAGATGAAGTCCATCTCGTCGATGTATGGTTGAAACTCCCGGGCCAGCCGGGGAAAGCTGGAGCCGCTTGCTGCCACAAAGCGGATGTTACGCTTTTGGAGCTGGTGGAAGAGGCGCTTGAACCGGCGCTGGTTATAGTGGTGGTCGTCACGCAAGAAGGTTCCATCCATGTCGGTCGCAATTAGTTTAATGGTCATTATGGTGATTTCCCTCCCAAGATAATGGAATGTTTTTGGCGTGCAGGGCCTGCAAGTAGGCTGCTAAGAACTTGCTGCTGATCCGGGACTGGCTGCCGTTAGCAACGGTGATGGTCACCCGAAATGCCAGCTGCGTCCCCACCGTGACTGGTCCCACGATCACGGGCTGGTCGCGCAGCTCCGGAGTGGTGGCGATGAGTTTCTTATTAACGGTCATCACCGTATCCTTAACTTCAGAGATCACGGCATTGGGGGCAATATAGATGTCAACGTTGGTTATCATATCATTGCGGGAGAAATTGCGCACGATGGTGATGTTGCGGTTGGGGATGTAGTTAAGGGTCCCATCCGCGCTGGTGACCTTGGTCGTCCGAATGCCGAGCGCGGTAACGGTTCCCTTGATGTTGTCAACCTCGACGATGTCCCCTACGTCAAGCTGCTGTTCGAGCAGGATGAAAAATCCGTTGACCAGGTCGCTGACAAATCCCTGGGCCCCCAGCCCGAGGGCGATACTGAAGATCCCGGCTCCGGCAATCAGGGTACCAACCGGGACGCCGATCTCGGAGAGCAGTGCGTACAAGAAGAAAAAGTAGCAGGTGTAGCGGTAGATATTGAGGGTCAGGGCCCGAATGGTGGCCAGCCGATTGCTGTTTTTGAGGAGCTGGTACTTATTGGACTCGAGAAAAAGGTGGTTGATGACGAGTCGGCCGAGCCACAGGATGACTGCGAAGAGCAGGAACGTCAGTACGATCAGCAGGAGTTTATTCAGAAACTGTTGGAGGATCTGGTGCCAGGATAGGTCGGTGAACGCCTTGCGGACCTCCTCGATTTGTTTATTAAATTGGGCATAGCTGGCAGCGATGACCATATTATTTCTCCCCCTCGTTAGTAATTAGGTCAATTTTAACAAGGAATGCCACAAAATGTCGATAGGACAATTGTTGTTTAGCCCCCTTTTGTGATATTCTAATCCTGAATAACCCACATAATGACCACTTAATAAAAGGAGGGGTACGATGACTTTTGGACAATTAGCAGGTCTGATCGCCGCAATCGCATTCTTGATTCTGGTTGTATTCGCCTGCGTTGTGTTGACACAACTGACCAAAACAATGAGGGAAACCAATAACAGCATTACGCTCTTAACACGTGACATGGATAACTTGAGCAAGGAGGTTGAGGATGTTTTAAGTAATACCAACTCCCTGCTGGAGGACATCAACAAGAAGTCTAGCCAGCTGGACCCGGCGGTTAAGGCGGTTGCAGACGTCAGTCAAAGCGTGATTGACATCAACGACAGTCTTCATGACATGACGGAGAAGGTCAATGCCCGCCGTGAGAAGGCCCAGTTAGGGATGAGCCTGCTGAAGACGGTTGGCAAGACCGCTGTTGTAAACGGGATTACCCGGTTTAGAAAGCGGCGTGCAGATAAGAAGGGAGTCGATACGGATGAATAAGAAAGCATTAATTGGGGCACTCTTGGGT
>NZ_JBJEEM010000079.1:0-2702 GCF_051873075.1 Limosilactobacillus sp. | reverse complement strand
AAGAAGGGAGTCGATACGGATGAATAAGAAAGCATTAATTGGGGCACTCTTGGGTAGTGCGGCAACGGCTGCAGCCTGGAAGCTTTTACCCAATGAAAAGAAAACATTATTAAAGCAACGGGTCAACGAAACGGCCACCGACCTGGCTGATTGGTCAACTGACTACGCCTTAGATGCACTTGACATTGTTGATGCTAAGATGGCTGAAACTGAAGCTGCCGATCGATTCAACGGTTTTGTTGATGGTGTTAAGGATGCCAAGGACAAGGCTAAGCATACGGCCGACCGGCTTGCTGACCGGCTGACCAATGACGACTTCGACAAGGAGACGGCGGATATTCGGCGGGAACTGGCTGCTGCCAGTCATCCGGATGATAACGATGACCCGGTCGTTGATGATGATATCGTGATTGATGCCACTAAGGACCAGGATGAAAAGGACGCTAAATAAGGTCCAACTAAGGATCGCAACTGACGGCTTGGAAAAAGAAAGTTAGTTGCGATCTTTTTTGTTGAAAACGTTTGCCATTTGGGAGCTGATCTGCTATATTAGTAAAGTTATGAAAAACTATGAAAACAGACAAAATCAGTAAAGAAAGGGCTATCTTATGGAGAAACAATCAGTAACAATTTACACCGTGGCACGTGAAGCACGGGTTTCGATGGCAACTGTTTCACGGGTTGTCAATGGTAATCCTAATGTTAAGCCGGCTACCCGCCAGAAAGTGATGGATGTTATCAAGCGCTTGAATTACCGGCCAAATGCAGTTGCTCGGGGCCTTGCTTCCAAGAAGACCACTACCGTTGGGGTTATTATTCCCCGGATCACCAATCCTTACTTTGCCGACCTGGCTTTGGGAATTGATGATATTGCCTCAATGTACAAGTACAACATCATTCTGACTAACTCTGATGATGATGATAATAAGGTTCTTAAAGTGGTTCGGAATCTCTTGGCCAAACAGGTTGACGGAATTATCTTCATGGGCTACAGCATGCCGGATGAATTGCGTGATGAGCTTAAGAGTAGCAACACGCCAGTAGTAGTTGCCGGTTCCGTAATTAACGACGACGAATTAGCAACCGTGCGGATCGATTACGAAAACGCCGCTAAGGAAGCAACCCTGAAGCTCTTGGATAACGCCAAGGACCATGTTGCCTTCGTTTCTGGTCCCCTAAAGTACGCTATCAACGGCAACGACCGGTTGAATGGGTACAAGGCAGCCTTGTCAGAACGGCAGGTCGCCTTTGATGACCAACTGGTTGTAGAAACTGATGGAACTTACCAGAGCAGTTATGACCAGGCTAAGAAGCTGGTGGACGCCGGAGTCAAGGCGGCCTACGTCAGCAACGATAACCTGGCGGTCGGCCTGTTGAATGGGTTGACTGACAATGGAATCAAGGTTCCTGAAGAGTTTGAGATTATCTCCTCAAACGATACCACCTACACCAAGATTTCACGGCCAACGATCTCTTCGATCACTCAGCCCCTCTATGATATTGGTGCCATCGCAATGCGGTTGTTGACTAAGCTGATGGATGACAAGGATGCCGAGACGGATGCAGACGAAAAGGATGTCATCTTGGATCATGGCTTTGCTCAGCGGCAGTCAACACGGTAGAAAGCTTTGACAACCCGAAGCGAAATTCGTGCCCAGCGAGAGGCTGCCGCACAGGCCAGTACGCCCCCAGTTACTGATTCAGTGCCGGTTGCTGAAAAAAGTCACCACTTCTTCAACCTCTGGGGAACACTGTTCTTGATCTTATTCGTATTGAGCATGATCCTAAACGCGACCTTGCTTAACCCAAAGTTCGTTCTCCACGAGGTCAAAAATTCAGTGGTGGAGACGACAATTACGGACCAGGTTAACGGGGCCTTGGAGCGTTATGGGGTGCCAAATTCGATTTTGACTGATAAAGATACCGACCACCTGCTTACTCAGGCGATCACCCAGGTCTATACTGGTAAAAATATCCACCTGGACCTTAGCGCGGTGACCCAGCGTGCGGGAGCAGCGGCTGATAGTCAGCTTGCTCAATATGGCCTTGCAGGGGTTGGCGGTGCGGCTTCGTCTGCGCTGAGTCAAAATGTTAACAGTGTGGTCAACGCCCAGCTGAATACGCCGACGGTGGCAAACCTGGCGAATGGAATCCATCTGGCTAAGGTGGCAACTAATATGGTTTTTATGGTAACCGGGATCGGGTTAGCAGTGTTAGCGGTCCTCGCCATTTTGGGTCGCCACTTTGCCCAGAGTTTCAGCCGGATGGGAATCTGGACGGTCATAGTCGACGGAGCCCTGTGCGGTACAATTGGCAAGCTTGCTCCGCAGTTGGCGGCCGATCAGCCGGACTATACTGCCTTTGTTGCCCAAATATCGACTGCCTTTATGCGGACGGCATTTACGACGATCGGCCTGGTACTGGTAGTGACCATTGCCTTGCTGATTTGGCGAATGTTTGGTCGGCACCTGCTTTCCCGTCGTTGACCTTGAATTAATTACTAAACTTTGCTAAAATTTATCTGTTTATCACATTAATTAAGAAAAGAGGAGTCAGTAATGTCAGGACATTCAAAATGGCATAACATTCAAGGACGGAAGAACGCCCAAGATGCTAAGCGTGGTAAGATTTTCCAAAAGATCTCACGTGATTTGTACCAAGCAGCTAAAGCAGGTGATCCTGATCCAGCGAACAACGCTCAA
>NZ_JBJEEM010000078.1:0-5046 GCF_051873075.1 Limosilactobacillus sp. | reverse complement strand
ATGGTGTTATGCCATGGATCCTTTTTTGTTTTGTCTAAATGCTTACCAGCCGGTAAGTACTTACAAATAAGTGCCTACTTGTGAAAATTTTCCCATAGTCTTAGAGTAAATAATGAAATAAAGAAAAAGGGGATCAAGACTATGGCTAATTTATCTGATTCATTAACGTTCCGGCACGGGGCAACGGTTGCGAATCGCTTTGTTCAGCCGCCAATGCTGACTAACAGCGGTGAGGATGGCTACGCAACTCAGGACACGATCAATTACTACAATGCTCACTCCAAGTCTGGTGGGATGGTCATTACGGAATACATGTACGTTACCGAGAATGGTGGACCAGCCCTGACCTGGAAGCGGGGGCGTGAACAGCTGGCAGCTTATGATGATAAATTCGTTCCACAACTAAAGAAGGTGGCACAAGCAATTAAGCATGATGGCAACAAGGCGATCATGCAGATTGCGCACACCGGTCGTGAGGCGAACTTCCGGGCAATGAATGGCAAGCAGGTCTTTGCTCCAACTGGGCTTGAGGATGGCCTTGATTTTCCATTCCTGCCATACAAGGTGCACTCATTATCTAATGAGCAGATCAAAGAAATCATTGCCGGTTTTGGTGCAGCTACTAAGCGGGCAATTGACGCTGGCTTTGACGGGGTCGAAATTCATGGCGCCAACCACTACCTGATCCAGCAGTTCGTGTCCGCATATTCAAATCGACGTCACGATAACTGGGGCGGCTCCATCGAGAAGCGGATGAACTTCCCATTGGCGGTGACTAAGGCTGTTGTTGATACGGTTAAGCAGTATGCGCCAGATGATTTTATTGTTGGTTACCGAATTAGTCCTGAGGAGATCCATGGTAAGAATATTGGTTACACTTGGCACGAATCAACCCAGCTGATCGATAGACTAACCAAAGAGTTTGATCTTGATTATGTTCACCTGTCAATGCCGCAGTTCGATGCTAAGCCAGGAGATGCAATGCTGCTCGACACTGACAAGGCGGACAGCAGCTTCAAGGATTCGACGAAGACGTTGGCTGAGCTCTTCCACCCGTACTTGAACGGGGCGAAGGAGATTATCGTCGGTGGCGTTAATAACCGTGAGAAGGCGGAGGCAGCATTATCTTTAGCTGACCTGGTTGCTGTCGGTCGTGAAACCATCATTGATCCTCTCTTTGCCGAAAAGATCTTGAACGGTGAAGACGATCAGGTCGTCGATGAGATTACCCTTGATCAGGTTAAGAAGAACCACATGACGCAGGGACTGATTGATAATTATTCGGGTCCCGCAGCCGGTATTCCGTTGCCAGGTGCCGCCAACATCAGTTCGCTGCATCAGGGCTTTGGCGGCTGGGCCGAGATGAAGTATCCAAAGAATCCCGAGGTCAAGTAAGCACGGGCGGTAACTCATAGTTGTAGATAATCAGGTGCTCCTTAGATTACGACTATTTGGCGGACGTAGGCCTGAGGAACAGCTTGTGAAAGGTGGGAATACTAAATGCGTGGTTTTGCAATGATTGGGCCTAATAAAACGGGCTTTATTGAAAAGGACGATCCCAAGTTAGGTCATCGTGACGCCTTGGTAAAGCCATTGGCGGTGGCTCCTTGTACGTCGGATATCCATACCGTGTACGAGAACGCGCTGGGGCCGCGGTACAACCTGATTCTGGGACACGAAGCCAGCGGTGAGGTCGTTGCCGTCGGTGATGAGGTAAAGGATTTTAAGGTTGGGGATAAGGTAATAGTGCCCGCTGTTACTCCTGACTGGTCAGCACTGAATTCGCAGGCTGGCTTTTCATCACACTCTGGCGGGATGCTGAACGGCTGGAAATTCTCTAATTACAAGGACGGTGTATTTGCCACTCGCTTCCATGTCAATGATGCGGATGGTAACCTGGCCTACCTGCCGGAAGGGATGGACCCCGGAGTGGCATGCATGCTCTCTGACATGATTCCGACCGGCTTCCATGCCGACGAAATGGCTAACGTTGAATTTGGGGACACGGTCGTAGTTATCGGTATCGGCCCAGTTGGCCTAATGGCACTCCGTGGTGCGGTGTTGCATGGTGCTGGGCGCATATTCGCAATTGGTGGTTCCCGACCGGCGACCATCAAGGCGGCCAAGGAATACGGGGCAACCGACATCATTAATTACCATGACGGTGATATTGCTGAGCAGATTCTCAAGCTTACTAATAACGAAGGGGTTAATAAGGTATTGATCGCTGGTGGTGACGCTGAGCACACCTTTGATCAGGCCGTAAAGATGACGAAGCCCGGTGGGGCAGTTGCCAATGTTGCGTATTTGAATGGGGCCGATACCATTAAGATTAAGGCTGCCGACTGGGGCGTTGGGATGGCCAACGTCAAGATCGACGGTGGCGTAATGCCCGGCGGTCGTTTGCGAATGGAAAAGCTCGCCAGTCTGATCGTCAATGGTCGACTGGACCCGTCAACATTGATTACGCATAAGTTCCATGGCTTTGAGCATATTCCGGATGCCCTGGAATTAATGCACAATAAGCCTGAGAATTTAATCAAGCCGGTTGTCTATACAGATGATATTGACTAGTGATGAAGGTAGCACTCAGCGGTGAGGCTACCTTTATTGTTTTAATTAGGAGGAGTAACATGAAAAAGGTTTTAATTATCGGTGCCAATAGTCGGATCGCCCGGTTTGCCGAAGCGATGTTGGTGAAAATGGCTGATGTTCAACTCACCCTCTTTCTTCGTCATCCAGAGCGACTGGCGGTTGAATTGCCGGCGGTTCAAGTCATTCAGGGCGACGCGACAAACCCGGGTGATGTTGCCAAGGCCGTTTCTGGCATGGACATTGTCTACGCCAGCCTGGCCGGAGATGTAATCGGGGCGGCGAAGACGATCGTCAAGGCCATGGACGATGTGGGCGTCAAACGACTGATCTGGACATCATCGTTGGGAATCTATAATGAAATCCCTGGGGAGTTTGGCCGCTGGAACCAGCAAATCATGGGTGATTACTATCACCGCTACCGTTTAGCGGCCGACGTTGTTGAGAACAGCGACCTTGACTACACAATTATTCGGCCGGCCTGGTTAACCAATGAGGACGAGGTTGACTACGAAACGACCCGGCGCGACGACCCCTTTAAAGGAACCGAGGTTTCGCGCAAGAGTGTTGCAGCATTTGTGGTCAAGTTGATCGCTGATCCGACGATTGCCGTGCGTGATTCAATTGGGGTGGACAAGCCCGGGACCGCCGCTGACCGGCCGCGGCCCGCGGTAATGGCCGCTAACGGTGGTTATGAGCCTGACGTTAAGGAAGACATTAAACTGCGGTTCAAGTAGTATCCTGCACTCATCGGTAGGGACTGTTTAACAACGGTCCAAATCGCCCTGGCTGAACAAGGCCGTCATGTATTGTATAATAATTACTAAAAGACAGATTGGCGGTGGAAAGCTTGGCAAAGCAAAGTTATTTTCTGGGGTGTAACTACGTTGTTGAAATGGTTAGCGGCAAATGGAAGCCATCAATTATTTGCTCACTCGGGCTGGCACCCAAGCGGTTTGGCGAATTGCGTCGTTACATGATGGACCTTTATGGAACTGCGCCGGCAGAAAAGGTGCTGAGCCAGCAGCTCCACCAGTTGATTGATGACCAGATTGTCGAACGCACAGATTATAGTGCGGTGCCGCCCAAGGTCGTATACTCACTGACCGCCCGGGGAAAGCGGCTGAAGAAGCTGTTGATTCAGATGGCTGAGTTTGCAGAGAGTATCCAGGATGATACGGTTCATTTCGAATACAGTTCCGCCGTGATGAAAGGGGAAGCTAAAGCCGTTCGGCAAAGCAACAGTGATGGCTCATAGCTGTCCAAAAAGGCAGTAATCACTTTGGATGAACGTTGCTGTTAATTCAATAATAAAAAAGCTGTCCGCTGGGGCAGGTGAAACAATTCACCTGTATCTCAGCGGACAGTTTTCGTATTATTTAACTTTAGTTGTTACTAGTTGTTCATCAGAACATCGAGCAGTTCTTGGGCGGATTCCTTCAGAGCGTCCTTGGACTTGTCGTTGCCCAGGTGGGTGTAAATTTCACCGACGTAAACGTCATTGTTGAAGAGGTTGTTGAAGACCTTGTCGATGATTGGCTTGGTCTTTTCTTGCTCTTGAACCGGACCGAATGGGTTGGCGAAGAAGGTGGAACTCATTCCAACTTCATCGGTTGTCCCCAGGGCCTTCCGCTTACCAGCGATGAAGACTTTCTTGGCTTCATCTTCAGTGTCGAAACGGTGGATCCCGACCTCGTCACTGTAGTTGTTAGCGTAGAGCCACATGTCGACCGGGTGGTGTTCAACAACGTGTTCGTAGGTGTCGGCCGGGATGATAACCCGGGCGTTTTGTCGTTCAGGATTGAGGTAGACACCACGGTCCATGTTGTTGAAGGCAACGGCACTGGACAGGTCATCGAGCCGGACGAAGGCACCGGTTTCGGTTCCTTGGGCGTAGAGCTTGCCATCATCACCGATGGTAAAGCTTCCCATGTCATCGAAGATCGTTTCCATATCAACAATCTTATCATCAGCAATTTCCTGCAATGCTTCGATTGATTCGGACTTCCCGGCACCGGAGTCACCGAAGAAGACCACGTTCTTTTCCTTACCGTTGGTAAAGCGGATCTTCAGCATGGAACCATGAATTGGCAGACGGCCGTTATTAATCTGGTGCAGGTTATGCAGGGTCAGGCACATCTTCTTCATGTAGCCGAAGTAAGTAGTCTTGTCAGTGTATGGTACTTCACCGACCCAGATCTTGTTCTTTTCGTCGAGGTAGTAGTGAGAAACCATCCCTTCGGTCTTTGCCAAACCAAAGAGGAGGATCATGTCAGGCTTTTGACCTTCAACTTCGTCTGGGGATGCCAGTTCAAACAGGTTGGAGAGAGCAATCCCGTTGACCAGGTAGTCAACGTTGAAGTAGATGTAAGCCAGGCTTTCACCGATCTTAGCAGGGTAGCAGTACCATTGACCCTTTTGACCGTGGAAACGCTTGATTGGGTTTTCTTCGAC
>NZ_JBJEEM010000077.1:0-24678 GCF_051873075.1 Limosilactobacillus sp. | reverse complement strand
GACACCAGCCTTTCACGCTGGTATCGTGGGTTCAAATCCCGCACGGGTCACTTTTGGGGAATTAGCTCAGCTGGGAGAGCACCTGCTTTGCAAGCAGGAGGTCATCGGTTCGATTCCGTTATTCTCCATTGGCATTTATTGCCTGAATTGAATTTATTGGCGGTATTGGTGAAGTTTGGTTAACACACCGGTTTGTGGGTCCGGCACGCGTGGGTTCAAATCCCACATACCGCCCTTTTTATTTTTAGTAAATGAAAACAGCTCATATCTCAGATGTGAGCTGTTTTTTGTTTGCGCCGAATTTTAATCAGTGGTTAGGGGGCTTAGAACTTCGGCTCAAAGCCCAAGACCTTCATATGGCCTTCCAGGGCCAGCTGAACCAGGGTGTGAGCCAGCTGGTGCTCACTGATTCGCCCGGCGGCACCGTTGTGAAGCCACCATGCAATCACACTGGTGAACATTGCGATGATGTAGGTGATTACCAGGTCGGCCGGGATGGCACTGTTCCGGTTAATGCCCACCTTGTCCAAGATCGGGGCGATGTTGGCGGCCAGGACGGGACGCAACTGTTCCTGCAGCTTGTAGGCGGGGGTGTCGTCAATGATGAACAGGATCAAGTCCCGGTTTTGATTACAGTCCTTAAGCACGGCCGTGATCGTCTTTTCAAGGTCGGAAAACATGATCTGGCGGTTGAGAAAGAGCCGCGGGTTGCGCAGGGGGGCAAACAGGCCGATCACCTGGTTGAAGATGTGCTGGTAAAGGTCCTGCTTATCCCGGTAGTGGGCGTAAAAGGTAGCCCGGTTGATCATTGCCTTCTGGGCGATTTCCTGGACCGTGATGGCACTGATGTTTTTTTCCTTGGTTAGTTCAATAAACGCGTGGATAATGTTCTGCTTGGTTCGCTTAACGCGCATGTCCTCTCGAAGTGTGATTTTAATGCCTCCCGAATAAAAACTAATCCAACACAATGTCGGTATTTGTTGTTTAACAAACGGATCGTGAAAATCTGCTGATTGAAAGTTAGTAGTTTTAGAATCATTATATTACTATACACACTGTTGGAAAAGGGAGGATATTAAATATGGAAAAGCAACTCTTTGGTGGTATTGATGTTGGTTCAACGACGGTCAAGCTGGTCGTAATGGACGCGGACCATCAAACCCTTTTCTCCCGCTATGAGCGGCACTTCGCCGACGTGAAGGCTGCCAGTAAACGAGTGATTAAGGAAGCGATCGCGGAGCTGGGTGGTGAAACACCAATTTCCTTTACGATCACTGGGTCTGGTGGAATGGGCCTTGCTAACCTCTTGCAGCTGAAGTTTGTCCAAGAAGTGATTGCCTGTACCAAGACTGTCGAGCAGCTGATCCCCGAAACCGACGTCGCCATTGAACTTGGTGGTGAGGATGCCAAGATCACCTTCTTCGGCGATTCCCTGGAGCAACGAATGAACGGGACTTGTGCCGGGGGGACCGGGGCCTTTATCGACCAGATGGCGGTCCTGCTGGATACGGATGCCGATGGCTTGAATAAGCTGGCACATAATGCCCAAAAGATTTACCCGATCGCCAGTCGGTGCGGGGTCTTTGCCAAAACGGACGTCCAGCCGTTGATCAACGACGGTGCCCGCAAGGAAGACATCGCCGCAAGTATCTTCCAGGCGGTGGTTAACCAAACCATCTCTGGCTTGGCCGCTGGGCACAAGATCAAGGGCCACGTGGCCTTCTTAGGTGGTCCACTGTACTTCATGGACCAGCTCCGCTACCGCTTCATCGAAACTCTCCATTTGACGGATGATGAAGTGATCTTCCCAGAAAATCCACAGCTTTTCGTCGCCCAGGGGGCCGCATTATACGCTAGCGACCAGCCCAAGCTGTCCCTGGACATCCTGCTGGATCGTTTGGAGAACGGTGATGCCTCCGTCCTGTCTCCGTCCCACTCTTTAGACCCGCTCTTTAATAACGAGGACGAACTCGCCGCTTTCCGCCAGCGCCACGCCAAGGACCGGGTCGAAAGCGGTGACCTGGCTAACTACCACGGAACCGCATTCTTGGGGATCGATGCCGGGTCGACGACGACTAAGATTGTCTTGATGTCTGCCGATCACCGGTTGCTGTTTACTGAATATGACAACAATGATGGTGATCCGCTGGAGAAGACCAAGCAGATGCTGCGCGACCTGAGCCAGCAGATGCCAGACGACGTTAGAATCGGCAAGGCCTGTGTCACCGGTTACGGGGAGCACCTGATCAAGAATGCCCTCAATGTGGACCTGGGCGAGGTCGAAACCGTTGCCCACTACCAGGCCGCCCACTACTTCCAGCCCGACGTCGACTTCATCCTCGATATCGGTGGCCAGGACATGAAGGCGATGACCGTCAAAAACGGGGCGCTCGCTGATATTAAGCTGAACGAGGCCTGCTCGTCCGGTTGCGGCTCGTTTCTCGAAACCTTTGCCAGCGGGTTGAAGTACAATATTCGAGACTTCGCCCAGGCGGCGCTACTGGCCAAACATCCCGCCGACCTCGGTTCCCGGTGTACCGTGTTTATGAACTCTAAAGTTAAGCAGGTTCAAAAAGAAGGGGCCACGATCGGCGACATTTCCGCGGGGCTGTCCTTCTCTATCATCAAGAACGCCCTGTTCAAGGTGATTAAGATGCGCAGTGCCGATGAACTCGGCCGCCACATCGTCTGCCAAGGGGGAACCTTCTATAACGATGCCGTTTTGCGGGCGTTTGAGAAGATCGCTGGCGTTGACGTGATCCGGCCGAACATCGCCGGGCTGATGGGGGCCTATGGTGCCGCCTTGATTGCCGAACACAATTACAAAGCCGGTGACCACACCAGCCTCCTGTCCCTTGATGAGATGGCCCAACTGTCCTTTAAGAAGGAGTACATGCACTGTGGTGGCTGTGCCAACAATTGTGAGCTGACGTTGACGATTTTCAACGATGGACGCAAGTTTGTTACCGGTAACCGTTGTGAACGGGGTGAGGCGCGCGCCCTGCGGATGCATGGCGAACGTCCCCGGAACAATGGGAAGGTTAACCTGGTTGAGCGAAAGTACAAAGAACTCTTCAAGTACCGGCCGCTGCGTAGCAAGTTGGCTAAGCACGGGACGATTGGGCTGCCCCGGGTCCTGAACATGTACGAGGATTACCCGCTGTGGGCCACCTTCTTCAAAGAACTCGGTTTCCGAACGATCCTCTCGCCACGGGGCAGCAAGAAACAGTACGAGAAGGGAATGGAAACTATTCCGTCTGATACGGTCTGCTATCCAGCTAAGAACGTCCACGGCCACATCATGGCACTGATCGCCAACCGGCACGTTGACCGGATCTTCTACCCGGCCATCGTCTACGAATTGCAGGAGAAGAAGGCGGCCAACAACCACTTCAACTGCCCGATCGTTCAGTCCTATCCCGAAGTAATTCGGAACAACGTCGACGAAATTCGCAACGGCGAGGTAGACTACCGGGACCCATTCCTGAACTTAGCGGACCATAAGTCAACGGCGGAAAACCTGTACGAGTGCTTTAAGGACCTGGGCGTCACTAAGCGTGAGGTCCAGGATGCCCTAGAGGCCGGTTACCAAGAATTGGCTAACTTCCACCAGAAGATTCATAATTGGGGTGAAGATACCCTGATGATGCTGAAGCAGACTGGTGAGCACGGGGTAGTTCTGGCGGGTCGTCCTTACCACCTTGATCCGATGATCAACCACGGGATTTCTCAGATGATCGCGGCCGCTGGGTTCCATGTGCTGACCGAGGATTCGATAGCCCACCTGGGAGACGTCAAGGGTCTGCGGGTAGTTAACCAATGGTCCTACCACTCCCGCCTGTACGCAGCGGCCCGGATCGCGGCCAAGACCCCGGAACTGGAATTTGTCCAGCTGAACTCGTTCGGCTGTGGGCTTGATGCCATCGATACCGACCAGGTCGAAGAAATCATGAACCAGTACAACCGGCTGTACACCTGTCTGAAGATCGACGAAGGGGATAACCTGGGGGCTATTCGAATCCGGATCCGGTCACTGAAGGCCGCCATCCAGGAACGGACCGAGAAGCAAATCCATCCGG
The DNA here is from genome assembly GCF_051873075.1 of Limosilactobacillus sp. GTDB lineage: Bacteria > Bacillota > Bacilli > Lactobacillales > Lactobacillaceae > Limosilactobacillus. The sequence goes on along the minus strand of NZ_JBJEEM010000077.1, from coordinate 20,599 downwards.
AGAAGCTTTACGACAACCCTGTCCCAGTGAAGTTCACCAAGGAAATGAAGAAGGAAAAGTACACCCTACTCTTGCCGATGCTGTCACCAATCCACCAGCACAACCTGGTTGACGTGGCCCTGCGTGCGTCCGGTTATAACGTGGTCAACTTGCCAATCAAGGACCGGCGCTCGGTCGATGTCGGGACCCGTTACGTGAACAACGATGCCTGTTATCCAGCGATCATCTCGATTGGACAGATGATCGAAGCATTACAGAGCGGCAAGTACGACCTGGACCACACCGCCGTAATGATGAGTCAGACCGGTGGGGGTTGCCGGGCAACCAATTACGTTCCGCTGATCCGGAAGGCATTGAAGGATGCCGGCTTCGCCCAGGTACCGGTGGTTTCAATTTCGCTGGGGAACCAAGGGGTTGAGACAACGCCAGGCTTCAGCTTTACCCTGCCACTCATCAAGCGGGCCGCCATCGCCTTCCTGTATGGGGACCTCTTCGAGCGCCTGGTCTACCATACCCGGCCGTACGAGGTGGAGAAGGGCGCCACCAACGCCCTTTATGCCGACTGGCTGGAGCGGGTCCGGCCAAACGTAGAGAACGGGAGCTTCAAGGAATTCAAGCGCAACGTCTGGGCAATCGTCCACGACTTTGATACCTTGCCAGTGCGCGATATTGTTAAGCCACGGGTCGGGGTGGTCGGCGAAATCCTGGTCAAGTACTCGCCGATTGCCAATAACGATATTGTCGGCACCCTGGAAGCCGAGGGTGCTGAGGCCGTGGTTCCAGACATCGTCGGCTTCATGAATTACTCATTGTACAACCAAGTCTACCGGCACCAGCACTTAGGCGCCAAGAAGAGCTCACAACTCTTTGCGGCGGTTCTCTTGAAGCTGATCCGCCAGGCCGAGAAACCGATGGATGAAGCACTGCGGGCCTCTGAACACTTTGAGGGGATCACCCCGTGGGACGAAGTGGTCGCCGGTGCTAAGCCGGTGCTCTCCCTCGGTAACATGACCGGTGAAGGCTGGTTCCTGCCTGGTGAGATGGTTGAGCTTCTTCGCTCCGGTGTCGACAACATCGTCTGCATGCAGCCGTTCGGGTGTTTGCCGAACCACATTGTCGGCAAGGGGATGCTTAAGGAGCTGCGGCACGAATACAAGGGTGCTAACCTGATGCCAATCGATTACGATCCGGGTGCCTCAGTTGTTAACCAGCTCAACCGGATTCGCCTGATGATGGCTACCGCGAAGAAGAAGCTGGCCGAACAGGAAGCAGTTAAGTAACTCAAAAAGTACTGAATAAAACGAAATGCCCGCCAAGCATTCAGATGAAACGGAAATTCATCTAGTGCCTGGCGGGCATTTTAAATATATATCGAATGAATGATGTCCTAATGAATGGCCTGATCGTGTTGAGTCTTCAGCTTCTTTAGTTCGCAGTCGTAATCGCAGGCGGCACACCGGCCCCCGACCTTAACCCGATGGAAGGCGCGAATGATGATGGCGATTGCCAGGGCAATAATGATCAGGATAACAAGGACGTTGAAAATAAGTTTCACTAGGAAAACCTCCTAAAAGATTAATGAACCGATTTGGAAAATCAAGAATGAAGTTACGTAAGCGATGACCAAGCCCATCCCCACGGAGAAGAACAGCCACTTGCTGGACCCCGTCTCTTCACGAATGGTGGCCAGGGTGGCGAAGCAGGGGATGTAGAGAAGGATGAAGGCCATCATGGCATAGGCAGCCACCGGAGTCATGAACTGGCCTAGGGAAGCAACCAGGACGGCCTGACTACTGGTATGAAACATGACCATCATGCTGGAAGTGATGACTTCCTTGGCGAGTACCCCGGTGAAGAGGGCACTGATGGCCTGCCATTGTCCAATGCCGATTGGGCGGAAGAATGGCACAAGGCCGTGACCCAGCACGGCGGCAAAGCTCTTGGTGGAGTCGGTCACGAAACCGCTGGGACCAAAGCTTGAAAGTAACCAAATGAGGACGGTGCCGGCAAAGATGATGGTCCCGGCTTTCTTGATAAAGCCTTTCCCCTTATCCCAGGTGCCGTGCCAGATGATGTCGAGCCGGGGCAGATGGTACTCCGGCAGCTCGACGATGAAGACCGAGCGTTCCTTGACGTGGAAGAGGAGCTGGTAGAGCTTGGCGACCAGCAGGGCCACCAGAATGCCGAGAAAATAGATTGAAAGGACAATCAGGGCTTGGTGGTGCGGGAAAAAGGCCGCGACGATGATCCCGTAGATCGGCAGGCGGGCAGAACAGCTCATGAAGGGCATGATCAGGGTGGTGACGAGCCGCTCTTTGGGTTGCTCAATGGTGCGCGCAGCCATGATTCCGGTGACGTTGCAGCCAAAACCAATGATCAAGGGGATGAATGACTTGCCGTTGAGGCCGATCATCTGCATGAGCCGGTCAGTGACCAGAGCGGCTCGGGCCATATACCCCGAATCTTCCAGCAGGGAGATGCAGGCAAACAAGGTAAATATTTGAGGAATAAAGGCTAGCACGCCGCCCACCCCGGCAATGAGCCCGTTCACCACGAGGGAACGAAGCGGAGCAATAGCCCCCACCTCCAGCAGAAAGTGATTGGCCGCGTTTGAAACCGGCACTGAGAGGAACCAGTTGAGCCAATCCGAGAGGGGAGAACCGACCCATTCGAAGGAGAGCTTAAACATCAGGTAAAATATTCCAGCAAAGATCGGCAATCCAAGGATCGGGTTGGTCACGATCCGATCGATGCGGTTGGTAATCTCTGGTTCATTTTGAACAGCTGATGTGGTAGCCGTGTCCAGCAATTGCTCGATGAAGTTCAGGCGGGTTTCATAAATCTGCTGGCTGAACTTTTGGGCATCGTAATAGCCAGCCTGGCTGAGCAGGGGAGTCAGATTTTTCTGCTTGGCATACTCGCGAATGGCTCGGCTATGGTCGATAAAGTTGATGGCTAGCCACCGGGCCGTCTGCTGGTCATAGCGATAGTCGGTGCAGAGTTTAGCGGTTGCTTGCTCGATTGCCTGCTTAACGGCTGACGGGTAGGCGAGCTGGAGGGTCGGCGCTGAGACGTCCTGGTAGTCGATGATTTGTTGACGCAAGGCTTGGATCCCCTGATGCCCACGGGCGTTAGTGGTGGTCACCGGGCAGCCGAGGCGCTGGCTGATCACTTTGAGGTCGTATGACAGGCCGCTGCGGTGCAAGTCATCGATCATGTTAAGGATCAGGATCGTCGGCAGCCCCCGCTCTAGGACCTCGATTGTTAGTAAAAGGTTCCGCTTTAGCTGGCTAGCGTTGGCGATGTTTAGGACGAGGTTAGGACGGTTATTTAATAGGTACTTGGCGACTACGGCTTCATCCTTGGTGATTGGATTAAGGGAGTAGGTGCCGGGGAGATCGGTGATCTGGATGTCCGTTTTCTTTAGGGTTCCCACCTTTTGTTCGACCGTAACCCCTGTCCAGTTCCCCACGAAGGCGTACTTGTCGGTGAGAGAATTAAATAGGGTAGTCTTACCGGTATTCGGATTGCCAATTAATGCGACGTCTACCATTAGAGATTCGCCCCCGTTAACGCAGCAAAGTCACGGTAGCGAATGCCAATCCGCTGGTGATTATTTTCAATTATGATCGGGCCGTGAAAAGGATAGCGCTGGATGACTTTGATCGGGCAGCCCTCGCACAGCCCCATGTTATGGAGACGACTCGCGGTGGCTTGGTTGAGACAGTCAAATGAGTGCAGTGTGTATTGATTAATCATATTAGGTGCCTCACATTCATTATTCCAAAATTATATAAAAGCAGGGTTAATATGGTTATATTATACTCCAGCGGAAGCGCTTAAAAAACAATCAAATGTAAAGTTTATTTTTGATAATATCCGGTTTATAATATGAGTGTTCGCTTTTTTGCGATAATGAACTAAGAATATTTTGGAATATTAATTAAGGGGATGCTTAACAAATGGCCACACTTGAAGTGCGTGATCTACACGTTTCAGTAAAGGATGAAGAAAGCAAGAAGGAAAAGGAAATTCTGAAGGGCGTTAACCTGAAGATGCAAACGGGCGAGATCCACGCCATCATGGGGCCAAACGGGACCGGGAAGTCAACCCTTTCCCAGACCATCATGGGCCGTCCCGGTTACAACATCACCCAGGGGGACATCCTTTTAAATGGGGAGAGCATCATTGACATGCCGGTTGACGAACGAGCACGGAAGGGACTCTTTCTGGCAATGCAGTACCCAGCCGAGATCCAGGGGGTTACCAACGCCGAATTCCTGCGGGCTGCCATTAACGCCCGCCGCCCGGAGGATGATCAGATCTCGGTAATGGACTTCATCAAGAAATTGGATAAGAACCTTGCTCTCTTGGACATGGGCCAGAAGATGACGGAGCGTTACCTTAACGAAGGCTTCTCCGGCGGTGAGAAGAAGCGGAACGAAATTTTACAGTTGCTGATGATCGAGCCGACCTTTGCCATTCTTGATGAGATTGACTCAGGGCTGGATATCGATGCTCTCAAGGTGGTTTCCAAGGGTGTGAACTCCATGCGCGGCGATAACTTTGGCTCCCTGATCATTACGCACTACCAACGGTTGCTTAATTACATCGTGCCGGATACTGTTCACGTGATGATGGACGGGCGGATCGTTAAGACCGGGGGTCCTGAACTGGCCAAGAAGCTGGAAGACGAAGGGTACGCCGGCCTGCGCGATGAATTAGGCTTGGACATCAAACTAGTTGACGATGAGGACTAGGAGGCGTTGAGATGACTGATTTAGCAAACGCAAAGGAACAGCTGACCCAGGCCAGCCGGCAGAACAATGAGCCCGCCCAGCTTTTGGAACGGCGTTTAGCTGCTCGCGAGCTGATGGAAAAGTTGCGGCTGCCACGGATGCAGCGGTTCAAGTTTCATGATTGGCCGCTGATTGCTGATCGGCCCCTCCGCTGGGTTGAATCAGCGACCGACTTGGAGCAACTGGCCCCGGACGATGAAGTGATCCGGGTCACCCAGGTTGGCCAGACTACGGTTAATATCCACATTCCCGAAAAGCTGCGTGCGGCCGGTGTCATCCTGACTGACATTTTCACGGCGGCAAGGGAGCACAGCGACCTCTTCAATCGTTACTTCATGACGGCAATCAAGGCTGACGAAAACCTACTCACGGCCTATCACCTTGCCTACCTTAATGCGGGCCTGTTTTTATACGTGCCGAAGAACGTGGTGATTGAGAAGCCGATTGAGGCTGAGTTGGTTCAGGATAACACACAAGCAGAACCGTTAATCTCCCATATCCTGGTGATTGCCGACCGGGGAAGCGAGGTCAAGTTCATCCAACACCTGACCACGGTTGGCGAGCAATCCAATCCCGCCAACATGATGATCGAACTGATTGCCCGGGACAACAGTGAGATTGACTTCTCATCCCTGGATGAATTCGGTGCTCAAACCCATACCTACTTCAAGCGTCGGGCCGACATTGGCCGTGACGCGCACGTTGAATGGGCGGTCGGCTTGATGAACGATGGCGATACGGTTGGTGATATGGATTCCGAGCTGCTCGGCGAGGGGGGCTACGCAAATTCAAAGATGATTGCGGTCACCACCCGCCAGCAGGAAGTCGGGGTCAACAACCGGGTGACGAACCACGGGAAGCACACCACCGGGCTGATTAACCAGCGGGGGGTTATCCTGGAGAACTCCGAACTGATCTTTAATGGGATCGGGCAGATCATCCATGGTGCACATGGTGCCAAGGCTGATCAACAAAACCGGGTTCTGATTATGTCCGACCAGGCCCGTGGGGATGCCAACCCAATCCTTCTGATCGACGAAAATGATGTGGAAGCGGGGCACGCCGCTAGTGTCGGCCCAGTTGACCCGCACCAGATGTACTACCTGATGAGTCGGGGAATTCCGCGCAAGCAGGCGGAACGGATGGTTATCCGGGGCTTCTTAGGTGCTGTCCTGAGCGCTATTCCGGCGGCCGATGTACGGCAGAAGCTGGTGGACATTTTGGAAAGGAAGCTTACTGATGGCCAACAATATCAATGATTACACCGCTGATTTTCCCATTTTAGACCAACGGGTGAACGGTGAACGACTTGCCTATTTAGACAATGCGGCAACGGCCCAGAAGCCGCGCCAGGTGGTGCAACGGCTGGTCGACTTCTATGAACACGATAACGCTAACGTTCACCGGGGTGTTCACACCCTGGCGGAACGAGCAACGAGTGAATACGAAGAGGCTAGGCAGAAGCTTCAGCACTTCATCAACGCAGCCGATTCCCGGGAGATTATCTTCACCAAGGGGTGCACCGATGGATTGAACCTGGTGGCTGCCACTTACGGTGAGCAAAATATTAAAGCCGGTGATGAGATCGTGATCTCCATCATGGAGCACCACAGCAACCTGATTCCCTGGCAACAGCTGGCGATCAAGAAGCACGCGACGCTTAAGTATATCGGGTTAACCCCGGACGGCACCCTCGACATGGCCGACGCCCGGCAGAAGATCACGGACAAGACCAAGATCGTTGCTATTGCCCATGCCAGCAACGTCTTGGGAACGGTTAATCCGCTCAAGGAACTGGCTAAACTAGCCCATCAGCACGGGGCGGTTCTCGTTGGCGATGGGGCCCAGTCGACCCCGCACATGCCAGTAGACGTCCAGGACCTGGATGTTGACTTCTACGCCTTCTCGGGTCACAAGATGATGGGACCGACCGGGATCGGCGTGCTGTACGGCAAGCTGGACCTGCTTCGCCAAATGCCGCCTTACCAGTATGGCGGCGAGATGATCAGCGCGGTTCATCGTTATCAGACGGAATTCGCTGACGTCCCATTCAAGTTTGAAGCGGGAACGCAGAACATTGCAGGGGCAATTGCCCTGGGCACGGCGGTTGACTACCTCGAAAAGATCGGTATGGATAAAATCGCGGCGATGGAACAGCAATTGGTTGACTATGTCTTACCAAAGCTCGAAGCACTGCCGTATGTGACGGTTTACGGCCCGCAAGATCCGCAAGAGCACACGGGTGTGATTGCCTTTAACATGGACAACCTTCATCCTCATGATGTGGCCACGGCCCTTGATGCCGAGGGAGTCGCGGTACGGGCTGGTCACCACTGCGCCCAGCCGCTGATGGAGGCGCTCGGCGTGAGTGCCACTTCCCGGGCCAGCTTTTATTTCTATAACACGAAGCAGGATGCAGACCAATTGATTAATGCCATTAAGGCAACAAAGGAGTTCTTTGACGGTGGGACTATCTAAATTAAACGGCTTGTACCGTGAAGTGATCTTGGATCATGCCAATCACCCGCACAACAAGCACGACATTGCAGACGCAACCAATAAGATGACCGTTCACAACCCAACCTGCGGCGATACCATCAACGTGGCGGTGGACGTGAAAGACGGCCGCATTGAAAATATCGGCTATACCGGGTCCGGCTGTACGATTAGCCAGGCCTCGGCCAGCATGATGACTGAGGCCGTTAAGGGAAAGACGGTTGAAGCTGCCCTAGCGATGGCCAAGACTTTTTCGGATATGGCAATTGGCAAGCAGCACTCTCAAGCCGACCTGGACCAGCTGGGGGATGCGCAGATCCTGACCAGCATTATGGAATTCCCTGCCCGAATCAAGTGTGCCACAATTTCCTGGTGGGCCCTGCAACGGGCGCTGTTAAAAAACGACGATGAGGAGGAAAAGCAATGAGCGATGACGCAGCAAGCATCGTCAATGGCGATGAAAATTACGAATACGGTTTTCACGACGACGTGAAGCCGGTCTACTCGACTGGTCGGGGCCTGACCGAAGAAGTTGTCCGGCAAATTTCGGCGGCCAAGCATGAACCTCAGTGGATGCTGGACTACCGGCTGAAGGCATATCAGATTTACAAGAAACTACCGATGCCGAAATTCGGTCCGGACCTGTCCAAGCTGGACTTGAAGAACATGCTGTACTACCAGAAAATGACCGACAAGAAGTTCCGGGACTGGAAGGATGTTCCGGAAGACCTGAAGCGGACCTTTGACCGCCTGGGGGTTCCCGAGGCAGAGCGGAAATACTTGGCCGGTTCTTCGGCCCAGTACGAGTCGGAAGTGGTCTATCACAACATGAAGAAGGAATTTGCCAAGCTCGGCATTATCTTCACCGATACCGATACGGCCCTGCGTGAATACCCGGACCTCTTTAAAAAATGGTTTGGCAAGCTGGTGCAACCGACTGATAATAAGTTTGCGGCCTTAAATGCGGCAGTCTGGTCAGGGGGTTCCTTTATCTACGTACCTAAGGGTGTTAAGACGAAGACGCCGATCCAGTCTTACTTCCGTCTGAACGCCGAAAATACTGGTCAGTTTGAGCGGACCTTGATCATTGTCGACGAGGGTGCCAGCGTGGACTACGTTGAAGGGTGCACGGCGCCAAACTACTCCTCAGATAGTCTGCATGCGGCGGTCGTCGAGGTCAACGTCTGCAAGGATGCTTACTGTCGATACACTACCATCCAAAACTGGTCGGACAACGTCTACAGCCTGGAGACCAAGCGGGCCGCAGCGGCCGAAAACGCGACGATGGAGTGGGTCGACGGTAACCTGGGCTCCAAGGTAACGATGAAGTACCCGAGTGTCTACCTCAACGGTGAGGGGGCCCGGGGCACGATGCTCTCCATCGCGGTGGCTAGCAACGGGATTCACCAGGACTCAGGTGCCCGGATGATCCATAACGCTAAGAACACGTCGAGCTCGATCGTTTCCAAGTCGATTGCCAAGACCGGGGGTTCGACCGATTACCGGGGCACGGTCCGCTTTGGTAAGCACTCTGATGGTTCCAAGGCCCACGTCGAATGTGATACTATTATCATGGACGATAAATCATCATCGGATACGATTCCGTACAATGAGATCGATAATGCACACGTGGCGATGGAACACGAGGCCAAGGTCTCCAAGATTTCTGAGGAACAGCTCTACTACTTGATGAGTCGGGGCATTTCTGAAGCCAAGGCTACCGAAATGATCATCATGGGCTTCGTGGAGCCGTTCACTAAGCAGTTGCCGATGGAGTATGCGGTGGAATTGAACCGGCTGATCAGCTTTGAGATGGAAGGCTCCATTGGTTAATAGGAGGGATCATGATGGCAGAAGAAAGACAACATACGCCAACGGAAGATAGTGTGATGGGCGCCCTAGAGCGGGTGATTGACCCCGAGCTCGGCATTGACCTGGTGAACCTGGGCCTGATTTATGATGTCCGAGTCGATGATGACGGCCATTGTACAGTGACGATGACCCTGACGACGATGGGCTGCCCGTTAACCGATTTCCTAAATGACGCGATCGCCGAGGCCGTTACCTCGGTCGATGGGGTTAACGACTGTAAAATCGAATTGGTTTGGGAACCGGCGTGGAGCATTGACCGGATGAGCCGGTTTGCCAAGATCGCGCTGGGGTTGCACGCGTAAAGGAAAGGGATAATGAATGGACATTCAGCAATTTGTTCGCCGACGTAAACAATTAGGGATCTCGCAGACGAAGCTGTGTACGGGGATCTGTACGCAGTCAACCCTGAGCAAGTTTGAGAACCAGGGCCGGGTACCGTCGATCAAAATCCTCAGCCAGCTTTGCGAACGCCTGGGGATGACAATCGGGGAGCTGAGTGATCAGCAGGTTACGACCCAGCCCAAGCTCGAACACCCGTTGAACCAGGTCGAACTGTTGCTGATTGCCGAGCGCTTCCCGGCTGCCATCCGCGAGCTGGCAAAAGTGGAAGTAGCAACCCTTCCCGAACCCAAACGTCAGATGCAGTACTACTACTTAAAGGGGATGCTGGATACCCTGACCAACAAGCAGACAGCCACGACGACCTTTGATTTTACGCAGATCTTAGATAAACTGGATGAACAGCATGAAACGGTCTTTGCCCAGCTCGCCTATTTGGGCTTTGGGATCCTGTATGCTCGTAAGAACCGGCTGGGGGACGCCGAGTTCTTCTTTACGAAGGTAAGCAAGTACCTTGACCAGCAGGCCGCTAGTCCCCAGCACTTACGGCGGTTGAATACTATCCAGTACAACCGATTGGTGATGTTGATGTACTATGATGCCGAGTACCAGGCCCTGCGCGCACGATTGGATAGAAGCACTCAGCTCATTCAACGGGTTACTCAGCTTTGCGCGGCCCGTTGTGAGACCTTCTTGATGCCGCGGACCAAGCTGTTGGCGGCCAATAACGCTCTGCAGGCGGGGACGCCATCCTACCGGGTCGTGGAGTTACTCACGGAGGCCCTGACCTTTGCCCGCTTCAATGGGAATGTCGTAGTGGAACTGCAAGCGGCGGCGCTGAAAAAACAGCTGACTAATATGGAACAGCAAACCAATTAAGCTAAGCTGATTAAAAGCATTTGCCTGCTCTGGATGAAGAGGAGGTAAATGTTTTTTATTTTGTTAACGTGAATTGCTTCAGCTTGGCTTCGGCGAGCGGCTTTGCCTATAATGGAATTATCAAAGAAGAAGGAGCGATCGTGATGCGTTTTCTGCACACCGCCGATTGGCATGTCGGCAAGAATTTGAATGGCTTTGACCTGCTAGCTGACCAGCAAAATGTTTTTGAACAAATTGAGGGCATCGCCCAGGACAAGCAGGTGGATGGGGTGGTGATCGCCGGGGACCTCTATGACCGGAGCATTCCCAGTGAGGCGGCGGTCCACCAGCTTAACCAGGAATTGGTCCAGTTGAACCTGGTCGATCATTTGCCAATCCTGGCGATCAGCGGGAACCATGATTCTGCTACCCGACTTGGAACTGGAGCCGATTGGTTTGTCAACGAGTCCTTTTACCTGAATACCACCCTAACGGACGCCTTTCGCCCGGTGACTGTCGGGGACACGGAGTTTTTCCTGCTGCCCTACTTCGGGATTCAAGCGGTGCGGAATTACTTTGGGGATGACAAGATTCACAACGTTAACGACGCAATGGAGCGGATCGTTGGGGAGATGCAGAAAAACTTCACGCCCGCCCTGCACCATGTCCTGGTAGCTCACTTCTTTGCGGCGGGGAGCGAACGGACGGCGGACTCGGAGACCACCATTGAGGTTGGGGGGCTGAGTGCCGTGGCGACGACGACCCTGGCCCCGTTTGATTACGTTGCCCTGGGCCACCTCCACAACCGCAATGCCCTCCGTGCTGATCGGATACGCTACAGCGGCTCGCCAATGAAGTTCTCCGTGTCCGAGGCTGGTCAGGAAAAGGGAGTTTGGATTATCGACACCGTGCCTTTTAACGCTGAGTGGGTGCCACTTCGCCCTGCCCATGACATTCATAAGATCAAGGGCACGTTTGCGGACCTGGTAGCAAACAGCCCCCAGCAGCCGCGGGATGATTTTTACGATGTTGAACTAACAGACCACGAGCGTATTCCGGACGTTCTCAATAAGCTTCGTGAACGCTATCCGAAGATCGTCAGCCTGCACCGGACGCATGAGGCCCGCCAGATTGACTTCGACCACCCCCAGACGCGCCGGCAGCAGTCACCGACAGAATTATTGGCGGACTTTTACCAGCAAACCATGGGGATCGATATGACCGACCAGCAAGCCAAGTGGGCTGCCAATGCCCTAACTGCTATCAAGGGGGAGGAAGAATAATGCGACCAGTAAAAATTGAACTGCAAAATTTTGGCCCCTACGAACAGACCGTGATCGACTTCAATGAGTTTGACAAGCGGCCGCTGTTCTTGGTAGCCGGCAACACCGGCGCGGGGAAGACCACCATCTTTGACGCGATGTGCTACGCCCTCTTTGGCAAGACCACCAGTGAGCAACGGCCAGCGGCGGCCTTACGCTCGGACTTTGCTGCCCCTGACCAGGAAACCAGGGTGACCTTCACCTTCACGCACCAGGGGCAGACCTATCAGGTGACCCGGCGCCCCAAGCAGATCCTAATTGGACACCGGGGCCGGCCGGTGGAGCATAACCAGTCGGTCGAGCTGATTTATCCTCTGGAGAGTGACCGGCCGCAAGCGATCACCAAGATTAAGGAGGCCGATGCCTTCATTACCGACCTGCTCAACCTGACCCGGGACCAGTTCCGCCAGATCGTCTTACTGCCGCAGGGGAAGTTCCGTCAGTTCCTGGATTCCGACAGTAACACGAAGGAAGAACTGCTTCGCGACCTGTTTAACACCACCGTCTACGACCAGTGGGCCCAGCGGCTGAAGGACCAGTTGGCAAAACGCAAGCGGGACTTGGTGGACCAGGCAAATAAGCTTCAGGCAGCCAAGGAGGGAGTAACCACGGTGGACGCCGGACTCAGCAATGATGAGTGGCTGACAGCGGTCGAAAGCCAATTGGCCGACCTGCAACGTGACCTGACCGCGCTGAATCAACGGACAGCCGACCAACAGAAGCAGGTCAATTCGGTCACTAAGCAGCTTCACGATGAGCAAGATTTGCAACGCTGGCTGACCGCGTTGGTGACGGTTAAACAGGCTGCCCAAGAATTGGCCGTGCAAAAGGACCAGGTTGTAAAGGATCAGGCCCAATTGGCGGATCTGCAATGGTTCCAGGATCACCAGGTTGCCTACCAGCAGTGGCAGGACGGTGAACGGCAGCAGGCGGACCAGCAAAAGCAGCTCACCAGGCTGGCAAACCAGTTGGAGAAACTCAATGGCCAGCTTAAGGATAGTGACCAGCACTACCAGGCTTTGACGGTTAAGCAACCGGCAATGGAAGGACTTCGTGACCAGGCCCATGAGCTGAGTAAGAAGCTTCCATTATTTGCTACCGTTAACCGGCTGCGAACCCAGGTTAAGACGGACCAGCAACGCTTGACCACGGCGCAGGAACACCAGGAGGCTCACCAGCGCCAGACCGCTGACCTGAGTCGCCGGATTACGGCGATAACCGATCAATTGGCGGCTTACGGTGACCTGGAAGCTACTCGGCGGACTCTCGACCAGCGACAGCGTCACTACGCCGACCTGCAAACGGCTAAAAAGACGCTTTTGGAGCAGTGTGCGGCTCAGCAGGCCGCCGTTCAGCAGCAAGGCCAATTAGCCGCAAAACTCAAACAGCAGGCAGCCACCGTCGAATGCCAGACCCAGCAATTGGCCGACCTCAATGACGCCGACGCCCGCTACCAGATTGCCCGCTTGGCAACGAGACTGAAGCCAGGATCCCCATGTCCGGTCTGCGGGGGACTTGACCATCCCCACCCGGCACACGCTACCGATGAAGTGGTAATGGTGAGTGATGAAAAACTTCAGCAGGCTAGTGACCGCCTGCAGGCTAGCCGGGACGCCCAGAGCCGGCTGGCAGAACGGGCCAAGCAGGTTCGGACTCAACTGACGGACTTGGCTACCCAGGTTGCCGCCGCCCAAACCCAGCTGGCCCAGCTCCTGGACAGTGACAAATTACCAAGCGACTGGGAAGGACAAATCACTCGGTATGGGAAAGAACTCCAGACTGCCCGCCGCGATCTGCAGGAAAAAGAGACCGCTGCTGCACGAAAGCAAAAGTCCCTGGAGAAGCTCAAACAGCAGGCGGCCGAGCTGGAGGAACCTCTGAAGCAGGATGGTGAGGCGGTGCGGCTCGCTCAGCAGGAATTGACGAAAAATCAGGCAGTTTTGCAGACACGGCAGGCGGAGTTGCCGGAAGAGCTGGGTGACGAGGCCACCATCAAACGGCAGGTGGCTGACTTGCAAGGGCAGTTTGCCGAATTTACTGACCAGTTGCAAGCGGCCACGCAAAAGCGGCAAGCGATTACCCAGCAGCGAGCCGTCACGGAGCATAGCCTGATGACGGTTAAAGATGATCATGCAACCCTGGAGGAACAGCAGTATCGCCGGCATAAATTGTTAGCTAAGGCCCTTGAAGCCTATCGTGCGGATTTGAGCTGGGATTTTTGGGATCAGGCACAGGGACAGCTTCCCCAACTGAAAAAGCTGCAGGCAGCCATCCGTGATTATCAGACCCGAGTCCATGATAATGAACAGCAGGTACAACGGCTGACCGCCCAGATTGGTGATCGTCCGGCCCCAGATATTGAGAAGACTCGGTCCGCCTTGAAGATGGCCCAGCAGGCGTTGCGCGAGTTGCAACACGCTGTGGCCCAGCATGAGCTCCAACGAGAGCACCTGACGAATGGCCGGCAGCGGGTGATAAAATTGCTCAAGGCCAGCGGACACCAGGAGAAAGAACTGGCCTCCTTCCAGACCCTGACTGATGTGGTTACTGGAAATACGGAGAACCACCTTAGTCTGGAGCGGTATGTCCTGCAGTCCTATTTCCAGGAGGTCCTCGCGGCGGCAAACGTCCAGCTTGCCCAGCTGACCAACGGCCGTTACCAGTTCGAACTCTCCAATGACCGCCATGGTGCCGGGGCTAAGTGGAGCGGCCTGGAGGTCAACGTTTACGATGACAATGCCGGCAAGACGCGGAGTGCCCGGACCCTTTCCGGTGGGGAGAGCTTTATGGCTTCCCTGGCCCTGGCTCTGGCCCTCTGTCAGATCATCCAGGAGCAGAGCGGGGGGATCAGCATCGACGCCTTATTCGTCGACGAGGGTTTCGGCTCGCTGGACCAGACCGCCCTGGCCGATGCCCTTCGATCCCTGCAAGAACTCGAGGGTCATCGCATGATCGGAATCATCAGTCACGTGACCGAGCTGGAGGAGCAAATTCCAGACCAGCTGCGGGTTAGCTCGGTCAATGGCCGGAGCAGGGTTTCCTACCAGCATGATATTCGGGCTTAGGTAAAAGGAGAAATTGGGATGACAAAGGCTACAACAATGATTGATTTGCTAAATGAGCTGCCCGCCACCGTTGACCCGGCTAAGTTTACTGCGGACATGTTGCGGGCGATTGCACGGTTACGTAAGCGGCCCCTCGATATTTACTATGCTGGGCCACGGAGCCTGCGGGTCGATGGGGTGACGATGATGGTCGATCTCCAACCCAAGCAGGCCGTGATCATTCATTTTAATGGCCACCAAGTGAATGTTCGGGTACCGCTATAGACAAAATGATGTTTATTTAACAATAACTAAATTCACCAGTTGAACGTTAATTATTCTATTAGTTTGGGTTGATATATTAGCATAACAGTGTAAGCGAAAACACTTGCTTTAAAATAGATGTTTGACTTCGATAAGGCCAAGAAGTTCTATGATCTTGAAGATATTAATCAGGCCAACGCCGATTCAGTATCCGGCAAGGTCATTAAGCCGGTGTTGATTATCGATAAGGACTACAAGCCTGGTGATTAATTTATATATGAAAAGAACAGTGATCCGCATGCAAAGTGGATCACTGCTCTTTTTTGATTATCTTAGAATAACCCCGTCAGATCCCGGAAAATAAAGAAGACAATCGGGACAAGCAGGGATGGCAAGATATTAAGCGTCTTGATGTCACGGATCTTGAGGAGGGAGAGCCCAGTGGAGGCAATCAAGAAGCCACCGACGATGGCGATCTCGGTGACCAGGGGACCGGTGAAGAAGGATGCCGAGAGGTACTTGGCGACCAGGTAGATGCCGCCCTGCCAGCAAAACAGGGCTGGCGCACAAAAGAGCATGCCCCAGCCGAAACTGGCGCCGAAGACGATGGTCGTCACCAGGTCCAGCGTGGCGTTGGTGAGGAGCATCGTTTCGTCGTGGCGGACCGCCGCCATCACCGGCCCGACGATTGAAAGAGCCCCAATGCAGCAAAGGAGAATTCCGGTGGCCAGCCCCTTGACCAGTTGCGACTTGCCGCCGAAGCGCTTGATCAGGTGGTCAAACCGACGATCAAGATCCCACCAGGTTCCCAGGAGGGTCCCGAGAGCCAGGCTGACGATGAAGAGCACCGGGTAGTGACTTTTCGGCAGGTTATTGACGACGTTTTCGAGGCCAATCCCCAGGGCGGCGAGCCCCATCACCGTAAAAAGGGCATCCTCGTATTTCTTGTTGATACCGCGCTTCAATAGGCAGCCGATGGTGGTACCGATCAGGATCGCGGCGACGTTGACATATGTTCCAATCATGATGATTCCTCACTATTATTGAGATTTCACATCCTCTATCATAACAGATATTTGTCGAAGCTGATTCTATTGGGACCGTTTTGGTTAGGTTAAAGAATTACAGGCGGTGATGGATGAGGCTTTGGTTGCCGCTTTCGTAATGCCCCCAGGCGCTGTAGACAGTAACCATCTTGTTTTCCTTGTCAACAGAATAAACTACGCGATTGCTGCGGCTGATTCTTTTAGAGTACAGATTCGGGTGTGGGACGCGTTTCTCTAGCAGCTCAAAATGGTGCGTCCTTGATAGCGGCATTGTAAGAAGTTCGTCTTTGATTTTTTCGTAAGTCTTAATGAGGTGGGCGGCTTGGAGGTTCTTCTTGTGCTTACGGATTAGGTGACGTTCTTTTATCTGATACATTGCACTTACCTAGTTAAAATTAAAGGATTTTTGAAAGATAGGACTTTGACGGAGGTCATAAACTGACCCGCTTAATGGGGTGATTGCAAAGGGCCTTAAGATCGCGCGCCGTTCAGAAAAGTTCTCACCAGAAATTCTAGCCATTTCTGGATGTGCTGAAAAGATGCGGTCGAGGTAGGATTGGTCAACTTCCTCAACAATGCCAGTTAAAGTTACCCCAACGCTGGTCATTGTTTCCGCGCCCCGCAGAGCGGTGATTGAAATCTGCGGGTGGGATTTGAGACGCTGATAGAAGGGCTTTTCAAAGGTAGTAGCAAAGATTAGCCGACCGTTGTCGTAGAGCTCAATGTCGGCAACATTAGTATGCGGGTTGCCGTTTTGATCGACGGTGCCAAAGACGACGGACTGGAAGGAATCGGTTATCAATTGCAGAAAATCTTTGCTGGTAGTTTGGTTTGTTAATGTCGGAATTTCTTTACGCATATTTTTGGCTCCTGTTGTTTTATATTTTACAAGTACAAGATAGCATTAAATTTGCAGATTGTCAAAATTGAGGCTGGCTTGATTGTGTAATCTATGACGGAACTTTTCGCCAACTTTCTGAGAGCGGCGGGACAGTGGTATAATTATATTGGTAGTTTATTTCTTAATAATCGGTCAAGAAGCGAAAAAACAGCATGACCGGCAAACTAAAGTATGTCATACTTAAATAAAACACCTGCGAGGGGGAAGCAATGATGCGTAAACCGTTTATTGCGGCTAATTGGAAGATGCATAAGAGCGTCGCGGAGTCCGTTGCCTTTGTTAATGAGATTAAAGATAAGTTACCTGATCCGGAGAAGATTGAGGTGGGGATCGCCCCGCAAGCTTTTTCACTGTACAGCATGAAACAGGCGGCCGGCAAATCTGGTCTCAAGATCATTGCCCAAAATGCTGCCGCTGAATACTCCGGTCCCTACACCGGTGAAATCAGCCTGCGCGGGCTCAAAGACTTGGGTGCTTCGTACGCGATGCTCGGTCACATTGAACGCCGCCGCCTCTTCGGTGAAAACAACGAGGCCGTCAATAAGAAGGTGAAGGCGGCCCTCCAGATGGACATTACCCCGATCATCTGTACAGATGAAACGATGGTGCAAAAAGAGGTCAACGGCGAGATTCACTACGTCTTCCAACAGTTGATGAGCGTCCTGCATGGGGTCTCTTTGGACCAGATCAAGCGGGTCGTTATCTCCTATGAGCCGAGTTGGGCGGTTGGTGTCGGTCAGCACGCCAATGCAGCGCTGGCCGAGGAAGGCTGCCGGATGATCCGGCGGACGATTGCGGATAACTACACCTATGAGATCGCCGACAAGATTCGGATTCTCTATGGGGGCAGTGTTAATCCGGATAACATTAAAGAGATCATGGCAAAGCCCGACATCGATGGCGTATTGATCGGCCGGGCCAGCCTTGATGTTGATAACTTCCTGAAGATGGTCAACTACGCCGAAACAGAAGAAAAGGAACTTGCTCGAGTTGCCAAAAAAGGCAACAAGCACTAAACAGATTTGATCTTGACGGTCGCTACGGTTTAATTTAGGCGACCGTCTTTTTTCATTAAAAGTAAGGTTGTTTTCAGCCGTTTAATGTATAATATTTGATGAATTAATAATTTGGCTGGTGTCATCTAGGTGTTTGGCACCAGATAGGAGTGAGTATTATGAAAATGAAAAAGGCCACGATGGCTGATTTGGATACCATTTTAACGATCCTGCGTAACGGGCGTGACCAGTTGGCCGAGCGAGGCGTTGACCAGTGGCAGGGCGACTATCCAAACGCCGAACACATCAAGGAAGACATTGAGCACGGCTATGCTTACTTGGCCCAGTCCAACGATAATCAGACGGTGGGGACTCTTTCCATTGTCGATGCCCCTGATCATTTCTACGATGACCTGAACGGGAAGTGGCTGATGGAGACGGAGAATTACGTCGTTATCCACCGCGTGGCCATCCATTCTGACCACGCGGGGAAGGGCTATGCTTCAAAGCTCTTCATCCATATGCTGGACTACCTGGAAGAACACCGGCCAGAGGTTAAGTCCATCCGGATCAGCACCAACGAGAATAACCAGGTGATGCAACACGTGATTACCAAGAACGGCTTTACCAAGGTGGGGACCCTTCACGGGGCTTATCGTCCGCAAGAACTTTCATACGTGTACGAACTCCTGGTACCGAGTGTTAGTGGGAATTTGGCATAGGAAACATGAAGACAAGAAAGCAATTAAAGGCAGAAGCGCGAGAACTCCTCGCTGGCAACTGGTTGACGGCGATCAAGCTGAACATTGTGCCAGTGATCTTCCAGGTCATTACTGGGATTATCGTCGCTGGAGTACTGGCCGGGCTGACATACTACTTTACCAAGATTGGTGCCGAATTGCCGGGTGAATTCTCAGCGGAGGCGGGTACTAACGGGCATGCCAGCTCAGGACAGTCATTTATTGGCAACTTGATCACCACCTACTTACTGCTCAGTGTTGACTTTGCGCTTATTGATTGGGTGCGGACCAAGACCCCGACGGCGGAGCCATTCAAGAAGGCTTTCCAGACCATCTCCGGGAAGTACATCCTGCCGGTGTTCGTCCTCTACGTTATCCAACGGGTCCTGCTTTTCCTGTGGACACTGCTTCTGGTGGTGCCGGGAATCATCAAGATGTTTTCCTACTCGCAGACTTATTACATTTATAAGGACGTTAAAGAACAGGGTGGGGATACGGACCACAGTTACTTTGACTACGTAACAATGAGCCGTCAGCTGATGGATGGCCATAAGTGGGAATTATTTGTTTTGCGGCTGAGTTTCCTCGGTTGGGACATTCTCGGTGTCCTGACGGCGGGGATCGGCTTCATCTGGATTACACCCTACAAGCAGATGACCTACATGAACTACTACGTTTCCTTAGTGGGGGACCGCTACCACGAATGGGCTAATGATTAACGACTAATTTAAGGTACTCGGCGTTCTGAAATTTAATGGAGCGCCGAGTATTTTATTTGGCCATAAGCGACAATGCAAAGTTGGAATTTACTTTAACCAAAATAAAACAAACAACTAAAACAGCATATGGAAAGCTCCTTAAGGTTGACACTTTTACTATTTAGAAGTGCCGACCCTAAGGGGCTATTTCTAATCTTGATTGGTTTAGAATACGCTTACTTTAATAATGCATATCCCTAAATTTTGCTTGCGCCAAAGCGTTTCATTGGCTTGCCATTTTCAGCAGCTTGTTTTGCGTTTTCCATGCGTCGGCCCCATCCAGTCAAGACGGCAACCACGAATGTAAAAAATAACGTGAAGGCGTAAAGTGTACCGCCTGCTACGACTACGGGGATAGCTGAGTCATTGCGGAACCAATAAAAATACACTTAGGAAAGGAATATCGCTGGCAAGCGGTTCGCAGTCCCATCAAGTAGGTTAGCACGCCGGTATGGATGGATATTCTTGGCATGACCAACCCTATTTAAAACGGAACCAAACGTCAGAATCGAAGCACCCGTTACCCCGCCGAATAAGATTGTTACTAAACTGATTCCTAGCATTGATATTAGTTCGGCGCCTCGCTGTGTTTTGCCGGCTTTGCTGGATAGGATTTTATTAGCGATATAGTCAAGCATTCCAGCATCCGTCAAAACTCCCATGATTCCAAAAACAGAACCAGGGCAATCGTTGGGAGAATATCATTGATCCCGCTGATTAGAAATCCTGTTGCCTCATTTTTTGAGAGATGGTTTGCAAAGACGGCACTGAAATTAAATAGGTGGAATACCAAACCGGTAATCGTTCCTAAAGTAAGACCAGTTAGTAACCCTTTATAAATATCACGGTTTTTTGTTGAGAATACCAGCATAATAATAACGGGAATCAACATAATAAGCGGGGCGGGGTTCGAAGCGGCGGAAAACTTTCCACTAGTTGACAGCTTTCTGGAATAGCTTACTGAAACTTACTCTTCCGTATCGGTTCGATCAATTGATTACGTCATATCTTAGCATCACAACTCTTTTTTGACGAGGCTTTAATTATTGTAATGCGTAGGAGGGCTCCATAGTAGGGATAGGACTTAAGGCACTTGATATTCCGAAGCTGATTGGATCCAGATAATTTAATGCAAAGTTGAAATTTACTTTAACTAAAATAAAAC
>NZ_JBJEEM010000076.1:0-5209 GCF_051873075.1 Limosilactobacillus sp. | reverse complement strand
ACTAATTACAAATTAAGGATGGTAAAATGATGAGCCAACGTGTAACCATCAGTGACGTTGCTAAAGCCGCCGGTGTTTCAGTCACCACGGTTTCGAGAATAATCAATGGTCACTATAATAAAATGAGTGCTGCGACTCGATTGCGGGTAGAAAAGGTAATTAAAGAACTAAATTTTGTCCCCACCGCCTCTGCCCAACGGCTGCGTAAAGCACAGGGGAGGGCGATCGGGGTCCTGGTGGGGAACATTGCGAACCCCTTTTCTACGCTCCTCGCTAAGGGAATTGATGACGTTTTAAAAAACCTCGGGTATGACATGTTACTGATCAATACCAACGACTCGGTGGAAACGGAAAAGCGGGCCCTGCACCGACTCTACCAGCAACGGGTTGATGGAATCATTGCCCAACCCGACTCGGGACACTTTGCACAGTTCGCAAACGTTGTCAAAGCAAATATTCCCCTGGAGATTGTCGACCGGGAGATCTGGGACCTGCCAACCGATGTTGATATGGTTACCAGTGCCAACAAGGATGCCTGTTATCGTCTTGGCAAGATATTAGTAGACCGTGGATATAATAATATTCTGGCTGTTAGTGCTCAGTATGCGGAGGCCTCCGGGCAGATTCCGCGAATTGCCGGGCTAAAAGCTGCCGCCAATGACTTTGGCCTTTCTTATCATCAGATCGAAATCAACGGTCACGACAAGGATTGGCTCACTAATACTTTTGTTCACCGTCTTGCACAATTACAAGGACGAACGGTAGCAATATCACTAATGGGACCAGTTCTCTTTGACCTGTTGAGCATCTTGAAAGACTACCACCTTGTCTTTCCACGTGATCTCGGCCTAATCAGCTTTGATGACTGGGAATGGTCACGATATGTCGGCGATGGCATTTTCCTTTTGAAGCAGGACATGGAACTGATGGGCAATTATGCTGCTCACCGGCTGCTCAGCCAGGTTGAAAACAAAAAAGTTGGCGGCAGCATCACCACCCTTCCCGTTAGCTTAATCGATCGGCCTTCCATTTAAGCACCTTTTGAAGATAACTTTGTTTCAAATAGTTGTCAGTAGATATTGATGTTCACCGATATCATAAAACAGTTGAGCTCATGACAAGGACAAGAGTCCTCTCATGAGCTCAACTGTTTTGTTCATTATGAAATTTTATGTTCAATAGCGCTTACTTTTTAAGTTTAATTGGCACCGTGAGTAAAGTCGACAACCATCCGACCGATAATCTTCCCTTCCTTCATCTCGTCAACGATGTCGTTAATCTCGCTGAGCTTCCGGGTGTGGACGATTGGGTCAATCCCACCATCGGCTGTTAATTGGAAGGCCTCGGCAAGGTCTTGCCGGGTACCGACCAGTGAGCCGACGATCTCAATTCCGTCAAGGACGGTCTTGGAGATTGGTACGTCAATGTTACCCTTTGGCAGGGAAACAGCGACCACCTTGCCACCGGCCTTGACGGAGGCCAGTGCTTGGTCATAGCAAATTGGGGCAGTGGCAGTTACAACGGCTGCCTGGACGCCACCAATCTTGTCTTGGATTTCTTTGGCCGGGTCGGTCTTGGTGGAGTTGATGATAATGTCCGCGCCGTTTTCCTTAGCAGATTGCAGCTTTTCATCATTAATATCAACCGCGATGACGTGCGCCTTGAAAACATTCTTGGCCCATTGAACACCGAGGTTACCCAAACCACCGGCACCATAGATGGCAATCCATTGGCCAGGACGAATTTCACTGGTCTTGATCGCTTTGTAGGTGGTAACACCAGCACAGGTTACGGACGTTGCCTTAATGGGATCAAGGTTTTCAGGAACCTTAACCGCATAGTTGGCTTCGACGATGCAGTATTCAGCCATGGCACCGTCAACGTTGAAGCCGGCGTTCTTGACGTGACGACATAGTGATTCGTTACCACTGACGCAGTATTCGCAGTGACCACAACCGGAGTAGAACCAGGCGATTGAAACCCGATCACCAATCTTAACACTAGTAACGCCAGGAGCAACCTTGACAACCCGACCGATTCCTTCGTGACCGGTAATCCGGCCCGGAACCTTACCGAAGTCGCCAGCCGCAACGTGAAGGTCGGTGTGGCAAAGGCCGCAGTATTCCATCTTAACTAGGGCTTCCCCGGCCTTGAGATCACGTAGTTGAACATCCTTAACGTCAAAGTAACCATCACAATTGTCACGTACTACAGCAGCTTTCATTATAAAGCATCTCCTTGAGGTGGCCAAGAATGTTTGAATTTGTTGAAAGAGTGAAACATTAATTGACCACCTCAGCTATACTTTATTCCGTTTTACGTCGAAATGCAAGCGCTTTCTAAATGTAACAACGTTTTTTGCGTAAAAAAGCTCCCAGGATGTTGTTGCAACCTGGGGGCCGATTAGGATTATTTATTTCTGCTTAGGCAGCTTTGTGGTGAACGTTGTGAGCGTTATGAGTGTTATTTTCACTCCGGTAGCCAAAGTAGAACTGAATGGCGGCAACGGCGATGTTGACCCAGTTCATGGTGATGAACCAGCCGTCAATTGCGCTGGCGTCGTGGGTAACACTATAGTATACCCAGAATCCAATTACGATTGCACAAACGTTAATCCAAGCGAAGGTCTTTTGCAACGTTTGATCATCGAGCTTGAACCACATCCATACCACGTTGACGATAAACCAAATGGCTAAAACCCAGAATACAAAGTTGAACATAAAGACACCCCTCCTTAAGATTTTTCACTGTGACAACGGATCGGTGATCTTCTCATCGATCACCTTTATTGTAGGGCAGCACTGCTTGGCCGTTAAGGACTGAGTGTTGATAAATGGCCAGCTGACGGACACCATGACACAATTAGTCAACTAGTGGGGAGACAGGAATGGTTGGCTCTTTTTGAGACATAACCGTCTGTTTGTTCACTGCAGCCATGCTTGCCAGGCTAATTACGATTATATATAATACTATATATGATATAATATAAGACAAAGGAGGAGGTACCAATGAAGATTCAGATCACCGCGGACCTGCTGGACGGGATCGTGCTGGCGATTCTCAAGCAGAGCGACTACTACGGTTATGCCTTAACCCAGCGTGTCCAGGAGGTCATTACGGTCTCCGAATCAACGATGTACCCGGTGCTTCGCCGATTGAAGAAGAATGGCTTTGTCACTACCTATGACCAGCCCTATCAGGGGCGCAACCGGCGCTACTACCAGATCACGGCTGATGGTGAGGACCACCTAAAACGGGTGCGGAAGCTCTGGAATGACTACAAGAACAGCCTTGACCAGCTATTTAATCCAACGGGGGAGGGGAAAAGCGATGAATGAGCGTGAGAAGTATATTAGCGACCTGGCGAGCTACCTCAGCCCGCTGACGGATGGCGAGCGTCGGGACGCGTTAGAGTTTTATGATGAGTTTATTGCCGACGGCGGTCTGGACAGCCGTCAGACTATTGAAGCGCGGTTGGGGACACCGCGGCAGCTGAGCCGAAAAATATTGGCGGACTACTCAATCAAGGCCAATGATCAGTCGAAGGAAAACGGCAAACCGGCCAGTACCCACTCCAGCTGGCGGGTTTTCTGGTGGGTACTGCTCGCGATCATTACCTCACCGTTGACCTTTGGGATCGGACTGGTCGCCGTAGTGACTTTGATTGCCCTGGCAGCCTGCCTGTTTGGGGTAGTTGTTGGGGCCGTTGCCCTGGTCGGCTCCCTGGCTGTTGCCGCGGTTGTGACTTTGTACGCCGGGGTTGGGCTGTTCGCCACGGCGCCAATGACCGGCCTCTTCTACGGCGGTATCGGCCTGAGTGCCATCGGGGGCTTCATGGTTTGTCTACCGTTGCTTTATTGGCTGGTTCGGCTGTTGGCACAGGCCATCGCCAACTTTGCAAAGTTTGTTTACCGAAAGATCCAGTCTAGAAAGGGGGCGGCCTAATTATGAAACGGATGTTTAAGATCGGTTGGCTGGTCCTGGCAATCGGGTTGGTGGCCCTTGCGGTCGGCTACTTGAATCATGGCGATCGGGATGTCGATTTTCATAATGGACGACCGCAAATTCAGCAACAGGCCAGCTGGCAATTGACGAACCGGCGCTTTGATAAAATTGACCTGGACGTGGCTACGGCTAACGTAAAGATTAGGCGTGGGGCCGCTTTTCGGGTTAGTTATCGCGGCTTGAATAAGAACAAGCCGACCGTTGAGAAAAAGGGCCGGCACCTGGTGGTCAAGCAGGAGGCTAGCGGTGGTGACGGCTTCTTCTTCAATGTTCACGGCTTCGATGACCAGCTGACGATTACGGTGCCCCGCGACGCGCAGATCAACGGGAGCACGATCAAGTTGGATAGTGGTAACCTCAGCGTCGACGGGGTCAACCTAGCCAACACCAGAATTGATGTGGCTAGCGGAAATGTTGATTTAGATAACCTGACGCTTGATGGCGGCCAGACCGAGCTGGATTCTGGGGACTTCACGGCGCACCGGTTGCGGACCAGCGGCTATTACCGGGTTAACAATGATTCTGGGGATAATGAGGTGCACGCCGATGGAATTGACGGTTACCGCCTGCAGACCACGAGCGGCGATAATGTCGTCAACGGCCACGACCGGGACCAGGACACGGTTGAGGATAACATGACTGCCAATAATACCCTGGAGCTGATTACCCAGTCCGGTGATAATGAATATGATTATTAAAAAACAGGTGCTTTGCATGGCACCTGTTTTTTTAGTGATCCTTTTCATCTCCGTTATTTTTAACCGTTGCGGGGGCGTTTTGCTGCTTCAGTGTTTCAGCAATTTCCTTGAGGTATTGCACCTCGGCACTCGGCTTTTCTTCTTGGGGTTCCTCTTCCTTTTTGCTCCGAAAGACATTCATCCCCTTGACCAGGAGGAAGACGACGAAGGCGATGATCAGGAAGTTAATCACGGCGTTTAAGAACGCACCGACCTTGAACTGGGCCGCACCGACGGTAAAAACGATGTTGGACAGGTCGATCTTACCGATGAAAAGCCCGATCAGGGGGTTGATCAGGTAGGCAACCAGGTCTTTGACGATAGCGGTAAAGGCGGACCCGACGATGATCCCCACCGCCATGTCCATCACGTTGCCGCGGGCAATAAATTCTTTAAACTCTTTAAGCATATAGGCCTCCTTTATTTGGCATTTGCTAACTTAATTTTACCAGATTAGTGGAATCAAT
>NZ_JBJEEM010000075.1:0-5301 GCF_051873075.1 Limosilactobacillus sp. | reverse complement strand
TAATCACGATGAAAGGAGGCCCATTTAATGACGAAAAAGGTCTATTTTAAGCAGAATAACGGGCATTTGCCGCCTACTCCGCCCCATTATTTGGGCACCCTAGCAAGCGCCTGCTGGCGTAAGATCGTGCCTTTTTTAGAGTCGACCGGACGGGTTGAGCGAATTGACGTGGGCTTGGTCGAGCAATACTGCGCTAACTACGAAATGTATCGCAATGCCTACCAAGATATCCAGGAGAACGGCATTCAAGCCAAAATCTTTACTTCACTACAAGACTCTTCTGGAAAGATCGTGGGCAAGGACTTCGTAGGCTTCCGTAAGAACCCAGCAGTGGCCACCATGAAAGACGCCCTCAGCCAACTCAACTCGGTTGGAGTACAGCTAGGGCTGTCACCGAAGAGCCGGCAGGAATTAATGCAAATCGCCAGTCGTAAGAAAGAAAAGTCAGTCGCTGAACAACTTAAGGAATCCGGCTTGGTCTAGGAGGTGAATGAGCGTGGAAAAGATTGATCTTACTCAGTCCCATGACGTATTAGGGGCTTACCACAACATTGACTGGAGCAATATCCGGGATAAATACCAGGACCCTGGCACTAAATATGCCTTCAAGGTGTTAGATGAGAAGATTACGACTGGCTATCTAATGAAACTGGCCGCTTTTCGCCACGTTCAAGATCTTCGGCGGGCTGAAACCACAAACTTCTCCTACCACTACGACATCAGCGAGGTCGATAAGATTCTCAAATTCGCGTCAATCGCGCCAAACGTTGACACCGGTAAGCCAACTAAGTTAATGGACTGGCAGAAATTCATCTTCGCCATGTTGTTTGGCTGGCGGGATGAACTGAATACTAAGCGGTTTACTCGTGTCGTTCTCTCGGTTGCGCGTGGACAAGGCAAGACCTACCTCATGGCGATCTATATGTGCTACTCTTTCCTGATCGAGTCCATGGGGTTGTCTAACCAGGATTTTCTGGTTACGGCTGAAAACTACGATCAGACTGGTAAGCTTTACGGTTATATCAACAGTATGCTGAAGAAGATTATCGAGGACCAACCAGTGTTTGCGACGCTGGCTAAGGAAGATGAGCTGGTCATGCATGACCATAGCGGGATCACGATGCGCAAGTTCAATAACAACCTGCGCCCGTTGTCTTTTAAGTCCGGTAAATACGACTCCTATCACTTCACAACAGCTGTTTTTGATGAGGTAGGGAACATCCCTACTCGTGAGGGAACAAAAAAGATTGCCTCCGGGCAGGTCAAGGTACCTAATCATCAGTACATTGAGATTTCAACGTCTTATCCTGACCCCTCTGTGCCGTTCCATAGCGAGCAGAAGATGATTCAGCAAGCAATGGAGCAAGACTACAGCCGAGACGCTGACCGAACGCTGGGGCTGATCTGGGCGCAGGATAGTCTAGACGAAACCTTTAAGGAAGACACCTGGGTTAAGTCTAACCCGTTGCTTTATTTGTCTGATCAGAAGGATGTTTTGATGGACGGCCTTCGGGATAAACGGGACTCTGATATGCTGGCCGGAACGATTGACGACTTCCAGAACAAAAATCTCAATCTCTGGCTGCAGGAAGCTACCAATTCCTACCTGAAACTGTCTGATATTGAGCGGGCAATCATTCCGAGCTTCGATATCAGAGGGCGGCAGGTTTATATCGGCTTCGACTACTCCATGTTTTCCGATAACACGGCGATTGCCTTTGTCTATCCTTACCAGGATGAGCACGGCAAGCAGAAGTGGCACGTTGAACAACATAGTTTTATTCCGTGGGAAAAAGCCGGGTCCATTCAAGCTAAGGAAAAACAGGACGGCATTGATTACCGTTCACTAGCTAAGAAAGGCTTCTGCACGATCACCAGTCATCCCCAAGGGCTGATTAATGACGATCAGGTTTATAGCTGGTTGCTGAACTACGTGGAAGAGAATAATCTCAAAGTCATCTTCTTCGGCTACGATGCTTGGGGAGCCACGACGGCGATTAAACAGATGGAAATCAATACTGATTATCCATTGGAAGCTATCCGCCAACGTACCTCGGAATTGAAAGACTCAACAAAGTTTTTGCAGAAGATCTTTGTCGAGGGCAATGTTAGTCGGTTAGATGACAAGATCATGGAGAAAGCTCTGGTCAATGCGGAGCTGATTGAGGACAAGATCGGTATCCAGGTCGACAAGGCTAAGGCCACGCTCAAGATTGATGTGGTTGATGCCATTATCGATGCTCTGTACCAAGGAATGTATCACTTTGAAGACTTCGGCATTGCCAATGACAAGTCTCAGCAAGTCGATCGAATGACGGCCGAACAGGTTAAGAAGTGGTTTGAAAGTGAGGATAGTGGTTTGCTTGATTAGACAGATTTTCGCCTTCTTATGGCGCTATTGTGATTTGATATGTTTTTTAGCTGCAATCGGTTTTGCCGTTTGGGGCTTTTTCTTAATAAATTTTGTAGCAGGCATTTTTAGTGTGGCGGTTGGCCTAGTCGCTATTGGTTATTTAGCGGAGAAAGCGGCTAGCCTTCAATAGAGAGGAGGTGAGAAACTTTGCCGTTATTTAACCAGAAAACAACGACGGGGATGGCGTTATCCGATGATAATGACATCCTCCATTTCTTGAATCCTGATGACACGCACTATGTGGATGCTCGAACGGCACTGAAAAACAGTGATATCTACTCAATTGTCTATCAACTCAGCGCTGATCTAGCTGACGGAGAGCTGAAAGCTACCGCACCACGTGCCCAGGGGATTCTCAATAACCCCACCAAAACCAGCAATGCCCACGCTTTTTGGCAATCAATGTATGCACAACTACTGCTGGGTGGTGAGTGCTTCGCTTACCGCTGGCGCAATGATAATGGCCTGGACCTGTACTGGGAATACTTACGGCCGTCACAGGTACAGCCATTCTTACTAGAAGATGGTTCTGGGCTGATCTATAACGTTGACTTTGACGAACCGGGGATTGGCCCGATGCAAGCTGTTCCGCAAGGCAATATGATCCATATTCGGTTAATGTCTCGTAACGGCGGGAAGACTGGTATCAGTCCACTGTCGGCGTTGAGCGATGAGCTTCAGATCAAAGACCAGTCCAACAAATTAACTTTAAGTGCATTGGCCCGATCAATCATGGCACCTGGTGTCTTGAAGATCCAGCATGGTGGCTTGCTTGATGAAAAGCAGAAGGCCGCTCGGTCACGGTCATTCATGCGACAGACAGCTAGCTCCAAGAACGGGCCAATTGTCCTGGACGATCTGGAAGACTATACACCGCTGGAAGTTCAGAATAACGTTGCTCAATTGCTTAACCAAGCTAACTGGACGGGCGCTCAGATCGCTAAAGTCTACGGTGTATCAGACAGCATCATCAACGGAACGGGGGACCAGCAATCATCTGTTCAGATGATGAATTCTGACTACACCAAGTCGTTGTCCCGATTCGCTAAATCAATTACTGGCGAGCTTAACAATAAGCTCAATGCAGGCGTGGAGTTAGATTTGCGGCCGTCAGTTGATCCGCTTGGTGATGATTATGCTGACAAGATTGCCAGTTTACGGAAGAACGGCGTGCTTGGTGCTAACCAGGCCAGCTGGTCACTTAAGCAGGCTGGATATCTGCCGGAGAACTTGCCGAAACCAACGGAACCGGTAGAACCAACGAGAGGAGGTGACAAGGATGACGAAGATCAAGGTTAAAGGCGCTGTTGTCAGCAATGATGACGCAGAGATCTATGACTGGCTTGGCTACGATTGTGTGAGCCCAAGCAAGGTCGAAGATGCTCTTAATGATCCTGATGAAGACGTGGAAGTCGATATTGCCAGCGGCGGCGGTTCAGTTTTTGCCGCTTCTGAAATTTATACGATGCTGAAGAATTATGCCGGCAAGGTAACAGTCAACATTCAAGGCTTAGCGGCTTCTGCTGCTTCTGTAATTGCAATGGCGGGGGATGTGGTCAACATGTCACCTACCTCGCAGATGATGATCCACAAAGCTTCTACCATTTCACAAGGAAACGCTGACGATCTGGCCCATGATTCTAAAATGATGGACGTAGCTGATCAGTCAATCGTGAATGCTTATGAAGCTAAGACTGGAATGGACCGTAACGATATTCTTCAATTAATGTCCAACGAAACCTGGATGACGGCTCAGGATGCCGTTGATAAAGGCTTTGCTGATAATGTGTCAGTCGGTTCTCAGCAACCGCAATTGGTCAATGCGGTTGGGGTACCCATTCTGAGCAACGATGCAATTAATAAGATCAAAAGTACTTTGGCTAAAGTACGTAGTGCCAAGCCAGAAAACAAGGTGGAAACGCCTGTAGAAGATAAGAAAAAGCCAACTCCTAGTCTCAAAGACCAGAAGCTGGCTATTTTATTAGGAAAGAAGGAAGAAGAATAATGGGGATTAATGAATTAAACGAAGCCTGGATCGCCACCGGCCAAAAGGTGTCTGATCTGGACAACAAACTGTCTCTGCGCGTGATGAGCGACGATTTTAAGCCTGACGATGACTTCAAGGCACTTAAGGACCAACGCGATAATGCTAAGGCTCAACGTGACGCAATCAAGGACCAGCTCGACGAAGCACGGGCCCTCGAAGTCAAGAACATGGACACTAAGGACAAGAAGCCTCTCAACAACAAGGAACAATCTATCGAAGATAAGTTCGTTGCTGACTTCAAGGATATGGTTACCTCTGGTAAGACTGGTGCCGGTAACGGTGGCCTGACCATTCCAGACGACATTCAATACGCTATCAACAAGTTGGTACGGCAATTCGCTACTCTGCAAAACTTGGTTAACGTGGAATCAGTATCTACCATTACCGGTTCCCGGACTTACGAGAAGATCTCTGACATCACTCCAATGACCGACTTGGACGACGAAACCGCTGCTATTCCGGACATGGACGATCCAGAATTGACTCTGATCAAGTACGCTATCCACCGTTACGCCGCTATCCAGACGGTTACTAACTCCTTGCTTAAGGACACCGTGGAAAATATCCTGGCATGGCTGTCACAATGGATTGCTAAGAAGGTTACGGTTACTCGTAACGCTAAGATCATCGAAGCGATGGGCAAGCCAAGCAAAAAGCCTTCTATTGCTAACTTTGACGACATCAAGGACCTGGAAAACAACACCCTTGACCCGGCCATTATGCCAAGTGCAACTTTTGTAACTAACCAATCTGGTTACAATGTACTGTCCAAGGTTAAGGATGCCGAAGGTCGTTACATGCTCCAGCGTGATGTTACTCAGCCAGATGTATATCGGTTGGA
>NZ_JBJEEM010000074.1:0-26242 GCF_051873075.1 Limosilactobacillus sp. | reverse complement strand
TAATAAGCGAAAACCGCTGTCGAAATGACAGCGGTTTTTCAATCAGCAAGTTACTTCTTGCTGCTGCTCTTCTTGTCTTCAGCAGCCAGCTTAGCACCAAGGTCCTTGATGTATTCACGTAACTCGTCCTTAACTTGTGGGTGGTTCAGACCGTATTCAATGTTGGTCTTGACCCAGCCAAACTTGTTACCAACGTCGTAACGGTCGCCCTTGTATTCGCGAGCGAAGACCCGTTGCGTCTGGTTCAGCGTATCGATCGCATCGGTCAGCTGAATTTCGTTACCCTTGCCTGGCTTCGTCTTGGCCAGAACGTCAAAGATTTCTGGGGTGAAGACGTAACGACCGATGATTGCCAAATCGCTTGGCGCATCCTTTGGCGCTGGCTTTTCAACAAAGCTCGTTACGTTGTAGAGGCCTGGCGTAACCTCCTTGCTTGGGTTGATAACCCCGTACTTAGCAGTATCTTCATGTGGAACCCGCATTACAGCCAAGGTTGAGGCACCAGTCTGCTGGTAACTCTCGATCAGTTGCTTGGTCAGCGGCTCACCATTATTGTTGATGTTGTTCAAGTCATCACCGAGCATAACAACAAATGGTTCATCACCGATAAAGTCACGGGCCGTCAAGACCGCGTCACCCAGTCCACGTGGGTGTGATTGCCGGATGAAGTAGATGTTGATGTCAGTGGTGTCTTCCACCAGCTTCAGCATTTCGTCCTTATGCTTGGAACGCAGGTTGTCTTCCAATTCTGGGTTGGAGTCAAAGTGGTCTTCAATGGAGCGCTTGTTCTTACCATCAACCACGACGATATCTTCGATTCCAGACTTCCGCGCTTCCTCAACGATGAATTGAATCGTTGGCTTATCAACAATTGGCAACATTTCCTTAGCTAATGCCTTAGTGGCTGGCAGGAATCGGGTCCCCAAGCCGGCAGCCGGAATTATTGCCTTTCTAACACGTTTCATAACTACAAAATCCTTTCCATAACTTCAATTTCTCTCAAAGTTACCCAATCGTATTTTACCATACTTATTCCATTTCGGACGTTAGATCTCGACTCATCAGTTGAGAAATCGCGGTTTTGATGTCCTCCCCCTCATACAGGACCCGGTATAAGGCATCGGTAATCGGCATCTTAACCTGACGCTTCTTGCTGAGCTCGTAGGCTGCCTTAGTGGTGTAAACCCCTTCGATCACCATCCCCATGTTATTGATGACGTCGTCGAGCTTTTGCCCCTGGCCGAGCTGATAACCGGCCCGCCAGTTCCGTGAGTTCTTACTCGTCGCCGTAACGACCAGGTCACCGACCCCGGACAGGCCGATGAAGGTCATCGGGTTGGCGCCAAAGGCCACGCCCAGCCGCCGAATCTCGGCTAATCCACGGGTGATCAGGGCTGCCCGGGCGTTGTCATGGTAGCCTAACCCCTGCAGGGCACCGGCACCGATGGCAATGATGTTTTTCAAGGCCGCTCCGAATTCAGCCCCAATTACATCATCGTTGGTGTAAACCCGGAAGTAGTCGTTGCTGAAGAGCTGCTGAACTTTCTCGGCATCTGCCAGGTTAGCACAGGCCGCCGTGACCGCCGTCATGTCCTTGATCGCCACGGATTCCGCGTGGCTCGGACCAGAGAGAACCACAACGTCGCGCCGGTATTTCGGCTCGATCTCTTCCTTAATCATTTCGGAAGGCCGCTTGTAGGTATTCTGTTCCAGTCCCTTCGTAGCATGCACGATCAGGGAAGTCTGGTTGAGGTCGGCCAGCACCTCATTGAGCTTGCCGGCAACCTGCCGAATCCCCTTGGTCGGGATCACGATCAAGATCACATCGGCCCCCTTCACCGCGGCCTTCATATCGGTCGTGGCGTGAAGCTTGCTTGAGTAGGTGAAGTCCTTCATGTAGGCCGGGTTAACGTGGTCATTGTTCAGCTGGTCCACCTGGTCCTGGTCCCGCGACCATAACTCTACCTCGTGACCGTTGTCGACCAACAGGTTAGCCAGGACACTGCCCCAGGAACCGGCACCCAATACTGCTACTTTTTCCGTCATGATTATCTCTCCTCTAATTGAAATTTACTCTGATTGCAGATACCAGGGAACGTTCCCCCGGTGACGACGCACCAGCAAAACAACCAGTGCACCGCTGAAGAACACCAGCGACAACAACTGCGACACCCGAATCACGGAACCGATCATCAGGCTATCCGTCCGCATCCCCTCAATGAAGAAGCGGCCAAACGAATACCACATCACGTAGGCCAAGAAGACCTCGCCCCGCCGAAAAAGGTGGTGCCGATGCCGTAGACTTATCAACAGGACAAAACCTAACAGGTCCCAGAGCGACTCGTACAAAAAGGTTGGGACCCGGTACTGACCACCGATGTCCATCTGGTTGACGATCCAATGGGGAATGTGCTGGGCCAGCAAGGCCGCGCGGGTGGTAACCACGCCAAAGGCCTCCTGGTTCATGAAGTTCCCCCAGCGGCCGATCCCCTGGGCAAGGATGACGGTCGGGGCGATCACGTCGAGCATTGTCCACATCGACAGACGGCGGGCCCGGCAGAACAGGTACAGGACGATGAAGCCCCCGATGATGGCCCCATAGATGGCGATCCCACCGTCCCAGATGGCAATGATCTCTGCTGGATGGACCGCGTAGTAGGGCCACTGAAAGACGACGTAGTAGATCCGGGCACAGATGATGGCGATCGGCAAAGCCCAGAGCAGGTAGTCGTAGAAATAATCCTCGGCGATTCCCTGACGCCGTCCCTCGCGTACCGCTAACCAGAGGGCCAGGACCACCCCGGTCGCGATGATGACCCCGTACCAGTGAACGGTGAAGGGACCGAACTGCAGGGCAATCGGGTTCAGCGCCGCCGTAATTGTTGCTGCCATTACTGCTGTTCCTTCTTCTTAGTGTCCCGCGCGGAGTTGGCCTTGATCAGCTTGTTCAAGTTGCGGTCAAAGGTTTCCGTGGCGTCATAGCCCATCGTCTCGGCCCGGTAGTTCATCGCCGCGGATTCGATGATGATCGCCAGGTTCCGCCCGATCTTGACTGGGATCGAAACCTTCGGAATGATAACTCCCTGAATGGTCTGGGTATCACCCCGGTCGCCCAGCCGGTCAAACTTAGCATCCGGCGTCCACGTCTCCAGGTGCACGATCAGGTCAATCTTGTCGTTTGGCATGACGGCCCCGGTTCCGTACAGGGTCGCAACGTCAATGATCCCGATCCCCCGAATCTCCATCAGGTGCTCCAGGATTGCCGGTGCGCTCCCGATCAGGGTCTGTTCATCACGGGCATAGACCTCGACCCGGTCATCGGCAACTAAACGGTGCCCCCGCCGAACCAGTTCCAGGGCCGTCTCACTCTTGCCGACCCCCGAATCACCGGTGATCAGGACTCCGACCCCGTTGATGTCAACTTGAACCCCATGCAGGGACTTCCGCGGTGCCAGCCGGCCCAGCAAGAATGAAGTCATGTTACTAAGAATCTGCGAGGAAGTCAGGTGCGTTCCCAGAATCGGGATGCGGGCTTCCTTGGCAGCAACCTTCAATTCCGCCGGGATCGGCAGGTTAGTCGAGATGACGAAGCACGGCGTCTGCGGCGTACACATCTTCGTCATGTACTTCACCATCTTTTCGTGGGTCAGGTCCTTGGCAAATGAGGTTTCCGTGATCCCCAAAAGCTGGATCCGCAGAGCTGGATAGTGCTTGAAGTAGCCGGCGAATTCAAGGGCCGGCCGTGAAATATCACTGGTGGTAATTGGCCGGTCAAGGTAGTCCTCGCCCTGGAGGACCTTCAACCGGACCTTTTCAACTAATTCCTTAACCGTAACGCTGTTTGTTGGCACAACCATCCACTCCTTTTCAATAACTATTTTCCTGATGATCAGTAATCACGGTGTTGCAGATCGACATGATGATCGCAATCAGCATTGCACTCCAAAACGATGAGAAGTGAAAGAAAGCAGAACCAACAAATAGTGATGTCAGCTCAAGCATTAACCCATTGACCACGACACTGAAAAGCCCCAACGTCAAAATATTAATCGGCAGCGACAGGATCACTAAAATCGGCTTAATTAAAACGTTTATGATCGCTAACACTAGACTGGCCAAAAGTGCCATCCACGCACTGCTGATGTAAAACATCCCCGTACCGGCAAATAACCCGGCCAGAGCAATGAATAAGATCGTATCAATCAATACTTTTTTCCAAAATCCCATTATGAGCGTTCATTCCTTTTTATGTCCTTTTCTTCCACGTCAGTCAGCTGCCGACGCGAGCGGGAACGATCCTCATGCGTCGCCTGCCTGCCGAGGTCATTCAGCGTATGCAGCATCCCTAGAATCCCTGGATTGGCGGGATCCGGCGGCATGATGATCATCAAGATCAAATAGATAATCACGCCGGGCACGATCGCCGTCATGACGGTCAAGATAACGTAGATGATCCGCAGGAGGTTTGCGGAAATATGGAAATACTTACCCAAGCCCCCGAATACTCCGCCGATGATCCGGTCCGAAGCAGACCTGGTCAGGCGGCGGTGACGACTTTCACGCATGCACACCACACTCCTTTTTAGTTAATATTACTTGCTTTCAACGGTAACCGCAATCACCTTTATTGCGGATTCTTTTGACTGAGTTTCCACTGCAGGTAAGCATTAATGAATGGGTCAAGGTCACCGTCCATTACGGCCTGACCATTGTGGGTTTCATACCCGCTCCGGTTATCCTTGACCAGGGTGTAAGGGTGGAAGACATAGGACCGAATCTGGGACCCCCAACCGATGTCCAGTTGTTCACCCTCGATTTCGGCCCGCTGCTTAGCCTTCTTTTCCTCTTCCAATTCGTAGAGCTTGGACTTCAGCATGTTCATCGCCGTGACCCGGTTCTGCAGTTGAGAACGTTCGGCCTGTGAAGAGGTGACGATCCCGGTTGGAATGTGAGTAATCCGGACCGCGGATTCGGTCTTGTTGATGTGCTGACCACCCGCCCCGCTGGAACGGAAAGTGTCAACCCGCAGGTCAGACGGATCGATGTCGATGTGGACACTCTCGTCTAGTTCAGGCATGACATCCACCGAGGCAAAGGAAGTGTGCCGGCGGCCGGCCGCATCAAATGGCGAAATCCGGACCAGGCGGTGAACCCCCTTCTCGCTGCGCAGGTAGCCAAAGGCGTTGTGCCCCTTGATCAGCAGGGTTACGCTCTTGATCCCGGCCGCATCGCCAGCCTCGTAGTTGGCCGTCTCGACGTCAAAGCCATGCTGCTCACCCCAGCGGACATACATCCGCAATAGCATTTCGCCCCAGTCCTGGGCTTCAGTGCCCCCGGCGCCCGGGTGAATTTCCAGGATCGCGTTCTTGGCATCATACTCACCGTCGAGCAGCTGGGTGAGCCGGTACTGGTCCAGGGCCTTCTTGGTCGCTGCAAAGGAATCATCCAGTTCCTTTTGCAGGTCCGGGTCGGGCCCCATCGCCAGCAGCTCGATCGTCGTTTCCAGGTTGGCGATCTGGTCGCGGAGCTGGACGAAGGTGTCCCGCTTCTCCTTTAATTCGTTGTTATCGTTGATGACCTGCTGCGCCGCCTCATTATCATTCCAAAAGTCCGGCTGAGCCATCTCCTGCTCGTTTTCCGCAATGCTTTCGTCTAACGCATCGAGGTCAAAGAGACCTCCCGAAGCGGGCAACTTCTTGTTGCATTGCTTCTACTTGTTTCTTGGCTTCACTTAATTCCACAATGTTACCTCCATTTATACAAAGATACGGCAGCGGTACCGTGATGGGTTACCTTACTGCCGTACCTTACAAAAATCAGTAGCGATTATTTAATTCGATAGCTTAACGGGTCACGTTCTGCCGAATCTCGGACTTCATGAAGAGCCGCGTCGTCTCGTACTCAATGTCGGCGATCATCTGCTCAAACATGTGGTAGCCGGCAGTCTGGTATTCAACCAGCGGGTTCAATTGACCGTAACCACGCAGGCCGACTGACTGCCGGAACTGATCCATCACGTCAATGTGGTCGGTCCAGTGGGAGTCAACCACCCGCAGGAGAACGACCTTCTCAAATTCCAGCATCTGAGCGGGATCATAGAGCTGACGTTGCTTGTCCTTGTAAACTCCCTTGGCAAAGCTCATCAGGTAGTCCACAATCTCGTCCTTGCTCTTTCCCTTGAGGTCCTCAACCTTGACGGTGTCTGGCTTGACAAGTACTTCTTCAGCAAAGTCAACGATCCCCTTCAGATCCCAATCCTTCTTGTCGCCAAGGGTATGTTGTTCCACTTCTCGTTGGATCGTCCGCTTGAAGATTGGCATCAAGACCCACTTCAGCGACTTGTCTTCGGTAATGATCTGTTGCCGTTCCTTGTAGATGATCTCACGCTGTTCACGCATCACGTCATCGTACTGCAGGACGTTCTTCCGCGAGTCGTAGTTGTTCCCTTCAACCCGCTTCTGAGCAGACTCCACCTGCCGGGTCAGGAAACGACTCTTGATTACCGCGTCGTCGTCATCGACCTTCATCCGTTGCAGGAAGTTCTTGATCCGGTCACCACCGAACCGCTTCATCAGGTCATCCTCTAGGGACAGGTAGAATTGGGACAGACCCGGATCACCCTGTCGGCCAGACCGGCCCCGGAGCTGGTTATCAATTCGCCGCGACTCGTGCCGTTCGGTCCCGATCACGGCCAGACCGCCGAGTTCCCGGACACCAGGGCCGAGCTTGATATCGGTCCCCCGGCCGGCCATGTTGGTGGCAATCGTCACGGCTCCTTTTTGGCCGGCGTTCTTGATGATGTCGGCTTCCTTAGCGTGGTTCTTAGCATTCAAGACCACGTGCGGAATGTGTTCCTGATCCAAGAGGTGGGACAGGTATTCAGATGTTTCAACCGCAACGGTCCCGACCAGGATTGGCTGGCCCTTTTCGTGCAGCTTCTTGATCCGCTTAACAACGGCCGCGAACTTGCTCTTTAAGGTTGGGTAGAGCAGGTCCGGCTCATCCTTACGAATAACCGGCTTGTTGGTTGGGATCGTGATGGTCTCCATGTTATAGATTTCCCGGAATTCTTCCTGTTCGGTCTTCGCCGTCCCAGTCATCCCGGCCAGCTTATTGTACATCCGGAAAAGGTTCTGGTAAGTGATGTTGGCCATCGTCTTGTTTTCTTCCTGAATCTCGACGCCTTCCTTGGCTTCAATCGCCTGGTGCAGGCCATCGGAGAACCGCCGACCCTGCATCACCCGTCCGGTAAAGGAGTCAACGATCAAGACTTCCCCGTCGGAAACCACGTAGTCCTTATCAAGGTGCATGATGTAATTGGCCCGCAGCGCCTGGTCCAGGTGGTGAGTCAACGGTGTGTTTTCAGGGTCGTAGAGGTTCTTTAAGTTAAAGTACTTCTCGGCCTTTTGGATTCCGGCATCGGTCAGGGAAACGGTCTTCGATTCCAGGTCAACCTTATAGTCAACCTCGTTCTTCAATTGCTTAACGAACCGGTCCGTCTGCTTGTAGAGCTTAGAAGTCCCCGTCCCAGGGCCGGAAATGATCAGTGGCGTCCGCGCTTCATCGATTAAGATGGAGTCCACCTCATCGACTAAGGCGTAGTTTAATCCCCGCTGAACCTGGTCTTCCTTATAAACTGCCATGTTGTCACGCAGGTAGTCAAAACCGATCTCACTGTTGGTTGAGTACATGATATCGGCCTTGTAGGCTTCCCGCTTTTGTTCCGGGCTCATCTCAGAGTTGTTAATACCGACACTGCAGCCCAGCCAGTTGTAGAGCTGGCCCATCTCGGTGGCATCACGCTTGGAGAGGTATTCGTTAACCGTGATAACATGAACACCCTTCCCCGAAATAGCGTTTAAGTAAACCGGCATCGTCGCCGTCAACGTCTTCCCTTCACCAGTCTTCATCTCGGCGATGTTACCTTCGTGGAGCACAATCCCCCCCATGACCTGAACATGGAATGGGTAGAGTCCGAGGACCCGCTTAGCACCCTCACGAGCAACGGCAAAGGCCTCTGGCAACATCTTATCCAAAGACTCGCCCTTTTGATAGCGCTGGCGAAATTCCGGCGTTTTTGCCTGCAACTGCTCATCGGTCATTGCAGCCATCGTCTTCGCATAACTGTCAACTTTGTCCGCGATTTTGTTAATCCGCCGCAATTCACGGCGATCGCTTTCAATCCATTTTTTTAAAATGTTGGCCATAAAAGCGTCCTTCCTAATTTACTAGCTCGAGCTAAAATCCATTAAAAAGTGCTACTCAAGCCAATTATATTATTTTATTCTAACTTAGATATTCTAACACGTTCATCAGGCTTTGAAAACCAACAGGCTTGGGCAATGAGCCATCAAAAAAGGACTATCGCAACTAACCCTGCCATAGTCCTCGTAATTATTAGTTATCAGTTATTATTCGGCTTCAATCAGGCCGTAGCGACCATCGTGCCGACGGTAAACGATGCTCGTCCCGTTGGTTTCAGCGTCTTGGAAGATGAAGAAATCATGGCCCAGCATGTCCATCTGCAGAACCGCTTCTTCAGGATCCATCGGCTTCAATGCGACCTGCTTCGTCCGTACGATCTTTAAATCTTCGGTACTTGCTGAGTCGTCATCGCTTGGCACGAATTCAACGTTCTTGAAGCCCTTTTCACGAGACTTCCGGTTGATCTTGGTCTTGTACTTCCG
Source organism: Limosilactobacillus sp. (assembly GCF_051873075.1). Taxonomy (GTDB): domain Bacteria; phylum Bacillota; class Bacilli; order Lactobacillales; family Lactobacillaceae; genus Limosilactobacillus. Next base: position 17,555 of record NZ_JBJEEM010000074.1, on the reverse strand, counting down.
AATTTGACGTTCAAGTTTATCGGTTACCAAGTCAACACTACCATACATGTCGTTTGAGGTTTCTTCAGCCCGCAATGTTAAGTATGGGAGCGGGATGGTTACTTCGACCTTGTAAGTCCGGTTTGGGTAAACCTTCAAGTTCACGTGGGCGGTAGCTTCAACACTGTCCTCGAAGAACTTTTGAAGCTTGTTGATCCGCTTTACTACATAGTCACGGATTGAATCAGTGACTTCGACATTTTCACCACGAATATTGAACTTTAACATCAAACATCTCTCCTTTCAGTCCAAGCATATGCTTGATCTGATATCAGAAGGACCACTCTTCTCATATCCTATTTCTATTATAGTTTAGTTCTGATCAATAAACAAACCGTTTTCATTAACCTTTAAAAATCTTTAACGTGCCAAGGAGAGACTTACTAGCTCACGGCAATGCGCCGCTTTTAAAAGAACGGCGGCGTGATAGAGGGTCCGACCCGTCGTATAGATATCATCTACCAGCAAGATTCGGCGGTCACGCACAGCAGCAGGATCAGTCAGGACAAACGGCTGGGGAGTCTTCAGCCGCTGCTGACGCGTCTTGTGCGACTGGGCCACCTTGTCGGCCGCCCGGTGACTAAGGAGCGGGGTGGTCGCAAGGTCGCCGAGAAGACCCTGCACCTGGTTGAAGCCCCGGGTCGCCATCGTCGTCGCAGTGACCGGAACCGGCACCACCAGGTCAGGGTGCAACTGGCGAACACGCCGCTGAAATTCGGCGCCAAAGACCTGACGCAGGCGGTAGTCCCCGGCAAACTTATACCGTTGCATGTACGCCTTCATGGCATCGTTATAGCGATAAAGGGCTTGGTGGCGGAGGTGCCAGCCATATTGTTTCTTCCAGGAGGCACAGTCATTGCACAGGCGGGAATCGCGCTGCGGCCGGCCGCAACCGGGACAGGAATGCTCCGGGTCGATCGGTGCAAAACCGGCGCGACATTGTTCGCAAACGGGGGCCTGCTCAACGGGACATAGCATCAGCAGGTCGCGCAGGGTCAAGCGAACCGGGATGGGCGCGTTGCAGAGCAGGCAGTTCACCGTTTCAATGCCTGGCCCTTGCGATTCATGAAATCTACCTGCCGGACCGCCGCCCGGACCCGCCGGCACTGCCCGGCGATCCAAAAGCAGACTATCCCGGTCGGTCGAGCTATATTCCGGCCGGCCCGTCCCGCAATCTGGACCAGGGCAGAGGACGAAAATACCGGATCGTCAGCCCCTAGGACAAACACGTCGATCCCCGGGAAAGTCACCCCCCGCTCCAGGATGGTGGTGGTCACCAAGAAGTCGTACTTGCCATCCCGCATCCCCTGGACCTTCGCCAACCGGTCAGGATCAGCCGCGTGAACCGTTACAAACGGGTGTTGGGATAATTCCTTTTTAAGAGCGGCCGCCACCGGCGCGAGGTCTGCCACGTGGGGTACGAAGAGCAGAAAACAGTAGTGGGCATCCAGGGTACGGCGCAATTGGCTGAGCAGACTTGCCGGCAGGCGCCCGCGTCGCACACCCCGCCGCCACGTCGGCGCTAGCCGCAGGTGAATCCGCGGCAGCAAGTGGCCATGGTATCTGAGCGGCAGGTAGCTCACGGCTAGCTTGCCACGCTTAACCTGCCGCAGGAGGGCCGGACCCGGGGTAGCCGTCAAATATAGACAACCACCCGCTTCTTTCACTGCCTGCTGACTGGCAAAGAGCAGGGCATCATTGGCGGCAAAGGGAAAGGCATCTACTTCATCGATGATCAGGTTATCGAAGGCATGATAAAAGCGCAACAACTGGTGCGTGGTGCAGACCGTCAGCTGGGCATAGCGGTAGGGCAGCTCTTGGTGGCCATGCAGCAAGACCAGTGACGTATTTTGAAAGGCGGCCTTTAGGCGTGGATACAGCTCCAGGCAGACATCTACCCGGGGCGAGGCCACCGCCAGCCGTTCGCCCCGCCCCAAGGCATGGGCGATCCCTTTAAACATCATCTCTGTCTTCCCGGCTCCGGTTACCGCCCACAGCAATTGATGACGATGGGCCTTCATCCCCGCGTCTACCTCGGCGGACGCTGCCGCTTGCAGGGGTGACAGCTGTCCCGTCCAGGTAAGGACCGGCTGGACGATGGTGAATTGATTTGGTTCCGGAACATGATAAAATTTATTTAACGTCGCGACCCGCCCCAAGTTGATGCAGCGGGGGCAATAGAATTCCCCATTCGGCAAGGCCGCAATCCGGCGGGGGGTCTCCTGACCACAACGCAGGCAGCGAATATTCTGCCCGTGCTGAATCATCGTCGGCAGTTCCTCAATCGGGGCCGGCGTTTTGGCGGATTGCCATTCGGGCTGGTCAACCAGGACCCGCCGACCATAATACTCGCTTAATTTCATTATCATCCCTCCTACCCAATAAGTACGGAAATTCCAGCAAAAGATACGAAGGAAGTTTTTAAATGTCAGAACCATTCATTACCATTGCCAAAAACACCAGCTTCGAGATGGTCATCAAGAAGTCCCGGTTCATCTGCTCGATCGACCGGGTCGAAACGGAAGAAGCCGCCCAGGACTTCATCGCCCAGGTGCAAGCCGCCAACCGCAAGGCCAACCACAATTGTTTTGCCTACATGGTCGGCGATAATGACCAGGTCCAACGGGAAAGCGACAACGGCGAACCAAGCGGTACGGCCGGGGTGCCAATCCTGGAGTCACTTCAGCTGGCTAAACTTCATAACGTGGTCGCCGTGGTCACCCGGTACTTCGGCGGGATCAAACTCGGTGCCGGCGGCCTGATCCGGGCATACAGCAACGTCACTACCAACGCCATCCACCAAGCCGGGCTGGTCCAGCGAGTTATCCAAACCGCTGTCGACATCACCGTCAGCTACGCCCAGCACGACAAACTCTTGTACTTCCTCAAGGAACAGCAGGTCGAAGTCGCCAACGAAAAATACGGGGTAGACGTGACTGTCACCATCTTCGTCGACCAGGCGAAAAGCGATGACCTGATTGGCCTGCTCACCAACCGGTTTAACGGCCAGCTCCAAATAAAAAAGGGCCAGCCCCGCAATCACGAGGTGCCCTATCAGCCAGCCTAAGCAAGGATGACTTCCGCAATATCCAAAATGATAATCAAGGTCGTAATGCCGACCAGCCAGCCCAGGATCACGCGCGCATGGTGATCGTGGGCTTTTAATTTGTCCCAATTGAAGCCGCAATACGCTGCCACCATCAACAGGCACCCGATGATCCCGTAGATCCCCGAGTGAAAGCCGCGGTTGTCGATCGAATAGCTGGCAGCAAAGAAGAGGCCCAATGCAAATAGCAGGCCATACAGTAGTTGTTTCTTTTCCATGGATATACTCCTTAGTAAAAACGGTGCCCCGCCAAGTTGGCTGAGCACCGTTTGTTTTCTATTCATGCAGGTGGTAGTTGTAACTAGCCACGATGATGTTCTCACGTGAGTTTAGCACTGCCCGCAGGCGAACACTGGTCTGGTTATGCAGGGCCAGTTGCCAAGGGTGCTTAGGGATAAACTGCGGAACCAGCACGGTGGTTGAGTAGTTCCGCGCCTCCGCCCGCTTGGCGATTACGTCCACGAAACGCAGGGTTGGTTTGGCAATCGACCGGTAGGAGGAGTGGATATCAACGAAGCGGACATCTGGATACTCCGCCTTAAACTCGTTGGCCGTCTTGTGTTCCTTGCCAGGGTTTTCATCAAATGACACGTGCATCGCAATGACATAGTCCCCGATGGACCGAGCATAGTTGATGGCCCCCCGGGTAACCCGGGTCACATTCCCAACCAGGACAATGACGGTAGAACCGTCGTAGTCGTGAAGCTGGACCTTGGTCTTCTCTGCCACCCGCAGTTGCGCTGCCACCTTAACATAGTGGGAGTGGACCGCGTGGAACATGAAGAGTAAGAGCGGCATAATGATCAGGTATGGCCAAACATTGCCGAAGTGTTGCCAGAAGAGGCAAACGACCAGGATAAAGGAAATCAGGGCCCCAACAAAGTTAATGAAGGCCTTGCCGAGCCACCAGCCTTGGCGTTCCCGGAACCAGTGAATAATCATCCCGGATTGGGAAAGCGTGAATGGCACAAACACCCCGACCGCGTACAATGGGATCAGCATGTTGGTCTGTCCATGGAAGATTAAAATTAGGATAATGGCACCAACCGCCAGGGAAATGATCCCGTTGGAATATCCCAAGCGGTCCCCACGGTCCATGAAGGCATGGGGCATGTACTTATCCTTGGCCATGTTGAAGGCCAGGATTGGGAAGGCCGAGAACCCGGTATTAGCGGCAACCGCCAGGATCATCGCCGTCGACAGCTGGAACAGGTAGAAGCCGATCCCGTGGCCGCCAAAGATCTGGACTGCCATCTGAGAGATGACCGTTGTCCGAGTGTTTGGAACCACCCCGAGGTAGAAGCTGAAGAAGATGATAGCAATGAAGAAGAAGGCCAAGATAGCACTCATGATGGCCAGCGTTGTTGCCGCGTTCTTCTCCTTCGGCTTATTGAAGTTTGGAACCGCGTTACTTACGGCTTCGACCCCGGTCAGTGATGATGAACCAGCCGAGAAGGCCCGAACAAGCAGGACAAGCGACATCCCCTCCACGGGAGTCCCGTAGTCAGCAACCGCGTGGTAATGGATCTGTCCGGTAAGGATGTTGTATCCCCCCCAGATGATCATGATCATCGTCATAATCACGAAGAAGTAGACCGGCACGGTCAGGAAGTTGGCACTCTCGCTCATCCCCCGCAGATTCATGAACATGATCAGCAGGACGATAATGATTGAGATCGGTATCGAGTAGTGATACAGGGCCGGGATAGCGGAAGTGATCGCCTCAGTCCCAGAGGTGGTAGAAACCGCCACGGTCAGCATGTAATCGACCAGGAGCGACCCCCCGGCAAACAGGCCCCCGTTGCTCCCCCAGTTGCGAGTGGCAACCACGTAGGCACCCCCACCACTCGGGTAAGCATGAATAATCTGTTGGTATGATAGCGTGATCGCCAGCAGTAAGATCAAAACAATTGCTGCGATCGGGATTGAGTACCAGATTGCCGCAGCCGACAGACTGACCAGCACAGTTGTGATCTGTTCTGGACCGTAGGCTACTGACGAAATGGCATCTGACGACAGCATCGCCAGGGCTTTAAACTTTGTTAAGTGGGTTTGCCCTTCATCAAGGGTCTTTAACGGTTTTCCAATTAACACGCGTTTAAGATAACGCCACATGTCTCTCCCTCCCAATGTTTTTAATTGGGGCCGGTATGAATTGGCTCCATTAATTTAATTATCAAGTTATTTTAGATAACTTGATAATATTATAATTTATTGACGTTGTTTGCAACAAGCATTTCGGAACTTTTTTCGTTGATTAAGACATTTTGTTCTTAGAGTTTAACCCGCTGGTTGACCTCCTCAGCCCCCGGATCGATTTCAGCCAAATGACTGTGGGTTCCCCACCAGTAGAAGAACAAGGAACAGGCAATGATAACCACAAAGTCCCACGGGTACTTGATCCAGTTTTGGCCACCGAAGCCCTCACTGCCTACGTAAGACATGATCGAGATGAAGACCAGGTAGCACAACAGCCAGGCACTGCTCTTCAGCTGTGGGCCCCAAGCGGTGTGGTGGTAGCGGATCTCGTAATAGAGGTAGATTGGCAGCCCAATGGCGATCACCAGGATCACTTGGATAGTCGTCGGCCACATCGTCCAGTAGATTGCCAGGCTCGCCAGGACGAAGGCAACCGGCGCCAGCCAGGACATATACCCCGGCGCAAACGGCCGCTTAAGATCAGGCCGCATCTTGCGCAGGGCAATCACGGTCACCGGACCGGTCAGGTAGGCGATCAGGGTCGAACCAGTAATGACGGTTGCCAATAGGCTCCAGTTCCGGAAGGTATTCACTAAGATGACTGCCAGAATAAAGTCGGTCACCATGGCAAAGCGCGGAATCATGTACCGCCGGGCCAAACGACCCAGCCACTGCGGCAGGTGTTTGGTGTGGGTCATTGCCGCCAAGGCCCGAGAAGCCGTGGCCACAAACGCCACCCCGGTCCCGAATGGCGACACGAAGGCATCCATGTAGAGCAGGATCGCCAGCCAGTTCATCCCAAGCAGGATGGCAATGTCCGCAAAGGGTGAGGTGAAGTTGATCCCGTGCCAGCCATTCTTGGCCAGCATTGCCGGATCAATCGCTCCGATGAACGCCACCTGGAGCATAATGTAAATCACAGCGGTAATGATCATGGAGATCAAGACCCCCCGGACAATGTTTTTGTGCGGGTTGACCATTTCTCCACCCATGTTGATGATCGTCTGAAAGGCATCGTAGGACATGATGATCCCCGAAACCGCAGCGGCCTCAAAGATCGACCGGCTTCCGTACGGCATAAAGGTGCCAACACTATGGCCGAAGTTGGCCGGGTGGAAGCCGCTGATGATCAGCATCAGGATCGTCAGCGTTGGCAAGGCAATTTTGAAGACCGAGATCAGGTTGGTGAACCGGGTCATCAGCTTAACGGACCAGAAGTTGATCAGCGTAAAGGCCAGCATAAAGAGGACAACCACCCACATTCCGTTGCTCGTGATGTTGCCGTCTTTCATGAAGTGATGGGTCCAATTAGCCCAGGACCATGGCCAGGAACTCATGTACTGGACCGAGGCCACTGCCTCCATCGGGACCAGGGTGATCAAGGAGATCCAGTTGGCCCAGGCGGCAATGAAGCCGAGCAGCTGGCCATGGCTATATTGGGCATACCGGCTCATCCCCCCGCTTTCGGGAAACATCGCCCCCAATTCAACATAGGTCAGGGCAATGCTGATAATGATCACGGCCCCGAGGATCCAGGAAATAATGGCGGCTGGCCCGGCCACCTTCGCGGCGGTCCCGGCACCAAACAGCCAGCCAGAACCAATCAAGGAATTCAGGGCCAGCATGATCCCCGAGAATAGGCTTATCTTCTGTATTTTTAGTTTTTCCATCTTTACTCCCCTCTGCCAAGGTTATTTTAAGTAATGCATGATCTACTTTACCACAAAGCGGCCAGCAGGCGGGAGTAAACAACCAGTTGGAAAATGATATTTCCCGGGAAATACTAAAAATAGCCATGAGGAAGGTTTTCCCTCATAGCTATTTTTACTTTAATAATATCTCAGTGATTGAGTCGGCAGATTACATCATGCCGCCCATGCCGGCGCCGCCTTGTGGAGCAGCAGGGGCATTGTTCTTGCTGTCATCTGGCTTGTCAGCAACCACTGCTTCAGTGGTGAGCAGTAATGCAGAGACAGAAGCAGCGTTTTGCAGAGCGGAACGGGTAACCTTGGTTGGGTCAACAATTCCGGCTTCAACCATGTCTTCGAACTTGCCATCAGCAGCGTTGTAACCGATGCCTGGCTTTTCGTTCTTCAATTGGTTAATGATGACGGAGCCTTCCACACCAGCGTTTTCGGCAATTTGACGAACAGGTGCTTCCAGAGCAGCCTTAACAATGTTAACACCAGTAGCCTCGTCACCAGTTGCTTCGATCTTGTCTAAGGCAGGCAGAACGTTAACCAGTGCCGTACCACCACCAGGAACGAATCCTTCTTGAACAGCGGCCCGGGTAGCGTTCAGGGCATCTTCGATCCGGTACTTCTTTTCCTTCATTTCAGTTTCGGTAGCAGCACCGACCCGAACAACGGCAACACCGCCAGAAAGCTTTGCCAGACGTTCTTGGAGCTTCTCCTTGTCGAAGTCAGAAGTTGCCTTGGAGATAGCTTGCTTGATTTGGTCAACCCGTTCAGCGATAGCTTCCTTGGCACCGGCACCGTCAACGATCGTAGTGGCGTCCTTAGTAACCGTTACCTTGTTGGCTTGACCGAGTTGTTCAACAGTAGCATCCTTCAAGTTCATGCCAAGGTCGTCGGAGATTACCGTACCACCAGTCAATACAGCGATGTCTTGGAGTTGAGCCTTACGACGGTCACCGAAGCCTGGGGCCTTAACAGCAACCACGTTGAAGGTACCACGGATCTTGTTCAAAACAAGGGTTGGCAGAGCTTCACCGGTAATGTCATCGGCAATGATCAAGAGGGCCCGGCCTTCCTGAACAACACTTTGCAGCAATGGCAGAATGTCTTGGATGTTGCTGATCTTCTTGTCAGTGATCAGGATGTATGGGTTGTCGAGGTCGGCTTCCATCTTGTCGTTGTCAGTTACCATGTATTGTGACATGTAACCACGGTCGAAGCTCATCCCTTCAACAACGTCAACGCTGGTGTCAACACCACGAGAGTCTTCCAGGGTAATTACCCCATCGTTGCCAACCTTTTCCATTGCGTCGGCAATCAGCTTACCAACTTCCTTGTTATCAGCAGAAATAGAAGCAATCTGGGCGATGTCATCCTTGGTCTTAACGTCGTGTGACATCTTCTTCAATTCTTCGACAGCAGCCCGGGTTGCCTTGTCGATCCCACGACGGATACCAACTGGGTTAGCACCGGCAGTAACGTTCTTCATCCCAGCGTTAACAATTGCTTGGGTCAAAACAGTGGCAGTCGTAGTACCGTCACCGGCAATGTCATTGGTCTTGGAAGCAACTTCAGAAACCAGCTTAGCACCCATGTTTTCGAAGTGGTTTTCCAATTCAATGCTCTTGGCAATCGTAACACCATCGTTAGTGATGGTTGGGTTACCGTAGCTTTGTTCAAGGACAACGTTGCGACCCTTAGGACCCATCGTCGTCTTAACAGTGTTAGCTAATTTGTCAACACCACGGAGCATTTCGTTCCGTGCATCTTCAGAAAACTTAATTTCCTTTGCCATTTATTGTCACCTCATTAAATGAAAGTAATGATTTTTAACGTTTAATTTCTTAAATTGATTGAGCTTAGTCGATTACTGCAACTAAGTCCTTTTCGTGGACAACCAGGTACTTTTCACCGTTGTATTCCACTTCGTTGCCGGCGTACTTGTCAAAGAGTACCCGGTCGCCTTCCTTAACAGCTGGAGTAAGCTTTTGTCCGTTGTCTAAGGTCCGTCCTTCACCAACAGCAATAACCTTTCCAGTAGTTGGCTTTTCCTTTACGTTGGAAGCAAGGACAATCCCACCAACCGTCTTTTCTTCTTCAGTTTCAGCCTTAAGAACAACGCGATCTCCTAATGGTTTTAACACGTTAATCCCTCCATCTTGTTAAAAATTAGTTTGTTATTTTAGCACTCAATGTCTTCAAGTGCTAACCACATTTATTACTATAACATCTTTTGACTGAATTGCAACAAAAAACTTTGACCAACTTTGACTATTTTCAATTCTTCTATATTTAAAATACGAAAACGAGCCAGGAAGGCATGCGTCTTTCTAGCTCGTTAACTATTACTTATTCTCTTCTGAGTAGTTCTTAATGAAGTAGATCAAGGTCTGCAGTTCGTTCGTCAAGTCGATGTTTTGGACCTGAACGTCCTTTGGCACGGACAGGCGGACTGGGGTAAAGTTCAAGATCCCCTTCACACCGGCCTCCACCAGCTGGTCAGTTACCTTCTGGGCCTTCGTACCCGGCACCGTCAAGATGACCACGTCGATCTGCTGTTCTCGGAGCTGGGTCGTCATCTCTTCAGCTGGATAAATCGGAATCCCGCTCTTGATCGTGTTGGCAAACTCCGGCTTAGTGTCGAAGGCGGCACTGATCCGCAGGTTAGTATCCTGGTGGAAGTTGTAGTTCAACAGGGCACTCCCCAGGCTCCCGACCCCGACGAGGGCCACGCTGACCAGGGAGTCCTGGTGCAAGATTCCCTTGAAGAACTTCAGCAGGTTAGCGACATCGTAACCGTAACCCCGCTTCCCTAATTCGCCGAAGTAAGAGAAGTCCCGCCGGATGGTTGCGGAATCGACCTGGACTGCTTCGGACAACTCAGTCGACGAAACCCGCTGCTTGTTGGCGCTCAGCAGCACCGTTAAGTAACGATAGTAAATCGGTAACCGCCGGGCCGTGGCTCGCGGAATCTTTTTGTTAGACATACATATTCCTCCTAGTAGTACTTTAACATTGCTTATTTCAACGCTCACGCTTATGGTTGAGCAAATAATTAATTTCAAATTTTCAATGCTTGTGAAATTCATATTACAATATATTCTAGCAACTTTCCCTCTTTTTGTGAACCAATATACAATAAAAATCCATCTTTTTATAATTTAACTAAAATCTGCTAAAATGTAAATTGATTTAACAACTAATATTAATGAGGTTTCGTTTATGATACTTTTACAAACCAATGACGTCATGCGCCGCTTTGGGGCCGACGTCTTATTTCACAATATCAATTTACAAGTTCAGGACCACGGACGAACGGCCCTCGTCGGTCGCAACGGAGCCGGCAAGACGACCCTGTTGAAGATGATCGCCGGCATCACCCAGCCCGATGAGGGAACCATCAGCAAGGTCAAGGACCTGACCATCGGCTACCTGGCCCAGGACCAGGGGCTCGACAGCCAAAACAACATCTGGGCGGAGCTTGACCTGGTCTTTGCCCCCCTCCATGAGATGGAGCATGAGATTCACCAGCTTGAAGATCAGCTCGGCAGCTTGGATCCAAGCAGCGACCAGTACCAGCAGGTTCTCAATAAGTATGACCGGCTCCAAGGGGAATATAAGAAGCAAGGCGGCTTTGAGTACGAATCCCGAATGCGGGGAATCCTGCACGGCTTCGGCTTTGGTGAAGAATACTACGACACCCCGGTCGATGCTCTCTCCGGTGGGCAGAAGACTAAGCTGGCCCTTGCTAAGATTCTTCTTCAAGAGCCCAACCTGCTGATCCTGGACGAACCGACCAACCACCTCGACATGAACGTCCTGGCCTGGCTGGAAGACTACCTCAAGAGCTACCGGGGGGCTCTGCTCGTTGTTTCCCACGACCGGTACTTCCTCGACCACGTCGTCAAGGATGTCTACGACCTCGATAACCGGACCCTCACCCACTACACTGGCAACTATACCGAATTTGTCACCCACAAGCAGGAACGGCTCAAGGCTGAGTGGAAGCACTACGACCAACAGCAGAAGAAGATCGCCAAACTGGAAGACTTTGTCAACCGCAACATTGTCCGGGCATCGACCACCAAGCGAGCACAGGCCCGGCGTAAGCAGTTGGAAAAGATGGACCGCCTGGAACGGCCCGAGACCGACGATCGTTCGATCCACTTCCAATTCCACAGTGAGAAGGACAGCGGGACCGAAGTACTCGACGTGGAGAATGCTAAGGTCGGCTATGATGAACAGGTCCTGGCCGGCCCCCTCAGCTTCACCGTCCGCAAGCCACAACGGATTGGGATCATCGGACCAAACGGGATTGGCAAGTCCACCCTGCTGAAGTCCCTGCTCCACCAGATCCCCCTGGTCAGCGGCACCGTCAAGTTTGGGGCCAACCTCGACATCGGTTACTACGACCAGGAGCAGCAACAGCTCCACCCCGAAAAGACCGTCCTCGATGAAGTGTGGGACGATCATCCCGAGGTTCCCGAAAAGGACATCCGTTCCCTACTCGGCAGCTTCCTCTTCGTCGGCGATGACGTCTACAAACCCGTTCACGACCTTTCTGGTGGTGAGAAGGCCCGTCTGGAGCTGACTAAGCTTTCTTTCAAACCGATCAACTTCTTGATTTTGGATGAACCGACCAACCACCTCGACATCGACAGTCGGGAGGTTCTAGAAAACGCCATTAACGAGTTCACGGGAACCGTCCTCTTCGTTTCCCACGACCGGTACTTCATCAACCAGGTAGCCACCGACGTCCTCGACATGCATAAGGACGGAATCACCCATTACGAAGGGAACTACGACGACTTCCTTGCCGAACAGGCCAAACAAAAGGCCGCAGCTCCGGCCAAAGACACCGTTCAGCAAGCAACTGCTTCCACCGGCAAGCAATCCTACCAGCAGAGCAAGGAACAGCAAAAAGCTCGGCGCAAGCTCCAACGCCAAGTCGATAAGCTCGAACAGGAGATGAGTGAACTGGAAACGCAGCAGACCCAGCTCCAAGAAAAAATGAGCCAGCCGGAGATCGCCACTGACATCGGCAAACTCACCGACCTGCAAAAGGAACTCGACGCTACCAAGGATCAGGCGGAAGAAGTTGAACTGGCCTGGACCGAGGCAGCCGAGAAGCTGGAGGAGTTTGACCAGCAGAACTAGGCTTGACAAACAATTCGCGGTGAAGTTACACTAAGGATATGGTCATAGTAGGTTAGTTCAGAGAGCGGGGTCACCGTCTGCAAGCCCCGCCGCAAGACCGAATCCAAGCCAGCTAATTAAACAGCTAAATATTAATTATAAAAAAGAGTAAAGCACGTCTTTAAACGAGAATGGTAACGCCGTAACGGGTGTCTCGATTAAAGGCGTGCTTTTTGTTTAAGGAGGGACTTATTATGGCAGTAAAAAAACAGCGAATTGTCGTCAAGGTCGGTACCAGCAGTCTGATCCTCCCCAACGGTCAAACCAACTTGCACGCGATCGACGGGTTGGCATTCACCCTGGCCACCCTTAACCACCAGGGATACGAGATGATCCTGGTTTCATCCGGGGCCATGGGGGTCGGTCTGGCCAGTTTAGGCTTGAAGAAGCGGCCGGCTGAGATCGCCAAGCAACAGGCTCTGGCCGCGATCGGGCAAACGGAACTGATGCGAATCTACTCACAACGCTTCCTCGACTACCAGACTAAGGTGGGGCAGCTCCTCTTGACCCGCGATGTCTTGCATTTTCCAGTCAGTCGGCAGCACGTCCTCAACACGATTACGACCCTGTTGGCGGATGGAGTGGTACCGATCATCAACGAAAACGACCCCGTTTCCGTCGACGAATTGGACCACCACACCACCTTCAGTGACAACGACGAACTCTCCGCCTTAGTCGCCACCCGGATCCACGCTGACTTGCTCGTGGTCCTCTCCGACATCGATGCCTTCTACGATAAGGACCCCCACAAGTTCCCCGACGCCCAGCCAATTCACCGGGTTGCCGAAATCACCCCTGAACTGGCGGCCGCTGCCAGCGGTTCCAGCACCCGCTTTGGTACTGGAGGAATGGTCACCAAGCTCCACGCCGCCACCACGGTGATGAAGGCCAACCAGAAAATGGTCCTCTGCAATGGTGCCGACCCCAAGATCATCTTCAAAGTCGTCAACGGTGAAGAAGTCGGTACCCAGTTTGGTAAGTAACCCATAAAGGAGGAATAACTATGAACGAAGCATTAATTAAAATCGGTCAACGGGCCCAAGCCGCCGCTGACCAAGTCGCCCTACTAGATACGGCCACTAAGAATCAGGCACTGCTTGCCATGGCGGACGCCTTAGAAGCCCACCAGGAAGACATCATCACTGCTAATCAAGCCGACCTTGACCGCGCCGTGGACATGCCTAAGAAGTTCACCGACCGACTGATGGTCAACCCGCAGCGGATCGAAGACATGGCCAGTGGTCTGCGTGCCATCGCCCGCTTGGCCGACCCCACGGCCCGGATCGATCGGGGCTGGATCAACGCTGATGGGCTCCAGATCCTGCAACGCCGGGTCCCACTGGGGGTTATCGGGATCATCTTCGAGGCCCGGCCAAACGTCACCGTCGACGCGACCGGCCTGACCTTTAAGAGCGGCAACGCGGTGATCCTACGGGGCGGTAAGGAAGCACTCCGGACGAACACCGCCCTCGCCAATATCTTACGGGCCGCACTGGAAAAGCAGGGGCTTCCACAAGACGCCGTTCAGCTGAGCGAAGACACCAGCCATGAACTCGCCCAAGAGATGATGAATCTCACGGACTACATCGACGTCCTCATCCCCCGAGGTGGCCGCGGCCTGATCCAACGGGTCGTTAAGACTGCGACCGTGCCGGTAATTGAGACCGGGGCCGGCAATTGTCACGTTTACATCGACCGGGACGCTGATCTCCAGATGGCTACCGACATCACGGTCAACGCCAAGGTGCAGCGGCCGTCCGTTTGCAACGCGGCTGAAAAGCTCCTGATTCACCAAGACGTGGCTGAGAAGGACCTTCCCGCCATTGCCCAGGCTCTGATCGACCATGGCGTTCAACTGCGCGGGGATGAACGGGCCCGGGCCATCGTTCCCCAGATGCAGGCCGCAACGGCAGAAGATTGGGACACCGAATACAATGACCTGATCATGGCAGTCAAAGTGGTTGACTCGCTCGACGACGCCATCCGCCACATCAACCGCCACAGCACCCACCACTCTGAAGTAATCGTCACCGACAGTATCGAGCGTGGCCGGGCCTTCCAGCAACGAATCAACTCCGCCTGCGTCTACGTCAACGCCTCAACCCGGTTCACCGATGGCGGGGTCTTCGGCTTCGGGGCCGAGATTGGAATCAGTACCCAAAAGTTGCACGCGCGCGGACCAATGGGCCTTGACCAGCTGACGACGATCAAGTACGAGATCACCGGCAACGGTCAGGTGCGGCACTAGAATTTTGTTAAGGAGGAAATCAAAATGAAGATTACAGTTGTCGGCGTCGGTAGCATGGGCGGCGCCATCGTTAAGGGACTTGTTAATAGCGGAATCGATGAAGTTAGCGGCCTCAACCCGACGAATCCCCGGGTCACGAAGCTGGCGGACCAGCTCGGTTTCAAATTGTTCAACACGGCCAGTGAGGTCATCGAATACCAGCCAGACGTGGTAATCTTGACCACCCCGGCCAACATCACCGTGGCGGTTGCCAAGGAACTCACCGGTCTCCAACCGGACACGACCATCATCTCGGCCGCCGCTGGAGTGCGGCAAGCAGAACTCAAGAACGTCCTGCCTGCTAACCCCGTAGCGACGATGATTCCAAACACCCCCGTGGCGGTCAACGCCGGAACCATCGGCCTGGCCCTGCCCGCTGAAGCAGCGGCCGACACCCGCACGACGATCACACATGTTCTCAACCAGCTTGGCGACGTCATCATGGTCGGTGAAGATCAGCTTGACATCGTCGGCGTGGTCGGCGGTTGCGGTCCCGCCTTCGTTGACGTCTTCATGGACGCCATGAGCGACGCGGCGGTCAAACACGGTCTCGACCGGCAGACCGCCTACCAGCTGATCGCCAGCATGGTCAAAGGAACTGGGACCCTCGCGTACGATACCGAAAAGAGTCCGGCCGCCCTTCGTGACGAAGTAACCTCCCCGGCCGGCACGACCATCAAGGGCGTCGAAGCCTTGGAGAAGCATGGCTTCCGCTTCGGCGTGATCGATGCGGTCAACAAGGCAAACGGCGAGAAGTAATCATCATTATCCCCAAAAGAAAAAGGCGCTGCGCGAAATTCACAGATTTCGCACAACGCCTTTTTCATCCCCGCAGCCAACTTTATTTCCCTTCCCTGGTTGCCTCCGCCAGGTGGACCAGGTTGGTAACAAACGCATGGGTCTTGGCTTCGTAATGATATTTCCGACCCAATTTAACAAAGTAACCATTGATGTAATCGACTTCAACGGGCCGATTATGACTCATATCCTGGTACATCGACGGATAGTGGTGAGGATTCCCGACCTTAGAGACATAATCGACACTCGCCAGTTCTTCCGCCCGTGTATTGACCAGCTGGACACCGGCCCGTTCACACACATCATAGGCTTCGTCGATCAGTTGACGGGAAAGTTCATCCGCCTTGGCAAAGTTAGCGTATTCGCCCATCGTGATTTCAAACATTGTACACAGGGTGTTTACCACCGAATTAAAGACGACCTTGGCCATCAGGGTCCCCATGAAATTATCCTTCAGTGACGGGTTAAAATTGGCCTTCTTTAGTTCGGCCATCAATTCCGTGGTCTTGGCATCGGAGTGTTCCGTGTAGTTTGCCCAGTTGGTGGTTCCCACGCCCGGCTTACCAACGAACTCGACCTCGCCGGGTCCGGTCAAAATAGTGGCAACCAGTGCGGTCCCGGCCACCAGCTTCTCCTTTGGGAAATACTTCAATAGCTTTTCAACGTGCCCCATCCCGTTCATCGCGGTCAGGGCATATTGGTCCTTGAAGAAGTGCTGGCACCGCTGCAGCATATCATCCAGCTGCATTTGTTTCAATTCAAAAAACACGAAGTCGGCGTCCGTCGCCGTATATTCTTCTGGGGTATAAACGTTCACCGGAACCAGGTGTCTGTTTTGGTGTTCCCGGGTAACGTAGACACCACCCTGTTCTTTCATCTTGTCATAGTGTGGTTGCCAGCCTTCAACGAAATCCACTTCATTCCCGGCTTCCTGCAATAATACACCAAAGCGGAGCCCCATTGCCCCAGCACCAACGATTGTAAACTTCATAATAACGCCACTCCTTATTTGTTAAAGATTTAATGACTATAAAAAAACGTCCCCAGGTTAATTGCTCAACCTAAGGACGCTTCTGCGTGTTACCACCTTTGTTCGCCAGTAATTCACACCACTGACCTCAAATGTTCAATACTCCTGCACTAAACACGGCAGCTGTAATGGGCTGCTCCCACCGCGGATTACTATCTTTCATCCTGGCACTCAAAGTGATTTTCACCGTTGGTAAATCATCCCCTCACACCAGCCGGGAACTCTCTGGTCATTTGCCAATCGCTACTCTTCTTTTCAACGTGTTTTATAATCATCATTTAATTGTATTTTAATTTACTTCACAGGCTAGAATTTGTCAACAGTCTTTTTCAACGCCTTCGAAAAGTTATTTTCATCCCGTTGATACAATATTGCGACTGCTATTCCGTTTTACTTTTAAAATGAGTTTTCTCTAATATCATGGCAAATCACTTATTCGTGCCATAACCATTTCTTTATCAAATTAAACTTTTCCTTACCACCGTATCCATAATTCCCATGATATAATTTAGCTAGCAAGAAAACGGATACAAGATTATTAAGGAGAAGGAAGATGAGAAGAAAAAATCACCGCCGCCGTTGGTCATGGTGGCTAATCGGTGCTTTAGCCGTTCTGGCACTGGTCTTAGGAACATGGGGAATCATGCGGCCCGGCACGAGTAAGGACACTGCCGAACCTCAAACCGCCACATCCAAGAAAGTGAAAAAGAAAGCGGCGGATAAAAAGGAATCCAAGAGTGCTGACCAGGCAGAAAAAGCTACGGACGCCAACAATTCACCAGCCACAAAGGAGCAGGAACCAAGCAGTGCCACTTCCCCGGCTACTGGCAGTAATAGTTCAGGTTCCACCACCACCGCTCCTGGCCAAGGGACCACAACCAGTGGCCAAGATAATTCATCTACCGATGACGAACTATCCTACGATGATCCTTTAAGCACCGCCGCGGGGACCGAAGTTGGGGCGGAATTGAATAACCTGGTCGCCGAGCTCAACAAGCTGGCTAGTCAGTACACGGAGTTCCAGGACGCGGACGCCTTCAACAGCGGGCTTAATAATATCCAGGCCCGCAACAACCAGTTGCTGACCCAGTCAACCACTTGGGCGAACCAAAACCTGGCAACCAAGATCAACGGCACCATCGAACGGATGCGGGCCGATCCGGAAAATGCCCAGTATATTGTTAACCACATCTGGCACTAATA
>NZ_JBJEEM010000073.1:0-5422 GCF_051873075.1 Limosilactobacillus sp. | reverse complement strand
TCTGCTTAAAATAGACCTTTTTCGTCATTAAATGGGCCTCCTTTCATCGTGATTAGCCCCCCTGGGGCAAAAATTGCAAAAATACCGTTTGCGAGCGAGAAGATTGAAATGTGTGCGCTCTTTTTGGCACTGGCATGGGGGCGGGGGATAAAATCCTCTGCTCAAAAAATATTTTTTTGAAAAAATTTGCGAAAAAATTATTTTTTCATCAATCGCCGGATGGTCGAGATATCTCTAATTTCAGGGACATCCTGACGATGGTGACCTTGACCAGTACCATAGTAGGATTGCTCCCACTCAGTCTTAGCTCGGTGGCATCGTCGACAGATCGTTGCAAGGTTATTGATGTCTGCTTTGCTTGCTTGATCAAATTCAATTGGCACAACGTGATCGACAGTTCGGCTGTTAGGTTGACCACAGTACCGGCAGACATAGTGATCACGATCGAGTACTTGCTTTCTTAAGCGCACCCACGTTGCTGTGCGATAGAAGTTGTACTGTTCACTCTTAACATCGTTACGATATCTAGTGACGTGGTTGTACTTGTGCTGGTACTGCTTGCCACGTGCCCGTGCCCAACGCTGTCGATTGGCTAGGTACTCTGCTTCATGTTCATAATGCTTAGTGCAATAGTGGTCCGGCAGCTGAACCATCGCGTGACACCCTGGTTGTCTGCACCTGCGATACCTTGGCATGTGATCGCCTCACTTTGTTCAATGACTCATAGGTATGTTCAGCATGGTTAAGCATATATAGCTCAGCATTGCCACTAACTGTTCCCCAATTCTTAGTGTGTTTCATAATACAGGTCCCCAAGCAAATCTTCGATCCTGTTATTTAATATCTTGCTATAAACATCCATCGTTTCCTGCTGCAAGCGAAGCATTCTTCGCTGATGTTCTGAAGCATTATTAAAATCCGCGGATTTTATAAAGCATTTCAACTTGATACGCTTTACGTCAAGCGAAGTTCGCTCTTCTAATAATTTGATAACTACCTTCTGTTTATTCATTCGTTGGCTCTCCTTTACTAAATACAACGGTTTCGGATCAATATAAGGATGGATGTAATTATATGTCTCATCTGCGGATACATTAATTCCACCTGTGCTAAACCTGCTTTTCATTTAATTCTCCTTGTACTAAAAAAGCCCAGCCATTATGACTGAGCTCGGGTGATTTATAGGCCAGCGTGTTAAAAAAGTAAAGTAGGTGCTTTTCAGCTCCTTTGATATTATGTCTGGCCTAATGCTGACGGACGGAATCGAACCGCCTTCTCTGACGCAGATGCTCGTATAGAAGTCAGTGGCCTGCCATCGGCCCACGTCAGCATAATCAGGACTTGCATCCCCGCACCCGGTCGAACTTTTCCGCGAACGCCTGTAGCGAAGATGCTGTCCTAGATTGTTGTGATCCTCTAGCCGTCGAGTTAGGTCACGTACTCTTCTGCTGCTACCAGCACGGCTGTGAGACTATCAATTGGAAGTAATAATGACTAAACATAACTTTAATTTTTTCAAAAGGAGAAGACCCATCTATTGAAGCAATTCTCGCACTGTAAATTGGATGAATTGATAGTCTCAACGCGGATTATGGTCCCTGCCACCATCGTGCCGGCTTGCGGTCTCCCGTCTTCCTGCTTTCCGCACTAACGTCAACGTAGATCTGAGTTGCTTGTGAGTATACGCAACGTCTACGTTCTCACGTCTGAGTAATTTACTAAATTTAGTTCATAGGAGCTAAGGCCTTTTAACGACGTTACCCAGGTCGTAAGGGTTTCAAGTCATTTTCGACACTACTAGATTAACCCCGTTTATCGTATAGTGCCTGTACAGTTACTGTACAGAAACTGTACTCTTACTGTATTTTTTTGAATACCATGAGTTCCTCGATCGGATAAATCTCAGCAAACTCAATGAGTGCCTTTGGCTTCAGCTTCTTGTAGTACCAGTTCTCCTGATATGGCAATGAGTTGATACAGTAGCTATCGTCATGCCCATCGATATACAATGTGGTCAAAATTGCTCTGCTCCATCGCGAACAATCGTCGATCACTAGCGGCACTGCTTTAACTACCTGCCGACAATAAGCACGATTAATCAGCTTATTTTCCATCACATTTCCATATGGTGTTCCCTTTGGCATACCATCAAACGATGGTGAACTGATCACAGATAAATTCCATTTTGCTCTGCGCTTAGCAGCGGGATAATCTACACCAAAAAAATGCTTCACGTTTTTAATCGTTTTATCAACGTCTAGTGTACTGTCGAATATGACTTCTTCCTTACTCACAACGAAACCCCCAAAGTGATATAATGAATTTGGTTTTATTTATATCTCAGAGGGCGTTCCTAGTGAGCGCCTTTTTTGCTACATAAAGAATCCCAAAACAGCTTTCCAAATATATAGCAGTAGTAAGCAAGCGCTACTGACCCCTAGTAAGATAGCTGCTAGCACCAATAGTGTAAATAATGTGTACATCAGTTTTTCAACAAAGTTATCCATTCTCCACCCTCCGCATTGCCATCACCGTTTGCAGATCAACGTCTATCTTGCTGAACGGCACACCCAACGTCTGCCTCTGGACATAGAAGACGAAATTCCGATCTGGCCCTTCGTGCTTATGACTGCATATCTTACACAGCCCAAGATCACCCTCGACTAGCCAGCCGTTGCGCTCAGCTTCCAGCACTTCTTCGAGTGTCATAAGCGTTTCCAGACACCGGTCAGGGCTGTCCAGAAGGCAAGCAATAGCGCTCCGACAGCGGCAAGTGGGTTGGCGTTACCTGTCTGTGGTAATTCAGCTTGCTTCGTATTTTGCTCCGTGCTGTTCTGTACGGGCTTTTTATTTTGTGCTGGCAAGTTGGCTGTCTTGTCGCTTACCCGCCTTGTCGTAGCTTGCTGTGGGCTGTGAGTAGTACTCTTAGGCTCTACATTCACCTGCTGGCTAGGCTGGGCAATAGAAGCCTTCGCCTGTGGCTGATCGGTCTTCGTGGCTTCCACTTGCGGTTGGTCTGAGCTAGCCTGGCTGGCCTGACTTGCCTGGGTAGCCGTTGCCTGCTGATTCTGTTGTGGCTGCTGACTAGGCTGGTCAGGCTGATTGGCCTGTTGCTGATCCTGTTCTTTCTGCCACTGGTCAACATCATAGTTGTGCAGGTTATCACCCAACTGAGTTTGCGCCCGTAGCCATTCCTGGTAGATAGCACCAGCCTTAGCGTCTGCGGTGATATAAGCAGGCGTGAATCGATTACCCTTGCTCTCTTCCCAGGCGTTTTCACGTTCCTGTAATGCTTGCTGGTACTGGTTCCAGAGGGACTGAATCCTCTGATTACCCTGTGCTTCAATCTCTACCCGTGTTGGTGTTGAGCTAGTAGTGTCAGCGCTGACTGGTGCCGACACTGCTAAGCCCATCATCATAGCCACTGGCAGTATAAGTAATTTAGTTTTCATCTTCGTCGTCCTCCGCAGGTTCGATAATTGCCTTATCCCAATCGATCGCTAAATCATTGCGCTTCTTAAAGTCCTCAATCTTGCCGTGAGTGAAGCGGGTTGCCCAAGCGCCGTCCTCAAGGATGTCATCAACCATAAAGACCCCTGTTCCGTCATTGTAATTAAGCAGGCCAAATTTACCAGGTGCAACTCGCACCGTGTATTTCTTCTCTTCCTGCCGCTCATCAACTGGCGTTGCTAAGTACTCGCTAATCAGATTGGATAATCCTTCTTGCTGAAAAGTGGAAAAGTTAGTAGGACTGCCTTTCTTCACAACAGAAAGCCAAGTCGTAGCATTAGTAGGGACTCTAACAATAAATCCACCGTACGGAATACCAACAATGTCAACAGCAGGATTGTCATCCAGCCCATTAGATTCGCTCACTGTTACCCAAGTTAAAGCCATTAATTTTTGTACAAATTCACTTGTTTTCATCGTTAATCTCCTCCACTTCGATCTCGATCCTAGGATCGTCTGAGTAGTACTTGTATGTGTGTAGTTCAACTATCTCGTTATCATCAGCCCACAGGACGCTGTTTAAGCCGTCCAGGGTCGATTTTATGTAATTGTCCAGGTCTGGCTTCTTCGTTGGCCTGATAGCTCCCAGGGCTTTCAGGCGGTGCCGTTTCTTCGACTCACTCTTCTGAATAGCTCGGTAGAATCTGATCGTCACTTTGAGCGCACCAGTTAGTGGCTCACCGTGATACATAAACCGGGCGCTCTGGGCTAGCTGAGCCTTGTAAACGTGTACCCGTTCGAGATCATATAGAATAATTCCGCGCTTGTACCGCCTAGCTCTTGGCCGTGCCTGGGCAACTGGTGGGAAATTGAACGTCAACTTAAGCATTCAGCTTGTCTTCCATTCTCTTCGCTTCTCTCAACAGATTCTCTATAACAAACTTTTCCAGTTTCTCATAAAGTCGGCACCACACTTCTTCATCAATGTCGCCAATCCTGTCGCTGTTAAAGCCACTGTAAATTAACAGGGCCATGTCAGTGTCGTCATCTCTGACCTCCACAGCGTAGTTTAGGCGCTTAGTGTCGATTGCTTCTGCATCAGCAGAGGGATAGATAGCTACTCCATACCCCGGCTCATAAATCGCACATAATGGGTGCAGATTGCTGTTGATGTAGTTCATCAAATCAAGTTCGTGATTGCTCATTTCCATAATCGTGCCTACTTTCTAACGTCTTGTAGTCCATTAAAGTCGACAATCTGCTGCCGATTATGTGGGACTAGCCGACTAATAATCTTCTCGTTGTACATCTGTGCCAGCTCATCTGTCGTGCAGTTAGTCGTCACGATGATTGAGTGCACAGGCTCATTGCGTTTTAAGTCCAGCCGGGCGTTGGCCACCCGAAACATTAGCTCCTGCATAGTCTTCCGCACTGGTTGGATGTCGTGTTTCATACCGCCTTCTGTGCCCAGGTCATCTAAGAGCAGAACATCGGCAGTCTTCATCAGCTTCTCGGTGTAGTCGAGCTTATCTTTAGCGTCTTCAGCCTTGTAACTACTATCTAGCAGATGTTGAAGTTCCATTGTTGATACAGTCATAACAGTGAAGCCTTCACCAGCTAAGTAGTTAAGGATCGCCATTGCCAGCGACGTCTTACCAGTCCCAGGAGGGCCACTAAGCAGCACCTTCATAGGCTGGTTGATCATCTTTTTAGCCAGAACATAGCACTTGTTACCAACAGACTTAGCACCCGCCACGTTTTGCGGTTGCATATCTGTCTGCCAGTTCTTGAACGAGAAATCTAGCCGTTGGTCACCGCTATATAGGCTTCCGTTGATATACTCACTGGCCTTAAATAGATCATTCTGCTTCCCCCACCCAGCAACAAGGCGATTGTTCCGGGCAGCAACGTGACGCTTCACTTCGTTATAGTCACGAGGGTTACTCATATCCTTACCAATCAGCTTGAAGAT
>NZ_JBJEEM010000072.1:21154-26543 GCF_051873075.1 Limosilactobacillus sp. | reverse complement strand
ATAATTGGAGGAAATTCTGTGGCTAAAGCGCAAATAAATCCAGAAAAAGCACGATGGCTAGAAGTCTTGGGCATTGCAATGCCGCTCTGCCTTAGCTATATTCCAATCGGATTGGCTTGTGGAATTTTATTACACGCAGCGGGCTTTAACTTTATAATGACCCTTGTGGTATCGATCGTGGTTTTCTCTGGCGGTGCTCAGTTTATTTTAGCTTCGTTACTGACGATTCACGCACCGTTAACGTCAATTTTTGTGACCCTATTCTTCTTGGAGTTGCGTTACGCGCTCCTGGGGTCCAGTCTTTCTAAATACATCAAAAATGAATCACAACACTTCATCTGGCTGTTTGCCGTCTCAATGAACGACGAAAACTACGCGGTGAACTACCTTAAGTTTGCGACTGATAAGAAGTGGACCCCAAAAGACGGTCTGCTGGTGGAACATTACTCCCTGCTCTCCTGGTCCGTGGCCAACATGGTGGGAAGCCTGATCGGTAGTGCGGTTTCGATCAACCTAGAAGTGGTCGACTTCGCATTGACGGCCTTGTTCTTGTACATGGTCGTAATGCAGGTTCGCAACCACCTGACGCTTTTAATCTGCCTGTTTTCGGCGGTCCTGGCCGTCTTCTTCCTGGTGTTGACCAAGAGTACCCTGGGGATTGTGATCGCAACTCTGATCGCCTCCTTCACCGGGTTCTTGATTGAAAACGCGGTTCGCAAGCATAGCAAGGATCCCGACAGCAACTGGTTCCTGACCAAGCTCTTCCGGCCAATGGCTACTCGAATTACGGTGGAAGACCAGCAGGAACGGCGTGAGATGAAGAAAGTTAGACAGCAGCTGGATGAGGATCGTCAAGAAAAATCCCCGTCCGAGCATGATGATTAGTGGAGACTAGGTATGGAACAGTTATTTAGTAATTTACCTTTATTAATTTCCGATACTGGTAACAGTAAAACCTTGTATCATATCATTGTCATTATTTTTGCAGCATTTGCGGCATTTATTCCACGGTACTTCCCAATTTTGTTCTTCTCAACCCGGAAGATCCCAGAGTGGTTTAACGAATGGATGAAGTATGTTCCCGTCAGCCTCTTTACCGCGCTGATCGTGAAGGGAATCTTCGTGACGACGGAGGGTTACCACTTCGTTCCGTTTGGCCACGTCGAACAGATTTTGGCGGCGTTCGTCGTAATGATCATTGCCTACTTCACCCGGTCGATGTCGATGTCGGTCATCGGCGGCCTGGTCGCGGTCTGGCTGTTGAGTATGGTAGTATAACCTGAGCGGTAAAAGCATTAGAGCGCTTCGTCGCGAGACTAGCCGATGGTTTCCTGCGATTTATCTAAAAAATTTAAGAACTAGTATGGCTGGATGGAAATTCATTTTCCTCCAGCTTTTTTCTTTGAAAAACGTGAAAAAGTTGACAATGAGTGTTGACAAGCCGATGGAAAGCGGCTAGTATTATTGGCAATCGAAATACCTTTAACTTAGTCCAGCGAGGCTAGGAAGGATTTAATTGAGCGTTAGAATAAACTCGGCCTTCTTAGTGCACCACTGAGGAGGCCGTTTTTGTGCAGAATTTCCCGGGCCAAATCATAGGTGCCAAAGAGGGGGCGCCCACTTAATCAAATAGGTATTTTTGAAAGAACTGAGCCATTTAATTGTCTCCCGTGAGAGCAGAATCGGTGCAGTGTTTTCAGCCTATCTAAACATAAGCAAAAAACACGAAAAGCAGCGTGACCGCAAACCAGGGAGACTGGATCGGTTGACGCTGCTTTTGTTACTTATGCAAAGAAAAAAGGAGATCTATTTGATGATTAGTACTGAACGAATTCAACCAAACGTTGTGACTGTTGCCGACATGGATGCTGAGGATGCCCTGGACCTGATCAACGAGGCCGAGGAATACAAGCACGGCAAGAAGGCCGAACTGACCCGGCCAGCCTTCGCCGCCAACCTCTTCTTCGAAAATTCGACCCGGACCAAGACCAGCTTCCAGATGGCCGAGATGAAGCTGGGCATGCACGTGATGCAGTTTGAAGCGGGGACCAGCTCGGTTAAGAAGGGGGAAAGCCTCTACGACACCGTTAAGACGATGGAATCAATCGGGGTTGACATCGCCGTCATCCGCCACCCCGAAAACGAGTACTACAAGGAACTGATCAAGCACCCTGGTCTCAAGATCGGGATTGCCAACGGTGGGGACGGCAGTGGCCAGCACCCATCCCAATGCATGCTCGACATGATGACGATCCACGAAGAATTCGGTAATTTCAAGGGCCTCAAGGTACTGATCATCGGTGACCTGTCCCACTCCCGCGTTGCTCACTCCAACGCCATGATGCTCAACCGGTTGGGCGCTAAGGTCTACTTCGCCGGTCCTCAGGAATGGTACGACGACGAACTGGCCCAATACGGAACCTTTGGCGACTTCGACGAACTGCTTCCCGAAATGGATGTAGTCAACCTGCTTCGGGTCCAGAACGAACGGCTGTCTGGTGCGGAAAACGGCGCATTCGACGCCGAGAAGTACCACCAGCAATACGGCCTGACCAAGGAACGTTATAACAAGATGAAGAAGGGGGCCATCATCATGCACCCGGCACCGGTTAACCGGGGTGTCGAAATCGACAGTGACCTGGTTGAGGCACCAAACTCTCGGATCTTCCGTCAGATGCAAAACGGGGTCTTCGTTCGGATGGCAATCCTGAGCCGGATTCTGCGCTACAAGGGCATTATGTAAGACGGGGGGACTATCATGAGTCAAACCCTACTGAAGAACGGCCGGCGACTAGTCGGTGAACAACTGGTGGACTGTGACGTCCTGATTGAAGACGGCAAAATCAAAGCGATCGGCACCGATCTTGATGCTGGGGACGATGCCCGGGTGATTGACCTGGACGATAACCTGATCACTCCCGGGTTGGTTGACATCCACGTGCACCTGCGCGAACCGGGATACACCAACAAGGAAACCATTGCGACGGGGAGCCGGGCTGCGGCCCGTGGCGGCTTCACCACGATCGGAGCAATGGCCAACCTGAAACCAACCTGTGACACACCCGAACGCTTCCACGCCCAGGAGGCCCGGAATGCCAAGGATGGCGCGATCAAGATCATCCAGTATTCGCCAGTCACCAAAGGCCGGGCAGGAAAGGAACCGGTCGATGTTGCCGCCCAGTATGCCGCTGGGGCCCGCCTCTTCAGTGACGACGGGGCTGGAATCCAAGATGCCAGCGTCGTCTACCGGGCCATGCAGCAGCTTGCCAAGTATGACCTGCCGATGTGTGACCACGCCCAGGATAATCAGCTGGCCAACGGTGGGGTTATCAATGACGGACCGGTTGCCCAGAAGATGGGATTGCCTGGGATGCCGAAGATCAGCGAGACGGCGCAGATTGCGCGCAACATCGTGATCGCTCAGGCGACCGGGGCCCATTACCACGTCTGCCACGTTTCGACCAAGGAGAGTATCGAACTGGTCCGGCACGCCAAGCAATTGGGGATCAACGTTACCTGTGAAGTGACCCCGCACCACCTCCTGCTGGCCGATGCGGACATTCCGGACGACGACGCGGAATACAAGATGAATCCGCCGCTACGGAGCCGAGAAGATCAGGAGGCCTGCCTGGCCGGCCTGCTCGACGGCACCATCGATTGCATCGCGACCGACCACGCGCCGCACACGGACGAAGAGAAGCACCAGGGCTTTCTGGCCTCGCCGAACGGCATCGTTGGTAGCGAAACGGCCTTTGCCCTGCTCTACACCCGCTACGTCAAGAACGGCATCTTCACCCTGGGCCAGCTGATTGACTGGCTGAGCGGTGCTCCGTGCCGGGTGTTCAAACTGAGTGATGCGGGTCAGCTCCGGGTTGGCGATGCCGCCGACATTGCGGTCTTTGACATTGACCACCAGACGACGATCAAGGAGGACCAGTTCTTCTCCAAGGGGCACAACACCCCGTTTGTCGGCGAGCAAGTCTACGGGGCGACCGTGAAAACATTTGTTGATGGCAAAATGGTCTATGATCGGGAGGATGCAGAATGAACGAAGAACAACGATTGGCCGTCGAACTGCCGGGTTTGTCCCTGAAAAACCCGGTGATTGCCGCCAGCGGCACCTGCGGATACGGGCAGGAAATCGCCGGCAACTACGACCTTAACCGCCTAGGTTCGTTGGTGATGAAGTCGACCACCCTGCACCCACGCTCGGGTAACCCGCGGCCCCGGGTCTGCCAGACGAGTGCCGGCTGGCTGAACGCTAACGGCCTGCAAAACGTTGGGGTCCAACGAGTAGTGGACGAAAAAATACCTTGGCTGCAGGTTAATTATCCTAAGTTGCCGGTGATCGCCAGTGTGGCCGGTTTCTCCAACAACGAGTACGTGGCGGTGACTGATAAGCTGACGATCGGGGGCGGGATTAACGCCCTGGAGCTGAATGTCTCCTGCCCAAACGTCAAGCATGGCGGCCTGGCAATGGGGACCGATCCGGCAGTCTTGGAGCCGCTGGTCAAGCAGGTAGTCGCTGCTGCCCACGGGGTGCCGGTCTATGTCAAATTAACGCCAAACGTAACCAACATCGTGCCCCTGGCCCAGGCGGCCGAACGGGGTGGTGCCAACGGTCTGGTGATGATTAACACCCTGACCGGATTGAGCATCAACCTGAAGACCCGGCGGCCAGTCCTGGCGAACGTGACGGGCGGGCTGTCCGGTCCAGCACTGAAGCCAATGGCCTTGCGGATGATTCACCAGGTTCGCAGCATCTCAAAGATTCCAATTATCGGTGTGGGCGGAATCGAGAGTGCCGAGGATGTCCTGGAGTTCATGATGGCCGGGGCTAACGCGGTCGAGGTTGGCGCGGCCAGCTTCCACGATCCGCTGGCCCTGCCGAAGATTGCGGCGGAACTGCCGTTGACGATGGATAAGTACGGGATTGAGAAATTAACGGACCTATGGGAGGTAAAGTTTTGAAACGCTATGTACCAATGGTCGCAATTGATGTTGCCACAAAGGAAGAAGCGGTCAAGTTATTCGAAGAACTCGATGTGACCCCGAAGCCGATTGTCAAGATCGGCATGGAGATGTACTACGGCTTGGGTCAGGAGATCGTCAAAGAAGCCCAGAAGCGCGGCTTCAAGATCTTTCTCGACCTGAAGCTCTACGACATTCCCAACACGGTGCACCGGGCAATGGCCGCGATCGGCCGGCTCGGCATTGACTTCACTACCATCCACGCGGCGGGCGGCACCGAGATGCTGACGGCGGGCCTGGCCGGCTTGGAAGAGGGCGCGGTTCAGGCAGGGGTTAAGCCAGCCAAGTTGTTGGCGATCACCCAGCTGACCTCGATCGATGATGAAATTCTGCATGATCAACAGCACGTTGACCTTTC
>NZ_JBJEEM010000072.1:0-21054 GCF_051873075.1 Limosilactobacillus sp. | reverse complement strand
GCGGCATACCAGCAGATTCAGCAAGCATTTTTAGCAAATGAGGAGGAAAAATAATTATGACTTATTCACAAAGAGTTGCTAAGGCATTATTAGACATTCATGCGGTTACCCTGAGCCCCGACAAGCCTTACACGTGGGCAAGCGGGCTGAAGGCGCCCATCTACACGGATAACCGCCTGACGATTTCCTACCCGGATGTTCGCCAAGCGATCTATAACGGGATGGAAGAGCAGATCAACCTCCACTTTGCGGATGCGGACGTCATCGCCGGGACCGCCACGGCCGGGATTCCTCACGCGGCCTGGGTTGCCCAGGAGATGGGTCTGCCGATGGTTTACGTTCGGTCGAAGCCGAAGGACCACGGCCAGGGACACCAGGTTGAAGGGGCCCTCAAGCCGGGTCAGAAGGTCGTGGTGATCGACGACTTGATCTCCACCGGCGGCAGTGTCCTCAATGCTGTCCGGGCAATCAACAACACTGGTGCCCAGGTCATCGGCGTGGTTGCCGTCTTCACCTACCAGCTCCAGGCGGCGGAACAGAACTTCCTGGCCAACGACCTGAAGTACTTCGCCGTTACCGACTACACGACCTTGATTAAGGAAGCCAAGGCGACCGACCAGATCAGCGCTGACCACTTGAAATCTCTCCAACAGTGGCGCGAAGATCCGGTCAAGTGGAGCAATGCCCACCAAGACTAAGTACTAAAATAGATCTCAAAAAAGTCATCATTCCCGGTGGCTTTTTTCGTTTTAGTCCCCGAAAGTGCTATACTGTGAAGCGTTTGGGCAATCTTGGATTGGGGATGGAATAATTGGAAATTAAAAATAATGATAAGCAGGGAATCGCCTATCAGGATGACTACTTTGCCCGTCGTCACTGGGTGCGCAAGATTTGGCAGACACTGGTGGCCCTCCTCTGTTGGCTGGTCCTATTGACGCCGTGTGTGATTACGCTGGGCACCTACCTGGCCTACGTCACTAACGGCCGGCGGGGCTTCTTCTTCTGGCACTACCGGGAGGGCTTCGGCGAGCTGGACCTGTTGATCGTTTTACTGGTCATCATTGGGGTGGTCACGGCCATCTTTTGCCTGCTGGTCGGGGCCGTTCAGAACCGGCGCCGGAAGCGGGTACTGGAGAAGACCCCGCAGTATGATCAACAGGAGAGCACCCGCCAGGTCATTTTGGCCCGGCAGCTGGCGGTTAAACACTTTGGGACCCGCCACGCCCGGCACACGGTCCGTTACTACGAAGTCAAACCGGAGCAGAACTTTACCAAGGACGAGTTACGAAGTGCGGTTCAGCAACGTGAGGAGGGACAGAATTGATTACCAATATTATTAATGGCCTGCAACTGGGCCACGATCCCTGGACGATCGCCCTGTTGGTGGTCACCCTGATTTTGTGCATCTACCCGATCATCGGGGCGCTGTACTGGTTCTGGGGCGCAGTCGCCTACACGATCTTTCGCAAGCGCGACGACGAACTGGCCAGCCGGGATGAGCTAACGACCCACCCCTTCATCACGATCATGGTTCCGGCCCACAACGAGGAAGTCATCATCGAGAGCACCCTCGACTACCTCCTTCACGACCTCAACTATGATCACTATGAGGTCCTGGTGATGGACGACGGGAGCACCGACCAGACTCCGGCGATCCTAAAGCGCCTGCAGAAGACCAATCCCCGCCTCCGGGTTGTTCGGATTGACGACAACCAGGGGAAGGCCCACGCCTTTAACGTGGGGATGTTCTTTGCCCGGGGTGAATACATCTTGAGCAACGACGCGGATACCCTCCCGGAGCCGGACGCCCTGGTCAAGTACATGCGCTACTTCATGAGTCCGCGCGGGGTCAACTACGCGGCGGTGACCGCCAACATGGACGTTTACAACCGCACCACCTTGCTGGGGAAGTCCCAGACCGTTGAGTTTTCTAGCATCGTCGGTATCATCAAGCGGAGTCAGACGGCAATCAACAACACCATGTACGCCTACAGCGGGGCTAACACGATGTACCGGAAACGCTTCTTGATCAATGCGGGCGGCTTTCGGCAGGACCGGGCCACGGAAGACATCAGCATTGCTTGGGACCACACCTTCATGAACGTCGTGCCGCGCTTTGCGCCCGACATTGTCTTTCACATGAACGTCCCCGAGACGGTTCACGACCTTTTTCGGCAGCGGAACCGCTGGGCACAAGGAGGAACCGAGGTCTGGCTGACTAACTTCACCCGGACCTTTGCCCGCCCCTGGCGCAATCGCTACATTCTCCCGATGGTACTCGACACGACTTTTTCCTTGGTCTGGTCGTTCTTCTTCGTCATCACGACGGTGGTTTTCATCCTGCTGATGCTCTACTACTTCGGGGTCGGCAACTACGAACGGATCTTCCACGGGCTGGTGATGAGCATGATCTTCGTAACCTTCCAGCTGATCGCCGGTCTCTTTCAGGTGTTGGCGGCCCTGATCCTCGACTTCCATGGGACCAAGTTGCGTTACATCCTATTTTCACCGGTTTACCTGCTCTTTACCTGGGTGGTCAACCCCTTGACCATCATCATCACTTTCCACAAGGCAGTCCGGACCATTCTCGGCTTTGGCAAAGGGACCTGGAAGAGTCCTAAGCGCCGGGCCAACTGAGATTTGAATAATAAAAAACGACCCGCAAAGTATTATGCTTTGCGGGTCGTTGTAATTTAGCCTTACTTAGTCATGTAGTCGCGGGTCATCGGCAGGTTCTTGCCGGAGGCTCCCTTGGTGATCAGGTATTGGATCACGTCGATGTTGCCGGACTCGAATGAGGCAGCGCAAGCCTGCAGGTAAAGGTCCCACATCCGGGTGAAACGTTCACCCATCATGTCCTGGATCTGGTTGCGGTGGGCGTTGAAGTTCGCGTCCCAGATCTCCAGAGTCCGCTGATAGTGGCGGCGCAGCATTTCGATGTCGGCAATCTGCATGTTGTTTTCTTCAATGTGCTGAACCATTTCCACCAGGCCGGGAACGTAGCCACCGGGGAAGATGTACTTGTTGATCCAGCCGTTATAGGCCCCGCCCTGTTGCCGAGTGATTCCGTGGATCAAAGCAACCCCGTCGTCTTTGAGGTAACGTTGGATGTCCTTGAAGTAGAGGCCGAGGTTTTCCTTGCCGACGTGTTCAAACATCCCGACAGAGGTGATGTAATCCCACTGGCGGTCACCGAGTTCCCGGTAGTCGACCAGCTTGACTTCGGCCACGTCTTCTAAGCCGTCCTTTTTGATCTGTTCCTGGACGAAGCGGTACTGTTCCTCGCTCAGGGTCACCCCGGTAACCTTCAGGCCGTATTCCTTGGCCGCCGTCAGCATCAGGGTACCCCAGCCGCAGCCGATGTCCAAGAAGGTCTTGCCAGGCTTCGGGTTAAGCTTCTTTAAGATGTGGTGGACCTTGTCTTCCTGGGCCTTGGTCAGGTCATCGTGGTTGTCACCGGTGAAGTAGGCGCAGGAGTAGGTCATCGTGTCATCGAGCCAGAGCTTGTAGAAGTCGTTGCCGACATCGTAGTGGCTCTGCACGTCGGTTTCACTTTCCTTCTCGGAGTGGCCTTGTTTTGGCAGGAATTTCCGGAACTTGGAACTGCGCATGAAACTGCCAGCACTCTCGTAGGCGGATTCAATCAATTTTTGGATGCTGCCCTGGATTTCGATCTTGCCATCCATGTAGGCTTCCCCAAGTGCGATTGAGGCGTTCTTCGTGATGTCACGAATCGGGATCTTCTCCTTGAACGTGATGGTAACCTCGGGTTCGCCGTCACCGTAAACGACACTCGAACCATCCCAGAAGATGATCTTGACCGGGATGTTGAACGAGTGGCTTAGCAGTGACTTGTAGAACGTCTTTTCTAACATTAAAAGCATCCTTCTTTCTCAAATAATGCCCCTATTATAACACTCAACTTTTGGGGTCGTAACTAAATAGAACAACCAGGTCAAAACGTTGCTGAAATTGCCCGTTTAGGATTAGAATTAGATAAGTTTATTAAATTTTTGAAGGGTGATGATTAATGTGACTGATGCCTGGCACCGCTTCATCAAGAATGTGGAGCTTCGCCGCTTTGCTGTTTTGCTGTTAATTGTATTTGTATTATGGATGATGCGGTCAATGATGAACATGATCCTGTTCACCTTCATCCTGACCTTCATCGTGGTGAGCTGGGTTCACTTTGTTCAGCGGTGGTTACCGCGTTTTTCGACCAAATTACTGGTGATCCTGACCTACCTGGTGCTGTTGATGCTCCTGTACTTCGGCGTGACTAGGTACCTACCTGTACTGGTGCACCAAGTAGTCAAGATGGTCAACTCGGTCATCAAGTTTTACAGCAGTCGAGACGCAACGGTGCTCTACCATTACATCAACCAGTACGTCAGCTGGTCGACGATCATGGCCCAGGTCAAACACGGAGTCAGCTTTGCCATCAGTGCCCTGACCAGTATCGGCGCCATTACGGTGACCTTCTTCCTGTCCTTTATCCTGAGCTTCTTCTTTGCTCTGGATCTACGGGAGACGGCGACCTTCTCGAAGCTCTTCTTGAATAGCACCTTTGGCTGGTTTTTCCAGGACCTGGCCTACTTTGGTAAGAAGTTCGTCAATACCTTCGGGGTGGTACTGGAAGCCCAGTTCTTCATCGCCATCTGCAACACCGTCATTACCACGGTCTGCCTGCTGTTTATGAGGATGCCGCAGATCCTGGCCCTGGCCCTGATCGTCTTCATCTTCAGCCTGGTGCCCGTGGCCGGGGTGATCATTTCGACAATCCCACTCAGTCTGGTGGCCTATTCGGTCGGCGGGATCCGAGATGTTATCTACATCATCGTGATGGTGATCATCATTCATGCTCTCGAAGCCTACGTGCTTAACCCGAAGTTCATGTCGAGCCAGACTGACCTGCCGATCTTCTATACCTTCATCGTCCTCTTGGTCGGTGAACATTTCTGGGGGACCTGGGGATTGATCGTTGGGGTCCCGATCTTTACCTTCCTATTGGATATCCTCGGTGTGAAGTCGATTCATCAGGCCCCGCGGCTGCGACGGCGTGCTGCCATAAATTCCGGCAATAAAAAATAAAATTCGGAAATTACCCTTTACTTATCACTAATATTACAGTATATTAGCGATAAGTCCTTATATTAAATGATATTTTCAACTTTTTGTTCGTAATTTAAGGAGGAAACCAACGATGATGACTGATATTGAGATTGCCGACCGCGCGGAAATGAAACCGATCAAGGAAATTGCGGCCCAGATTGGCCTGGGCGAAGATGATATCGAGCAGTATGGCAAGTACAAGGCCAAGATCACACTTCCCGTCAAGGCCCACCCGGATAAGAAACACAAGCTGGTCCTGGTGACGTCGATTAATCCAACCCCGGCCGGTGAGGGGAAGTCAACCGTGCTGGTCGGTCTCGGGGACGCCATGAACCAGCTGGGCCATCAGACCATCATCGCGATGCGTGAACCATCGATGGGTCCAGTCTTCGGGATCAAGGGTGGCGCCACTGGTGGTGGTTATAGCCAGGTAGTCCCAATGGAAGACATCAACCTCCACTTTACCGGCGACCTCCACGCTCTGACCAGTGCCAACAACACCCTGGCGGCCCTGGTTGATAATTACATCATGCGGGGCAACGAACTCGGCTTAGACCCCCGCCGGATCATTTGGAAGCGGGTCGAGGACGTTAACGACCGGGCCCTGCGCAATGTGGTTACGGGTCTGGGCGGCATCATGCAGGGAGTTCCACGGCAAACCGGCTTTGACATCACCGCGGCCTCAGAATTGATGGCCATCTTGTGCCTGTCCACCGACCTAATGGACTTGAAGAAGCGGGTCGGCCGGATCGTGGTCGGTTACACCTATGACAAGCAGCCGGTGACGGTTGACCAGCTTCACTTCGCCGACGCAATCACCATCCTGCTCAAGGACGCCATCAAGCCGAACCTGGTCCAGACCCTAGATCATACGCCAACGATCATCCACGGGGGACCGTTTGCTAACATCGCCCACGGGTGCAACAGTGTCCTGGCTACCAAGACGGCCCTGCAGTTGGCTGATTACACCGTCACGGAGGCCGGCTTCGGTGCTGACCTGGGTGCAGAGAAGTTCATGGATATCAAGCAGCGGGTATTGGGTAAGAACCCTGATGCCGTGGTAATTGTTGCCACCGTGCGGGCCCTGGAATACAACGGGGGTGCCAAGCTGGCCGATTTAAAGGAAGAACACCTGCCAGAATTGAAGGCCGGGTTGGCAAACCTGAACCGGCACATTAAGAACATGCAGCGCTACGGAGTTCCATTGGTTGTGGCGATCAACCACTTCGTCACCGATACGCCGGCGGAACTGCAGATGATCGAAGACAACTGCCGCCAGCTCGGGGTCAACGTGGTCACGGCGGACGCCTGGGCCAAGGGCGGTGCCGGCACCCAAGACCTGGCCAAAGAAGTTGTCCGCCTGACTGAGCAGGACAATGACTTCCACGAGCTTTACAGCCTAGACGCCACGCCGGAAGAGAAGGTGACGACCATCGCCACAAAGATCTACGGCGCAAAGCAGGTCGAATTCAGCCGCAAGGCCCAACGCCAACTCAAGCAGTTCACTGAGCTCGGCTGGGACAAGCTGCCGGTCTGCATCGCCAAGACCCAGTATTCCTTCACCGATGATAAGAACCTGCTGGGGGCACCGGAAGGCTTTACCTTCCACATCCGTGAATTTGTACCAAAGCTCGGGGCCGGCTTCATTGTGGCCTTATCTGGAAACATGATGACCATGCCGGGACTGTCTAAGGTCCCTGCCGCAGTCAACATGACGATTGACGCGGATGGTAAGATCACCGGTTTGTTCTAAATTTAGATTAAAAGAGGAGTGCGGAGATGCTCCTCTTTTATTTTTCTTGCCAATAACACGAACTATATCTTGATAAATATTAAAAAAGTTCGATAAAACCATTGAAGTTGGCCGGCGGCTTTGTTATCTTTAAAGCAGTTTAAGGAGGAATCAATGATGAGTCAGATTAGTGTGGTAATGGGAAGTAAGTCAGACTGGCCAACGGTTAAGGAGGCTTGCCAAATCCTCGATCAGTTTGGTGTTGATTATGACAAGGGCGTGATCTCCGCCCACCGGATGCCGGATGAAATGTTCGCCTTTGCTAAGAATGCAGTTGCTAACGGAACTAAGGTCATCATTGCCTGTGCCGGTGGAGCCGCCCACCTGCCGGGGATGATTGCTGCTAATACGCCTCTGCCGGTCATCGGGATTCCGGGCCAGACTCGGGCCCTTGGCGGCATGGATTCCCTTTTGTCAATTGTTCAAATGCCGGCGGGGATTCCAGTTGCTACGACTGCCATTGGAGTTGCCGGTGCCAAGAATGCGGCACTGTTGGCACTGCAGATTCTGGGCATTACCAATTCTAAGATTCAAGACCAGATTGTTGCCTACCGGAAGCAAATGCACGACCAAGCGGCAGAAAGTGGGGCGCACCTTGACTAAGATGATTCAACAGGGCCAAACGATTGGGATCATTGGCGGGGGCCAGCTCGGCCAGATGATGGCCTTGGACGCCAAACAGACAGGAATGAAGGTCATCGTCCTCGACCCGACGCCAGCATGTCCAGCGGGCCAGGTGGCCGATGCACAGATTGTGGCCCCCTACGCTGATGTCAAGGCAATTGAGGAGCTGGCACGGCGATCGGATGTCCTAACCTATGAGTTTGAAAACGTGGACCTCAAGGCACTGGAAGATGTGGCGGACAAGGTTTACGTTCCGCAGGGGACCCACCTCCTCTACACAACCAAAAACCGGATACGAGAGAAGACCTTCCTTCGGGATGCTGGCCTCAAGACGGCGCCATTCATGGCGGTCAAGGACATGTC
The DNA here is from genome assembly GCF_051873075.1 of Limosilactobacillus sp. Lineage (GTDB taxonomy): Bacteria > Bacillota > Bacilli > Lactobacillales > Lactobacillaceae > Limosilactobacillus. Next base: position 13,163 of record NZ_JBJEEM010000072.1, on the reverse strand, counting down.
CGACCTGAAAAAGGCGGTCGAGAGGATCGGTTACCCGAGTGTTCTCAAGACCTGTGAGGGCGGCTATGATGGTCACGGCCAGGAGGTCCTGCACAGTGAAGACGATCTGACAAAGTGTGCGGGGATTCTTTCGACCAAAGATGCCATTCTCGAGGGCTGGGTTCCGTTTAAGCTCGAGTGTTCGGTGATGGTGGCCCGCAACGAAAATGGTGAAGTGACCGTCTTCCCAGTTTCTGAAAACATCCACCACGACGAGATTCTTCATCTCAGCATTGTCCCAGCCCGGATTAGTCCGGAGCTGCAGGAGAAGGCTAAACAAATGGCAGTCAAGATCGCACATGCCATTAACCTGCGCGGTATCCTGGGGGTTGAAATGTTTGTTACCGCCGATGGTCAGATCTACATCAATGAATTGGCCCCGCGGCCGCATAACTCGGGCCACTACTCGATTGAGGCCTGCAACTTCTCCCAGTTTGCAATCCATAACCGGGCAATCTGCAACTGGCCGCTGCCGAAGATCGACCTCCTAAAGCCGGTCGTGATGGTCAACGTCTTGGGTCAACACGTGGCTGGGGTGCGGCAGCAGATTGCCAAGCGACCCGACTGGCACTTCCATGACTACGGTAAGGCGGAGATTCGCCACAACCGCAAGATGGGCCACGTCACCATTCTGACCGACGACATTACGGCGACCCTAGAAGAAATTGACAATACCAGGATCTGGCAGGAATAAAGTTCGCCTTTACGCCGAATGGTCACCTGTGCGATAATGATGAAGAATAAGAATAGAGAGGATTTTTAACTGATGATTGATCGTTACACAAGTCCAGAGATGAAGAAGATTTGGAGCCTGGAAACTCAATACCAGTGCTGGCTGGAAGTCGAAATCGCTGCCGACGAGGCCTGGAGCAAGCTGGGCCACATCCCGGCAGAAGATGTTGAGAAGATCAAGAAGAACGCCAAGTTCAGCGTGGAAGGGATCGCCGAGATCGAAGCCGTTACCCACCACGACGTGATCGCCTTTACCCGGGACGTTTCCAAGTCCCTTGGCCCTGAAAAGAAGTGGGTTCACTACGGGATGACCAGTACCGACGTGGTTGATACCGCCCAGGGGCTACGGTTGAAAAAGGCGAACGATATCATCCGGCAAGACATCGACAACTTCATGGATGTCTTAAAGGAAATGGCCGAGAAGTACAAGTACACCGTCTGCATGGGCCGGACCCACGGGGTACATGCGGAACCAACCACCTTTGGCCTGAAGGCGGCTCGCTGGTACTCCGAGATGAAGCGGAACAAGGAACGGTTCGAACACGCCGCCCGCGGGGTGGAAGCCGGTAAGATCTCCGGTGCAGTTGGGACCTTTGCCGAAATCGATCCATTCGTCGAAAAGTACGTCTGTGACAAGCTCGGCCTGCGTGCCCAGGAGATCTCAACTCAGGTGCTGCCACGGGACCTGCACGCCGAATACATCGCCACGATTGCCCTAATCGGGACCAGCATGGAAGAGATGGCCACCGAGATCCGTTCCCTCCAGCGGACCGAGATCCACGAAGTCGAGGAACACTTTGCAAAGGGGCAGAAGGGTTCTTCCGCCATGCCGCATAAGCGGAACCCAATCGGCTCAGAAAATATCTGCGGCTGTGCCCGGGTTCTGCGGGGCTACATGGTACCAGCCTACGAGGACGTTTCCCTCTGGCACGAACGGGACATCTCCCACTCCAGTGCTGAACGGATGATCCTGCCGGACGCTACGTCACTGATCGACTACATGCTGCGCCGCTTTGGCCGGATCCTGAAGAACCTCGACGTCTTCCCAGAGACGATGAAGAAGAACATGGACAAGACCCTGGGCCTGATCTACTCCGGCCGAGTTCTGCTCAAGCTGGTCAACTCCGGGATGAGCCGGGAGAGTGCCTACGACCTGATCCAGCCATACACTGCCAAGTGCTGGGCCGAACAGATTCCATTCCGGCCACTGTTGGAGGCGGACCCAACGATTCAACATCAGCTCACCAAGGAAGACTTGGACGATGCCTTTGATTACCACTGGCATCTCCGGAACGTCGATACTATCTACAAGCGGATCGGTTTAGACTAATATAAGAGAACATGTTAAATCGGCCAACGAGTGATAATGACTCGCTGGCCAATTTTTTGTTTTAAATAAACACGAACATTATACTAAACTTTTTAAATTTAGTTCCTAAAAACTATTGAAAATGGTTAACCTGCTTGTTATACTAGGCCCATAAATAACGAATAGTTTTAAGCTATTTTAATTTATTGTTCGTGTTTTATTCAAAAGGAGTCAACTGAGTGATGGAAAAGTTATTGTATACCGGAAAAGCAAAGCAGATGTGGCAGACTGATGATCCTGAGGTTCTGCGGGTGGTTTACATGGACCAGGCAACCGCGCTGAATGGCAAGAAGAAGGACCACTTCGCCGGAAAGGGTGCCGCCGCCAAGGGCATCTCCGATCTGGTCTTTAACTACCTGATTGACCATGGCATTGCTACCCACTTCATCAAGCAGTTGTCACCGACTGAGGACCTGGTTAAGAAGTGCCAGATGTTCCCGCTGGAATTCGTCACCCGCAACGTGATCGCGGGACACTTCGCCAGCCGCTATGGGCTAGACGAAGGGAAGGTACTGGCTGAACCAGTCGAAGAAACCTTCTACAAGAGCGACGAACTTGATGATCCCTTCATCAACGAATCAGCCACGATTGCCCTGGGTATCGCCAGTCACGCCGATCTGGAAAAGATGTGGACCATCTGTCGGGAAGTCAATGCCCTGCTCAAGCCGCTCTTTGAACGGGCCGGCATGCAGCTGGTGGACTTCAAGCTCGAATTTGGCCGCCTGGAGAATGGCCAGATCGTCCTGGCCGATGAATTCTCCCCTGATAACTGCCGGTTATGGGATCTCAAGACCGACCAGCACCTGGACAAGGACGTTTACCGCCGGAAGTTGGCGGATTTGACCAAGACCTATGACGAAGTATTGAAGCGTTTGAAAGATGCCCTCGCAAAGGAGAACTAACCATGACTAATGTTCGGATTTTCGTAACTTACAAGCAATCAGTATTTGATCCCCAAGGCGAGACCATCAAGGACGCCATTCACAGCCTGGGCCACGATGAAGTTACTGCGGTAAAGGTCGGGAAGTTCTTCGACGTGACTATCGATGCCAAGGGCGAGGACGTTGACCGGACCGTCAAGGAAATTGCCGACCAGCTGCTGGTCAACTTCAACATGGAAACCTACCATTACCAAGTACTGGAGGAAGCAGAATGAAAATCGCAGTAATTGTTTTTCCAGGTTCCAACTGTGACGTGGACCTGTACGAGGCCTTGGGCAGCGTTTGCGGGGCGGATGTCGAGTACGTTTCCCACCACGAACACAGCCTGGACGGTTTTGACGCGGTGATGCTACCGGGGGGCTTTTCCTACGGTGACTACCTGCGCGCCGGGGCGATTGCCCGTTTCACCAACATCATGCCAGCGATTATCAAGATGGCTAAAGAAGGCAAGCCGGTCTTTGGCACCTGTAATGGGTTCCAGATTCTGACCGAGGCGGGGCTATTGCCGGGAGCACTGAAACGCAACGACAGTCAACGCTTCGTCTGCAAGACCGTTCCGCTCGAAGTGGTCAATAACCAGACCCTCTTCACGAGCCAGTACCAACCGCATGAACGAATTAATTTGCCGATCGCACATGCTGACGGCAGCTTTTACGCCGACCAGGAAACCCTGGATCGGCTAGAGGCTAACCACCAGGTTGTCTTTCGTTATGCAGAGGAGAATCCAAATGGTAGTTTGCGAAATATTGCTGGAATTACTAACCAGCGTGGCAACGTTCTGGGAATGATGCCGCATCCCGAACGTGCAGTTGAGGCAATTTTAGGAAACACGGATGGCCTGCGCTTGTTCAAGTCGCTGCTGGCCAATGGACGTGTGAAAGTGAGGGAATAAGCAATGAAACAGGCAATGACGCCCGAAGAGATCAAAGAACAGAAGCCGTACTTGGACTGGAGCCTGAGTGAGGACGAGTACAACTATATCAGTGAGAAGCTGCTCGGTCGGTTGCCGAACTACACTGAGACCGGCCTGTTTGCGGCGATGTGGAGTGAACACTGTTCCTATAAGAAATCCAAGCCCGTCCTCCGCCTCTTTCCGAACAAGAGCGACCGGGTGATTCAGGGTCCCGGTGAAGGTGCCGGGGTCGTGGATATTGACGACGGTCAGGCAGTGGTCTTCAAGGCCGAGAGTCACAACCACCCGACGACGGTGGAACCCTACCAGGGGGCCGCAACCGGGGTCGGTGGAATCCTGCGGGACATCTTCAGCATGGGTGCCCGTCCGGTGGCTTCCCTTGATTCACTGCACTTTGGCGAACTCGACAACGCCACGACCAGAATGAAGGTCGACGGGACGGTGCGCGGGATCGGCGACTACGGCAACTGCATGGGGATCCCTACGATTGCCGGTGAAACCACCTTTGACCCCTGCTACCAGGGTAATGTGCTCTGCAACGCGATGAGCGTCGGCCTGATGGACCAGAAGGATATCCAACAGGGCCGGGCCGCCGGGATTGGCAACGCCGTGATGTACGTTGGTGCCAAGACCGGGCGGGACGGCATCCACGGCGCCACCTTTGCCTCTGCGGACTTCAGCGACGAAAACGCTACTCAACGGTCCGCCGTCCAAGTTGGTAACCCCTTCATGGAAAAGCTCCTACTGGAGGCCTGCCTGGAACTGATCACCAAGCATCCTGACTGGCTGGTTGGCATTCAGGACATGGGGGCCGCCGGGATCGTTTCCTCCAGTGCCGAGATGGCTTCTGAAGGGAAGAGCGGCATGGACCTCGATCTCGACCTGGTTCCGCAACGGGAAACGGGGATGTCGGCCTACGAAATCATGCTGAGCGAATCCCAGGAACGGATGCTGCTGTGTGTCAACAAGGGCCACGAGGAGGACGTCAAGAAGATCTTTGACTTCTACGACCTTGATGCCGTCACGATTGGGCGGATTACAGAAGGCCACCAATACGTCCTCCACCACGACGGTCAGGTGGTCTGCGACATTCCAGTTTCCAGTCTGACCGACGATGTCTTAGAGGAGGCCAGTGAGGAACGCAAGCCAGCGCGGATCACGGCGGCTGAACAGGCACCGGTCTGGCAGCCTCAAGTCACGGACCCGGCAGAAACCCTGCGCCGGCTCCTTGCCCAGTCGACCATTGCCGACAAGAGCAGTTTCTACCAACAATATGATTCCCAGGTGCGGACCTCAACCGTGGTTGGCCCCGGCAGCGATTCCGGCGTCCTGCGGGTGCGTGGTACCCACAAGGGCCTGGCAATGACTACCGATGGTAACGGCCGGTTTGTCTACCTCAATCCCGAGGTGGGTGGTCAAATGGCACTGGTGGAGGCCGCTGCCAACATCATTTCGTCCGGAGCCCAACCCCTGGCGATCACCGATTGCCTGAACTACGGTGACCCAAACGATCCGGAGATCTTCTGGGAACTCCACCAGTCCGTGGCTGGAATGGCCGCAGCCTGCCGGACCTTCAATACGCCGGTAATTTCCGGGAATGTCTCCCTATACAATGAAAATAACGGCCAGGCCATTCACCCAACGCCGATGGTGGGGATGGTTGGCTTGATCAAGAACATCGACCGGGTTGTTCCAAGCTTTGCCCAGCACGCTGGGGACCGGGTCTACCTGGTCGGCACAACCCGTGACGATTACGCCGGTTCGGAATTACAGAAGATGCTGACGGGTAAGATCAGCGGGGTCGTTCAATCCTTCGATCTTGATCGGGTTCATGACGACATGACCCGCCTGTTGCACACGATGGAGAATGGTCACGTCGCCAGTTGCCACGATCTTAGTGAGGGTGGCCTGGGAGTGGCCCTGGCCGAGACCCTTTTCTCGACTGACCGGGGGTTGAACCTGGACCTGCGTCACCTGACCAGCGCCCAGCTGTTTAGTGAAACGCCCGGCCGCTTCGTGGTTACGGTCCCGTCCGACCACGCGGCCGCCTTTGAACAGGACCTCGGCGATGCCGCTCGATTCGTCGGGGAAGTCACCAATACCCACTGGTTGGAAGCCCACCTGAAAGACAATGAATTGAACCTCAATGTTGCTGAATTACAAAAGATCTGGGAGGAGGCCATCCCGTGCCAAATGAAATCAAAGGATTAAATGAAGAATGCGGGGTTTTCGGCGTCTTCGGTGCGCCGGATGCCGCCCAACTGACCTATTATGGCCTGCATACCCTTCAGCACCGGGGTCAAGAAGGGGCGGGGATTGTGTCGACCGACGGGAATGATCTCTACCAGCACCGCGACCGGGGGCTTTTAGCCCAGGTCTTCGCTGACCCGGCCGAACTCAAGCGGCTGGTTGGCGATTCTGCCATCGGCCACGTTCGTTACGGCACCAGTGGTCACAACTCGATCGCCAACGTCCAGCCCTTCCTCTTCCGCTTTCATGACGGGGACGTGGCTCTGGCCCACAACGGTAACCTGACCAACGCCGTGACCCTGCGCCGGCAGTTGGAAGACGACGGAGCAGTCTTTCAATCCGATTCGGATACGGAAATTCTGATCCACTTGATCCGTAAGCACATCAAGGAAGGATTTATTCCCGCCCTCAAGAAGAGCCTTAACCAGGTGCACGGGGGCTTTGCCTTCTTGCTTTTGCAAAAGGATCGGCTGGTGGCGGCCCTGGATCCCAACGGCATTCGGCCCCTGTGCATCGGGCAGCTGGAAAATGGGGCCTACGTGGTTGCCAGTGAAACCTGTGCCCTGGACATCGTCAACGCCACCTTTGTCCGCGACGTTCAACCGGGTGAGCTGATCGTGATCGACCGTGACGGCCTGCACATCGACCACTACACCACCGACACCCGCCTAGCGATCTGTTCGATGGAGTACATTTACTTTGCCCGTCCCGACTCGATCATCCATGGGGTGACGGTTCACAACGCCCGGAAGCAGATGGGTCGCCTGCTGGCCCGCGAGCACCCGGTTGATGCCGACATGGTGATCGGGGTGCCGAATTCTTCGCTCTCCGCGGCGAGCGGTTATGCTGAGGAATCGGGACTCCCGTACGAGATGGGGCTGATCAAGAGCCAATACGTTGCCCGGACCTTCATTCAACCGACCCAGGCACTGCGTGAACAGGGCGTTCACATGAAGCTTTCCGCCGTTCGTGGGGTAGTCAGTGGTAAAAGGGTGGCCGTGGTCGACGACTCGATTGTCCGTGGGACGACCTCCAAACAGATTGTCAAGATGCTCAAAGATGCCGGGGCCAAGGAGGTTCATATGTTGATTTCCTCACCGCCGTTCCGCTTCCCATGCTTCTACGGGATCGACATTTCGACCCGGTCGGAACTGATGGCCGCCCACTATTCGATTGAGGAGATGCGCCAACAGATCGGCGCCGATTCGCTGAGTTTCCTGAGTGTTGACAGCCTAATCAAGGCGATCAGCGTTCCCAACGCCGGCGATGCTCCTGATGGCGGTCTGACGGTGGCCTACTTTACGGGCAAATATCCGACCCCGCTCTACGATTATGAGGAGGGTTACCTAAAATCACTCAACGAACAGGAACTGCGCGCACAAAGGAGGCAGTGAGATGAATCGATACCAAGAAGCCGGGGTTGACGTCAATGCGGGCTACGAGTTGGTCCATCGCATCAAGGATGCCGTCAAATCTACCACTCGGCCGGGAATGATGACCGGGATCGGCAGTTTCGGCGGCATGTTCGACCTGGACGCGTTACACGTGAAACATCCGGTGCTGGTCTCTGGCACTGATGGCGTAGGCACCAAGCTGATGCTCGCCCAGCAGATGGACAAACATGACACGATCGGGATTGACGTCGTGGCAATGTGTGTCAATGATGTCCTGGCCCAGGGCGCTGAACCGCTCTACTTTTTGGATTACATTGCTACTGGTCACAACGATCCGGCTAAGATGGCGGCAATTGTTAAGGGAGTCGCGGCTGGCTGCCGGGATGCCGGTGCCGCTCTGGTTGGTGGTGAGACTGCCGAGATGCCAGACATGTATGCTCGTGACGAGTACGACCTGGCTGGTACCGTCACTGGGGTTGCCGAGAAGGACCACCTGCTGACGGCTGACCTGCCCCAGGCGGGTGACGTCTTGCTCGGTCTGCCATCCAGCGGCCTACACTCCAATGGCTTTTCCCTGGTGCGCCAGATTCTCTTCAAAGATCACGATGTTTCCCTGACTGACCGGCCGGCTGTCTTGGCTGGCCAGTCGGTGGGGGAGACCCTTTTGATCCCGACCCGGATCTACGTCCGCCAGGTTCTGCCGCTGGTCCAAGCCGGCTTACTTCACGGAATCAGCCACATCACGGGCGGCGGCTTAATTGAGAACGTTCCCCGGATGTTTGGTGATTCCCTGCAGGCCGTAATCGACGGCCAATCCTGGCCTAAGCTGCCGATCTTTGAATACTTGAAGGAGCTTGGCCACCTTGATTCGGCCGACTGTTTCCAGACCTTCAACATGGGAATCGGCCTGGTCCTGGCCGTAGTGCCGAACCAGGTTGAAACGGTCCGGCAGCGTTTACAAGCTGTTGGTCAAGAGAGTTACCAAATTGGGCGTCTGCAAGAGCGGCCCACGGATGAAGAAAAGATTGTAATTAAGTGAGGCGTTTGAGATGAGAACCGCAATTTTAGCGTCTGGCAACGGGACCAACTTTGAAGTCCTGGCCAAGCATTTCAAGGCCGGGGACCTACCCGGCAAGCTGGCGTTGCTTTTCTGCAACCACCCGGACGCGCCGGTGATGGACCGAGCCCGTCGCTTGGGGGTCCCGGCCGTCAGTTTTACTGTTAAGTCCTGTGGCGGTAAGGCAGCCTACGAGGAGAAGCTGTTAGACGTTCTTCAGGAATACCAGATTGATTTCATCGCCCTGGCCGGCTACCTTCGGGTGGTGGGGCCGACGATCTTGGAGCATTATGACCACCGGATCGTCAACCTTCACCCGGCTTGGTTGCCCGAGTACCCAGGACTCCATTCGATCGAGCGGGCCTTTGCCGATCATCGCTCCCAAACCGGGGTGACGGTCCACTACATCGATGCCGGGCTGGATTCCGGCCCGATCATTGCCCAGTGCCACGTGCCGATTCTGGCTACGGACACCGCGGAAAGCCTGGAGAGCCGGGTCCACGATACTGAACACCAGCTCTACCCGTTGGCATTAAAACAAGCGTTGATTGCATTGAATAAAAAGGAGAATTAATTCATGAAACGTGCATTGGTAAGTGTATCTGATAAGACGAACCTGGTTCCCTTCGTCAAGGGACTAGCCGCAAACGGCTACGAGATTGTTTCCACCGGCGGAACGAAGAAGGTCCTCGACGATGCCGGCATTGCGACCATCAGCATCGAAGACGTTACCCACTTCCCTGAAATCCTCGATGGCCGGGTTAAGACTCTGAACCCATACGTCCACGGGGGCTTGCTGGCCCGGCGTGAATTGCCGGAGCACATGGCAACCTTAAAGAAGCTCAACATCACCCCGATCGACCTGGTCTGCGTCAACCTCTACCCGTTCAAGGAGACAATTGAAAAGCCGGGCGTCAAGCTTGCCGATGCAATCGAAAACATCGACATTGGTGGTCCATCGATGGTGCGGTCCGCTGCCAAGAATTACCGCGACGTGACCGTAGTAGTTGACCAGGCGGACTACGACACGGTCCTGGGTGAGATCGAAGATGGTGGGGACACCACCCTGGATACCCGGGCTAAGCTGGCGGCCAAGGCCTTCCGCCACACCGCCGCCTACGATGCCCTGATTTCCCAGTACCTGACTAAGCAGGTCGGCTTGGAAGATCCTGAACAGTTAACGATGACCTGGAACCTGAAAGAGACCATGCGTTACGGTGAAAACTCCCACCAGCAGGCCTGGCTCTACGAGGATGCCATGCCAAAGAGCTACTCGGTCCTGAGTGCCAAGCAGCTGCACGGGAAGAAGCTTTCCTACAACAACATCAAGGATGCCGATGAAGCCCTACGGTGCATCCGTGAATTCGAAGAGCCAACCGTGGTTGCGATGAAGCACATGAACCCGTGCGGCATTGGTCGTGGTGACACCCTGGAACAAGCCTGGGACCGGGCCTACACTGCGGACCCTGTCTCCATCTTTGGTGGGGTGATCGCCTTGAACCGGCGGGTTGACCTGGCGACGGCTCAGAAGATGCACAAGATTTTCTTGGAAATCGTGATTGCGCCCGGCTTTGATGACGATGCCTATGAAGTTTTGGCCAAGAAGAAGAACATCCGCCTGCTCAGCCTGGACTTCACCAAGAAGGACGAACCAACGCGTCACGAGCTGGTTACCGTCATGGGTGGGGCCCTGATGCAGGAACAAGATACCTTGAAGGAGGACTACCACGACTGGAAGTGCGTCACCGACGTCCAACCAACCGAGGACCAGCTCAAGAACCTGATGTTTGCCTGGAAGGCCGTCAAGCATGCCAAGTCAAACGCGATCGTGCTTGCTAACGACGAACGCACCCTGGGTGTTGGCGAAGGACAACCGAACCGGATTGACTCCTTAAAGATCGCCGTCAAGCACGCTGGCGATGCGATCGATGACCGGACGGTGATGGCCTCGGACGCCTTCTTCCCGTTTGGTGACTGTGTCGAATACGCTGGCAAGCACGGTATCAAGGCGGTTGTCCAACCCGGCGGCTCGATTCGGGATCAGGAATCAATCGACATGGCGAACAAGTATGGAATTGCGATGGTGACGACTGGCATTCGTCACTTCCGACACTAATTTGACGGGGTGTTATCAATGGTAGAAGGAGTAAATGTACTGGTAGTTGGCGAGGGCGGTCGTGAGTTTGCCATTGCCCGCAAGCTCCAAGAAAGTCCCAAGGTCAAGCAGGTTTACTGCGCGCCCGGCAACGTGGGGATGACATCCGTCGGCGTCCAGCCGGTCGACATTGCTGAAACCGACTTTGCAAACCTGATTGCCTTTGCCAAGGAGCACCAGGTGGCCTGGACCTTCGTGGGCCCTGAGGACTGCCTGGTCGACGGGATTGTCGACGACTTTAGGGCAGCGGGCCTGCTGGCGTTTGGCCCGACTGCCCGGGCGGCTCAGCTGGAAGGCTCAAAGGATTACGCACTTAACTTCATGAACAACTATGGGGTACCGACTGCCCGTCATGCCTCCTACCGTGATCAGGCCAGCGCGATTGCTAATATCGACCAGTTCGGCTTCCCAGTGGTGATTAAGGAAAACGGCCTGGCTGGCGGTAAGGGCGTCGTGATCGCTAAGAATCGGGAAACGGCCGTGCAGACGATTAAGGAGATGTTCGACCGTGGGCAGGCCCGGCTGGTCTTGGAGGAATGTTTGACGGGTCCCGAATACTCCATGTTTGTCCTTTTGAGCAACGACCAGTACCGAATCCTGCCGATGGCCCAGGACCACAAGCGGGCCTATGACGGTGACCGGGGTCCAAACACTGGGGGGATGGGGGCCTACAGCCCGCTGCCTCAGCTGAGTGAAGCTGATCGGCAGAAGATGATTGACCAAGTGGTAGAGCCCACCGTTCATGGCCTGGTTGCCGGAAACTACCACTACCACGGAATCCTCTACATCGGCCTGATCTTAACTCCGGACGGTCCCAAGGTAATTGAGTACAACGTCCGCCTCGGTGACCCGGAGACCCAAGTGATCTTGCCACGGCTGAAGACCGACCTCTTTGACCTGGTGGACGCTGCCGTTAATGATCGGCCCCTTCCGGAGGTGGAAGTAAAGTCGACTGCCTGCTTCGGGGTTGTGCTGGCCTCCAAGGGCTACCCAACCAACCCACTACATGGGCAATCATTGGGTCGGTTGCCCCAGGTGGCGGGGATCAACCTGGACTATGCCAACGTGACGGGTAACCTGGATGACCTCAAGGGCGATGGAGGCCGGCTGTTGATGGTATTGAGCCAGGAAGACAGCCTGCAGGAAGCCCATGACCGGGTCTATGATTACCTGGCCAGCTTGGATGAACCTGACTGCTTCTACCGTCATGACATCGGCGCCAAAGCCGGCTTAAATTAGTTATAAGAAGACTCCTAACCACTATTGGTCAGGAGTCTTTTTCTATACAATTAACTTATCAAATAAGAAACGAGGAGATGACGATGAAGAAGAACATTAATTCCCTGATTGGGTTGACGGTCCTGTCAATTGTGGTCCTGCATATTCTGGCTGATAGTACCCTGGTTGGCGTTTTTTGGTCACGGGTCCTGGATACGGCCGCCTCGCTGGTGGCGGTTTTGGCCATCGCCTACGTTGCTCTGGGCAAACACGCTAACGTGAGTATTCTCAGCGGTTCCCAGCGTGAGCTTGCTGCTGAAAGCCAGCAGGTCAGCAGCGTCAACCTGCTGGGCGGTACTAAACTATACCTTGGTCCCGGAGACGATTCCGTCGTGATCGATGCCAGCTTCATCAATATTCTGGGTGGTAGCGACATCTATTTGCCGGCTGGTTGGCGCCTCGAGGACCATTCCCTGAAAGTGCTGGGCGGGGTTAGCGATAAGCGGCCTGCCCATGTAGCGGGGAAGGCCCCGACCGTGCGGGTAAGTGGTTTTATCTTGCTCGGCGGGGTGACGATCAAGGAACTTCCCCAACCGGCCGCCGATCCGGTATCGTGATCGTTTTCACTAAAAGTCAACAATTTGTCCGGGTTTCTATTGGCATTTACCGTTGATTGGATTAAAATGGTAAGGAAATGCAGTTGCATGGTATTTTAAGAAGAAAGAGGTCAAAAACAATATGGCTAAATTAGTACTGATTCGTCACGGTCAAAGTGAATGGAACCTGGCTAACAAGTTCACTGGTTGGATCGATGTTGACTTGAGCGAAAAGGGTGTTGAACAAGCTAAGGAAGCTGGTAAGGCCCTTAAGGAACACGGGATCGAATTCGACTACGCTTACACTTCTGTTCTGAAGCGTGCCATCAAGACGTTGCACTACGCCCTTGAAGAATGCGACCAACTTTGGATTCCTGAAACCAAGACTTGGCGTCTGAACGAACGTCACTACGGTGCTCTGCAAGGCCTTAACAAGAAGGCTACTGCTGAAAAGTACGGGGACGAACAAGTTCACATCTGGCGTCGTTCATACGATGTT
>NZ_JBJEEM010000071.1:0-27128 GCF_051873075.1 Limosilactobacillus sp. | reverse complement strand
TTTCAAATCACACCTAACATCTTATCACAACCACTACCATTAGTCCCAACTTGGCACCCGATTAGTCCAGGTCCTGAACGTCCAGTAGGTGTCCCAGCTCCTGGTAGTCAATCGGGCCGTCCTGGTTAAAGACCGCCACCAGTTGATCTTGGTGAAGGGGAAAATTGAGGTATTGATGGTGCTGCATAGCAAGTAGTTGCAAAAAGGCCTTGGTGCTGCGGCCATTGCCCTCACGGAAGGGGTGGTATTCGTTGATATTGTCCAGTAATTCCGCATAGGCACTGGGCGCAATCCGGTCAGCCTGGTTGGCAGCGGCCAGCAGGCTATTGATCCACTGGGCCGCCTCCCGAAAGGTCTGGAAGTCCTGAAAGAAGTGCCCGCCCTTGGTCAGGTTATAGTCACGCACCTCCCCGGCCCAGTCGTAGACGTCGTCAAACAGGAAACGGTGCACCCGGTTGAGCTGGTCGATCTCACGGATCTTGGGGAATTGCCCGGCATGGTGCAGCAGGGCCACCGCGTTCTCGTTGACGATCCGAAACTCGCGCTGGGCAAGGGCTTTGCGATCGGTGATCCCCAGTTTATTTTTCAAGGTGCCGTTCGGATAGTTGAAACGAGTAGCTAGTTCTTGATCAGTCATTTAAACTCCTCCTCAAACTTCTGGTTGCCCCGGCTAGCCGGATCGCCAGCCTCAGCAATCGCCTGCTGGACATCGGCAACGGTCGGCCGCCAGCCTTCGTAAACGTTAAACAGCATCGCGTCCCGGACACACTGGTAGAGGCGCCGATCAGCAACGGCCACCCCCATGATCGTTTGATTTTGGTTATCAAAGTTAAACTGCATATCCATCCCTCCCTGTTCAAAACACTCCTATTATAAACAACTCTGCAGACAATAAAAACCTACCGGCACCAAATATGCACGGTAGGTTTTATCCGCTAATTCGTGTTTAATTAGTCGCGGTCATCGTAGCCCTTTGGGTGACTTGAGTGCCACTTCCAGGCCGTGGCGATGATGTCGTGAACGTCATCGTACTTCGGCTTCCAGCCCAAGATCGTCCGGGCCTTGTCACTAGCGGCAACCAGTGAGTCAGGATCACCGGGACGCCGAGGGGCCATCTTAGCTGGGATCGGCTTGCCGGTAACTTCCCGGGCCGCTTCCAGCATCTGCTTGTTGGAGAAGCCAGTTGATGAACCAAGGTTGAAGGCGTTGGACTTGTTACCAGCCTCCAGGTACTTGATTGCCAGGATGTGGGCATCGGCCAGGTCCATGACATGAACGTAGTCACGAACGTTGGTCCCATCTGGAGTGTTGTAGTCATCACCGAAGATGCTCAGTTCCTTCCGCTTACCCTGGGCAACCTGCAGAATGATTGGTACCAAGTGGGTTTCTGGACCGTGGTCCTCACCGATCGTGCCATCAGGAGCAGCCCCGGCAACGTTGAAGTAACGCAGGGCCACGAACTTGATGCCGTAAGCCTTGTCAGCCCAAGCCATCATTTCTTCCATCATCAGCTTGCTCAAACCGTATGGGTTGATTGGCTTCTGCGGATCAGTTTCCTTGATTGGCATGTGTTCAGGAACACCATAAGTAGCGGCGGTCGAACTGAAGACGATGTACTTGATATTGTGGTCGCGCATGGCCTCCAAGAGGGTGATCATGCCACCAGTGTTGTTATCAAAGTACTTGAGCGGCTTGCTCATTGATTCTGGGACAATTGAGAAGGCCGCAAAGTGAACGACGGCAGTAATGTCCTCGTTATCGAAGACCTTGTCCAAGAACTTCCGGTCCCGGATGTCACCTTCGTAAAACTTTGCTTTGGGGTTGATAGCGTCCCGGTGACCAGTAGAAAGGTTATCGGCAACAACTACGTCCTCACCATGTTCAATTAAATCCTTAACCATGTGCGAACCGATGTATCCGGCACCACCAGCAACTAAAATTGCCATACCAAATTCCTCCTTGTGTCAACTAGCTAAGCACATAATCGGCTTACCTGATTTATCCTTCAACTGGCATTGTAGCACAGTTTACCAACTAGGGCGAGTAAATTTTAGTAAAAATTACGTAAAACTGTAACCGCTTTATTTGCTATTCTTATCAGGGGTCAGATCCGGCATGTCCTGAGCGTGTTCAAGGTACTTGACCAGGACTCCCTCACGCAGGCCGCTGTTGCTGAAGCTGACCTCGTCGATGGCCAATTGCCGCATCAAGGCCAAAAGCGGCAGGAGCCCGCCGATTACCACGTCGGCCCGCTCCTTCATGACGCCCCGGATGTTGGCCCGGGTTGCCTGATCGGCTTCGAGGAGCTGGTGCATGATCGCAAAGGCGGTTTCCGACCGCAACGTCAGTCCCTGAACTGGAGCCGCCTTGCCGTCAACTGCGTTCCGCCACCGATAGATCTTGGCCAGGGCCCGGTTGCTTCCCCCAAGGGCAATGATCTTGGTCCGTCGGAAACGATTCAGCCAGCGCTGGTGGGACAGGACCTCGTCGACCTCTACCATGGCATCAAACAGGTCCGCGGCCTTGATCCGGTCCCCCAGGTGGTAACGCTGCGAAAGGGTCACGGAACCGAAGGGAATACTGACGGTTTCCTCGGCCGCCCCATCCTCGACGGCGATTAGCTCCATGCTGGCCCCGCCGGTATCGATGATGATCCCCCGCTTCAGGGGCTGAGCACTGGTTACCCCGACATAGTCCAGGTAGGCCTCCTGTTCACCGGAAATCACCTGGATATCAAAGCCACTGGCCTCCTTCGCCCGTTGCAGGAATTCCTGCTGGTTCTTAGCCTGGCGAACCGCGGCCGTGGCAACCGCCACTACCTTCTTGTCCTGGTATTGATCGGCAATTTGGCGAAAGTCCCGCAGGGCGCCGAGGGTCCGCTTAATTGGTTCCTCCTTTAAGACCTTCTCCGGCCCCATCTGTGAAGACAGGCGAACGTAACGCTTCTCGTAGTGCTTGGTTAGGATCTGACCATTTTCTTGCACTTCACTGATCTTGAGACGCACCGAGTTGGATCCCAGGTCGATCACCACTAGGTACTTATTCATCGGCATCACCTTTTCCATCGTTTAAGTGCAGGGACGGGACGTGCTTGGACAGGGTCTCAAAGACCGAGGTGAAGTGCCGCTGACTCTTGTGCTGGTGCCGTTCCTGCTTGTTCATCTTCTCCGCCTCTTTGACGAAGTATTCTTGCGAATTGAACGGGGCCGCACCCTCGCGATCGATCCGCTCGTAGTGGTCACCCTCGAGGACCCGGGCCTTGGTATTGTCCTTCCACATGATGTCGAAAATCTGGATCGCACGGGCCTTAGTGTCCGCCTGCTTGACCGGATAGAGTTCCTCCACCCGCCGGTTCAGGTTCCGGGTCATCATATCGGCACTGGCCAGGTAGATCTCCTCACTCCCGTTGCTCTTGAAGTAGTAGATCCGGGAGTGTTCCAGGAACCGACCGACGATCGAGTGAACCTCGATATTGTCGTGCAACTCAGGCAGGTCGTTACGCAGGCAGGTGATCCCCCGCACGAGCAGCTGGATTTTGACCCCGTTGGCCGCAGCATCGTACAGCCGGGCAATGATCTGCTTATCGGATAAGGAATTCATCTTCATCCGAATCAGGGCATCCCCACCGTTCTTGGCAACCTCAATCTGCTCATCAATCTTCTTGTTGATGAACTCGCGAATGCCGTCGGGCGATACCCGGAGCTGGTTAAAGTATGGCGGCCGGGCAAAACCGGACAGCATGTTGAAGAGGTTCGTCATGTCGATGCCGAGCTCATGGTCGCAGGTAAAGAGCCCCATGTCCGTGTAAAAGTGGGCCGTGACGTCGTTGTAGTTCCCGGTGCCCAGGTGCATGTACCGCCGGAGACCGTCCTCGTCCCGCCGGATTACCAGGGCCACCTTACAGTGGGTCTTCAACCCGACCAGCCCGTAGATCACGTGGCAGCCCATTCGTTCGAGCCGCTGTGCCCAGCGAACATTATTCTGTTCGTCAAACCGGGCCTTGACCTCAACGAGAACCGTAACCTGCTTGCCACGCTGAGCTGCCATTCCCAGATACTTGATGATTGGCGAATTCCCGGAAACCCGGTAGAGGGTCATCTTAATGGCCAGTACCTCAGGATCGACGGCCGCCTGGTGGATGAAGTTGACCACGGCGTCAAAGTTGTCGTACGGGTGCTGAACCAGGTAGTCCTTCTTCCGGATCGACTGGAAGATGTTATGATCCATGTCCAGGTCAGGATTGAGATAAGACTTAAATGGCTTGTAACGCAGGTCATCGTGGCCATCGACCATCCCGGAGAGCTTCTTCAAGAAGGTCAGGTCGACCGGACCGTCTACCCGGTAAAGGGAACGTTCGGTGACGTGAAGGTTGTCAATCAGTTGATCCTCCAGCCATGGGTCAATGTCGTGTTCTACCTCGAGCCGCATGACCTGACCGTGCTCACGTTCCCGGAGTTGGTGCTTAACGGCCCGCAGTAGGTCGGAGGTATCCTCCTCGGCCACATCCAGGTCCATGTCCCGCATTACCCGGTAGGTCGCCGTCTTGATGATCTGGTAACCAGGGAATAGCAGGGACAGGAACTCCTTAATCAGGTCATCAATCAAGATGAAGTTGTTCTCACCGGGCAGACGAACCAGGCGCTTGTAGATCTCCGGTACCCGAACCGTGGCAAACTTGATATCCGCTTCCTTGGAATCATCGTGCGGTTCATTCTGGTGTCGCTCAACCTCCTGGTCACCTTCCAAGATCTCCTTGGTCTTCATCGACATCGCCCGCTGCGCCGGGTCACGCCGCAATTGGACTGCGATGTTTAAGGAGTTGTTAGAGATGAACGGGAACGGCCGCGAGCTATCGTCAGCCATCGGGGTCAGGACCGGCATCAGTTCATCATTGAAGTAGCGCCGGATGAACTCGTACTGCTTATCATCGAGCTCTTTGACGTGGAGGATGTTAATTCCCTGCTCTGCCAACTGGGGGATAATCTGCTGGTTGTAGACCGTGTAGCGTTCCTCAACCATCCGGTGTTCCTTTTCGTTGACCGCATCCAGTTGCTCCTGCGGGGTCAGACCCGAAGCGTCGGTCGTGGTAACGTTGGCCGCGGCTAGTTTATGCAGTGAGGCCACCCGGACCATGAAGAATTCATCCACGTTGCTCTGGGTGATCCCTAAGAAATTGGCTCGTTCCAATAACGGGTTGGTCACGTCCGTTGCTTCGCCGAGGACCCGACCATTGAAGTCGATCCAGCTGAGCTCCCGGTTCACATAATTTTCTGGTTTGTAAAAATCCTTATACATAATTAGTGTCCGCCCCTTTCAATCAGTACCGGCTTAATGCCGAAGACATCTTTAAATAACTGTGACTTCTTACTGAAGGACCACTTCTCTAAAACCAGGTCGTCGTTAGCGGTAGCCTTGATCTTCAAGAGGTTGTCGTTAGTCAATTTGAGCTTGATCGCGGAAATCTTCTGCTGGCGCGAGTCATCCAAGGCATCCACCAGCCGGAGAATCGCGGCCAGTTTGGCCACCACCAGCTGAATATCGTCATCCATGCGCCGGTAGTGCTCCTGGGCTGCCGTCGGGGTCTCTGCGCTGTGATAACGGGCCACCTCGGCGATGATCTGGTTGTCATCGTCGGAAAGGCCAATCAACGGGTTGGACTCCAGGATATAGGCCGAGTGACGGTAGTGGCTCTGCTGGTTGATGAAGTTCCCAATGTCGTCCACCTTGCTGGCAATCTCCAGCAACAGGCGCGCGTGGTTATCCAACCGGTGCAGGGGCCGTAACTGATCAAAGAACTGGCAGGCAAACTTCGTCACGAAATCCTTGTGGGCTGCATCTACCCCATAACGTTGGGCAATATCGTCGGCTGAGGTACGAATCATGGTATTAATCTGGCTCTGGGCCTGACTGTCCGCAAAACCGTTGACCAGCCCATCCATCATCGAGATATCGGTCACATAGATACTCAACGGGTGAACCAGGTAGGCGGTCCGCGCAATTACCAGGTAGTTCGGCATCAGCAGGCGCCGTTCCTGTTCACTGGTGACGCTCTGCGCCCACGGATGCTGATTATGAGTTTCAAATCCTAGTTCACGGTTGACTTTTTTCAACGGTTCAAGCGGCAACTCCGCCAAATGCTCCCCCTGTTTGATGTAGTGGTTGCTCAGCACCGGGGCATTCTGGATCAGCAGGACCGTCCTCTTCTTTCGCTTGAGTTCCGGGGCGATGTACTCTAATTTACTGCTGATGTAATCCTGGATAATTTCCTGTGGATTCGTGGTCGTCTGCCGCAGCCGCTGAACCAGCCGGCTGATCTTGACCCCTCCCAGGTCAATCTCCCACTGCTTTTCGAAGTTGCCATGGTGAAAGAAGGCCAGAGTCATTGAATCCAGTCCCAAGGTCAACAGGTACAGGCAGTGCTTACTTAAGGACTTGAATTCCGCCAGATGGGTGACGACGCAGCCCATCGTCTTGGCCATCAGCTGGTTATTGTTCAGCCACTGGATTTTCATCCCCGTCCGGACTTCGAGCTGGTCGGCAACGTAACGGGCATCAATCGGGGCCAGGTCTTCAATTGCTCCATAGAAATGCACGTCAGTAACTTGATAATCCTTCAGCTGCTGCTTAAAGCCATCGAGGTTGTTAACGATCGTTCCCATGTTCTGGGCATAATTGGCGATTTTCCCATTGCCAAGCGCCATGGTCCCAGAGCGGACGTCATTGATCACTCGCCCCTTGGGCAGCTCAATTATTCGCAGGCTGACTTGATCAGGCTCCAAATAAATCACCGCAGTCAATGAATTCTTCACACTAACCACTCCTCTTCTTCATAAAATGTTTACTCCTGCTATAATTATAAGACATTTCACTTAACACCCCATAGGCATTCCGCCTAATTTGTTAAAAAAGGACGTGGCGACCGACTTGCTCACCACATCCTTTTCAGCATTGATTATTTATGCTTTTGCTGGACCCGCGCCGGCTGCCCATAGGCATAGCCCTGCCGGAGACCGATATTCAACTGATCAGCTAACTGAACCTGCGCTTGGTCCTCGATCTTACCAACGATTACAACCACATTGTCCTTTTGCGCACGCCGTTGCCACTGGGCAAGGGTAATGTCGATCCAGTGGTTCGGCGACTTGTCAAAGGCCCGCACGTTAAACTTTAGGTAGTCAATCTCCGGTAAGAAGGGCTCCAACAGCTTGTAAGTTCGCTGGGTGGAATCGACATTCTCGATGGACACTTTCACCGCCTGCCGATCAACCCCTTTAAGTAGCCGCCGAACCCGGTGACGCTGTAGCGGACTTGCCTGACGGAGGTCGGCCGCGTCAATTTCAATCATCAGTTGTTGGTTGTTAATAACTCCCCGCACCCAGCTGATGAAATACGCCGCCCGAAAATCGGTAATCTGGTTAACGGTCATATTTATTGCCAACAGATGGATGTTATCAATAATTTGGGGATCGATCTGGCGAATGGTATAAACTGCCTTGCTCAGCGGGAAGTTTGCCACTCCCACTGGTAAGCGCCACCGCTTATCTTGCTGGTCGAATTCCCGGAGTAGCAATTCATAGCCGTAAAGCTTCCCCTTATTGTTACAGATTGGCTGGCCAAAATACTCATACTTACTGCCAAATCCATGTTCATCATCAATTCCCACCTTGCTTTGGTAACGAATGGTGGCCTCGATGCAGAAAAAGACACAGACAACGGTAAAGATAACAAAGGTCCAAAATAGGAAAGTCTTCAAGTCATTCATTGCTATGCGCCTTTCTTTCGGGGCTAACCCATTTTCCGCTTCCGTGTCCAGTTACCGCCTTAACTGCTTTAACGCAGGTGGTCACGATTGTCAGTGGGTTCATGAGCCAGGTGAAGAGCAGGTAAAGGGGCGCAAAGATTAGGTAACGCAGCTTAGCGCCGTTAAAATCGAAAAGCAGTGCCGCCAGCACCTGAAACAGACCGGCAATCAGCTGAAAGTTAACAAAGATCATGCTCATTACGATGCCATGCCATACCCGTTCATAGTTACCGGTTAACGCGTAATGGGCCATCAACAAGATGAAGATGATACTCGTGATCCAGAAGAAGAAGGACCAGATAATCGACATGGTCGTGTCCACGAGCATCGGGATCACAAAACGGTGGCGCCAGGGATGACGCAGCACTTTGGTGAAGTTGGTCAGCCAAACCTCGGTGCCCCCCTGTGCCCACCGCTTACGTTGCCGGTAAAGGTCGTGAAACGTTTCGGGAACGTTCATGTGAAACACGATGTCCGGTGCGAACTTCGGCGTAACGTTCATAAAGGTATGGTCCCAGGCAATGCTGATGTCCTCCGTTGCCCGGTCCTGCCGAAAACCGCCGACATCGATAAGAAAACTCCGCCGGTACATCGTATTGGCTCCGCTATAGGCATACATCGTATTGTTCAGCGCCGTCTGGCTGCGCTTAATGATCCCGACAATACTCGAAAACTCAACGGTCTGGGACTTTCCCAAAAGGCACGACCGGTTATAAACATCCATGTTGGCCGTGATTGCTGCGTAATTCAGACCATTGGGACTGTTGAAATAACGCATATACTTAGTCAGGGCGTCTGGCTCCGGAATCGTGTCCGCATCGTTACTGAGGATATAGTCGCCCTTGGCAAAGAAGATCCCGATGTTGAAGGCGTGGGCCTTCCCCTTGTTCTCTTCGATCCGAATCACCCGTAGTTTGGGATACTTTTCCTGCATCTGTTGCAGGATCTGCGGTGTCTTATCAGTACTCCCATCATCCATCACTAAAATCTCATAGTTATGCTAGTTCAGGTCGTTCAGCAAGTACTCCAAGGTACTCTTAATAACCACCTCTTCGTTATGCGCCGGAATCATAATCGTAACAAAGGGTTCCTCTTTCAATGGTTGTGAATCAACCTTCTCCTCACCATGGCGAAAGATCATGTAGGAAAGTGCCCCGAAAAACCAAAACATCGATCCCAAGATGGGGTACAAACAGAGAATCAGATTGATGATCAGCAAAAACGTCATCCAAGGTGAGGTGGTCTGAAAGGCCTCATTCATAATATTAGAAACCATTAGTGCTTCACACTCGTTTCTTCGTTATTCACGATCTTCTTCAATTGATTCTTGCTGAGGTTCTGCTCCGGGCGCACCGTATAATTACGGCAATTCTGACGAAATTTCTCGTCTCCGAAACGCTCAGTCATGAAGCGTTCGGCCGCCCGTTGTTCCCATTGATTCTTGGTAATATCAAACATTGGCCACTTCTCAACCAGGCCACGGGCCCGTCGCACCTGAACATAACTCAACGCCAGGCAGAAAACGGCGATGGTTCCAAGGGCAAACGTCAGAAAGATCATCAGAAAATTCAGTTCTTGAAATCCCTCAGCGTAGTGCCAGAAGAAATGCCCCCACCGGTTATCAGTCCGGTAGGCCAGATAGGTTGCCGTCATAATAATAATCGGGGTAATAAAGACAAGCCAGCTCAACAACATCACTAAGGTTTGCCAGATCTTTGTTCCCCAATGTCCCCGCTCATAATAGCGGTCGCGGTAGCTATGTTGCAAATTTTTATCCATATTACTTCGCTTCGTAATGGAGCTTGCCCATCACTACTTGCCCGACTATTCGCGTGTCGGTAAGAATTAGAATCCCCGCACTCGGATAGCAAGTCCTTTCTTAATAAAACTTATCCGCTATCCATAATATTAACAGTCTCTCGCCGAAGCATGGCAGGGTCAGGCCCATTAATCGCCATCCCGTTAAGCTGATAATGCTAAAATCGTTATGCAAGTTTCTTACATATCGGTTAGCTAATATAATTTTTACGAATAGCACCTAAATTGTAGACTAACCGTTTTCATTTCTCAATGACATGCAATTATATTTATTCTTTTATAATTTTGACCATCAATTAACTGTGACCAGTTGATTATCAACAAGCAAATTCTCTTTCAACCGCCTGATAAACAAAGTTAATATTGTTGTTCAAGATCTTCGGATTGACTAGGCATTTCGGTGTCATTGCAAGGCAGGTGGTACCTTGGTCTTTCCTCCCCGAGTCAGTGATATTTTGATGAAATATACACGGCGTTTGACCCTCTTCAAGACCATTCATTACCCCAGGACCATTACAGAAGCATATATAAAGTTTTTTATTCAAATTATATAATTTTAATATTGACAATATATATTTTTATAATTAAATTGGAGCTGGGCTTATCGTCCAACTAGCGGTAAAATGCAAGGTGATTAGAAAATTAATAAGAAAAGAGAACCAAATTTTGGCTATTAAAATTTTCAATGCTATTGTCTACCTGCCGATAATTGTCATCTTCATGATTATCGGCCAAATTTACTTTGAGAGCTATCTCGATTCCTTTAGCCGTTATAACTCCATCTTGGCAATCATCATTAGTATCACCTACTTTATCCAGGAGCTTTGCTTATTGCAGATCTCCTTTCTCAATCTGACGGACTTAACCTTCACAATGGTCCTCCCCATCACCATGCTCTTTCGGAAAAAGCACAGCGCGATCTGGTGGGGGCTCCTCGCGGCCACGCCCCTCTTGTCCAGTCTCTATACAGCAATCATCGGTATTAATTCATTCAGTAACTGGTGGATCTGGGTGCTAAAGTCGATCTTCTTCGTGACCATCTGTTGGATCCTAATCAAGTACGTAAAATTATCCATCTTTACCCGCTACACCATGGCAATTATCAGCCTCGGAATCGTTGATTTGCTTACCCAAGCAATTGAAGGAAGGCTACAGGCGATCAGCGTCAGCGCCGCCACATTAGGACTAGCGATCTTCTTGATTCTTGAAAAGAACCGGTACGCAATTGAGAATAAAAACAAGCAAAAGATCAAACTCCTACGAAAGGAAAGCGTTCGTGATGATCTGACCGGCCTGCTTAATTACCGGGCCCTCAGCCAGGAGATCAGTGGTCTAGCCAAGCGCCAGGATATCCACAACATCTGCATTGGCGCGCTTGACATTGATCACTTTAAGTCGATCAATGACCGGTATGGTCACTTCGCGGGAAACGAGGTACTAAATACCTTCTCCACCACCCTCCGCAAACGGATCCATGCTGCCTTTCCTGGTCACGGCTACGTCTACCGTTTCGGTGGGGAAGAATTCTCCATCGTCGTCACAAACTATCCAATTACTGAAATCCACACTGTGCTGCAGGATGTTGAAGATTTCTTTAATCAACAGCCCATTGTCACGAGTGAGGGAATGAAGATCAGAATCAGCTTTTCTGCCAGCTTAACCAATCACTTGAATGGTGAAATACTTGACGACACCTTGAAACGGGCGGATAGAATGTTATATAGTGTAAAAAATAACGGTCGCGGTTGGATTGTTACCGATCATTACCACAAGCAAAGCAGTTCTAAGGATAAGGAATAGGGGGAGGAGTAAATTATGACTAAGCTGATAAATCTTCATAATATTTTTCAACCAATCCTCCAGGTTGACGACCGACTCCACGCGTCCATCACTGGGTACGAAATGCTGATGCGTGACGTATCGGGAGCCTTCCCTGGACCGCAATTTCTACATAGTCTCACTACTCAGGAAGGAAACGAGCGCTGGATTGATCTCAGTCAAGAAGCACTTGATCACGTCCTGGCTGGTCATCCTGATCGCAAGATTTACATTAATCTGGAACCATGCCAAATGGAATTTACTAATGTCTGGAAGTTTCTCGACACGATTTACCAGCAATATCACAACCAGGTGGCGGTCGAGATTACTGAACGGCGAGAAACCCTTCATAGTCTTGACTATCTCGATGATGAAATACGCCACTTAAAAGAGCTTGGCTTTGAACTCACCATTGATGATGTCTGTGCTGGCGGTAACAGCTACGCCTTCATCGTTCGGCAACTCGACGTTATCCAGCGGATCAAGATCTCGCTGCTCCTCTTTAGAAACGAGGATTTCGAAGTTCGGCACGACTTCGTCAAAGCATGGCTTGCTTTTGCCGCACATCACCAGCTTGATTTCGTCGTCGAAGGAATTGCTGATCGTAAACTCGCCCAGGCGTTTGCCGGTAATCCGGCGGTGCTGCAGCAAGGGTTCTATTGGGGAAAGGGCTCTGCTAATATATAATCACACCTAAGGCGAAAAATACCTCGCTACCATTTTTATGAATGGTAGTGAGGTATTTTTTGTCTAGAATATTATTTTTGAATTGACTTTTCGACCCAGCCGATCTCAGCAGTCGCGCAAACCTGGTCGTCTACCAGGAGGCGGTGACTGCTGACGAGGCCAGGCGTTTTTTTCACCAGTTGGAATTGGCTGGTAACGGTGGCATTTTCGCGAACCTCATGTTGGTACTTAATCACCAGACGAACTGGCCGGTGGTTTCGCAAGAACTCCCCACCCAGCGGATCCAGCAACCAGTCCAGGTACCGGGCATTATTGACGTGGTGATTAACGTCAATATCAAAATAGCGTACCCGGTACTGCCGACTAGCCGGATCAGTCGTGGTCAGGCTAGCAGGTTTGGCCAGCCGTGGCAGGCGCTTTTGCTCCGGCGAGTTAAAGGGTTCAATCAATTGTGCGGGGATTGACATCAACCGCCGCTTTTTCAGGTTCATGAACACAAAGGTAGCACGTAGGTGGAAGTAGCGTTTTTCATGACCGGCATCTGTCATCCAAAACTCACGCAAAGCAAAGAAACGGTTATACGCCAGGGCCCGGGTTCCCAGGATAACCTGATCACCAAAGTGCGGCTGCTCAGTCGCGACCTCCCCATCGTATTCGGTAATTACCCATGCACCACCAGTCTGTTGAATCGTCGCCGTATCCATCCCCAGTGCGATGGAATGGGCATCCGACACCATCGTCATCATGCTCAACATCATACCCAGCGTTGGGTGGCCAGTGTCATCACACTCATAGTATGTCAATTGGTGGGGCATCTCGTATACCTGTTTTCCTTGTCGTAACTCCATCCGCTGCCTCCTATAGGTTGTGATACTGCTTGTACAGATCCTGCCGCTTGACATGGTTGCGCTTGGCCACCAGCTTAATTGCCGCATTGGTCGAAAGACCCCCAACAATCTCGCGGTCTACCTGTTCGGTCAAAGAAAGGTCCGCTGCATCATCATGTCCTTCAGCTGCCGGGTCAGGGTTCCCGCCGACCAACACAACAAACTCTCCGCGAGCCTGGTGGTCGTCAAACCAATCCCGCAGTTCCCCCAACTGTCCGCGACTGAATTCCTCGTAACGCTTTGTCAGTTCCCGGGCTAAGACGGCCGGCCGCTCATCACCGAAAACCTCGGCCATCGTTGCCAGCGTCTTTTTCAGCCGGTGGGGAGCTTCATAGAAGATCATTGTTTCCGGCCGATCCCGGAGCTCTTCTAGGGCTGTCACCTGTTGCTGGTGTTTGCGCTCTAAGAAGCCATAGAAATAGAAGGGCTGCGGAACCAATCCTGAAGCAATTAAAGCGGTCAGGCCGGCGTTGGCCCCGGGCAGGGGAATCACCGGAATGCCGGCTTGTACTGCCGCGGCGACTAGTTCCTTACCCGGATCGGAAATGGACGGCATCCCCGCATCGCTGCACTGGGCAATGTCCATCCCCGCCTGCAACTTTTCCAGCAGCTCGGGAATCCGCTGCTCGGTATTATGTTCATGGAAACTGATCTGCCGGGTGTCAATTTCAAAATGGTTCAACAGCTGCTGGGTGTGCCGGGTATCCTCCGCCGCAATCAGGTCAACGTCTTGGAGCGTCTTGATCGCCCGAAAGGTCATATCGTCCAGGTTGCCGATCGGGGTCGGCACCAAGTAGAGGTGGCCCGTCTCCTGGTTATTAAAACTGCTTATCTGTTGCATCTCTTCACCTACTTTGCTTTGTCCGGATCATGACCGAAGATGACGTCAGTACAGAAGGCACAGGACTCCCCTGGCGCCAACCGCTTGCCAAAATACTCGCTGCAGACGTGGAAGCCCTGCTGGTAGAGTTCCTTGAGGTTCTGCCGGGAGCCGGATAGTTTGGATTCGCCGTGCTCGTCCTTCATCTTCTTGATCACCCGCCGCAAGTGGTCGTTTTCGATGGACAGTTCCGCATTCTGCTCCAGCAACTCCGTGATCTGGTTTTGCAACTGTTCCATGTTAGCGACCAGTTCGCGTGTCTGCTTCGTCACCTGGGTAAAGCGATCGTAAATATTCTCGTTTGCTTGTTTTTCACTCATTATTCTGCCCCCACTGCACGCAATGTCTGCACAATTCGAATGGTCAGCTGCTCGACAATATTTTGGAAGTTAATGTTCTGCCCCAGCAGATGCCGGATCTCCAGGGTCAATTGACTGACCGTCAACAGCTGCTGCATTGAATACTGACCGGCCAAGGCCTGCATCTGCCCTTGTTCACTGATGAAGTGCAGCCGCGCGGGATCCGTCACCCCGTTAGCAACCAGGAGAGCATCCCGCCAGATCAGAGTGATCAGGTCGAGCAGGACCTGCTGCTTGCCCCGGTCTCCCGCCAGTTTGACCAGCTTGGTCTGAACCTCGACAAAGGCCAGCATGTTACCCTGGCTGACGTTATTGAACCACTGGCAGACCCCGGTGAGCGCCTGATTGAACCAGTCGTCACTGCACCATTCTTGGATCTCCTGAACGGAATCGGTGAGACCGACCGCTACCGTGCTCAGTCCCTTGGGAATCTCCGCCTGGGCCAGCTGCTCGAGCAGTTTCTCCTTGCTGAGCGGCTGCATCTCAATGACCTGGGTCCGCGACCGAATCGTTGGCAGCACCGCACTCTTATTCGTGGTCAGCATTAGGATATAAACTCCAGGACCAGGTTCCTCAATGAACTTCAGCAGGCTGTTGGCCGCCCCGGTGGTCATCTTCTCGGCGTCCTGGATGATGAAGAGCTTCTGGCTTCCCTCCATGGCACTCTTGGTAAACTCAGCCTTTAGATGGCGAATTTCGTCCACCTTGATCTGCCGGCCCTGGGCGGAGGCCGTTACAATGTCCGGGTGGTTGCCAGACAGGATCCGCTGGCACTCCGCACAGGTCAGGTCCGGTTCTCCGTTCTGTGGATGCAGACAAAAGAGCCGGAGGGCCAGCCAGCGAGCAATCTCCAGCTTGCCGGAACCGGTGGGACCGACGAACAGGTAGGCGTGCGCCAATTCGTGATTATTAAGGATCCGCTTGAGCCGGTCAATGATCTGCGGCTGAAGCTCCTCAGCCCGTTCTCGTGCTTCCTGTGCCAAATCAATCCCCCACTTTTAGAACTTAATGAAGTCGTCGACTGGCAGGACAAAGACCGTCGCGCCGCCGACTTTAACGTTGACTGGGAAGGCTGAGCCCCCTTCAACGTCCATATGCATTTGAGAAGTAATGTATTGCTCACGGGACTTGGCGTTCTTCTTGATTACGTCCAGAACATCCTGAACCCGTTCATCTTGAATCCCGATCAAGAAGGTAGAGTTTCCTTCGCGCAGAAAACCTCCAGTGGTGGAGAGCTGAGTCACCTGAATGTTTTCAGCCGTGAATGCCTTCCGCAAACGGCTGCTGTCCTTTGCTTGAACAATGGCCACAATCATCTTCATTATAATCACCTCTACAAATTAGTTAAAACAGTTCTGGGTAGCGATCATTAATTACTTTCTTTACGTCGGCAACCACCTGGTCGAGGGGTTGGCTGGCATCGACCAGCTTGATTCGGTCGGGGTGCGCCTTTTGCAAACGCAGGAAGGAGTGCCGAACCAGGTGGTGAAAAGCCAGTTTTTCCTCATCCAAGCGGTTGACCTGGTCGGCGCGGTGTTCAGCGATCCGCCGCAACCCCACCTCCGACGGAACGTCCAGGTAAACCGTCAAGGCCGGCAAGAGGCCGTCGATGGCAAACTGGTTCAGCTGCCAGATCTCCTGCTCGCCTAGGTGACGACCGGCTCCCTGATAGGCAATCGAACTGTCGACATAACGGTCACATAAAATCACCTGATCATCATGCAGGGCTGGCAGAATCTCCGAAACAATGTGTTGACGCCGGGCGGCCGCAAACAAGAGGGCTTCCGTCCGGGCATCCATGTCGGTGTTCTCCGCATTGAAGAGCACCCGGCGAATCTGCTCCGAAATATGGTTGCCGCCGGGTTCCCTGGTGTACATCACCCGGTCGGCCCCCAGCTGTTCATCCAGGGCGGCTTTGATTTGGCGCATCACACTCGTTTTACCGGCACCATCCGGCCCCTCAAAAGAAATAAACTTTCCACTCATTATTCGTTTCCTTTCTACTGGCTGACAATACCCTGGTTGAGCTGGCCATGAACGTGGTAGCGGCGAGCAATCCGGTACAGGTATAAATATTTCTGCTCCTGCAGGTGCGCCCGATCCTGCAGCTCACTGCTGACATTGGCCTCGTAGACCGCCCGCTCGGTTTCTCGAGCATGATCCCAGCTGGCCTTGGTCTCGTAGATCGTTGCTAAGAGTCGCTGGTTGCGTTTCTTTTCTATTTGGTGTTTTGGCTGACGTTTAAATAACATCTCTTACATCTCCGTTCGTCCTTGAACTGCCTTGAACAGGGTCATCTCGTCAGCATAGTCGATATCAGCACCCACTGACAGACCGTGAGCCAAGCGAGTCACCTTAATTCCGGCCGGCTTGATCAGCTTGGCCAGGTACCCCGCCGTCAGCTCACCATCCGAGGAGGCGTTCGTTGCGATAATGACCTCCTTAACCTCATCATTCTTCTGCAACCGTTTCAGCAGGCTGGTGATGTTGATATCCTCAGGACCAGTCCCGGCAACGGGTGAAATGACCCCTTGCAAGACATGGTAGAGCCCGTGGTACTCGTGCATCCGTTCCATAGCCATGATGTCTTGCGACTGCTCAACCACCAAAATCTTGGACCGGTCCCGGGTCTTGTCCCGACAGATCGGACAGGGGTCGTCCTCCGTGATGTTGCCGCAAATGCTGCAGCTGTGCAAGTCCCGCTTGGCTGATAACAGGGACTTGGCGAAGTTGGTTACGTCATCCTCTTCCATCCCGAGCGTGTAGAAGGCCAACCGGGTCGCCGTCTTCTGCCCGATGCCTGGCAGCTTGGTGTAGCTTTCGATCAGCTTGGCAAGTGGTTCTGGATACTGCATTACATCCCCATCCCCCGGGTGTACTTACCGAGGGTCTGTTGCGTCGCCTCATTGACCTTGGTCATCCCATCGTTAATCGCGGCTACGACCAGGTCCTGGAGCATGTCGATATCATCTGGATCAACGGCTTCCTTATTGATCTTCAGGTCCACCAGTTTGTTGTCACCGGTGAAGGTCGCCGTCACCATGTCATCGGGCGCCTTGCCGACAAATTCCTGCTTGGCAAGTTCCTCGTGTTCAGCCATCATTTTCTTCTGCATTGCCTTTGCTTGCTTCATCATTTGTTGCATATTCATTCCACGCATCATAATCCTATCCATCCTTTATATTTTAATTATCTTCTATTTTAACAATATCGTCGCCAAAAAGCTGCTTAGCGGCCGCTACCGGATCCTGACTGCCGGCAGATTGTCCGGCAGGCGGCGTCATATCAGCCGCTTCAGGATCAGCTGGCGGTTCTTCCGGCAGGGGCGGCTCAGCCGGGGCCGGTGCGGCTAGCTGAGACTGCGGGGCCGGCTCAGTTTGCTGAACGCTTGACTGCGGCTGCTGGGCACTCGGCTGCACTTGCGGCGCTACTGGCTGCGAGCTGGCCGGTTTCCGGTGATCAAGGCCGTGTTCTTTAATGTAGTTCTTCCTGATCTGCGGCCACTTATCCTGCGGCACGAACACCACCTTATATTCGCTCCCTATCAACTGCTGCAGGGCCCCCTCCATCGCCGTAGTCAGGTTATCATCCGTCGTGGCTTCCTGGAAAAGGAAGGCATAGTTGAAGGCAACGATCACCCCGGTTGCACTAGCAGCCACGGGCTTGGAGACGTGAAGCAGCGAACGTTGGGGGACCGTCAGATGGTTAAGCATATCTTCCCACAGGTTCTGGAGGTTGACCAGGTCTTTTCTGGTGGCCGCCCCGAGAACCGGGTAAATCCGCCCCAGGTTAACCTGAACTTTTCGTTGCTTAACGCGCGGCTGGGCAGGCCGCTTGGCCGGCCCGCCCCCGGTTGCCCGGAGTTGCTGAACCGTCTGTTGGAGTTGCTGAATCTCTTGTTGCAGCTGCTTGATCGTTGCGTTGGCTGCCAGGTTGGGCTGTGATTGCTGGGCAGACTGCTGCGGTGCCGACGCAGCTTCACCGTCCTTGATCTGACAAAGCTTGACCGTCAGAACTTCCAAGTAGACATCCGGGTGCGTCGTAAAGCGCATCTCTTCTTGAATGTCATTGAGTTCGTCGATCATCTGGTAGAGGCTACCCGCCGATACTGCAGCGCTGAGTTCCTTGAAATCCTCATCCTTGAGGCCGGTAGCAGCCACACTGATCAGGTCCGGCGACTCCTGGTAGAGAAGGACGTCCCGGATAAAGGAAATCAGGTCTTCAATAAAGCGTTGACCGTCTTTCCCTTCGCCTAGGATATCCTTCATCGTATCGAGGGCCTGGGCACTCTCGTGATGCACCAGCTCCAGAAAGTACTTCTTCAGCAACTGTTTAGTTACACTACCGGTCACCAGCAGGGCGTCGTCAAGTTTGACCTCGTTATCGCTAAAGGACAGCACCTGGTCTAGAATGCTCAACGCATCCCGCATTCCCCCCTCGGCAGCGTTGGCAATCACCCAGAGGGCCTTCTCTTCGTAATCGACCTTCTTCTGATCCAGAATGAACTTCATCCGGTCGAAAGCGTCTTGGGCACTGATCCGGCGGAAGTCGAAACGCTGAACCCGCGAAATGATCGTCAACGGGATCTTGTGCGGCTCGGTCGTCGCCAGGATGAAGATGACGTTTGTCGGGGGTTCTTCCAGGGTTTTCAATAAGGCATTAAAGGCCCCGGTGGAGAGCATGTGAACTTCGTCGATGATGTAGACCTTGTAGTCGGCCTGGGTCGGTGCATACTTGGCCTTATCGCGAATATCTCTGATCTCTTCGACCCCGTTGTTGGAAGCCGCATCGATTTCAATTACATCGTTGAGCTGGCCCTTGGTGATCGCCCGACAGATCTCACACTGATTGCAGGGTTCGCCATCTTTTGCATGGTGACAGTTGACCGCCTTGGCAAAGATCTTGGCGGCCGAGGTCTTCCCCGTCCCCCGGGGACCCGCAAATAGGTAGGCGTGGCTGATCTGATTAGTGATAATTGCGTTCTTTAGGGTCTGGGTTACTATTTGCTGGCCGACCAGCTCGTCAAATCGCTGGGGCCGCCAAACCCGGTATAAAGCCTGGTAACTCACGCTAACCTTCCTTTCTGATAACAAAGTGCTAATAAATATTATACAAGCTTTCCCCTGCAATTTGTTATCAATCTGTTTGGCAATTTAATAAATTAAAGAGGCCCACGGCAAGAAGATCTCGCCATGAGCCTGGAGTTGATTATCAATAAAACTTAGAGCACAAGCTGCTTCATACTTAGTGCTGCTTCCTTCCGGACCTGACACGGTTCGTAAGTGCAACCTTGCTCTAAGGCCTTACGGCAATATTTATAGTACACTACTTCGCCACGAAATGCTAGTCCTTTGCCCGACATTTTTTACGTGCTAGCTTCTTCCTTTTTCGAATCGCCCGGAAGAAGTCCTTCAGCATCCGGCTGCACTCCGCTCCCCGCAGGCCGCTTTCGACATTGACCTGGTGGTTCAGCCGCTGATCGCTCAATAAATGATAGAGGCTGTCCACGGCTCCCGCCTTCGGGTCCTTGGCTCCATAGTAGACATTCTTGATCCGGGCATTGATGATGGCACCGCTGCACATGATACATGGTTCCAGGGTCACATAGAGGTCACAGTCCTCCAGCCGCCAACTGCCCAGGGTCGTGCATGCCTCCATGATCGCCAGCATCTCCGCGTGGTAGGTCACGTCCTGGAACTTCTCACGCATGTTATGTCCCCGGCCGATGATCTGCCCATCATGAACAACCACCGCCCCGATTGGCACCTCGCCGAGAATCTCTGCCTGCCTTGCCTCCTTGATGGCCGCCTGCATATATTTTTCGTGAATTTTTTCGTCTGTCATCATATTTCTCCGCAAAATTAAAACATTTTTCGTCGTTTCCAGTGTATAATGGTTACCTGACTCTTATCTAGTGATTACTAAAAAAGTTTCACAAAGTTAGCCCCCGTCGTTATTACCATATATCGTGTTTCACTAATTGTGTAGCACCATATATGGTATTTTTTGATTGATTTTTCCTCATTTCCCACTATACTAGAAAACATCAAATCGATAAATTAAGTAAGGGGAAATTAGTATGGTAACTGTCTTTTCCAAGAATAATTGTATCCAATGCAAGATGACCAAAAGATTCTTGCAACAGCACAATATTGATTTCATCGAGCACAACATCGATGAGCAGCCTGAATACGTCGCCAAGCTAAAAGCAGAGGGGTTCATGGCTACTCCGGTGGTCAAGCTTCCTAACGGTAACGCATTTTCTGGCTTCCGTCCAGACCGTCTTCAACAATTAGCATAGTCGTTGAAAGCTACTTAAAGCCAGGTAGAACAGCGTGTTTCGCCACCTTCTCCCTGGCTTGATTTTTGTCACCAACAGCAATTAGAAAGCGAGCAAATCAACATGGCATTATCTGACATTGACCTGACCAAGGTCCGTTACTTCGATCTCAACAACGAGGTCAACATTCCCCGCAATGGACAAATCCAACTAGATAAGGATAAAGAAGCCTTAACAGACTTCATCGAAAGCAACGTCAAGCCCAATACCAAGCATTTTTCTTCATTAAAGGAGCGCTTCACCTGGTTAGAGGATCATGACTACATCGAACGCGGCTTCATGGACCAGTACAGCCTGGCATTCATCGAGAAGCTCTATGATTACCTCAAGGCTCAGAACTTCCACTTCCATTCCTTCATGGCCGCATACAAGTTCTATGCCCAGTACGCCCTGCGGACCAATGATAAGGAATACTACTTGGAAAACTACATTGACAGGGTCGCCATGAACGCCCTCTACCTGGCCAATGGAGACCAGGAGCTGGCGATGGACCTGGCTGACGAGATCATTCACCAACGCTACCAACCGGCTACCCCAACCTTCTTGAACGTGGGTCGCAAGCGCCGGGGCGAGTTCATCTCCTGCTTTGCCATTCAAACTACCGACGACATGAACACCATCGGCCGGACGATCAACTCCGCCCTCCAACTCTCCAAAATTGGCGGCGGGGTCGGCATTAACCTCTCCAACCTCCGGGAAGCCGGCGCGCCGATCAAGAAAATCAAGGGCGCGGCCAGCGGGGTGGTTCCGGTCATGAAGCTCCTCGAGGACAGTTTCTCCTACTCCAACCAGCTGGGCCAGCGGCAAGGGGCCGGCGTAGTCTACTTGAGCGTCTTCCACCCCGACATCATCGAATTCTTGGGTGCCAAGAAGGAAAACGCCGATGAAAAGATTCGGTTGAAGACTCTCTCACTGGGGATCACCGTTCCAGACAAGTTCTACGAGCTGGTCGAAGCAAACCAGGACATGTATCTCTTCAGTCCCTATGACGTTGAACGCATCTATGGCGTACCATTCTCCTACGTAGACATCACCAAGGAATACGACAACATGGTCGCCAACGACGAAATCCACAAGAAGAAGGTCAATGCCCGGGACCTGGAGGACGAAATCAGCAAGCTCCAACAGGAATCCGGCTACCCGTACATCATCAACATCGACACGGTTAACCGGGCCAACCCGATTGATGGCAAGATCGTGATGAGCAACCTTTGTTCTGAAATTGCTCAGGTCCAGGTCCCATCCCGGGTCAACGATGACCAAACCTACACCAAGTTGGGCCAGGACATCAGCTGCAACCTCGGTTCGACCAACATCGCCAACATGATGGACAGTCCTGACTTTGGCCGGTCCGTGCGAGCAATGGTCCGGGGGCTGACCCGGATCAGTGATGTCGAACAAATCGACACCGTCCCTACCATTAAGCACGGGAACGACCTCACCCATTCTATCGGCCTCGGCGCCATGGGATTGCATGGCTACCTGGCTAAGAACCACATCCAGTATGGCAGTCCGGTGGCCATCGAGTTTACCGGTGTCTACTTCATGCTGTTGAACTACTGGTCCCTGGTCACCTCCAACGAGATTGCCAAGGAGCGCGGCGAGACCTTCACCGGCTTTGATAAGAGCGCCTATGCCGACGGTTCCTACTTCGACAAGTACGTCAACCGCGACTGGCGGCCGCAAGCCGACGTTGTCAAGGAGCTCTTTGCCGGCATCTTCATCCCCGGCCCCGCCGACTGGGAGCAGCTCCGGGACCGCGTCATGCAAGACGGCCTTTACAACGCCTACCGGTTAGCCGTAGCACCAAACGGTTCGACGGCCTACATCAACGATTCGACGGCCAGCCTGACCCCAATCGTCAACCGGATCGAGGAGCGGCAAGAAAAGATGATTGGTAAGATCTACTACCCGGCCCCATACCTCTCAAATGACACCATGCCATATTACAAGTCCGCCTATGACATGGACATGCGTAAGGTCATCGACACGTACGCCGCGGCCCAGCAGCACGTTGACCAATCCCTTTCATTGACCCTCTTTATGCGATCCACCATCCCAGCCGGACTATACGACTGGAAGGCTGGCCGGACCGATAAGATGACGACCCGGGACCTCAACCTCCTGCGGCACTACGCCTACAAGAAGGGGATCAAGTCGATCTACTACATCAGAACATTTACCGATGATAATGACGAGATCGGCGCCAACCAGTGCGAGAGCTGTGTCATTTGATTTGGCACTGGGTACCTGTTAAACTTAAAATCACTGTGATACGATAGAAATTTTGCCTAATCATGAAAAGGAGCAGCACGTTAATGAAGCTGGAAGAAAAATTTAAGCCACTGAATAGCTATAAAGCGATCAACTGGAACGAGGTTTCCGACATGATCGATAAGGCGACTTGGGAAAAGCTGACCGAGCAATTCTGGTTGGACACCCGGATCCCCGTTTCAAATGATCTCGATGACTGGCGCGAGCTTGATGATGACCACCGCTGGACGGTCGGCCACGTCTTCGGGGGGCTGACCCTCTTGGATACCGTCCAATCAGAGGCCGGTCTGACCGCCCTCAAGGAAGACGTCAAAACCCAGCATGAGACGGCCGTCTTGAACAACATTCAGTTTATGGAATCGGTCCACGCCAAGAGCTACTCCACCATCTTTTCTACATTGAATACTCCTGACGAAATTGAAGAGATCTTCAAGTGGTCAGACTCTGAGGAATACCTGCAAAACAAGGCCACCAAGATTGCCAACATGTACCTCGACCCTGCCGAGGACCCGCTGAAGAAAAAGGTTGCCAACGTCTTTCTGGAAACCTTTCTCTTCTACTCCGGCTTCTACACGCCGCTCTACTACCTGGGCCACAACAAGCTGAACAACGTGGCCGAAATCATTAAGCTAATCCTGCGGGACGAATCCGTCCATGGTACCTACATCGGCTACAAGTTCCAGGTTGGTCTGCGTAACCGGACCGAAAAGCAGCAACAGGATATTAAAGATTGGATGTATAACTTCCTCTACGACCTCTATAGCAACGAGGAAAACTACACCCACCTCCTCTATGACCAAGTCGGCTGGACCAGCGATGTTTTGACCTTCATCCGTTACAACGCCAACAAGGCCCTGATGAACCTCGGCCAGGAACCGCTCTTCCCTGACACCGCCGCTGACGTCAATCCGGTAGTCATGAACGGGATCTCAACTTCCACTGCTAACCACGACTTCTTCAGTCAGGTCGGCAACGGGTACCGGCTCGGCGAGGTTGAAGCAATGAGCGACGACGATTATAACATCAAGGATCCAAACGCTGGTAAAGATAAGAACTCACGTGAATAATTAGACGAGCCCCGTCAACTGTTTGTCCAGCTGGCGGGGCCTTTTTCGTAGCTGCTTATGTGAAGTTTAGTTCAAGCAATGAATAAAGCAAATTATATGTAACCCATGGCCGCTAAAATTATACCAATATTTTTATTAATGAGCCGCGCCTTTACAGCATCATATTGTAAGCGGATTCATCGGCATAACCATTGTTCACACCATCACAAAGTGCTTGATTTTACCGAGAACATATATTACTATTAATCATGTTCAAAACATAACAAACTATTAAAAATCAAAGGAGCACTTTGTTATGGCTAATCAAAAAAAGCAAACTGTAGAATCAAAAGAAAACAAGCAGCAGCAAGCTCAGGCCATGGTCGATGACCTGATGAAGAAGAGTCTGGCTGCCTTTGAAAAATTAAGATACTATTCACAAGAACAAGTTGATAAGATCTGTCAGGCAATGGCTCTGGCTGCCGAAGAACACCACATGGACTTAGCCGTTGACGCCGCTAAGGAAACTGGTCGTGGGGTTGCCGAAGATAAGGCAATCAAGAACATCTACGCCAGTGAGTACATCTGGAACAACATCCGTCACGACAAGACGGTTGGAATCATTGAAGACAACGATGAAGACCAAACCATCACCATTGCGGACCCACTGGGGGTCATCGCCGGAATCGTTCCGGTTACAAACCCAACGTCCACCACGATCTTCAAGTCCATCATCTCTGCTAAGACGCGGAACACGATCATCTTCTCCTTCCACCCGCAAGCTCTGCAATCTTCAATCAAGACTGCTAAGATCTTGCAAGAAGCCGCTGAAAAGGCCGGGGCTCCAAAGGATATGATCCAATGGATCCCACAATGTAGCATCGAAGCCACGACGGCTTTGATTAAGAACCCGAATACCGCCACAATCCTGGCAACCGGTGGCCCAGCCATGGTTAAGGCGGCCTACAGTTCTGGTAACCCGGCATTAGGGGTTGGTCCTGGTAACGGTCCGGCCTACATCGAAAAGTCAGCTAACATTGCACGTTCCATCTACGATATCGTGCTTTCCAAGACTTTCGATAACGGGATGATCTGTGCTTCAGAAAACTCCGTCGTTGTTGATGACGAGATTTACGACCAAGTTAAGGAAGAATTCAAGAAGTGGAACTGCTACTTCATCAAGCCAAACGAAATTAAGACCTTCACTGATGGCTTCATCGACCCTGACCGGCACCAAGTACGGGGACCAATTGCCGGTCGTTCTGCCAACGCGATCGCTGAAATGTGCGGTCTGAAGAATGTTCCTGCCAACACCAAGGTCCTGATCGCTGAATACGACGGTGTCGGCGACAAGTACCCACTTTCTGCTGAAAAGCTTTCCCCAGTGCTGACTATGTACCGGGCAACGTCACGGGAAAACGCCTTTGACATCTGCCGTCAACTGCTGCACTACGGTGGTGAAGGTCACACGGCGGCCATCCACACCTTAGACGAAGATCTGGCTACTAAGTACGGTCTGGAAATGCGGGCATCCCGAATCATCGTTAACTCCCCATCTGGGATCGGTGGGATTGGTAACATCTACAACAACATGACGCCTTCCCTTACTCTGGGGACTGGTTCTTACGGTGGTAACTCTGTTTCTCACAACGTTACCGACTGGGACCTCTTGAACATCAAGGTAATCGCTAAGCGGCGGGAAAATCGTCAATGGGTCAAGATTCCCCCAAAAGTATACTTTCAACGGAACTCACTGAAAGAATTGCGGGATATCCCAAACATTGAACGGGCCTTCATCGTTACGGGCCCAGGGATGAGCAAGCGTGGTTACGTTCAACGAGTAATTGACCAACTGCGGCTTCGTCAAAACCGGACCTCTTACCTGGTCTTCGATGATGTGGAAGAAGATCCATCAACGGACACGGTTGAAAAGGGTGTCGCAATGATGAACGACTTCAAGCCAGACACCATTATCGCCCTCGGTGGTGGTTCACCAATGGACGCTGCCAAGGCAATGTGGATGTTCTACGAGCACCCAGAAACTTCCTGGTACGGCGTAATGCAGAAGTACCTCGATATCCGGAAGCGTGCTTACCAGATTAAGAAGCCGGTTAAGTCCCAACTCATCGGGATCCCAACCACTTCTGGGACTGGTTCTGAAGTAACTCCATTCGCGGTTATCACTGACTCCAAGACCCACGTTAAGTACCCACTGGCTGACTACGCCCTGACACCAAACATTGCGATCGTTGACTCCCAATTCGTTGAGACGGTCCCGGCAAAGACCACGGCCTACACCGGTCTGGACGTTATCTGCCACGCTACTGAATCATACGTTTCCGTAATGGCAACCGACTACACCCGTGGTTGGTCACTGCAAACCGTCAAGGGGGCCATGGAATACCTGCCAAAGTCTGTCCGCGGTGACAAGCTTGCTCGGCGGAAGATGCACGACTTCTCCACAATGGCCGGAATGGCATTTGGTCAAGCCTTCCTGGGAATCACCCACTCACTGGCCCACAAGATGGGTGGTGCGTTCGGCCTTCCTCACGGTCTGCTGATCGCCATCGCCATGCCGCAGGTAATCCGCTTCAATGCTAAGCGGCCACAAAAGCTCGCCCTCTGGCCACACTACGAGACTTACCACGCAACCAAGGACTACGCTGACTTGGCACGGTTCATTGGCCTGCAAGGCAACTCAGACGAAGAACTGGCCGAAGCTTACGCTAAGAAGTTCATCGAAGTTGCTCACGAATGTGGTGTCAAGTTAAGCCTCAAGGACAACGGGGTTACCCGTGAACAATTCGACAAGGTGGTCGACGAACTGGCCGTCCTGGCTTACGAGGACCAATGTACGACTACTAACCCGGTTGAACCACTGGTTAGCCAGCTCAAGGAGCTCCTTGAACGGTGCTACGATGGTACCGGTGTTGAAGAAGATTAATAACAATTAAATTCGATTATAAGGGAGCGAGACAGAAGTCGGTTACGACTTCGTCTTCGAGCCCCCGCGAGCACAAATAGGGCTCAAGCGTTCGGAATTTCCGAATGCTTGAGCCCATTTGTGTACCGCGCTGTAAATTTTTAGCCTGTATAAAAGGACTTATGTCACAGCCCCTTAATTGTGTTTAAGAATTTTCCAATTCGGCGTCCCCACCCCCGGATTGATTCCACTAATCTGGTAAAATTAAGTTAGCAAATGCCAAATAAAGGAGGCC
>NZ_JBJEEM010000070.1:0-5608 GCF_051873075.1 Limosilactobacillus sp. | reverse complement strand
ACCTTACTAGGGAAGTATGCCGGAATGCTGTTCTTAAGCTGGGTTAATCCATATAATTCCGATAAGCTTCAGTTGAACTATGTATCGCTGGATGAGGGTTATACTGGAAAACTAGCACCAGTATATGGTTATTCAGCTACGCCAGAGTATCAGGGCTTCTTTACTTTACCAATTCAGAATCAAACGACTACTACTGGTCAAGTTCAATTTATCGACGTCACTGATCCGAAGAACCCGGTAACATTAAAGACCGATTCATTGACTGGTCTGGTTGGGAATGCAATGGATCTTACTGATGCACAAAAAGACCTGGATGGTTATCTTTCTTCCGATGGAAAATATGTTTTGGCAGATGGTGATGATGCTGTTGACGGACAAAACAAGATAATCCCACGTAACTTTACTGACCAGGTCGCCGGAAATACAATTGTGATTCGGCTGACACATATACAGAAGTTTTTAGCTCACTCGAATATGATTGCAATTCATGGTCACTTAATTGTTAATGGTGAAGAAGATTCCGCATTTAGTGATCTCGCTAATGATTTAGGTAACGGTGAGTATGGAACTACTTATATTGCAAACCTTGCAACGCAGAAAATCATAGGATATGAGACTGATTTAACCTCAGAGCTTAACAATAGATTTGCTAATCTTAAGGGAATTGACGCACACGCCTCGTTTGATCAAACGACGGGGATCTTAACGGTTACTTATGATCCGACAACCTATGTTAAAAACAGTGGCGAGTATACAAACTATGATTGGGATACTAACCCTGCTAAGCAAACATTAACGATTGATTTTTCACGAACGATACCATATGTACATATTGGTACAGGATTTAGTGGTAGTACAATTCCTGACATTCCTGCTGATGTGGGTGTAATTAAATTAAATGGTAAGAATTTGCCATTTATAGGTGTAAATACTGATCCGGGGATTGAACTGTACTGGTACCTGAATCAAGTTCAAAAAGCTGATCTGAAGATTGTTGACCAGGACGCTGCCGGTTACAATGCGGCTAATCCATATGATAATCCGGCCATTAATATTTCTGGAATTACCACGACGTTTAATGCTAGTGGTAAGGCAGGCAGCCAGATCAACTTTGACCAAGGAACTACTACCGTTCAAAACTCACTCAAGGCTCTTGAGGACAAGGGCTATGAATTAGTAAGCAATAGCCTCAAGCCAGGCACCAAATTCGACAATGACGGTAATGCCGACCAGCATTTTGTTATCGTTCTGAAGCACCAGCATCAAGATATTACGCCAGACCAAGATACAGATAACCTGGTTAAGACCGTAACGCGGACAATTGATTATCGGGATACCGCCGGCAACGAAGTTAAGGGTAGTCCTGACGATACTGCTAACTATACTCAACAGGTTTACTTTGTCCGGACAGCAGTTAAGGACCTGGTAACGCAAGATATTCTGGGCTATGACCTTAATGGTGATGGGCAAGTTGACATTCCGGTAAAGTTTGG
The DNA here is from genome assembly GCF_051873075.1 of Limosilactobacillus sp. GTDB lineage: Bacteria > Bacillota > Bacilli > Lactobacillales > Lactobacillaceae > Limosilactobacillus. Next base: position 4,115 of record NZ_JBJEEM010000070.1, on the reverse strand, counting down.
CGATCAGGCATGGCAAGCTGCGGTTAAGTCAAATGACAACAAGTATGTTGTTAACGCGGACGCTAACCAGTTTGCTGCGGTTAACTCAAAGGCTCCGCAGTCTGTAGGCTACGACAATGTTAACCTATCAACTGTTGATGGTCATTCCGTTGCGTGGAATTCACCAGACGAGACTGTTCATGTCATCTACTCTAGTAATCCGAAGCCGATTAAGGAACAGGGATCAATTAAGGTTACTTACTTTGATGACACTACCCACCAATCATTGACGAAGGTTGGTGACAAGACCCTGGGCTTTGATTCTGGTAAGCAGGATTCAGGGACCGCTGTTTCCTTTGCCGATCATGATGCCCAGCTTAAGGCGTTGACGGACAACGGTTACGTAGTTGTTTCTGATCCAACCGTTAACATGCCAAATCAGATTGGTAACAACGACCTGCTCTACACCATTCATGTTGTTCACCAGATTATTCCGGTTACGCCAGACAATCCTGGTAATGGTCTGACGAAGGATCAATTAACGAAGACGGTTACCGAAACGGTTACCTATGAAGGGGCCGATGCACAAACCCCAACCCCTGTTAAGACGTCTTTGACCTTTAACGGAATTGGTTACTACGATGCGGTAACTGGTAAGTGGACGGACGCCTTGGGACATGAGTTGACTGACCAGACTAAGAACATCACTTGGACGGCTGAAAATGGTAATAAGTTTGCGGTTGTCGTAACGCCACACATCGAAGGCTACACTTCAACGGTTCCAGCTGGTGACGACGATGGTAACGGCAACGTCAAGGAATTTACGGGAATTAACCAGAATTCTCGTAGCATTAACGTTGTGGTCACTTATCATAAGATTCCTGGCTATACGAATGGTACGCCAGAAACCAAGATGGTTACGCGGACGATTAACTATCTTGATTCGAAGACTCACCAGCCGATTCCTACTGACTTGGCGCCAACGGTTACTCAGCACGTTGAATTTACTCGGACACCAGTATTAGATGCCAATGGCAAGATTGTTGCTTATGGTACCGTTTCCCCTGATGGCAAGAGCTACACCCAGCAAGGCTGGACCGCAGATGGTGATTGGGCACGGGTAATTTCACCTGACCTTACTTCACACGGCTACACGGCACCTTCACAGACTGATGTTGCTCAGGCAATACCTGATGCAAACACTGAGGATCAAACGGTTAATGTTTACTACGGTCACCAAGTTGTTCCGGTTACCCCAGACAAGCCAGGCAATGGTTTGACGAAGGATCAATTAACGAAGACGGTCAAGGAAACGGTTCACTACACGGGGGCCGGTACGCAGACACCGTCTGATAATGTTACTCAGCTGCACTTTACCGGAACTGGCTATTACGATGCGGTAACGAATAAGTGGACGGATGCCTCCGGGAATGAACTGGCTGACCAGACCAAGAACCTTACCTGGACAACTAACGACGGTCATAGCTTCGCGGTTGTCGTAACACCACACATCGATGGCTACACTTCAACGGTTCAGGATGGTTATGATGATGGTAACGGCAACGTTAAGGCAATTTCCGGAATTGACCAGAACTCTGGTGACATCAACGTTACGGTAACCTACACGCCAACACAAGTTAATGATCAGACTGCTTTGGTAAAGTACGTTGATTCTGACGAGAGTAACAGGGTAATCACTACCTCAGGCGACCTTACTGGTAAGCCAGGGGAACAGATTGATTACTCAACCGCCCAGACGATTCAAAACCTTGAGAAGAAAGGTTACGCGCTGGTTACTGATGGCTTCCCAGCTGGTGCTACCTACGACAATGATGACAGCACTGTCCAGACTTATCTCGTTGTTCTGAAGCACACCACGACGACGGTTACGCCGGACAAGCCAGGAACACCGGATCAGCCAGTTGATCCAAGCAACCCAGATGGGCCAAAGTACCCTGATGGAACTGACATTAATAGTCTGAAGAAGACCGGGACCCAGACGATTCACTACGTTGGTGCTGGCGACCAGAATCCGGCTGATAATAAGCAGAGCTTTGACTTTACCAAGACCATTACCTTTGATAATGTCACGGGGAAGATCATCAGTGACTCTGGTTGGAATGTTACTAGTCATACCTTTGGTCGTGTCGATACACCAGTTGTTCAGGGCTACCATGCCGATAAAGCGAGTGCCGGTGAAACCACGGTTACCCCAACGGACCTGACCAAAGAGGTCATCGTTAACTACGCACCAAACGGCAAGATTATTCCTGTTGATCCAAACGATCAACCAATCCCAGATGCCCCAACGCCACAGTACCCAACTGATCCGACTGATCCGACCAAGGTAACGCCAGATGAACCAGTACCGACGATTCCAGGCCGGACTCCTGATCAGCCAACGGTTACTCCAACGGATCCTGGCAAGGACACCCACGTCATTTACCGGGTACCAACCAAGGATGAAGGGGTCGTAAATGTCATCGTGCATGACACGACTACCGGCCAAAACTTGCCTGATTATGATTGGACAAGTGGCACACAGGAAACTGGCACCGCGGTTGACTACAATAAGGCCGCTACGCTTACGAACCTGCGGAAGGCTGGCTACAAGGTCATCAACCCGGATGTAACGATCCCAAGTGAAATCGCTAAGGGTACGGTTAACGTGGTAATCTACGTTGAACACCAAATCATTCCGGTTACGCCAGACAAGCCGGGCAACGGTTTGAAGGATACCGACCTGACGAAGACGGTTACCGAAACCGTTCACTACACAGGTGCTGGCGATCAGACGCCGGCTGATAAGACTGCTCAGCTGCACTTTACTGGAACTGGCTACTACGATGCGGTAACTGGTAAGTGGACGGATGCCTCGGGACATGAGTTGGCCGACCAGACCAAGAATCTTACCTGGACAGCTAAGGATGGTCAGAATTTTGCGGTTGTCGTAACACCACATATCGATGGCTACACTTCAACGGTTCAGGATGGTTACGATGATGGTAACGGCAATGTTAAGGCAATTTCTGGAATTGACCAGACTTCTAATAACATTGACGTCACGGTAACCTACACCAAAGCACCTAACTATCGGAAAGGTCAACCACAATTCAAGACGGTTACGCGGACGATTAACTACATCGATTCAACGACTGGTCAGCCAATCCCTGCCAACCTGGCACCAACAGTTGTCCAGAATGTCCAATTTACCCGGACGCCAATCCTGGATGCCAATGGTAATACTGTTGCTTATGGTACTGTATCCGACGATGGCAATAGCTACGCCTTACAAGATTGGACCGCAGATGGTGATTGGGCACGGGTAATTTCGCCTGACCTTACTAAGGACGGTTATACTGCACCTTCACAGAGCGATGTTGCTAAGGTAACACCTGGTGCTGATACTGAAAACCAAACGGTTAATGTTTACTACGGTCACCAAGTTGTTCCGGTTACCCCAGACAAGCCAGGCAACGGGTTGAAGGATACCGACCTGACCAAGACGGTTACCGAAACGGTTCACTACACAGGCGCTGGTAACCAGACGCCAGCTGACTATATTACTCAGTTGCACTTCACCGGAACTGGCTACTACGATGCGGTAACTGGTAAGTGGACGGATGCTTCTGGAAAGGAACTGACCGACCAGACGAAGAACATTACCTGGACGGCCAATGATGGTCGCAGTTTTGCGGCTGTGGCAACGCCGCATATTAACGGCTACACTTCAATGGTTCAAACTGGTTACGATGATGGTGCTGGCAATGTTAAGGCTATTTCCGGAATTGACCAGAACTCTAATGACATCAACGTCACGGTAACCTACACGCCAATGCCAGTTAATGATCAGACGGCCTTGGTAAAGTATGTCGATTCTGACGAGGGTAACAGGGTAATCACTACCTCAGGCGACCTTACTGGTAAGCCAGGGGAACAGATTAACTACTCAACTACCCAGACGATCCAGAACCTTGAGAAGAAAGGCTACGCGCTGGTTAATGATGGTTTCCCAATTGGAGCTACCTATGACCATGATGATGGGACGGTCCAGACTTACCTCGTTGTTCTGAAGCACACCACGACGACGGTTACGCCGGACAAGCCAGGAACTCCTGATCAGCCAGTCGATCCAA
>NZ_JBJEEM010000069.1:0-5647 GCF_051873075.1 Limosilactobacillus sp. | reverse complement strand
AGAGTCCCCATTGGATCCCAAGGCTTCAGAACGATCGGCTCTTGGGCCTGGGCCTTCAGTTGTTTGTCGGAGAGGTACTTCTTATTGATGACGATCTGGTAGCAGTACTTGTCCATCCAGGCATCACTCATTACGAAGTAGCCCTTGTGACCGACTTTGTTGCCCCAGGAGTTTTCGACCTTCCACTTAGTTGGCTTGCCGTCGACGATGTCAACCCCGGTCAATACCATCGCGTGGTCCATCATGCTCTGGCCGTAATCGAGGGCCTCAGCCTTGGTCATGTCGAGGTCCATGTCGAAGAGGGCATTGTAATCATAGGTGTTTAAGGCCATGATGCCCAGCTTGGTCTCGGAGTATTGAATGACATCGGAACCGAACCAAACACTTTCGCCGTGCTTGAGCTGCTTGATGGCCAGTTCCTTGAATTCGTCCATTGGCAGGTTCAGGTGCTTGATTGGCCGGCCGCCGACCACATTGCCGAGCATGTCAATCGTGTAGGTCTTGTGGTATTTCTTGTCCGCCGTTGGCGCCTGGATAATAGAAACGTAGTCGTCGAGGTTCCAGCCAATGTACTTCTTGAAGAATTCTTGTGGCGTCAGGTTGGCATCTCGGTGGTACTCGTTGTCCTTTTTGGTCCGGTATTCGAAATCGAAGTGGGTACTTGGCTCACCAAAGGCGTAGGCCAGCATCCGGTAGACCTCGTTCAGCATCGTGGTCCGCTTGGCATCCAGTTCTTCCTGACTGGCGTGGTCTTCGTTGACCATCTTGCGGAGGATCACGGCGTCGTGACGCAACTTGTTGTTGAGCACGCTGTCGATACCCCGGGAGTTGTTGGAGTTAAATGATTCCGGCATAGCCGACTTTGGCATTACCCCGTACTTTTCGATCAGTGCACAGAGCATGTCCCATTGACCACCGTCGTTTTGCGGTGCGGCCATCAGCCAGGCCACCTTGCGACTGTCCGTGGCCTTATGGGCCGTCTTTAAGACGTTTTCGTAGAAGTAGTTTGCCTTTTCAAACTTATCCCAGAAGAACTGGTAGGACTGGGAGAGCTCGAAGTCATCCGGCAGGTTGTACTTTTGCTGCATTTCGTGCCGCATGGTGTTCAGGGCAGCGAACATCCAGCAGCGGCCGGACTGCTTTTGGTCGGCCACGTCCCCAGTCTTCAGGTCGATGGAGAAGTGCGGGTCATTGTCCTGGATAGAATGCCAGTTAAAGCTGGCGTTACGGACCCCATTTTTGGTAACCGCGTTTTCAATCACCTGACTGTCGCGGCGGCCATCGTAATCGGCCCGGAATCGTTTGATATCATCTTTCTTAATCTTAAAAGCCATAGAAAAGACCTCCTCAGTATTGTTAACATCTATTATAGGAGAATCGGCGAGTGGGGGGAAGTCCGGCCACTTGGAATAAAAAATCGACCACCCAAGATTGGGGAGGTCGATCCTTCTTTATTAGTTACATGACAATCGCGGGAAAATTAACGTGCGTGGAGCACCTTAGGACCCTCATCGGTACCGACGATGACGTCGTTGACCCGGTTGAGGAAGAGGCCGGTTTCGACGACCCCAACCATGTGGATCAGTTCATCAGCCAGGGTAGCCGGGTCATCGATCTCTTTGAGGTGCAGGTCGATGATGAAGTTATTCTCGTCAGTGCGGAATTTCTTGTCGCCATCCATCCGCCAAGTTGGCTTGTAGCCCTTCTTTTCCAGGCTGTTGAAGACGTGTTGGCTGCCGAACGGGATGACTTCGACCGGGAGCGGGAATTTACCCAGCTTGTGGACCAGCTTACTTTGGTCAACGATCCACATTACCTTGTCTGAAGCATTGGCAACGATCTTTTCCCAGAGGAGGGCGCCACCGCCACCCTTGATGCCTTGGAAGTCGTCACTGATCTCATCGGCACCGTCGATGGTCAGGTCGATGTGGTCGACGTCATCGAGGTTCTTGATGGTAATGCCGAGGCTTTCGGCCTGCTTGGTGGTCCGGCTGGAAGTCGTGACCCCGATGATGTTGGTCAGGTTGCCGGCTTGGACCTGCTTGCCGAGTTCATCGACCATGTAACGGACGGTTGACCCGGTTCCGAGGCCGACAATCATGCCGGACTTGATGTACTTGACTGATTCCTTACCCGTTTGGGCCTTTAATTCGTCTTGATTCATTAGAATTCCTCCTGTGCTAAAAACGATCTTCTGGTAATAACAAACGCTGGTATTCCGGATGCAGCTTGAATTGCTGGGTTGCGTAGGGACACATCAGCTTGACGGTCCAGTGCTGATCACTGGCGTACTTGATAAAACGTTTTACAAGAACGGCCGCAATCCCCCTACCGCGGTAGTCGGGGTGGACAAAGACCCGTTCGACCACCACCCGGTCGGGGTAGCCATCGACGGCGGGAAAGCTAATCTCACCAACAAATGGCTGGTGAGTGTCGCTGGCAACAATCCGGTGATCCTCAATTTGATATTGCAAAGTGATCACATCCATTCATTATCAATTTTCCGTAAAGTAATCCTAAAAGTCAAGCCTAAGCAATACCATTAATAATGGTTCTATCTTATAATAATTAGATAGTGATTTAAATGAGGTGAGTGAAATGAAACGCGGATTTAAGGTAGTCTCAAAGAGAAGCAACCAGGGAATCAATCTTCCCCAGCGCCAGACAGCCAACGCGGCCGGTTATGACTTTGAGGCGGCGGAAGACTTCACCCTGCCGTCCATCTGGAAAGGGAACTTCATCAAGGCCCTCTGGGCAATCCACCAGCAAAAGAAGCTGACGGATGCCGATTTTACCGCGGCCGATGCTTCCCTAAAACCTTACCTGGTACCGACTGGTATCAAGGCCTACATGCAGCCGAACGAGTTTCTCCTGCTGGCAGACCGGTCAAGCGGTCCCCTGAAGCGGCGGCTGGTTTTGCCAAACGGGGTCGGGATCGTGGATGCCGATTACTATGATAACGACAGCAACGAAGGGGAGATCTTCTTCCAGCTGATCAACTATGGCCTGCGTGATTACCACGTTAAGAAGGGGGAACGGATCGGCCAGGGAATCTTTATCCCATACTTGCTTGCCGATGATGAAAAGCAACCGACTGCCCAGCGAACGGGCGGCTTCGGCTCGACGCAAAAATAAGGAGTAAGAAATGGCAAAGGTAAGGACACAATATGTTTGCCAAAACTGCGGCTATAACTCGCCCCGCTACCTGGGCCGGTGCCCAAACTGCGGTGAGTGGAATAGCTTGGTTGAAGAGCAGGTACAAAGCAGCACCGCTTCGGGGACCAAGGCCAAGACGACTACACTGACTGGGCTGGTATCTAAGCCGCAGAAGATCAGTGAGATCAACAGCCAGGAGACGCCCCGAGTGAAGACCCGGCTCAATGAATTCAACCGGGTTCTGGGCGGGGGAATTGTGCCCGGCTCTTTGATCTTGATTGGTGGGGATCCTGGGATTGGAAAGTCGACCCTCTTGCTCCAGGTTTCCGGACAATTGAGTGACGACCGCCACAAGGTTCTCTATGTTTCCGGTGAAGAGAGCGGCACTCAGATCAAGATGCGGGCAGAACGCCTTCATGTGGCCGGGGACAATTTCTACGTCTATCCAGAGACCAACATGGATAGTATCCGCGACACGATCCGGGACCTTAAGCCGGAATTTGTCGTGATCGATTCCGTGCAGACGATGCAGGCCACCGACGTCAGCTCGGCGATCGGGAGTGTTTCCCAGATCCGGGAAGTGACGGCCCAGCTGATGCAGATTGCCAAGAGCAACAACATCACAATCTTCGTGGTCGGCCATGTTACCAAGGGCGGGGCGCTCGCGGGACCGAAGATCTTAGAGCACATGGTGGACACGGTGCTCTACTTCGAGGGGGACCTCCACCACACCTACCGGATCCTGCGCTCAGTAAAGAATCGGTTCGGTTCGACCAACGAGCTGGGGATCTTCGAGATGCACACCAACGGGCTGAGCGAGGTCAAGAACCCATCCGAGATCTTCTTGGAGGAGCGCCTGCGTGATGCTACCGGGTCGGCCGTGGTTGTCTCCCTGGAAGGGACCCGGCCGATTCTGGTCGAGATCCAGGCCCTGGTCACGCCGACCGTCTACGGAAATGCGCAACGGACCGCTACCGGGCTGAGCCGGAACCGTGTATCATTAATTATGGCGGTGCTGGAGAAACGGGCCAACCTAATGCTGCAGAACCAGGATGCCTACCTGAAGGCGGCTGGCGGGGTCAAGCTGGATGAACCAGCAATTGACCTGGCTATTGCCGTCTCGATCGCATCAAGCTATCGTGACAAGGGAACCCGCCCGAGTGATGCCTTTGTTGGCGAAGTCGGGCTGACTGGTGAGATTCGGCGGGTCAACCGAATCGAGCAGCGGGTTGCCGAGGCCCAGAAGCTGGGCTTTGAGCGCATCTTCGTGCCGAAGAACAACCTGAAGGGCTGGAACCCGCCGGCCGGGATTGAGGTCATCGGGGTGACGACCCTGCGTGAGGCCCTGCGACTGGCACTGGCCTAAAACTTAATATAAGGAGGAATGCTACATGCGAAAACGGATTGTAGTTGCAATCTATGTCCTGGTTGGGGCAATGATTGGCTTCTACTACCTGCCCCTGTTGTGGGACGTGTTGAAACTGCACATTGCACCCTCATTGTTGGTCTTTTTAGATATTGTTATTGGTGCACTTATTTTCTGGCTGTTAGGATTGCTATTGGCCAAACCAACGATGAGATTGATTGCGCGGCTTGAACGGGAACTGACGAAAAAGAACCCGCTTTACTTGATTTTTGGCGCGTTGTTGACGATTTTGGGATTGGTCCTGGCGGTATTGATTTCGATCCCGCTCTGGCAGACCAATATTCCGGTGGTCAACAATATCCTGCCGATCCTGTTAATGCTGTTGTTCAGCTACCTGGGCTTCCGGATTGGGACTACCCGGATGGATGAATGGAAGAAATTGTTGAATCGTAAGGTCCAACATACTAGCGATGATGGCGAGGTGATTGACCGCCACGATGCCAATTACCACCATTACAAGATCCTGGATACCAACATCCTGATTGATGGACGAATCTATGACCTGGTCAAGACCGGTTTCCTTGAGGGGACGCTTCTGGTACCCAACTTTGTCCTCTATGAGTTGCAGTATATTGCCGACTCTGGCGAGAGCATCAAGCGGGTCCGGGGGCGGCGCGGCCTGGACATCTTAAACAAGCTGCGCAGCGAGAAGATCGTGCCGGTCGAGATGTACGAGGGTGACTTCGAAGATATTCCGGAAGTCGACAGTAAATTGATCGCCCTGGCCAAGAAGGTCAACGGGGCAATCGTGACGAACGATTACAACCTCAACAAGGTGATTCAGTTCCAGAATGTCGATGTCTTAAACATCAACAACCTGGCCAAGTCACTGCGGCCCCGGGTTATCCCGGGCGAGACCTTGAACGTCGTGGTCGTCAAGAAGGGGACCGAGCGGCAGCAAGGGGTTGCCTACTTGGACGATGGGACGATGGTCGTTGTGGAAGATGGCCGTTACTTCATGAATAAGCCGATTGAGGTCGAGGTCACCAGCGCCCTGCAGACGGATGCCGGCCGGATGATCTTTGCGCGGCCGTTGCATTCCCAGCGGGGAATCGACGAACAGCC
>NZ_JBJEEM010000068.1:0-5871 GCF_051873075.1 Limosilactobacillus sp. | reverse complement strand
GATCCTCGAAATTTAATGATTAAAGTTGATTTTAGTACCAACCATGTGATTGCCAGAAGGCCTGGGCAGCAGACCAAGAACCGTAACGACTGGCAACGTATTGATCAGCAACCCGTTCCTGGTTAGCAGCGGAGTAGTCACCGTTCAGGTAAGATGCGGAAAGTTGGTACTTACCAACGTATTGACCATTGGTAGCAGTGTAGCTACCACCAGATTCACGAGCGGCAATCCAAGCCTTAGCGGCAGCATCGTTGCCAGATACACTGGAACTGTAGCTAGTAGTATTAGTATTAGTGTTAGTTGCGGCAGCGGTTTGTGCTTGGGTAGCTGCCGTGTAAGTGTAGGTTGGTTGAGCTGAAGCAGCAGCTTGTGATGATTGCGTAGTAGTAGCTACTGCTTGGTCGGCTGCTTGACTAGTAGCACTAGTAGCTTGGCTAGCAGTGTCAGTTGCCTGACTAGCAGCGCTTTGGGTAGCAGCGGAAGTGTCAGCAGCAGATGCGGATGCTGGAGTTGCACTTGGCAGGGTAGCAACTTGGGCTTGGGTAGCCGGAGCAACTTCACCGTTGTCCTTAATGACCAGCTTTTGACCAACGTAGATCAGATCCTTGTTGGCAATTTGGTTAGTAGAAGCCAGCGTATCAACGAAGCTCAAGTCATGGCCAAACTTGTAGGAGATTCCTGATAAAGTATCACCACTTTGCACCGTGTAAATTGAGTCAGCGTTGGCAGTAGTAGCAGTTGCAATGGTTCCCAGCGCAACGGCACCAGCGACAGCGGCAGTAATTTTAGCGATGTTCTTAGATAACTTCATAGAGATTCAATCCCATCCTTTTTTAGTTCTATTTGTTTTAATTTTTTTATTATCTTAGTTAGGTTGTTGATTGCTCATATCAATCAACGGTTTATACTATACACCACGTAAATTACAGGCGAGTTACTCAGGAATAACAAATTCCCAAATTAACGTAATAACTTGTAACAATTCTCGTAATATTCACTGACGTTTTAGCGGTAATCGTCGTCATGGCGGGCTTTCAACTTAACGGCTATTTGTCTATATATTTGTAATATAAGCAACAAAAAAGAAGTCAATTTAACTCTTTAAATGGTTAAATTGGCTTCCTTTTTCACGAAAATTGCTCTTTTTGTAATAAATCCGTAACATACTTTAGGCATGCGCTAACTTATTTTTTAGCCAGCTGGCGGCCGGAAGCTGGTCAAAAAGGGAGTCTTCAGGAGTCAGGCGCTGCACCTTTTCCTTGATATCCAGCGGTTCACCAGAGCCTGTCTTGAGCTGGTCGAATTGAAGGTCTGCCAGCGTCGCTGATTGGCCCCATACATACAAGCGGCCAGTGGTCCCCTGCCCATAGCCGTCAAGCACGGGGCGAAGTTTTTGGCGAGTTCCCGCCGCCCCCCTTATGACAACGTCAGCTCGCCAGCTTGTCTGGCGACCATCCAGGAAGCTGTACAGACTGGTGGAAACATCAGTCGCACTGTCCTGCCCGTACGCGAGCTGGACCCGTGACCCCTGCGCCTGGTAAACGTGGACGGCCTGCAGGGCTCGTTCACCCTCAAAACGATTAGCTTGCCGGTAGGTCACCACGGCTCCGGCCCCAACCAGGAGCTCGCTGCCGGCATACACCGCTCCTAGATTTGTCATTTGCGCGGTTTCCTGGATCGTTACCCGACTGCCAGCCCCCACAATAATCACATTGTGGGGGTTTTCCCCGACCAGAGTCGGCGCTAATTCGATCGGGACCGTCACCGTCGTCTGATCCGGCACATAAATGAACTGCCCGCCATCGATCCTGGATAGGTGCGCAGCGTTCAGCTGACCATCCTGCCAGGAGATTGCCTTCTCCATCAAGTTTTCCTGTAATATCTCAGAGTATTCAGTAACTGCTTGACTGAGTGGTCGAGCGATATAATCACCGTTGTGGTTGATTAATCCCGTTGACTCGCCTGATTGATACCGTTCACCTTCCCAGGCGCCTAGCCACTCGTCCTGACCATCCTGCTTAGGAAAACGGGCCTGCAGAATGGTTGCCAGTTGGCGCTTTTTTTGCAACCAGCCAGGTTCTTGTTGCCAAATCGCACTATCTAATCCTGCCATGATCGTCTCCTTAATGAACAAGCTTGTCCCAGATGACGACCTTACCGGCGGCCAGGGATTTAGGAACATCGATAATCCGCTGGTTAGAGCTTCCCCGGAACTGAAGGGTCAGGTCTTTCTTGGCTAGTAAGAAACGACCGTCGACCAAGATATCCAGGTTGTGCAACAGCTCCAGTTTATCTGCCGACTCTTTTTGTAGCTCTTCCCAGGTATAGCCGGACCAGCTCCAGATGTCTTTACTGTGACCAAATTCCTTACGCAAACGGTGCACCAGCTTCAAACATACCTGGGTGTTTAAGAAGGGTTCCCCGCCCAGCAGCGTCAAACCTTGGACGTAGCTTTGAGAGAGATCTTCCATGATCTGGTCTTCCAGTTCCTGAGTGTAGGGCTGGCCATAGTGAAAATTCTGCGCCGCCTTATTGTAGCAGCCGGGGCAGTTAAAAAGGCAGCCGCTGACGTAGATACTGCACCGGACCCCCTCCCCGTCAACAAAGTTAAAGGGCTTGTAATCCGCAATGTATTGCAGGGAATGATCCTTCGCCAGCCATTCCTTGGGTTGCGGATTCTTAGGCAATCGGGTTGCTTGTTCTTTTGGCATTTCTCTTCCTCCTATATAAAAAGGGACCGCCGTGGTGACGGTCCCTCTCATCATTAAATTTGGTCACCGGTAATGTTGGCGTGCGCCTTAGCATCCAGCTGCCGGTTCTTCTCGAATTCCGCCGCATTGGCGATCATCCCGGGATTCATGTGCTTAACCCGGTGAATGATTTCCTCATGCCGACCGTGAACCATTGGCCGCTGTTGGGGATTGCCGAGGTAGCCGCAGGTCCGCTTGACGACATCACAGGTGGCTGGATCATGGTTGCCGCATTGTGGGCACTTGAAGCCCTGTGCAGTGGCCTCAAATTCACCCTTGAAGCCGCACTTGAAGCACTGGTCAATGGCGGTATTAGTGCCGAGGTAACCAACGTGATCATAAGCCCAGTCCCAAACCGCCTCTAAGGCCTTCGGGTTTTGCCGCAGGTTCGGGTACTCACAGTAGTGAATAAACCCACCGGCTGCCTGGTAAGGGAAGTCCTCTTCAAAGGAGAGCTTCTCAAACGGGGTTGGGTGCTTACGAACATCATAGTGGAAACTGTTCGTGTAGTATTCCTTGTCCGTGATGTTTTCAATCCGGCCAAACTTCTTGATATCATCTTGGCAGAAGGTATCCGTTAGTGATTCTGCTGGCGTGGAGTAGAGACTGAAGTGGTAGCCTTCCTCGTCTTCCCATTTGGCACAGAGATCATGCATGGCTTTGGTGATTGAAACGGCAAAATCATGCGCTTCCTTATTGTGTTCCCAGTTTGGTCCGTAAAAGGTCGTGCAGACCTCGTAAAGACCGATGTAACCAAGGGAAACCGTGGCCCGACTATTCTTGAAGACTTCATCAACGCTGTCGGTCTTCTTCAGCCGCTTGCCGAATGCCCCATACATGTAAAGCAACGGTGCATTCTCCGGCTTAGCTTCCTTGGTCCGCTTGATCCGGTAATCCAGGGCGATCTTGCAGATGTGCATCTTTTCCTTGAAGATCTGCCAGAAAAGCTGCTTGTCACCGTGGGCTTCCAGGGCAATCCGTGGCAGGTTGACGGTCACTACCCCCAGGTTCATCCGGCCAGAATTAACCTCCTTGCCGGTTTCAGGGTCTGTCCAGCCTTGCAGGAAGGAACGGCAACCCATTGGGGTCTTGAAGCTCCCCGTGATCTCCTTGATCTTGTCATACATCAAAAGATCGGGGTACATCCGCTTAGTGGAACATTCCAGGGCTAATTGCTTGATATCATAGTTTGGATCACCAGGGTCGAGGTTCAGCCCCCGCTTGAGGGTAAAGATCAACTTAGGGAAGATCGCGGTCCGGTGTTCCTTTCCCAGTCCCTTGATCCGGATCTGGAGAATTGCCCGTTGGATCTCCCGGGCAATCCAGCTGGTTCCCAAGCCGAAGTTAATGGTCGTGAACGGAGTTTGTCCCTGGCTGGAGTACAGCGTGTTGATCTCATATTCCAGCGCCTGCATGGCATCATAGATATCCTTCTTGGTCTTGGCCCGGGCAAAGTCTTCACGCTTGTCCGGAGCAATCCACTTCTCGGCATCCTTCATGTGCTTCTCGTAATTCAGCTTGGCGTAGGGTTCCAGCAATTGATCAATCCGGTTAGCTGAACAGCCACCATACTGCAGGGAAGCAACGTTGGCGATGATCTGTGACATCTGGGCCGTAGCGGTCTGAATTGAACGCGGTGAGGAGACCCAAGCGTTACCGATCTTGAAACCGTGCTTGAACATTTCGTCAAAGTCAATCAAACAGCAGTTGGTTTCTGGGGTAACTGGTGAGTAGTCCAGATCGTGCCAATGAATGTCACCACGCAGGTGCGCTTTGGCAACGATGCCAGGAAGCATCCGCAACCCCAAGGCCCGGCTAACGACCCCGGCCTCAAGGTCCCGCTGAGTGTTGAAGACCTTGCTATCCTTGTTGGCATTCTCGTGCACAACCCGTGAATTCCGGTCGAAGAGTTGTTCCAGCTTGTGCTGCGGATTCGTTGCTTCAGCAAAAGCTTCCGCATCACGTTGCCGGTAGTCTTGATAAATCTTAGCCAGCTCCGGGTGACCAGCTTTCTTAAGGCCCGCTACAAACAAGTCCGCAATCCGGGAAGCCTCGACTGAAGACTCGTTGCTCAATGCATCAAAGATGGTCAAGGCAACTGTCTGCCGTGTTGTTTCATCAGCATGCAGTTCCTTTAATACCAGCTCAAGCTTGTAAGCATAAAAATCAGTTACTGTTCCATCACGTTTAACAACCTTTAAGTCGGTCAGGTTATTTAAGTCTTTTTCATTAATTATTTGTACCTTCATACAAATTCCACCTCTCAAGTTAACGGTGCCTATCATAGCGCAAAATACTATCCATAGAAAGTATTGACATTTTGAACACTATATGTAGTGGGAAATTCACCAATATATTTATTCAACGATCTGGGAATCTGAAAAGGCTTTTTTCGCAAACGACAAAATTTTTGAAGCTTGCTATCATTGCATTTCAGTTCTTTATTCGGCTATTTGCTATTATTCATCAAGAGTCATTCCTTATCAAGGGATAAAATTTATTTCTTTAAATAACGTATGATAATTTGATCATATTTACTTGTAACCAATGAGAACTGCTTATTTTGGTTATTAATGAACAGTACAAATACCGTGGCTACATAAACTTGCTAACGTATTTGTCCTAACCTTGACACGTTGTTATTGAGTAATGGAGTAGTATTTACATAATTAGTAGGCGTCTGGCCATAATAATACATAACTGTTGAACACCAGGATCTGGTAGATGGAATTAGCTTAAAAGAACTAGATTTCTGATATCAAAGTGTTCTGGTTCGTGCCAATCAATGAGCATAGCACACTACATTTAAACTATTTTAGTTGCCAAAATACTAGCAGCTGAATGCGGTGAGAAGGCCAGTTTATTGACCGACGTTGGATCATTTCTGAAAACTGGCGCAATAATACTTTTCTCCATATAAAAGGCCTTCTATTAATATAGGGGTAGAGACCATACCTAGACGTATTGAATATGGATTGCTTACTCTTGATGTATAAAAAAGAAGCTCAACGCTTACAATCGCAAGCGTTGAGCAACTCTTTAGTTTAGCTGAATGTTTGAAAAAGAATGCCTCCGGTGGGGGTCGAACCCACACTCCCTCAACGGGAACTGGATTTTGAGT
>NZ_JBJEEM010000067.1:0-6220 GCF_051873075.1 Limosilactobacillus sp. | reverse complement strand
CAAAAGAAAAGGACGGCCTGGGATCAGCCGCCCTCGATAATAGGGAGTATTACGAAAACTTGGGGGAGATTTCGTAATGATTATTTTTTCGGTTACTATTGGGAGGAGTAATTGAAAAATAATAGGTTTCATTGATGTAGCAAAGCTCTTTCTTTACTACGGTTATTATACTAACAGTAGAATGTGAAGAAATTATGACCAAAGTCTTAAAGAACTTTTCAAGTGCTGACTTTCTCAATGGGGCGCGGATTGGGACGGTTTGTGGTAAGATTAAGAAAGCAATTTGTAAGTAAATGATGAGGGAGCGGATAATATGCTAACAATTTATAATACGCTGACAAGGAAAAATGAAGAATTTAAGCCGCTGCATCCAGGCGTTGTTAACATGTATGTCTGTGGCCCGACGGTTTACAACTATATTCACATCGGCAATGCCCGTTCGGCAATCGCCTTCGACACGGTGCGGCGCTACCTTGAATTTAAGGGCTACCAGGTCAACTACGTCTCCAACTTCACTGACGTTGACGACAAGATGATCAAGGCGGCCCATGAACAGGGAATCACGGTTCCCCAGCTGGCGGAGAAGTACATCAAGGCCTTTATGGAGGATACGGAAGCGATCAACATCGAACCGGCCACCATGCACCCACGGGCTACGGAAAACATTCCCGACATCATCAAGTTCGTCAGCGGCTTGATCGATAAGGGCTATGCCTACGCCAAGGATGGCGACGTCTACTACCGGGCCCGGAAGTTCAAACACTACGGTCAGCTGTCCGGCCAGTCGATCGACGACCTCGAAGTGGGGGCCAGTGAACACGTCAGCGCCGACGAGGTGGATAAGAAGGAAGACCCGATGGACTTTGCCCTCTGGAAGGCGGCCAAGCCCGGTGAAATTAGTTGGGACTCGCCGTGGGGTAAGGGGCGGCCCGGTTGGCACATTGAGTGCTCCGTGATGTCGACCAAGTACCTCGGCAAGACGATTGATATTCACGCCGGCGGACAGGACCTGGAATTCCCGCACCACGAAAATGAGATTGCTCAGAGTGAGGCCGAAAACGGCCAACAATTCGTCCGCTACTGGATGCACAACGGCTTCGTCACCATCGGTAAGGACAACGAGAAAATGAGCAAGTCCCTGCACAACTTCATCACGGTCCACGACATCATCAAGAAAGTGGATCCCCAGGTGCTGCGCTTCTTCATGGCGACCACTCAGTACCGGCGGCCAATCCAGTACAGTGAAGACAACCTGACGGATGCTAAGAACAACCTCGACCACATCCAGACGGCTTACGACAACCTGACCTACCGTCAACAGGATGCTCAAGCTGGCGGGGACCCGGATGTAGACGCCAAACTGGTCGAATTCAAGCAGCACTTTACCGACGCGATGGATGACGACATCAATGTTCAAAACGGGATTGCCGTGGTTTACGAGCTGGTCAAGTACGCCAACATTTACGCCCAAAGAGACCAGGTCAACGCTGCTACCCTGGCGGCGCTGAAAGATACTTTGGCAACCCTGATGAGCATCTTTGGGGTTAAGCTGACGGCATCTGATAACCAGATCGATGACGACCAGATCAAGCAGCTGATTGAAGAACGGAACGAGGCTCGAAAGAACAAGGACTTCGCCCGCAGCGACCAAATCCGGGACGACTTAAAGAAACAAGGAATCATTCTTGAGGATACCCCTCAGGGAACCCGGTACAAGAAGGAGTAGTTTTAATCACAATGGAAAAAGCAGACTATCGCCAATTGAATGGCATTGCCCTGGCCTACCTCGGTGATGCCGTTTACGAGGTGTTCATTCGCCAACACCTGCTGAGCACGGGGCTGAGCAAGCCGACCAAGCTTCAGCACATCGCCACGCATTACGTCTCTGCCAAGGCTCAGGCGGCCCTAATTGACCTGATGAAGCAAGACGACTTGCTGACAGACGAGGAGTGGGCCTACTTCAAACGGGGCCGTAATGCCAACAGCCATACCCATGCCAAGCACACCGCGGTCCTGACCTACCGGATCTCGACAGGCTTTGAGGCCCTGATGGGGTACCTTCAGCTCTCGGGCCAGCAGGAGCGCTTGAGCGAACTGGCAGCATGGTGCATTGAACAAGTAGAAGCGGGGCGGACAAAACATGAAGACTGAAAATACTGACTTTATCATCGGCCGGCATCCGGCGATCATGGCCCTCAAGTCGGACCAGGAGATCAACAAGGTCTTTATCCAGTCCGGATTAAAGGCGGATGCCATCGCGCAGATCATCAAACTGGCCAAGGAAAAGCGGCTGGTCATCTCCAACGTTCCCAAGAACAAGCTGGACATGATGACCGACCACCAGAACCACCAAGGGGTTGCCCTGGCGGTGGCCGCTTACCAGTACGCAACCATCGATGATCTCTTCGATAATGCGGCTAAGCACGACGAGGATCCGTTCTTCCTGATCTTGGACGAGCTGGAAGACCCCCACAACCTCGGCTCTATTATCCGGACGGCGGATGCGGCCGGAGTGCACGGGATCATCATTCCGCGGCGGCGGGCAGTCGGGTTGACCTCCGTGGTGGCCAAGACCTCGACTGGGGCGATCGAACACGTTCCGGTGGCCCGGGTTACCAACCTGGTCCAAACGGCCAAGGAACTCCAAGACCGGGGGGTTTGGCTCTTCGGCACCGACATGAAGGGGAAGGATTACCGGACCTGGGATGCCCATGGGGCAGTGGCCCTGGTCATCGGGAATGAGGGCAAGGGAATTTCTGCTCTCCTGAAGAAAACCTGTGACGAGATGTTGACGATTCCAATGATTGGGCACGTGCAGAGCTTAAACGCCAGTGTTGCGGCCAGTCTACTGATCTATCAAGGATTTAGCTCTCGCCACCCATTAAAATAATGGTAAAAAAGCGGCTTTTTGCGAAAAGTCGCTTTTTGTATTCGCTTTCACTTATCAACCTTTTAGTGAGTGATGCTTGCTAGTGAAATTTGTAACTATAATGAGTGATTATTCCTTAATGTGTCTACTTAATATGGAATATACCGTTCGATTAGTCGTTCCGTTAAACAAGTAAATAGCTGTTGTCTAATGAGACCGTTTGTTAAATTAGTATCAGACGCGTGGGTTTTACGAAAATAAGCGCCGAATTGAAAGCGCTTTTTCGACGACCGATGGGGAAGGTAAATACCATGCTGGGCGGAAACTAAGGCGATGAGCATTAGTTGAAATCGTGACGGGTCAATTAAATTAGGGAGGAGCAATGCAAATATGCACTGCACCAACAAGACCAAGTATCAAGATCAAAAGGAAGTAAAGCTCCTGGTAGAAGCCAGGGCGGGAAAGGATAAGGAGTTTCAGGAACTGTTTAATCAGTACTGGCCGCTGGTTCGTCGACTCTGGCAAGAATATTATGTGGCGGACCTCGAGCTTGAGGATTGGCGACAGGAGGCTGAGGTCGTCCTGATGCGGGTCCTCAAGGGGTACCGGGGGGCTTCATCAACTAAGTTCGCCGGTTTCTACAAGCAGAGCCTGATCAACCGGCTCTTGGACCTTTATCGGGCCCGTCAGGCTGGCAAACGGATTCCTGCCAGCCAGCTGTCCTCATTGGGGGATGAGGAGGCAAACCTGCTGGTGGACGGTCACCATGATCGGCCAGAGGACATCGTGTATTGCCAAAAATGCTTGATGGCTTTCATGCAACGGTGTTCATCGTTTGAACGCCAGGTCATTATCTTGCTTCATCAGGGGGAAAGCCTTGAAGAACTGGAGATTGAGCTGGAATGTGACGAACGCAAAATCCGCAGTGCATTGACCCGGAGCCGGCGCAAGCTGATTGCCGAGTTACGACAAAAATAAGCTGGAAAAGCAAAAGCTAAAACTAGTAAGAAGCTGGCGAAAAAGCGAAAAGTCTTTTCGCCAGCTTCTTTATTTCGTGGGCATGGTAATTTGGTTGATTTAAATGTGAAATCCGTGCTAACCTATTAACGAATGGAGGCGGTAGTATGTCCCAACGAAAAGTTGCCTTGGAATGTACCAAGTGCGGTGCGCGTAATTACACCATCACCGCTAATCCGCAGCGACAATCACGATTAGAACTACGCAAATTCTGCAAGCACTGCGGTGAATACACGCTTCACCGTGAGAGCAAGTAGGTGGAGGCAAGGATGCACTTAATTCGATTTATCAAGAGTGTTAACCATGAGATGAAGCTGGTTGTTTGGCCAACTGCAAGGGAAAACCGGCGCGACACGACAATCGTCATTTCACTGACGTTGTTCTTCGTCCTGTTCTTTGCCCTGTTCGATTGGTTGATTCAATTATTAATGAAACTGTTTGTCTAAGATGTGGTCAAACAGTGGGTTGTCTGTTATACTAAGTTTTGGTGAACTTCGTGACGAGCGAGGTTTTTTATTTTGGTGAAAATTCAAAACAGCATTAATCTTTAAGGAGGATTTATCGTGGAATCACATGAAAAGCGTTGGTACGTCTTGCATACTTACTCCGGTTACGAGAACCGGGTTAAGAGCAACCTGGAATCCCGGGCACAGTCAATGGGGATGCAGGACTACATCTTTCGGGTTGTTGTCGCAAACGAGACGGTTCGGCAAGTGAAGGATGGCCAGGCCAAGGAAGTTGTTGAAAACACCTTCCCAGGTTACGTCCTAGTTGAAATGGTCATGACCGACCAGGCATGGTACATCGCCCGGAACACTCCCGGCGTTACTGGTTTCTTAGGTTCCCATGGTGGTGGCTCCAAGCCAACTCCACTGCTTCCTGAAGAAGTAGAACGAATCATGAAGCGGATGGGTGCCGAGATCACCGTCAGCGACCTGGACGTCAAGGAAGGCGACACGGTTAAGGTAATCGCCGGACCATTTGCCGACCTGACGGGGAAGGTTACCGAAGTCGACCACGAGAAGCAAAAGCTCAAGGTCAACGTCGAGATGTTCGGCCGGGAAACTTCCGCTGAACTGGGCTTTGACCAGGTTGACACCACGATTGATTAATCGCTGAAAACGAACTTGAAATTATGAGATAACTGTGGTATGTTTCTATGGTATGCTATTCGACATACTGTGGGAGAGGTAAATTTTCTGCCTCATCATGACCACAACACGGACTAAGGAGGTTTTGTCTCGTGGCAAAGAAAGTAGCTAACGTTGTCAAGCTGCAAATCCCTGCCGGTGCGGCTACTCCAGCTCCACCAGTAGGTCCTGCACTTGGACAAGCAGGTATTAACATCATGGGCTTCACTAAGGAATTCAACGCCCGGACTGCAGACCAAAAGGGTATGCTGATCCCAGTTGTAATTACCGTTTACGAGGACCGTTCATTTGACTTCATTACTAAGACGCCACCTGCTGCTGTCTTACTGAAGAAGGCCGCTGGTGTTGAACACGGTTCCGGTGAACCTAACACGAACAAGGTTGCTTCTGTAACCAAGGCTCAAGTTAAGGAAATTGCCGAAACTAAGATGCAAGATCTAAACGCAGCTGACGTAGAAGCAGCTATGCGCATGATTGAAGGTACTGCACGCAGCATGGGCTTCACTGTTGAAGACTAGTTGCTAAGCAGTCCGGACGTATTATCAAAGTAATGCGTCTCCGTGGGAGGTATTAACTCCGCTAGACCACATTTGCAAGGAGGAAAACACAAGATGGCTAAGAATCGTGGTAAGAAGTACCAAGACGCGCTTAAAAAGGTTGACAGCAAGAAGGAATACGCTGTTAACGACGCGGTTCAATTAGTAAAAGATATTGACTTTGCTAACTTCGACTCAACTGTTGAAGTTGCATTTAACTTAAACGTTGACACTAAGCAAGCTGACCAGCAATTACGTGGTGCCGTTGTTTTGCCAAACGGTACTGGTAAGGACCAAACGGTTATCGTATTTGCTGAAGGTGAAAACGCCAAGGCTGCCCAAGATGCCGGTGCTGACTTTGTCGGCTCTGACGACTTGGTTGAAAAGATCCAAGACGGCTGGCTCGACTTTGATGTTGCTATCGCAACGCCAAACATGATGCCTAAGGTAGGTCGTTTGGGTCGGGTCCTTGGTCCTAAGGGCTTAATGCCAAACCCAAAGACTGGTACGGTTACGATGGACGTTGCCAAGGCTGTTTCTGATGCCAAGGCTGGTCAAGTTACCTACCGGACTGACCGTGATGGTAACGTTGCTGTACCATTCGGTAAGGTTTCCTTCGACACTGACAAGCTGGTTGAAAACCTGAA
>NZ_JBJEEM010000066.1:0-6610 GCF_051873075.1 Limosilactobacillus sp. | reverse complement strand
AACTGACAGACTCAATTTTCAGTAAATAGAAAAGGAGATGATCCGCAATTGCGGGTTATCTCCTTTTTCCTTATTGGGGTGTCCAAATCTCATCTTCACTATAATTATTATGTAAACTAAATATGAGATAACTATATCTAAACATTTTATAGAACTATAGATTTAATTATTTTATTTATTAACTAATTAAATTGAACATAAAAGCAATATTCAAATTGAAAAATAAAGTTAAAAAGATGCAATAATCTGATTTTTAAAATCACTTAATTTGGTTTTTGTCTCAGACGACGCGAAAATATTTTAGGCGGGTAGTTGATCATCTCGATTGTGCTCATCGGCAATTTTGAAATTAGCCCAAATTTTAACAAAATAAGGGCTAAAATCAGGTGTTATTTCTTACAAATAACACTTCACTAATCCCGGTATTATGCGAAACACTAATTACTAATTTTGAAGAAATGTTATTTGTTTTAAATAAAAACAAATAACATTCTTCTGTTTTAGGCCATTTTGGTTGCTATAAATAGGTGTAAAAGTGTAGTTAGCCCTTATTTCTTCGTTTTATTTTCCGTTAAGATATTATGTAAACTAAACATAACATAAAAAACGTCACGTTACAAAACATGGCGTTCTTAATTAACTCGATAATAATGACGCGGTTCGTTAGCAAATGGCGGCATATAGTGACCATAAATCCGGAGGTTACCATCACCAGCTGAACGGTCATCACTGTCATTGCCATTCATATAGGTAGGCATATAAACGCGGGTACGCGAATTATGTTGCATCATCCCCGTCTGATAATTAAAGTCGACTCCCGGTTCAACGTTAAATAGGAAAACATTGAAGTTCAGGGTGCCATCAGTCGACAGGGCCTGGAGGTTAATGCCACGTGCCATTTTTTCATCGCCACGAAAGATTGGGGTGGCCTGATAAACAACGTGTTTCCCTTGCTCAATGGCATGACGAACCTCGGTCTCATAATATGTCTGCAAAATTTCGTTAGTAAAGTCGGTCTCAGTAAAGAGATTGCGGGGATTGTCCTGATCACCGAGTGCCCCCGCCCGAAATCGACCGGTTCGCTGGTCGATTCCACCGGTTAGGGAGTAGGCAATCAAGTGGCCCCGGTTATAAACGAGGTTGCCCGCATTATTATTATGCCAGCCGGTGGGTTGAAACACCTGGGCAGTCCGCAGCCGCGTATTGGCATGATTGCGGCTATTCAAAAAAGCAGTGTTGCTGCCAGAAGTCCGGTGTTCCTGATCTAACTGCTGGTAGATGACCTTATCCTTGCGCCAGGAATTCGGATTGAGGGTCGACCGACCACGATTTACCAGAACCACTGGATTGCTGCCAGAGCGATAGTCTAATTGCGCTAACTCATGGTACTGATTACCGGTGAGCCCACCAATCTGACTTGCGGGGCGGTGATCACGTTTGGCAAATTCAAGCCTTATTTGTTGTTCACAGCGAAAATCATGGTAAGCTGCCAAACCACCACCAATGACCAGACCAATGGCAAATAAGCAAATTATTCGGTAAATTTTAGTAGTGCTTGACAGTACTGTCACCTCGAAAAGACTTAATGTAACTATTTTAGCAATGAATCTTGAATCGTCAAGCTCACCGCCTTCCTTATGTGTTATCCTATAATAAATAACACTTAGGGATGATCAGCATGCGACAAATTGTATTACCAATCAAAGACTCCAATGTCTTAGCAGAGGTTCAGGACACCCTATTGCATAATTTCAAAGCAGGGCGGCGAAACTATACGATCTTTCAAGTTGGCAAGGCGACACTACTGCGAGTCAGCGACGTCCTGCGGCTGAAACAGACGGACGTATTCGACGACTATGGGGCGATTCGGCAACACGCCTTCATTAAAGATAAGAAGACCGGTAAACCTAACACCCTATACCTGCGCCCGGTCATGAACGACCTGGCCATCTATCAGCAATGGCTGAAGCGCAACCACTATGAAGGAAGTACAGAATGGCTATTTCCCTCAACGACCCGACCAGATAAGCATATCGATGAGCGGCAATTTTACAACGTCATGCACAGAGTAGGGGAGCTGCTAGACATCAATTATCTGGGGACTCATACGATGCGCAAGACCGGTGCTTATCGGGTCTACGTCCAAAGCAATTATAACATCGGTCTTGTAATGCGGTTGCTCAACCATTCCAGTGAGGCAATGACCTTGGCCTACCTCGGACTCGACCAGGTCAGCCGGGAACAGATGCTGGATAAGATCGACTTTGGCTAAGCTTTGTGGGGATTGTGTAAGTCCCCACAATTTTTTAAAAAATTTTATGTCAACCGGTTGACATAAAGAACAAAAACAAGTATTATTAAAAGCGTTGAAAGAGAAATACTTCACAAACTTACTAAGGAGATGGCTTTCGATGGCATTTAACAAAAGCCTTGCTGGATACTTCGATGATCTGGCACACGTTGGAATTCCAACAGATGATATGAACAAGACGATCGCTTTCTGGGAGAAGCTTGGTTTTAAGAAGCAGGGTCAATTTGACACTGATGATCAAGGACACCAAGTAACGTTTATGAAGGCCGGTCATCTGATGCTCGAAATCTGGGACAGCGATGGTGCTGTACACCAGACAGGGGCAATCAACCATATTTCATTAAACGTTGAGGATGCGGACAACGCATTTAAGGCCGCTAAGGCAGAAGGATTCAACGTTAAGGAAGACGAAGTTCAACACCTCGACTTCTGGAGTCACGGGATCAAGTTCTTCAACATTACCGGTCCCAACGATGAAACCATCGAATTTTGTGAGATTGTTAAGAATTAATTAGGAGGATTTTTTGATGAAAGCATTAGTTTTAACTGGATTAAAGCAGCTTGAAGTTCAAGACTACGAAAAGCCGCAAGTTAAGCCCAACGAAGTATTGATTCACACCGCCTGGGCTGGTATCTGTGGTACCGACAAGGCCCTCTATGGTGGTCTGCCGGGTTCTGCCGATGCTGTTCCGCCAATTGTTTTGGGACACGAAAACTCAGGTGTTGTTGCTGCCGTTGGTGACGACGTTGAAAACTTCAAGGTTGGCGACCGGGTAAGTGTTGACCCTAACATCTACTGCCACAAGTGCCAATACTGCCGTTCATCCCGTCCAGAACTGTGTGAACACCTGGATGCCGTTGGTGTTACCCGTGACGGTGGTTTTGAAGAATACTTCACTGCTCCTGAAGAAGTTGTTTACCACATTCCAGACAACGTTTCCCTGGAAGCAGCTGCTGTTATCGAACCAATCTCCTGTGCTGAACACGGGGTTGACCTGCTCGAAACCCACCCATACCAAAAGGCTTTGATCATTGGTGACGGTTTCGAAGGTCAACTGATCGCCCAAATCCTTAAGTCCCGTAGTGTCCACGAAGTTACCCTGGCTGGTTCCAACGACGAAAAGCTGGAAAACAACAAGAAGCACTTTGGCTTCAAGACGATCAATAACGTTAAGCACCCAGAAGAAGTTAAGGCTGATTCTTATGACATCGTTGTTGAAGCCGTTGGTCTGCCACAAACTCAAGAACAAGCTGTTGAAGCTGCCGCTCGTGGTGGTCAAGTGCTGATGTTCGGTGTTGGTAACCCTGACTCCACTTTCAAGGTTAACACTTACAAGGTCTTCCAAAAGCAACTGAAGATCCAAGGTACTTTCATCAACCCATACACCTTCGAAGACTCAATTGCGCTCCTGCAATCCGGCGCTGTTGATCCACTGCCGCTGATTTCCCACGTCTTAGACTTTGACCACGTTGAAGACTTCGTTAGTGGTAAGCTGAAGGGTGTTTCAAAGGCAATCGTTAAGGTTGCTGGCGAAGAAGCCTAACTAATAACCAATCCATCCGAAAATAGTCTGTCTCGTTTCAGCGGGCAGGCTATTTTTGCTAGTTTATTATTGAGCATTAAAAGTGCTATTATTAAGAACAAGGGAGAAAGGGCGCCTTGATCATTACTGAACAATCAGGGCTGGATTTTCTTAAAACCAATTAATCCGGAGCAAATTATGAGCAAATCACACCATTTAAGTCGACGAGCATCACTTGTTTATGGAGCAGTGCTTTTACCAATCAATACTTTTTTAAAGCTTTACCTGCGCGATCAAGAGAAACACGAAAACGCCCACCAACAAACAGGTAAGCAGTACGAGATTAAACGTTCAAAATAATCGAGAATGGAGGCTTTTACGAAAAATTTTAACTTTTTTTGATATTTCCTTGCTATTTAAGCAAATTCTTGATAAGATAGTTTCTGTTGTCAAGTGATAACGTTTTGGAGGATTAGCTCAGTTGGGAGAGCGTCTGCCTTACAAGCAGAGGGTCACAGGTTCGAGCCCTGTATCCTCCATTGCGGCACCTAGCCGCATAATTAAATATTGGGCTATAGCCAAGCGGTAAGGCAACGGTTTTTGGTACCGTCATGCGCTGGTTCGAATCCAGCTAGCCCAATATTTGGTCCGTTGGTCTAGTTGGTTTAGGACGCATCCCTGTCACGGATGAGATCACGAGTTCGAGTCTCGTACGGACCGTCATTCAAGTCTTGCATCTGCAAGGCTTTTTTTATTTTTAAAATTCCTGTTGACGGCAAATGTTTGCACTCCTGTACAATGTTAGTGAATGTTAATAAAGGATGGGACTTGCCAATGCCATACCAACTAGTTTACCTACCAAAGAGCGGCAACAAAAACTACTGGACCAATGACCATGGTTTCACTCATAAGCTGAAAAATCACCGTTTCTGGGACGATTCCGCCCAGCTCATCGCTGATTTTCCAGTGCTCAAAGCACAGTATCCGACCGTCTTCAATAATCGCCGGGACGACCGTTTCTATATCCACGATGACAATGACGTGGTGGTCATCAAACTGATGGAGAAGCTTATCGTACCAGCAGCTTCCCAGCCCATTGCGCAACCTCCTGCGATCCCTATTAAGTACAATGCCAAAGAGTACTATGTCATCAGGGCCAACGTAGGTGAACGCCAGTATTACTATGATAGCGGGATTGGAAAAAGTGGTGCTCTCATTGTTCCAGGAGCAGGCGAGATTCGCTTCTGGAAACACCATGAGCTTGATAAGGTAATCGCTACCGCACAGAACCTCTGTCGGAACAAGAACTTCTTGAGAAAATTGCCCGGGCTCCTGCCTGAAAGCCTTGCCGTAATCAACATTCGAACGAACCAGACTGTTTGGCCTGCTCAGCCATCAAGACCAGTTGCAGCCATCGAAAACACTGATCAACCGTCCCAACCGACTGACTTGCTGGAGAAGGTTAAGATCCAGCTAAGCGATCACTTTGCCACGGCCAATCATGAGAACCTCCTTAACGATCAAGGGGTGCGGCCAGGAGAGCTAGTAGTTGACCTTGAGCGTTTCGATGCTGCGCGCGTATTTGCCGCGTTTTGCTACTTAACTGAGGCTCTTGCCCAGCGGATTACAGTAAATAAGCTGCTGGATAATTATGACCAGTCAATGCTGCAGGACTATCTGCATACGGTTGAACTCACTGATCCACACCAGCTAGACAACGACGCATTCGTAGAGTCCCTCCGGCAGACACGACAGGGGCGGCGGAAAATTAAGGACCTAAGTATCCTTCTTAATACGATCGGCGATAACATCGATCAAGCAACCATCTTAAAGCACCTGCTCAGTCACCAGTCTCTTCACAATCAGTACCATTACCGCAACCATGAACTTGGCAACCGATTGTTAGAAATGATTAAACCTACTGTTGAGAACGAAGAAATATAATGCCTTTGAGACAGTATTAGTTAGAGAATGCTGGATTGACACATATTTCAAGATATTAGATTGAGATTAAACCCTAAAAATTATCAAGCACGTAGCTGATCGGCTATGTGCTTTTCTTTTTAGGGTGAAGCGTACGCCCTTTAATGTTCACCTAGGGTTGCTCCCCGCTTGTGACACGATCAAATAGCACGTGAGATTGAGATAGGTACGATCTTGTGGTTAACACGGGTATGCGACCCCCGACGAACTACCGACGTCAAAAAAGTGGCCGGAAGCTTCAGAAATGCTGAGAGTTATCCATTCGTTGTCCTTGCGGATTCTTTGTGTTGCCGCTGATGAGTTGCCTTGAGCAAGTGCCAAACCAAAACACTAAGGGATGATGAATGAAGAGAGGGTGGAGTGATCTTAAACAACTGGGGGCAATATAAATTACTTAAATGAGTAAGCAATTATTTCAAACTGTTTATTGATTTAAGTAATCTATATCCTGTTCTTGATGTTGCTATACAACCATTCAGCCACTATCGGGCTGAGTGTTCGATGATGATGCTAATCGCTACGCTCAGCATATGAGTGGAGCGTTAAGGACAAGTACACCCTGAATATGGAAGAGAACACCAACAATCAAGAACAAGATCATAGGAATTGTAGTGACTGGCCTAGACCACTAGGGAAAAGTTGAAAAAAGTTCAATGCTTTTACTGCGCAAGTAATGACGGGTGAACAAACGTTTGCTATGATCCCTTTGTATCATATATGAGATGTACAATTTTGTTATAGATTATAACTATATAATAAAGTACTGTACGTTATTATATGTGGTATTATCTTT
>NZ_JBJEEM010000065.1:0-6634 GCF_051873075.1 Limosilactobacillus sp. | reverse complement strand
ATCACCCGCACGGGGATCGAACCCGTAACTCCGCCTTGAGAGGGCGACGTCTTAACCAATTTGACCAGCGGGCAATGTCATATAACGTACAAGAAGAATTATACGTTATACCATCAATACTGTCAATCCTAATTTTTTATTTTTTAAAATCCTATTCATACGATAATTCTAAAAGGTAGGCTTGCTTTGCTGGCAGGTGCGAGGTAGTTACCCAGACATCGTGGTAGATTGGCTGTTTACTATTAGTCATCGCGAAATACTCATCGAGGAGGTCCTCGTTTTTAGCTACGAAGTCATTAGAGAGCCGGTTGACCATCAGTGACAAGTCAGGAAAGTAAAAACCCGCGTCAGCGATCTTCAACTGGTCATCAATTGCAATCATGATTGTGTTGGTGTAGCGTGCCTTCTGCATCACGATTAATTCGGGATGCCGTTTGATCTTCGTCAGAACGTAATAAATTGAATCAGAATTACTTGCCATTTTTTCTTTCTCTCCTTGTTCTGCCCATTATTGTAACAAAAGGACACGGCTAAAACAAAAAAGCCGCAACTCAATGATTGAGTTGCGGCTTAACAGTATTGGGAATACTGGGTTCGAACCAGTGATCCAGGATTCAGAGTCCTGCGCCTTACCGCTTGGCCAATTCCCAATGACGTTGTCTCATACAACAGTCATTACTATACAGAAAAATCCAAAATTAGTCAACCCTTTTTGCCAATTCTTTTTCTAATTTCTTTTCTTGGGTCAAAATACGGGCCTTGGTTTCCGCCGAAATCGCCGTTGTTGCGGTCCCGTTACACCAATAATTAATGTCGGCTTGAATCTGCTTTTGGGACGCCGCATCATAATCATGGTGCAAAAAGTTGTAATTGGCGGTACTACTCTGGTGTTGCCAGATATCCTTCATGATAAACTGGCTCCGCGTCCGTTGCAGGTCCCGTGGCGCCTCTTCTGCCGGAATCGCCTCAACATCAAGCACCTTAGCCGTTGCCATTGGCGGCAATGGCGTCCCACTGGGCAGGTATGGCGCGACTGGCACATTAATCAGTGCCTCACGCATTACCTCCTGCCAGTTCTCCCTAGTCGCCAGCCGGTGCTCCAAGCCCGGTTCAACGTCGTTTGCTACCAAGTAGTCCCGCTGCTCTCCCCAACTCAGCATGACATGCACTTTGAAAACATGTGCCATTTTATCCTCACTCCCTTGTCTTTATTATTATTTTACCGCATGCCACCCCATCTTGTGAATTATTTCATAATCAATTCATCAAATCATAATTAAGGCGCCACACAATCATCATTTTTGTGGACAATAATGAGACAATATAATAAACTCTCTGTTATTAGGAGGTGGGCAGAATTCGCAGACGCCTATTTTTACCATTAATCTACCTGCTGGCCTTTGGAGTGCTCATCTGGTCATATCAAAACAGTCCCTTGTTTCAACAATATGCCAACATCGCCATCCATGACGTCCAAGTACTTACTTATAACGGCCTCAATAAGTTGACGGGCAAACAAGTTGCCGAATCAACACAAAAGGTTGATCAGAGCGGGACGAACACCACGACGGGGGCCCGGTGGTCACATTCCACCGCAACGGTCTACGTCGATCTCAGCAACCCGGTTTTACGCAACGCCGCCGAATCGGCGATCAGCCAATGGAATCGTACCGGAGCCTTTACCTTTCAACAAATTAACGATAAATCAAAGGCCGATATTACCGTTACGGCCATCAATGAAAACAGCGACAACGCGGCCGGACTAACCAACACCACGACGAATGCCATGACCGGCTACATTACCCACGCTGATGTGCAACTCAATGCTGCATACCTACTCGACCCCAGCTATGGTTACTCCCAGCAACGGGTGATCAATACTGCCGAGCACGAATTGGGGCACGCCATTGGCCTCCAGCACAATAACGGCACCTCGGTCATGCAACCAGCTGGTTCCTTCTATACGATCCAGCCGGCTGACGTCACCGCCGTAAAGAAACTGTATTCACAATCACCAACGACTGATGAAAATAGTAGCAACAGTAGTAGTCAACAATCATCCGTCCATGTAAAAAAGCTGTCCACCTCGTTAACAACGAAGTGAACAGCTTTTTTTATTCGATCTCACTACTCTTGTGACGGATCGGGATCCGGATATTGATTGCCAATACCGCAACAATGACTAGGATCGAACCGACTATATCAGCCCCAGTCATGTGCAGGTTGAAAAGCAGAACAGAACCGATCGTTGCCGCTAATGGCTCAAAGGCATCCATCAGGCTGAAAGTCGTGGCATCAATGTACTTGAGTGAATTGTTAGCTAGCTGGAATGGAATCAAGGTCCCAATTACCAAGATCCCCAGCCAGCAAATCCAAACGACGGGCACGTTAGGAATATGCGGCTGACTGGGATGGATAGCCAGGAGGGCCAGGCCAGCAAACAGCAGTCCCCAACCAGTTACCACCATAGACGGAACCCGGTTAGTCCGGAGCATCTGTTGCGGAATCAACGTGTTGGTCGCCACCCCGATTGCGGCAATAATTCCCCAGAAGAGAACCAGCGGGGTTACCGCCAGATGATTCAGCCGTCCGTGTGTGGCAATGATGAAAACACCAATAAAGGCGATCACCGCACTGATGATTTCAATTCGCCGCGGGGGAATGTGCCGAAAGGCTGCCAGGTAGGCAATGATGAAGAATGGCCCCACAAACTGCAACACCGTCGCAATTGAGGCATTCCCGTATTGAACCGCCATAAAATAACCGTATTGCACTGGCACTAGGCCAAAGAAGCCATAGGCAAAGATCACCCAGGCATCATGCAGGTTATGAAAGATCTGCAACGGATGATCTCCCTTAAATTGGCTGATGATGAGCAGGATTATCCCTGCCGAGATCATCCGCGTTTGCGTCAGCCACATTGAGGTTATACTGGCGCTCACGTTAAAGAGTGCCTTGGCAAATAAGCCTGAAATCCCCCAAAAAGTACAGGCCACAATAATCATGACCGTCCCCAAGACTTTTTTATTTGTCATAACATTCCACTTTCCAATCTAAGATTTCCACAAAAGCCATTCTAACACACTTTAAGCCAAAAAAGATGACAACGAATCCCCAAATTCATTGCCATCTTTTGCGTTATTTAGTTGTCACGGATAACCGTACCAACCTTGCCAGCCAGAGCATCGTCAAGGCCGTCGAGGGAAGTAATGATTGCTTCACGCTCAGGGTGACCTTCAACGAATGACAGGCAGGCTTCGATCTTAGGCAGCATGCTACCAGCGGCAAACTGTTTTTCATCCATGTACTTGTGAGCTTCATCGATCGTCAAGTTCTTCAAAGCCTTTTCATCTGGCTTGCCGTAGTTTACGTAAACGTAATCTACCGCCGTCAGGATGATCAGCTTATCAGCACTGATCTTATCAGCCAGGAGAGCACTTGAACGGTCCTTGTCGATAACGGCAGGAACACCTTGGAGGCCGTCGTCAGTCATGATGACTGGGACACCACCGCCACCACCAGCGATAACCAGGTCACCGGATTCAATCAGCGTATTGATGCTGTTGAGTTCCATGATCTTCTTCGGCAGTGGTGAAGGAACAACTTGACGGTAACCCCGTCCAGCATCTTCCTTAAAGGTGTAGCCCTTTTCCTTTTCGATCTGCTCAGCTTGTTCCTTCGTGTAGAAGTCACCAACTGGCTTGGATGGGTTGTCGAATGCTGGATCTTCTGGATCAACAGCGATTTGCGTAACAATCGTTGCGACATTCTTGTTCATCCAACGCTTGTGCAGTTCGTTTTGCAAACTTTGTTGTAAGTGGTAGCCAATGTAACCTTGGCTCATGGCACCACACTCTGGGAATGGGAAGGCAGCAGTCTTACCATTTTCAGCAGCAAAGTTCATCCCCAGGTTAATCGCACCAACTTGTGGACCGTTACCGTGGCTGATCACAACTTGGTTACCAGCATCGATTAAACCGATCAGTGATGAAGCGGTGTTCTTAACCAGCTTTAATTGCTCTTCAGGTGACTTACCGAGGGCGTTACCACCTAAGGCAACAACTACTTTAGCCATGTAGAGTCCTCCCTCGAATTAGCCTTGTTCACCTAAGGTTGCAACCATAACAGCCTTGATGGTGTGCATCCGGTTTTCAGCTTCACGGAAGACAACGGAGTGCTTGCTTTCGAAGACTTCGTCAGTAACTTCCATTTCCTTAAGACCGAACTTCTTGTAGATTTCCTTACCTACTTCAGTGTCAAGGTTGTGGAATGCAGGCAGGCAGTGTTCGAAGAGAACATTAGGGTTCTCAGTAGCCTTCATAACGTCCATCGTTACTTGGTAAGGCTTAAGCAGGTTGATCCGCTTTTCCCACATGTCGTCGGATTCACCCATTGATACCCAAACGTCGGCGTAGATAACATCCATGCCCTTAACGCCTTCCTTAACGTCGTTAGAAACAACGATCTTGGCGCCAGTTTCCTTGGCAATTGCGTTAGCCTTGTCAAGAACTTCTTGAGTTGGGTTCAATTCCTTAGGAGTTACAACGTGGTATTCCATCCCCATAACGGCAGCACCGAGCATCAGGGCGTTGGAAACGTTGTCTTGACCGTCACCAACGAAGGCAAACTTGATGTCTTCGTAAGGCTTCTTCAATACTTCGTGAGCAGTTAAGAAGTCAGCCAGAACTTGAGTTGGGTGGTCTTCGTCAGTCAGACCGTTCCAAACAGGAACACCTGAGTACTTAGCAAGGGTTTCAACGTTACGTTGTGAGAAACCACGGTATTCGATACCATCGAACATACCACCAAGAACACGGGCAGTATCCTTAACAGATTCCTTGTGGCCAATGTGTGAGCCTGAAGGACCTAAGTAAGTTACGTGAGCACCTTCGTCCTTAGCACCAACTTCGAAGGAGCAACGAGTACGAGTGGAGCTCTTTTCGAAGATCAGGGCAATGTTCTTGCCTTCAAGGTTCTTAGCTTCAGTCCCAGCGTACTTTGCCTTCTTCAGGTCTTCAGCCAGGTTAAGCATGTATTCCATTTCACGCTTGTTGAAGTCAGAAAGAGTTAAGAAACTACGATTACGTAAATTAAAAGCCATAATTAATTCCTCCTTGGTTATTACACTTACTATCATACCGGTATACTTCAAGAAGCTTCGTATAACATCGTAAAAACGCAAAAGAAAATTTCCTTTTTTTGGCTCCTCAAGGCCCATTATATCATCAATGAAAGCGGACCCACGATTTTTATAAGATAAATCCCCTTTTCAAGGGAAAAATTGCTTTTAACAAATTATAATCATTGTGTAAAGACAAACTAGGGTATAAAATATTTTTGAGTTTCAAAGAACTTCATCTTTCTTCAATAAAATCAAAGGGAGTCCTGACCTGTGAATTTTTATATTGTCAACGATAATGATAAATCTACGGATTTGTTGAAGGATATCATTGAAAACGACTTCAACAACTCGATTGTCGGCACCACCACCAACCCGCAACAAGCCTACGATGATGCCATGCGGCTCAGCATCGACATCATGTTTGTCGACTTTGCCATGCCGCGCATGGACGGCATCGAGTTGGTCCGGCGTATCCAGGACAGCCGCCACTACCCGCACTTTATCATGATGGCCCCGGCAATCGACCCGGCCACCCGGACCCGGGCCTACAAGAGCGGGATTGATTTCTTCTTAGAGAAGCCGTTGAACATCGCTGAGGTTAAGACCGTCATCAAGCTAGCCAGTCAAAACATCGATATGTCTAAGCGTCTGCTTCAAATCTTGGACCTGGTCAGCGGGGCGGCTACCAACAGCAACACCGTTTCGATTAGTTACAAGGAGAAGCAAAAGGAAAACGCCAAGTCGATTCTCCGCTTCCTCGGCATCACCGCCGGTAACGGGGGCCAGGAGATCATCAGCATCGTCAACATGATGATCGAACGGGAACTCGATTTTGAGGAGATCAACTTCGAAGAGAGCTACCACTGTGATAAGCACGAGAAGAAGATCATCTTCCAACGAGTCCGGCGGGATATCCGTGCCGGCCTGACCAACCTTGCCCATATGTGTATTGATTATCCAGAAAATGACATCATTTTGGAATACGCCAACAACCTATATGAATATAAAAATGTTCACAACGAGATCGCCTACCTCCAGGGACAGCGGCAGACAGGCGGTCAGGTATCGATCAAACACTTCTTCAATGGATTAATCCAAGAAAGTAATTAGATAAATAATGAAAATGGGAAGCCGGTAATAAATCAGCCTCCCATTTTTCTATTATTACTATTTTCCGTGACGCCAGAGCTGCCATGCCAGAGATAACCACAGTCCCATGAGGAAAACAACGTAGGCTGCCGCCAACCAGATGACGTACTGTAAAAAGCCCCAGCCGATGATCTCCTTAACAATCCAGAGACAGATCACCAGGACGAGCCAGACTGCTAATCGGTTTTGGACGCGTTCCAGGTTGGTCCGTAGACTTTTCTCCAACGTTCTCCCCCCTATACAAAAAGGAGCCGTCAGCTCCTTGGGGCTAACAGCTCACAATCGGTTACTTGTTTTCGTCCATCTCGGCACGCAGCTTCTTGCCGACTTCTTCGTAACCCGGCTTGCCCAGCAGGCCAAACA
>NZ_JBJEEM010000064.1:0-6717 GCF_051873075.1 Limosilactobacillus sp. | reverse complement strand
ATGCTACTAATGTCGCTTTCTTGCATTATGCTCACCTCGCCGTTAATTATTTCAAAAACAAACAAAAAATCCCTTAAGCATCGAAATGCTTAAAGGACGAATAAATCGCGGTACCACCTTTTCTTCATGGAAAGAATCCACCTCAGTCAGACAAATAATCTGCTGCCAGGGTAATGGTTGGCGACCAGGCCGACTTACTGTTATTCAGTGACCAACTTGCAGGTGATCTCGGGAGTGGGCCCGCGGCTAACTTTCACCAACCGTTAGCTCTCTGTTGCCAGTACCCACCGCGAATTCCTGCGCGCTGTTTTTTGCTTGTAATTAAGTTTAGCTAAACTATACTCATCATTTTCTAATCTGTCAACAAGAAATTTAACAAACAGCCGGTCAAAAAGTTTTTTTGCGGTGGATCAGTTAATGAAGAGACTGCTTCGTCCGGCCCTTGAAATTGCAGATAATTTAATTCAATGCTTAACAAGCAAGGGCAACTAGTGTATACTACTTGCCAACAACTGTTTTATTAAAAAACAATTAAAAACTAGTTGAAGTTTATTAAGAGGAGTGACGACAATGACAAAGTTTAACTATTCTAAACGAGTTCCAGCAGATGGCACGGATGCGGTGGGTACGATCCTAAAGGCAGCGGCGGATCCGCAAATTATTTCATTTGCTGGTGGGTTGCCAGCTCCTGAACTTTTTCCCGTTAAGGAGATGAAGGAAGCTGTCGACCGAGTCTTCGTAAAACACGGTCAGAAAGCCATGCAATACGGGGCTGCCAAGGGGGTTACCGCCTTGCGCGAGCTGATCCAAAAACACGTCAAGGACAAAGAAGACGTGGATGCCGAACTTGAAAATGTGTTGGTGACGACCGGTTCCGAACAGGTATTGGACCTGGTCGGCAAGGCCTTCGTCGACCCTGGTGACACCGTCTTAGTTGAGCAGCCGACCTACCTGTGCGCCCTGGACGTCTTCAAGACCTACGGGGCTAACTTTGCGGGCGTGGAGATGGACGAGCAGGGGATGAAGATGGATGCCTTGGAAGAGGCATTGAAGTCCCATCCAAACACGAAACTGATCTACACGGTACCAAACTTCCAAAACCCAACTGGCCGCACGATGGCTCTGGAACGCCGCAAGCAGCTGGCCGAGCTGGCGGCTAAGTACGACGTCTACGTCCTGGAAGACAACCCGTACGGTGAGATTCGCTTTGCCGGCCAACATGTGCCGGCCGTGAAGTCCTTCGACCAGACCGGCCACGTCTTCTACATGAGTACCTTCTCCAAGACCCTGGCGCCCGGCTTCCGTTTGGGCTGGCTGGTCGCTGATGAGGACGTCGTCAACAAGCTGACCGTCCTGAAGCAGTCAGCGGACCTGCACACCGATAACTTGGCCCAGTATGCGGTCGTGGAGTTCTTGCAAAACAACGACCTCGATGCCCACGTCAAGGAGATCAGTGACCTCTACGGCAAGCGCAAGCAGTTGATGGTCGATGGGATCAAGAAGTACTTCCCAGCCGGGGTCAAGTACACCGATCCCGAGGGTGGAATGTTCCTTTGGGTTGAAGTGCCTGGGGTGGACGATACCGTTGCCCTCTTTAAGGAATGCCTGAAGCACAACGTTGCTTTCGTACCCGGGGACCCATTCTTTGCCGGCGCCGCCCAGCCTGGAACCTTCCGTCTGAACTACTCCAATGCCCAGGAGGATAAGATCACGGCGGGGATGAAGCAGCTCGGTGCCGCCCTCCAGGATGCCGTGGCGAAGTGATGATATTCAGCGAGTAATTGACATTTTTGAAAACCCCTGAGGGATACAGCTAGGCTATGCTGTATCCCTTTTTAGTTTATTCAAATATCAAATGGTTGGGGATCAAGGAAAAGTATTTTATAATCAAGTGTTAGTCAACTATCATATAATAAGTAACTCGTTGAAAGAAGGGAAAATTGTGGCAATTCTCAAACAGCTCGGCTGGTTCTTCCGCCAGCAGTGGCGGCAGTACCTCGGCGGGGTGGTCGCGCTGATCTTGGTGGCGATTTGCAACGTCATTCCGGCACGGATCATTGGAAACGTGGTCGACGCCATCAGTGCCCACCGAGTAGTTTTGGACTGGTTGCTGGTCCAAATAGGCATCATGGTTAGTGCCGCCTTGATTCAGTACTTTCTCCGCTTTGTCTGGCAAAAGCTTCTCTATGGCAGTTCATATGTTTTGGAGCGACAGCTGCGCAGCCAGCTCTTTCACCATTTCATGGTCATGGACCCGAGCTTCTACCAGCGCTGGCGGACCGGTGACTTGATGGCCCACGCCACCAATGACGTTGAGGCGGTCCGGGAGGTGGCTAGCTACGGGATCCTGACGCTGGCCGACTCGGTCATCACCGGGGGATCAATGATCATTGCGATGGGGGCCTTCGTCAGCTGGCGGCTGACTGTTATCACCCTCCTGCCGCTCCCCCTGCTAGTGGTTTTGTCCTATCACCTGGGAAACAAGATTCACGATGCTTACGGGCGTGCCCAGCAGGCTTTTGGCCGGCTCAACAATAAGACTCAGGAAAGTATCAGCGGAATCAAGGTGGTCCAGTCACTTGGGGAAGAGGAGGCCGACCTGGCTGACTTTCACCACTACGTTCAACAGGCCCTCCATACCAACTTACGGGCCTACTTCTGGGACGCGCTGTTCAGTCCAGCCACCACGCTGATCATGGGGATGGCCTACATCATCGCGATCGGTGTCGGCGGCTGGGCCGTGGGACAAGGGCGGCTATCGGTTGGACAGTTGGTCACGATGATCACCTACCTTGGCGAACTGGTCTGGCCACTGTTTGCGATCGGGACCCTGTTCAATACCCTGGAGCGGGGACGGGCCAGCTATGACCGGATTAATGCCCTGCTAGCCGAGAAACCGGCTTGGCTTCCGGCCCCCGCGGGGGTGTCGGTGCCAACAGGAAACATGGCGGTGGCCATCGACCGTTTTGCATACCCGGAAGAAAAGGATGATGTCCTTCACGATGTCCGCTTTAAGATTCCGGCCGGGGCTAAGATCGGCCTGGTCGGACCGACAGGGAGCGGCAAGTCAACCTTGTTGCGTCTGCTGGTGCGTGATTTTGACCATTACCAGGGGAAAATCAGTGTTGCCGGTCAGGACATCCGGCAGCTTCCCCTTGAAGGTTACCGGCAACGGGTAGCCTATGTGCCCCAGAACAGTTTTCTTTTTTCAACCACCGTTGAGCGCAACCTCCGCTTTGGCAACCCCGCGGCCGATCCCCAGCGCCTCCGCCAGGTGACGGCGGCCGTGGCGATGGCCAATGAAGTGGCGGCGATGCCTGATCAATACCAGACCACGGTTGGCCAGGATGGGACAAACCTCTCCGGTGGCCAGAAGCAACGGCTGGCACTCGCACGGGCCCTGATGAAGGATGCCCAGCTGCTGGTCCTCGATGACCCGCTCTCGGCCGTCGATGCCGAAACGGCGGAACAGATTGAACAGCGCCTGGAGAGCGTCGAGGGGCGGTCAATTATCATGGCGACGAGTCGGCTGAGCACGGTCAGTCAGCTGGACTGGCTAATCGTGATGGAGAGAGGAACCATCACGGAACAGGGAAAGCCGGCAGAACTCATAAAGCGGCCGGGCTGGTACCGTGATACCTTACGAGAGCAACTGCGCAGAAAACGATTGGAGGATGACTTGAATGGACAAACAGACTAAGTTGACTCACCACCGGCAGCGGGTTGTTTTACGCCGAATCTTTAAGGCGGCCCGACCTTTTTGGTGGCAGTTTACCCTCGCAATCGGCGTGGCCGTAGTCCTCAGTGTCGTTAACCTCCTCTTGCCCCGGCTGATCCAGTTCTACATCGACCACTACCTGCGCCATGGCCCGGTTCTATTGAAGTGGATCATCATGTTTGCCGGGATTTACCTGGCCTTAACGATTATCCGGGCCCTCTTGCAATTCATCCAAGCCTACAGCTTTGCGGTGGGGGCGGAGCGAACTCTGGAGAGCCTGCGGGACCGCCTGATTCACCACATCTACTTCCTTGGGATGCGCTTCTTTGATTCGACCCCGGTTGGCGAGATTGTGTCCCGAGTGACCAATGACACTAAGGCTCTCTATAACTTCTGGAACCTGATTCTGAACCTGGTCGTCGCCGTGACTGGCCTGGTCGCGTCCTTCGTCGCCATGTACATGGTGAGCCCGCTACTGGCCTGGTTGACCCTGGGATTGCTGGCAGTGATCATGCTGCTAGTGCGCTGGTATCAGAAACTCAGCGTGCCCGTGTACCAACGGGTTCGGGCAAGCCTCAGCAACTTGAATACCCGGCTCAATGATGCCTTAGGCGGGATCGAGATCATTCAGCAGTTTGGTCAGCAGCACCGCCTGGCCGCTGACTTTGACCAGGAGAACAACCGTTACTTCGGCTACCGTAACCGTCTGATCAACTTCGATTCCTTCTTGCTGTACCCGATCGTCAGCCTGATGTTCATCCTGGCGGAGACGGCGACTCTGGGTTACTTTGGCTGGCACAGTGAGCAGACAATGGTGGCCGCCGGGGTGGTTTACGCCTTCATTGCCTACCAGCAGAACTTCTTTAACCCCTTGACCAGCGTGATGGAGAACCTCGCGACCTTCCAAGAGGGGATCGTTGCTGGTGACCGGATCTTTACCCTGTTGGACCGGCCGTCAACCCAACCGGCCCAAGGGGATGAACCCCTGAAGATTACGGCTGGCAAGATTGAGTTTCGGCACGTAACCTTTGGCTATGATTCCCATAAGCCGGTCTTAAAGGACATCTCCTTTACGGTCGAGCCGGGGCAGACGGTGGCCCTGGTCGGTCACACCGGAAGCGGGAAGAGTTCGATCATTAACCTGTTGATGCGTTTCTACGAATTCCAAGAGGGTCAGATCTTGATTGACGGCAAGGACATTCGCCGCTATTCGTTGCGTGAGCTCCGCCACCAGCTCGGCCTGGTCGTCCAGGAGCCGATCATCTTCTACGGGACGGTGGCCCACAATATCGGGATGTTTACTGACGAGCAGGACCAGCAAAATATCCGTAGGGCCGCCGAGCTAGTCAATGCCGCTACTTTTATCGAACAATTACCCCGCCAATATGCGACCCTGTTGAGCGAGGGTGGGAGCAACCTTTCAAACGGGCAGCGCCAGTTGATTGCCTTTGCCCGGGTAATGGCCCGTCACCCGCGGGTTTTGATCTTAGACGAGGCGACGGCCAGCATTGATTCCCACACCGAGAAGATGATCACGGCCAGCATCAATGAGATGAGCAGGGAGCAGACGACGATTGCCATTGCTCATCGTCTCTCCACTATCCGAGATGCCGACTTGATCCTGGTCCTGCGTGACGGCCGGATCATTGAACGGGGGACTCACACAGAACTGATGGCCGAAAATGGCTACTATGCGAAGATGGTTCGCTTGCAGGAAGCAGAAAGTTGAAAAAGTCCCTTTACAGATGTGGGCGAGACATGTTAAACTAACAAAGTTGATTAATATGACTCTGCCTAAGACTCAGGTGGCTCTTGCCTTAATCGTATGCCTGCCGAGGAAGAAATGTAAATTCCTTCTCTATGTCTGCGGTCATAGGGATTTTTTATTAAATCCGATCAAAATACATTGCAGGAGGTGAAAATTCATGAGTGAAGCAACTATTGCTAAGAAGGCTGAAATCGTTAAGGACACTCAAGCTCTGCTTAACGATGCACAATCAGCTATCGTTGTTGACTACCGTGGTTTGACGGTTGCCGAAGTTACTGACTTGCGTAAGCAACTCCGTGACGCCGGTGTTAAGATGTCAGTTATCAAGAACAAGATTCTTGACCGGGCCGTTGAAGGTACTGACTACGAAGACTTGAAGAGCACTTTTGTTGGTCCTACTGCTGTGGCTTTCTCAAACGAAGACCCAATCGCACCAGCAAAGATCTTGAAGAACTTTGCCGATGACCACGACGCTCTTGAAATCAAGGGTGGCTTCATCGAAAAGAGTGTTAAGACTCTCGATGAAATCAACGAATACGCTTCTATGCCAAGTCGCGAAGAACTGTTGTCAATGCTTGCATCTGCACTGCAAGATCCAATGCGGAAGATTGCCCGTGCAGTCAAGGCCGTTGCCGACAAGGAAGACGAAGCCGCATAATTGCCGTATTAAGATTAGATATCAAATTAAAATCAATTACCTAAATATTGGAGGAAATAAACATGGCTTTTGATAAGGATGCTATCATTGCTTCATTAAAGGAAGCATCAATTTCTGACCTTAACGACCTCGTTAAGGCTATCGAAGACGAATTCGACGTTTCTGCTGCTGCTCCAGTTGCTGTTGCCGGTGCTGCCGGTGGCGACGCTGCTGCTAAGGACAGCTTCACTGTTGAATTGACTGAACCAGGTGCCGCTAAGGTTAAGGTTATCAAGGCTGTTAAGGACATCACTGGTGTCGGCCTGAAGGATGCTAAGGACCTTGTTGACGGTGCTCCTTCAGCTATCAAGGAAGACGTTAAGGAAGACGAAGCCAACGAAATCAAGGAAAAGCTTGAAGCCGCTGGTGCTACTGTTACCCTTAAGTAGTCTTACATTCATTAATACAGGGAAAGGTCGCCATTTGGCGGCTTTTTTCTTTAGACATCTGTTACGACAGATGTTGCCACCTCTCACAGAAGGCACTATTGCCTGTCAAGTATACAGTTCAAATAGAAAAATTATTTATGCGGCT
>NZ_JBJEEM010000063.1:0-7065 GCF_051873075.1 Limosilactobacillus sp. | reverse complement strand
TGTTTGGCCTGCTGGGCAAGCCGGGTTACGAAGAAGTCGGCAAGAAGCTGCGTGCTGAGATGGACGAAAATAAGTAAGCAGAGTAGGGGGAATTTGCAATGCTGTTAGGAAGTATTGAAGCCGGCGGGACCAAGTTTGTCTGTGCGGTCGGTAACATCAATTATCAAATTCAAGATTCTATTCATATACCAACCACGACCCCGGAGGAAACCATCCAAAAGTGCATCGAGTGGTTTGACCAGTACAAGGACGACCTGTCCGCTATCGGGATTGCTTCATTCGGTCCCATTGAGATTCGGCGGAGTTCGCCGAAGTACGGTTACATCACCAACACTCCTAAGAAGGGGTGGGCGGACACCGACTTCGTAGGGCCGTTCAAGAAGCACTTCAACATTCCGATCGCCTGGACCACGGATGTCAATGGCTCAGCCTATGGTGAATACGTCCTCTCAACACTGTTTAATAAGCGGATCAACTCCCTGGTCTACTACACGATCGGTACCGGTTGTGGGGCCGGCGCCGTCATTGACGGGAAGTTCGTCGGTGAACTCGGCCACCCTGAGATGGGTCACATTCGCTTGAAGCGCCACCCAGATGACCTTGACTTCAAGGGCATCTGCCCATTTCACGGCGACTGCCTGGAAGGCCTGGTCTCCGGCCCAACCTTTGAAGCCCGGACCGGCAAGAAGGGCAAGGATGTGCCATTGACGGACCACGTTTG
Source organism: Limosilactobacillus sp. (assembly GCF_051873075.1). Taxonomy (GTDB): domain Bacteria; phylum Bacillota; class Bacilli; order Lactobacillales; family Lactobacillaceae; genus Limosilactobacillus. The sequence continues at coordinate 6,344 of NZ_JBJEEM010000063.1, read as the reverse complement.
GGACATCATGGCTTACTACGTTGCCCAAGCGGCCTTGGACGCCACGCTGATGTTCCGGCCCGGCCAGATTGTCTTCGGTGGCGGGGTCGTCAGCGAGGAGTTCCTGAAGAAGGTTCGGCGCGAGTTCAAGAAACTTTTGAATAACTACGTCGATGTTGGCAACGTGGATGAATACATCACGATGCCGTTGGCCCAGAACAACGGCTCAGCCACGATTGGGGACTTTGCCCTGGCATTGAAGGCGGCCACAAATTAGTTTATCCACGATTTAAGGAGGAAAAAGTAATGGCATTCAACAAGAGTTTAGCGGGTTATTATGATGATTTAGCACATGTCGGGATCCCAACTGACGACCTCAAGAAGACGATTGCCTTCTGGGAGAAGCTCGGCTTTAAGAAGCAGGGCCAGTTCTATACGGACGACCAGGGTCACCAGGTGGTCTTCATGAAGGCTGGCTACCTGATGCTTGAAATCTGGGATAGCGATGGTGCCGTTCATAAGACGGGGGCCATCAACCATATCTCCCTAAACGTGGAAGACGCGGATGGTGCCTTCAAGGCCGCCAAGGAAGAGGGCTTTGCTGTCAAGGAAGATGAGGTTCAGCACCTTGACTACTGGAAGCATGGTATTAAGTTCTTTAATATCGTTGGCCCAAACGATGAAACCATCGAATTTTGTGAAGTTGTTAAAGATTGATTTTTAGGAGGAATATCTGATGAAAGCTTTAGTAATGACGGGTAAGAAGAAGCTAGAAATTGATGACAACTACAAGAAGCCGGAAGTTAAGCCAAATGAAGTCCTCGTTCACACTGCCTGGGCTGGTATTTGTGGGACTGACAAGGCTTTGTATAACGGGCTGCCTGGTTCTGCTGATGCCGTTCCACCGATTGTTCTGGGGCACGAAAACTCAGGGGTAGTTGCTGCGGTTGGTTCTGAGGTTGAAGACTTCAAGGTTGGCGACCGGGTCAGCGTTGATCCAAACATCTATTGCCACAAGTGCTTCTACTGCCGGACATCACGGCCAGAACTGTGTGAGCACCTGGATGCTGTCGGTGTTACCCGTGATGGTGGCTTCGAAGAATACTTCACGGCACCGGAAGAAGTTGTCTACCATGTTCCAGACAACGTTTCCCTGGAAGCGGCAGCAGTTATCGAACCAATCTCCTGCGCAATGCACGCCGTTGACCTGCTGACGACTCACCCTTATCAAAACGCTTTGATCATCGGTGATGGTTTCGAAGGTCAACTAATCGCCCAAATCCTGAAGGCACGTGGTATTCGCGAAGTTACCCTTGCCGGGACCGTTGACGAGAAGCTGGAAAACAACCGGAAGCACTTCGGCTTTAAGACCATCAACAACCTGACCCACCCTGAAGAAATCAAGAACGACTCCTACGACATCGTGGTTGAAGCCGTTGGTCTGCCAAAGACTCAGGAACAAGCCGTTGAAGCTGCTCGCCGTGGCGGTCAAGTCCTGATGTTTGGTGTTGGTAACCCTGACTCACAATTCAAGGTCAACACTTACAAGGTTTACCAAAAGCAACTGACTATTCAAGGGACCTTCATCAACCCTTACACCTTTGAAGACTCCATTGCCCTGCTGCAATCAGGTGATGTTGATCCACTGCCATTGATTTCTAATGTCCTGGACTTCGCACACGTAGAAGACTTTGTCAGCGGTAAGCTGGGCAACATTTCCAAGGCAATTGTTAAGGTTGCCGGTGAAGATGCCTAATTACTAAAGCTTTTTGGCAAGGCCGTGGTAGCAACAGCAAAAAAACTGACGGTGAGTGGCTCCTTATCACCGCTTGCAAGGCCTTGCACTCTTTAACTAAAATGACTCCTGGTGTTTGACTTGGTCAAATACCAGGAGTCATTTGCCTTTTATCGGTTGCTTCAGTTATACTTTAAATGCCGCCTTAGCTCAGATAGGTAGAAGCACATCCATGGTAAGGGTGACACGGCGGTTCAACTCCGCCAGGCGGCTTAAGCATAACTGATGCTTACCTGAGAAGAATGATCCATGACTATTCACCGGACTTCGGTGGCCTGATTGACATCATGGATCATTTTCAATATTATATATATAATTAATTTTATAGAAATAGAGGACGGATCTGTAACGTGAGTGAAGAAAAAGTGACGATAAAAACATTGGCGGACGCGGCTAATGTTTCGCATACCACCGTTTCCCGTGCTTTAAATGATAGTCCGCTGGTCAAACAAGCAACTAAGGACAAAATTAAGGCACTTGCGGCGAAGATGAACTATACCCCTAATTTGAATGCTAAGGCGCTGGTTGAGAAAAAGTCTTTCATTATTACCATCTACTTTACAGACATGTCTAACGGGACCTCGCCGAGTTTCATGTCTTCGGTTATTCACCAGGTAAAAGAACAGCTGCCAAAGGGGTATGAGATTGCCGTTGATAGCTTTGCCAACCTTCGCCGGTCCCACCAAAGCATCAATCTGCGCTTCGATGGTGCCCTGGTGGTGAGCCAGTCGACATCGGATGACGAATATATCGACCAGCTAGCCCAAACCGGCAAACCGATGGTCGTCTTGAATCGTAAGATTAAGCGGCCGGACCTGTACAACTATTCGTCCGACGACTATTCCGGCACCATGGTGGCTGTTGATTACTTGCTGCGGATGGGTCATCACAAGATTGCAATGATTACGGGTCGCCCGGACTTTGAATCGGCCCGGTTGCGGTTGCAGGCTTTCGATGATGGGTTGAAAAAGCACCAAGTTGTAATTCCGGCCGAGTGGTATCTGAAGGGAAACTACAGCCTGGAATCTGGCTATCAGGCGATGGAGGACCTCCTCAACTCGGGAAACTTGCCGACCTGTGTTTTTGCCGCGAACGATGATATGGCGATTGGGGCGATCCGGGCCTGTGAGGACTACGGCTTTAAGGTGCCGGAGGATATTTCCTTTATCGGCTTCGATGACAACACGTATTCGAAGTATTACAATCCCCGAATTACGACGATTAGAAAGCCGACGGACAAGGTGACGGAGTATGGGATCAGCGTCCTCAAGGAACTGATTGATAACGTGCAACCTCCGCAGCCGACTTCAATAAGCGTAAAGCCATCATTAGTCGTTCGGAACTCAGTTAAAAAAATTGATTAGGAGAATCTCTACTGGCAGGCGTCAGTGTGATTCTCTTTATTTGTATATACAGTGGTGAAACCGTTGCTAGCACTGGTGTTGACCGTGAGCGACACGGGCAAGCTCGTTAATTTTTATTCATATTTTATATTTTTTAATATATGATTTTGGAATGCAAAATATACTATTTTAGAATATGTTATATTTTTCACAAAAATTGTTAACGTTTTCAGCTGAAGTGTGTTACTATAGGAAATGTAAGGGAAAACGCATGAGCGATCAGCGATCGTTGTCGTACGTTTCCTTAGATTAATGTATTGTTGTTACAGCTTTTAGCTTATATTATGTTTACATGTGGACAAATAAGGCGCCTTTTTATTTTTATAAAAATTGTTCACGTGTGCGTATTTTTGAAGGAGGGGCTTACCGTATGAGCGATCAAAATACCGCCAGTGCCGAGCAAACGACTTCGGTACAAAGTACAGGTAAGGTTAAAAAAGTAGATAATTATAATAAGCAGATTCCAACCCACCAAAAAATCTTCTATGGTTTTGGTGACTTTGGGAACGGCTTTATGTTTGACCTTGGTCAGGCATACCTGACTAAGTTCTGGATTGATGCTGCCGGCATTGGTGCCGGTGCGGTTGCCGGGATCTTCGCGTTTACTAAGATTTTTGATGCCTTCATGGACCCAATCGCCGGTTCATATGTCGATGGCCGGAAGAACATTGGTAAGCGGGGGAAGTTCCGCCCGGTTATGATGATCTCAGCAATCATTCTTGGGATTATGACGGTGATCACGTTTACCATGCCAATGGGACTGACCACGACACAAAAGATCATCTATGCATACGCTGTCTACATGATCTGGGGGGTTGTTTATTCATTTACTAACGACCCGTATGGATCGCTAGCGTCGGTAATGTCGCGGAACCCGCAGGACCGGAGCTTTATGGCGACGACCCGGCAAGTTGGTTCCGTCGGTGCCCAGTTTATTGCCGGGGTGGCCTTTATTCCGCTGATGGAATTAGTCGGCGGTGGGATGAGCAGCAAGGACCAGCTTCACGGTTACTTCTTTGCCGCAACCGTCTTTGCCATCATCGGGGTGGCAATGTTTGCCGTCTGCTACTTCGGAACGAAGGAAAATGTTAAGGTCCACCGTGACCAAAACGCCAAGCGTGAAGGGTTCAAGGACTACATCAAGGTTATCTTTACTAACGGCCCACTGGGTGCGTTGATTCTGATGACATTGTTCACGATTTCAGCCATGAACACCAACAACCAGATGATGGTCTTCTACGCTCAGTACAACCTGGGTAACATCGGCCTGCAGCCAGTGATCAACGCGGTTATGATGGGGTGCTCCATCGTGGGTGTCTTCATGATTCCTACCCTGACGAAGCACTTCGGTCAAAAGCGGACCGCCATGTGGTCATTCGTTGTCGGTGCTATTGCCAACATTTTGAACTTCTTCCTGCCAACGAACGTGATTACCTTCATCATCCTGGTAACGATTGGTTACACTGCCTTGGCTATTCCAAACGGGATCACTTGGGCCATGGTTTCCAACGCCATCGACTATGGTGAATGGCACACCGGGATGCGTAAGGAAGGGATTACTTACGCCGCCTTCAACTTCTCCCGGAAGATTGCGCAGTCACTTGCTGCCCTTGTTAGTGCCGGTGTCCTGGCCGTTACTGGTTACGTTGCCAACGCCCAACAATCAGCCAAGACCCTGCAAGGGATTAAGGCCGCAATGACCCTTTACCCTGGCTTCTGCTTGATCATGGCCGCAATCATCATCGGCTTCTTGTACAAGATTAGCGACGATAAGTTCAAGCAAATCGCCACTGACCTTGACCAAGGCAAGTGGGAACACGGTGTCATCGGTGACGAAGATGTTAAGTAATTTAGGATGCTAGTTTTTAGGAGGAATTTATTATGACTTTATTGGGTAAAGACTTTCTGTTAACAAATGACTGGGCCAAGAAGTTATTCTTTGACTATGCCAAGGACATGCCAATCATTGACTTCCACTGCCACTTGAACCCAGAAGAAATTTATGAGAACAAGAACTATGCCAACATCACCCGGGTTTGGATCAACGAAGACCACTACGGTGACCACTACAAGTGGCGTCTGATGCGGGCCAACGGTGTTCCTGAAGAATTGATCACCGGTGACGGCGACGATTACGACAAGTTCATGGCCTGGGCCGGCACGATCGAAAAGGCCGTTGGTAACCCAGTTTACGAATGGACGCACCTTGAATTGCGGCGTTTCTTCGGCATTGATGAACCACTGACCACTAAGAACGCCCCAGAAGTTTGGAAGAAGGCCAATGCCCTCCTGCAAACCGAAGACTTCAAGCCACGTAACCTGATCAAGCTGTCCAACGTCAAGGCGGTCTGCACCACTGATGACCCAGCTTCTGATCTGCACTACCACAAGCTGTTGAAGAAGGACGAACGTGAAAATGGCTTCCGGACTCTGCCAGCCATGCGGCCTGACAACCTGATCCAAATCAACAAGCCAACCTTTGCCGAATACATCAAGCAATTGGGTGACATTTCCGGTGTTGAAATCAACTCCTTCCGTGACCTGATCAAGGCCATGGAGCAACGGTTCCAATACTTCAATGACATGGGCGGCCGTCTTTCTGACCACTCTCTGTTGACTTACCACTTTGCTGAAGCCAGTGATGAAGAATTGGATGCCATCATGAAGAAGGCCGAAGCAAACGAAGAGGTTACTGGTCTTGAATACGACAAGTGGCTGACCATGTTCCTGGAAGAAATGATGAAGCTCAACAAGAAGTACGACTGGACGATGCAATTCCACATCAACTCCATCCGTGACCTCAACCACCCAATGTTCAAGCAACTCGGTCAGGATACCGGTTACGACGCTATGGGGACCCAACCAGACATCGTTGCCCAAATCCAACAACTTTACTCCAAGATGCGGGACAGCAATGACATTCCAAAGACCATCTTCTACTCCCTGAATCCAAATGACTGGATGCAATTAGTAACCCTGATGGGCTGCTTCCTTGAAGGCGGCAAGCAACGGATGCAACTGGGTGCTGCATGGTGGTTCAACGACACCGCTGAAGGAATGACCACCCAACTGCGTGACTTTGCTCAACAAAGTCTGCTGCCAAACTTCGTCGGGATGCTGACTGACTCCCGGAGCTTCCTGTCATACCCACGGCACGAATACTTCCG
>NZ_JBJEEM010000062.1:0-7119 GCF_051873075.1 Limosilactobacillus sp. | reverse complement strand
TTACTGACGTATTTAAGATACATTAAAAAGATCGATCATTATTTTGTGGACGAATAGGTAGCAAAAAACGCCAACCCTTGATATTACTGGTATATCAAGGCGTCAACGCTTCTAAATAATGATAAAGGGGGAACTAAAGGGGAAAACTAAAGTAAATTTAGCTTATTTGAGTACTTTTCCTTAGCAGTTCTCGTTACATGTAAGTAAATATTTTTGGTCGTTTGATCGTTAGCGTGTCCGACTCTTTGCTGAACAATATATATCGGAACGCCTAACTCAGCGAGTTTAGAAATGTGAGTATGCCTGAAAATGTGGCAGCTCACTTTTTTGTTTATGTTAAACCTTTCTTTTGCTAACCGCAGCCACCTATTAATGGTCGGTTCGGGCAGATAGCTACTGCCGGCAGTACGGAAAATGAAGCCGTCTGAAACAAGCTTATGTTGCTCTTTTAATATCTCCACGGCTCGGTCTGGGAGGTCAACCGTGCGAATGCTTGATTGCGTTTTAGGGGAATCCTGCTTCACGGCTTTCTTACCAGGAATTCTGACAATAGTGCCGTTGACAGTCGCTCCCCATGGCTTTGTCCTTTTGTTAATGTCTTTCCAAGTCAAAGCGGCTGCTTCACCATATCTCATACCGGTGAGGTAAAGGAATTCGCAAAAACGCCCATAGACAGGATCCCTGCTATAAAGATATTCTAAAACGTTCTTTAACTCTTCTGGTTCTAAATATTTTTCCTCTATTTTATCAGCAATTTCTTCTTTACGATAATCCACTGACACATCGCGCATGGGGTTTGCTTTGACATAATCATGCAAAACGGCATAGCGGAACATAACGTTCAATGTTTCCTTATAGTGCTTTACAGATCCATTTTTAAGGTTGTATTTGTATATCAAATCATTGAGATAGTTAGTTAAATATTTTGAGGTCAGTTTGGATACCAGAACATCTTTTCCAATATCTTTAACGATCCTGCGGGAACGGCTAGTAGCGTTGTAAAGAGTATAAGGCTTGACCTTTAACGCGTAATCTTTCAACCATTCAGCATTTAGATCGCCAAGCTTGACGTTGCTTTTTATAGTTCCGTCAACAATTGAATTTAATTTATCGCCTATTTTCCGTTCTAAGACCATCTGAGCCTCTTTACGAGTGTGGGCGGTGTTCTTATCGAAAGTGACGGAAACCTTCTTGTGGTTGCCGGTAAGCGGGTCCTTGTACTGTTCTCGGAACTTGTATTTGTTATCCTTAGTTTTTTCAACCCACATGGTTGTTCCTCCTTTCATCGTAGATCTAAACATTATTGATCTGAAGTATATCTAAAACTCGCACGTATGTTCTATTGAGTGTCTTTTTAAACCGGTCGATTTCGACCGGTTTAGAATTTGATATAATTGAGAAAAAACAAACATTCGAGGTGTAATTATGCCTGCTTGGTTAAAAATTACTATACTATGGTTGCTGTGGGCTATCGCAGCATCTGCATCGTATGTTGTGCAGCTAGTCAATCCAAAGAACCGCCTTTACAATCCTTGGGTGAGTGCTGTTCTAACGGCAACAGCAACGATGTTTCTTCTTCTTTAAGGCTTTTTAGTATATTTTGGAAGTTGATCATTGCGTTTTCATAGTCTTTTTTGATGATATAGTCTTGAATAGAAGCAATGACGTTTTGTGTCCCGCTTGTATAAGCGACTATTTTTCCGAACGCTGTTGCCTGCTCACTTACGTATTCCACACCTTTTGAATTTAATAGTGCTGCCGTGTAGCCGCAATAGTCGCTAAAAGCTGAGCGAATTTCTTGAGCTTTCTTTGCATTTCGACGCTCTGTTTCTTGACGGAGTTGCATTTCCTTCAACTGGATTTTAGTTTCATTGTCAGACTTTGTAGAAAGTGTTTTGGCAACAGCACTGGCAATGGCCTGAATTGCGGCGAAAATTATTCCACCTAGGGCGACACCTGCTGTTATCCAAGCCCCTAAAAACTGGTTGATGTCTTTAATAACCATCACGTCCTTTCTCCGGAGAGGGCTTTTTTATTGCCCGGCGTTCCACATGGCATTGCCGGTTTCGGCGTGGTTCATAATGTCTTGGTCACTATTGGGCATGCCCGCATTGGCAAGACCTTGTCGTGATGCGTCAACATCAATCCAGTATCCGTTTGACCCGTAAACACGTCCGTGCATCAATCCATCGCTACCAACAGCGGCCTGTGCATTTCTTTGCAGTTCAGAGTTGTTATAATTGTTATTCGATGCCGGGTTATGATCAGCGTTTGGCGCAGCGGTTTGCTGGCTCTGGGAAGCTTGGGTGTTTCCGCTTTGCTGACCACTAACAGCCTGTTGGCTACTAGAAGCGGCCTGACTGCTTTGAGCTGAGCTGGAAGAAGAGCTGCTTGAACTCCGCTTCGTGCTTGCATGTTTTTTATGATGCTTAACCACCTTAGTAGATGGTGAGCTGCTACTAAATGTTTTGTGCGCTTGTTGTGATGCCAGATTGTTGCAACCGGCTAGTGACAGGCCGGCAACTAAAGTGACACAGATTAAACCTATTTTCTTCATAATTATTCCCCCATAGTGTAAAACCCGCCGAATTATGGCGGGCCCTTTTTATTCATTTAAACTTGCTATCATGGCCAAAAACATAATAAACAAAAAGAAAGCAACCCCTAATCCCACTTGGATTAGTGCGCCAATACCGGCAGACTTAGCATTTTTAGGTTCGTTATTATGCCAAACAATAAAGAGAATAAGGCCAACAATTGGTATAAAGAAACCTAAAACACCCCACCAAACAGATCCTGTATCATTAACCTGATCACTAACTGATTGAGTATTAGGAAGCTGGACTCCGCAATTTGGGCAGATGATAGCTTTAGGGTCTACTTCTTTGCCGCAATTAGGGCAGTATTTCATTATCAAGCACCTGCCATTCCAGCAAGCAATCCGATAACGAAGCTAATTCCGAACCCCCACCAAGCAGAAACGGCGCAACGATGTGCACGTTTTGGAGTATTACTCTTGAATGCAAAGTAAAGGATCCAACCAATAACTGGGAATAGGAAGCCAAGAACGCCCCACCAAGCAGATGGATTAGGCTCGTCATTTACGTTGGCAATTGAAGCGCCGCTTACTGGAACGCCACATTTAGGACATACAACCGCCTTTGCGTCAATCTCCGCTCCACAATTTGAGCAAAATTTTGTTTCCCTTGAAGCAACATTTGTATTTTGATTATTCATGATAATAGTTCCTCCCTAAATAATCGGTAGCTTTTAACGTCGATCACGCTTGGACGTAAATCAGTAACCCAAAATAACTTCTTTAACGATGTTCTCGTCACGGGCGGGAATATCATTTTGTTTCATAAAATCTAAATAGTTGACCGACTTGGGATCATCATCCCAGGCGTCAAGATACCGATGGAATAGGTAGCTAATCATGAACCGGTTAGCGCCATATTCCATTTTTATTTTCATCGTCATGGTGGCCTTGTATAGTTCTGCCTCGTTCTGTTGCTTAGCAGCATGGCCTAGTTCGTGAAGAAGAACCACCTCGTGTTCAGCCTCGTCTAATTTCTGGTCAATGAAGATGGCGTTGATTGCTGGCACATAGTACCCAGGCACATCCAGATCACCGACAAGCACGACTACGCCAAGTTCCTTGATGATGTCCTGAATCTTGGCAACCATAAGCATCACTGTTCCTTACTGCTGAGGTAAGCTCTCCACAGTTTCTTCATTACTTTGCGATCGTGATCAGTAACGGGTTGACCTTCATAAGACATAGCGGCATCAATGGCTTTATCCAGATTAACCGTCTCAGTTACCTTATTCTTATTACCGTTTAGCAGGTAATCGGTTGTCACGTTGAATACACTCGCTAGTTTGTTTACCATTTCGAGATCTGGCTCCGTCCGGCCATATTCCCAATTGGCATAGGTTTGCATACTGGATAGTCCTATCTGCTTAGCAACAAGTGTTTTGCTCCAGCCTTTGCCTTCTCGCAAAGAGGTGAGGCGTTTGCTAAATTCAGTCATAATACTCACGCTCCTTTTTAGCTATATAATACAACTGTTAAACATAATAATTACATTTCTAGCTAAATAATTTAATAACAGTGTTGACTTAGCTAAAAAAGCGAGTATCATAATAGCTGTAAGTTAAATAAATCAGCGAACATGGAGGTGATGTAATGACTTCATTGCTGGAAAAAGATGCTTACATTAAGTTGAAAGAGCAGGTCAATAGTCGGGGGCTTAAGACAAGCTATGTTGCCCGAAAGATTGGCATTACTCCGAATTATTTAGCCAGTATCATGAACGGTAATCGTAACTTGACAACAGATGTGGCTATTAGGGCTAGCCAAGTATTAGGCTTACCAATTGACTATTTTTTAAACAAAAGTTAGCTATTTTAGCTAACCAGAAGGAGGATAAATATGAATCATCAGCTTATTAAAGTCACGGTCAAAAACAATCAGCAAGTTGTTTCTGCACGAGATTTGCATAATGAACTGCAATTAAAAAAAACGGTTCAGCGCTTGGGTAGCTCAAAATTTTAAGAGCTTTGAGCAGGGGACGGATTTTGAGGGCGTACTTATAAGTACACCCTTCAATCCAAACTATCCAGATGGGAGACAGCAAGAAATTCAAGATTATGTGCTAACCCTTGATATGGCCAAGGAACTCTGCATGATGAGCCACACTGAACGGGGCAAGCAAGTTCGCCGCTACTTCATTCAATTGGAGAAGAAGTGGAATGACCCGAAAGAAGTCGTCAAGCGTGGGTATGAGATTCTTCAAAGTGAGAACGCGCGGTTACGGCTTGAGAATCAGCAGATGAAGCCCAAGGCGTTGTTCGCCGACGCGGTTTCGACCAGTAATTCAACCATCTTGATCGGCCAGCTTGCCAAGATTATGCGCCAAAACGGTGTGAACATCGGTCAGAATCGCTTGTTTGCCTGGATGCGTGATAACGGCTATCTGGGGACACGAGGAAGCAACCGCAACGTGCCAACGCAGTACGCAATGGAGCTCGGCCTGTTCAAGGCGAAGGAAACTGTCATCAACCATGCGGACGGCCATACGACGGTGAACATCACTACGAAGGTAACTGGGAAGGGCCAGCAGTATTTCATCAACAAGTTCCTGGGCGGCCGTGTGGTGGTTGAGTAGGAGGCAAGAGAATGCAGAAACCAAGAAACACTAATTTGGTTGCAAATAAAAAAGTGAAGATCGACGTTGAAAACCTTTTGGAACTAAAAAAGCTGCTTAAAACAGCGGTTAAGCAGTCAAAGCAGCTTCAAAAAACCATAAGCGAATTACAACATTTCGAGCTAAAAGTTAGAACCCAAGTTGACGAGTGATGTACTCGCTAGTAGCCTCGTCTAGCATTTGCTGGAATGTCGTGAAATGCGAATGCGATGAAACGAATGCGTTCATCTTTTCGTCGGGGAAGGCGTCAAACTCTTCTGTTGTCTTGATACCGATAGCATCAAAAAAACTATCTGCATTTGGGAAAGTAGTGTGTTTTTGCATGAAACTATCAGTTAAAAGCTCAGCGAAACTTGTTTGGTGTTCTCCCGCGAAGTTCTGCACGCGTTTGGCCATTTTATCGAGTTGACGAGAAAAATCGTCCAATATGATTCACCTCCTTTCTCAAGGAGATAAATCAATTATATCAGGAAGGAGGCCGGCAAGATGAGCCCGTTCCGTTATCAACTTTATCGTGAAGAGCTGGCCAAAGAACTCGGCATATCTGTTGAGACAGTTGACCAACGCAGACGGTGGGCCAAAAAGCACTATCCAGATTGGCGGAAGGTGTTCCTTTATCGAGGACCTATCGACATTCGGGAATGGCAGAAGATGATTGCTTGCTATTCCGATTATCAATACGAGAAGCACCAGGATCCGCACTTGAAGGTCTTGGAAAGAGAGGGGTGACACTAATGGCATTTCTAGTAAGCCTGCCTTTCTTGATCATTATTGCTGTGTTCTTCATTGGCACGGTGGTGAATGTAATCAAGGGCGACCATGTGTTTAAGAGCTACGACAAGAAACATTAAGAGGAGGTGTTAATCATGAATCCAGTTTTCAAGAGCACACTGGCAACATCAGCAATGTTCGTAGCTATGCTGAGTGAGCATTTCATCGTTGCCTTTGCATTCAGTATGTATCTGCTCTATGTCTTACTCACCAGCATGGTAGACGATGACGAAAGCACGAAAAAAGACGCCAGCACTGGAGATGCTGACGTCAAAGTTAAACACAATTAAAAGTAATTTTCGGAGGTAATTATACCATGAACAAATTAGCTATTAAAGAACTGCATAAGCAGATCGACGATCAAATTCACGAGCTTAAGAATTTGAGCTTATCGCTTCACCGATCAAGCGACCCCATTACCAGCCAATACATCATTTCTAGGATGCAGAATCGGTCAGCACAGTTGCACATCCGGACTGCTCATCTTGGTACAGGATTGGCAGAACAAGGGCGTAAAGAAATGGGGTGGAACTGATGGACAACGTTCAATCACTGAAACAAGCGATGCAGCCAGTGAGCGATGACCGCTTCACAATTACCGACGATTCCGGTGTTGTTTGGGCCTTGCGCAAGTTGAAAGAGATCGAAGCAGAGCATGACAACGATGCGCAGATGGTTGAGGAAGCTATCAAGCCAGAGCAGCAGAAGATCGAGCAGGCCAAGGAATGGCTTGCTGAGCGGGACCGAAAACGTGAAGAGTCACGTCAATATTTCATTTCACTTATTCGTGAGTATACTGACCCGAAGCAGGGAGAGAAAGCCGCGTACAAGTTGAAGACACCACTCGGCAACATCGCTTATGTCAAGAAGCAGCCGAAATTCAAGCATGATGATGAAGCGTTGCAGAGAGGTTATCCAGACTATTCAACTACCAAAATAACCCACGGGTTTGATTGGGCAAAGTTCAAGAAGGATATGAGCCTCAACAAGCTTCCTGTTAAAGATGGTAACCTGGTCGATCCAGAAACAGGGGAGATCATTCAAGGTGTCGAGGTTGAGGAACCAGCGCATCGAGAGTTCACGATCAAGCCGAACAAGGAGGCCAAACAATGACACTGTTGGAAGTACAAGTAGAGCT
>NZ_JBJEEM010000061.1:0-33520 GCF_051873075.1 Limosilactobacillus sp. | reverse complement strand
CCGTTAAGAAATCGATAAGCGTCTTAGAAACCTTCCCCCGTTCGGCAAGGTCTTCCTTAGACAGGAACGGTTTTTCTTCCCGCGCCGCCACGATCTGCTTGGCAACGTTCAGTCCCAGGCCAGGAACTGCCCGGAATGGTGCAATGAGACTGTCCCCATCGATCAGCCAGTTGGTGGCATCCGACTTATTGAGGTCGACCATCTTGAACTTGAAACCTCGTTCAAGCATTTCATTGGCCAGTTCCAGAATAGTCAGCAGACTCTTATCCTTGGCACTGGCATCGTTTCCCTGCTCGTTGATCTCCGCCATCCGGTGCTTGACCGCATCCTTACCGTGGGACATGGCGACCACGTCAAAATCGTCCGCCCGTACAGAGAAGAAGGCACAGTAGTAAACCAGTGGGAAGTAAACCTTGAAGTAGGCAATCCGCAGGGCCATCAGAACGTATGCCGCCGCGTGGGCCCGCGGGAACATGTACTTGATCTTCAGGCATGAATCCATGTACCACTGGGGAACGTTAGCCTTGCGCATCTTCTCCTGCCACTCGTCGGGAATTCCGCGACCGTGACGAACGGATTCCATCACCTGGAAGGAGGTTTCAGAATCAAGGCCGTAGTGGATCAAGTCGGTCATGATGTTGTCACGACAACCAATCACGTTGGCAATCGTGGCCGTTCCTTCCTTAATCAGTTCCTGGGCGTTGTCCAACCACACCCCGGTCCCGTGCGACAAACCGGAAATCTGTAGCAATTGGGAGTAGTTCTTCGGGTGCGTGTCGTTCAGCATTCCCCGGACAAACCGGGTCCCGAACTCCGGCAGCCCCAACGTCCCCGTCTTACTCTGAATCTGCTCTTCGGTAACCCCTAACTGCTTCGGGCTGGAGAAGAGTGACATCACGCCCGGATCATTCATCGGGATGGTCCGCGGATTGATCCCGGAAAGGTCCTGGAGGGCACGAATCATCGTCGGGTCATCGTGGCCCAGGATATCCATCTTCAGGATGTTATCGTGGATCGAATGGAAGTCAAAGTGGGTGGTCTCCCAGGCCGCGCTCTGGTCGTCGGCCGGGTACTGGACCGGTGTAAAGTCGTAGATGTCCATGTCGTCGGGCACAATGATGATCCCGGCCGGGTGCTGACCAGTCGTCCGCTTGACCCCGGTCGCCCCTTTAGCGAGCCGATCTTCCTCGGCTCCCCGGAATTGGACGTCGTTGTCCCGCTCGTAGGCCTTGACGTAACCATAGGCCGTCTTATCGGCCACGGTACCGATCGTCCCGGCCCGGAACACGTTCTTCTCACCGAAGAGAACCTTCATATAGTTATGGGCAATTGGCTGGTAGTCGCCGGAGAAGTTTAGATCGATATCCGGCACCTTGTTCCCCTTAAATCCTAAGAAGGTCTGGAACGGAATATCGTGACCGTCCTTCACCAGAAGGGTCCCGCACTTCGGGCAACGCCGCTCTGGCAAGTCAAAGCCGGAACTGTATTCCCCTTTGGTGTAGAAGTGGGTGTATTGGCACTTCGGGCACCGGTAGTGCGGCGGCAACGGGTTAACCTCCGTGATCCCGGAGAGGGTAGCAACCACACTGGAACCGACGGAACCACGAGACCCAACCAGGTAGCCGTCCTTGTTGGACTTGGCAACTAGCCGCTGGGCGATCAAGTAAATGACCGAGAACCCGTTCTTAACGATACTGTTCAGCTCCAGGCTGACCCGGTCACGAACCAGCTTCGGTAGCGGGTCGCCATACCAGGCCTTGGCGGTGTTCCAGGTCCGGTCCTGGATTTCCTGTTCCGCCCCCTTCATGTGCGGCGTATACAAGCGATCCTTGACGGGCCGGATATCGTTGTCGACCATATCCGCGACCTTATGCGTGTTGTCCACCACAATCTCATGGGCCTTTTCATCCCCCAGGAAGCTGAATTCCTGAAGCATCTCATCGGTAGTCCGGAAGTGTACGTCTGGCCGGTGGGTCCGGTTCAACGGGTTAGCGCCCCCTTGGGAATTAATCAGGATCTTGCGGTAAACTCCGTCGTGCGGATCGAGGTAGTGAACGTCCCCGGTAGCAACCACCGGCTTATCCAGTTCGTCCCCCATCTTGACCATGTTTTTCAGGATGTCCTCAAGGTGGGCATCGTCAGCGATCACGTGCTGTTCCAGCAGGGGGGCGTAGTTCGGCTTGGGCTGCACTTCGATAAAGTCGTAGTAACGCGCCTTATTCAGGGCCGTCGAGTAGCCCTTCTCCATCATCGCAGTGAAGACTTCACCTGACGAGCAGGCCGTCCCCAACAACAGGCCGTCCCGGTACTTGCTAAGCACGGTCCGCGGAATCCGCGGCACCCGGTGGAAGTACTTGACGTTAGAAAACGACACCAGTTTGAAGAGGTTCTTGAGGCCGGCCTGGGTCTGGGCCAGGATAGTGACGTGGAATGGCCGAGCATGCTTGTAGGCATCGTTTTCTGCCATGTGCTTGTTGAGGTCATCGACGTAACGGATATCGTAGCGCTTCTCGGCATCCTTTAAGAACTTGTAGAGCAGGTGCCCGGTCGCCTCCGCATCGTAGTTGGCCCGGTGGTGATGCTCCAGGGCCACCTTGAACCGTTTGCTCAGGGTATTCAGCCGGTAACCGCGCAGGTTCGGGTACAAGAAACGGGCCAGTGGTAAGGTGTCGATAACGGGTTCGGTGATCTCTCTCATCTTGTGCCGACGGTAACCGGTATTCATGAAGCCCATATCGAAGGAAACGTTGTGCCCGGCAATGATACAGCCGTCGCAGAAGTCCTTGAACATCTTGAATACTTCTTCCTCGCTCTTGGAACCGTGGACCATCTCATCAGTGATGCTGGTCAGCTGGGTGGTCTGTTCCGAAAGCGGGAAGCCAGGATCGATGAACTCATCAAAGCGTTCCAGGACTTCGCCATCCTTCATCTTCACCGCTGATAGTTCAATCACCTTGTCATAAATTGCTGATAGCCCAGTGGTTTCCACGTCGAAGATTACATAAGTATTATCCAAGAGGACATCTTGATTCTCGTTGTAAACCAACGGAATTCCATCATCAACCACGTTGGCCTCCAGCCCATAGAGCATCTTGATGCCAAACTTGTTGGCCGCCTTGAAGGCCTCAGGGAAGGCCTGGACGTTGGCGTGGTCAGTGACTGCAATGGCCGGCTGGCCCCATTCATGCGCGCGCTTTGCCAGTTCCGTGATCGAGTTGGTGGCATCCATCTGACTCATCTCGGTATGAGTATGCAGTTCAATTCGCTTATCATCTGCCGGAGCCTTATCCTTCCGTGGGGTGTGCTGCACCTGGTTGATGTCATAGGCGTTGATGATCAGGTCATGCATCCAGGTGTCTTCCTGGACCGGACCGCGGACCTTCAGCCAGATGCCCGGCTTGATGTTGGCAAACTGAGCCTCCTCCTCGGTATTGCGTGAAAACTTCTTGACCGCAAAGGATGAGGTGTAGTCGGTGATTTCAAAGGTCAACAGTTGCCGACCAGACCGTAATTCCCGGACCTCGGCGTTGAAGACGTAACCCTCAACCACCACAGAACGCTCCTCGCCCTGGATATCCTTCATCTGAATGACGTTTTCTTTATCGCTGATCGTCCGCCCCAGCTGAGCAGGGCCAGCGGCAGGAGCTACTTCTTGCGTCTGCTTGGTTTTTGCCCGGGCAGCATTGTTCTTCTTAATCTGGGCCATGGCCTTCGCCGCTAAGGCCGCATCATCCGCCTCGTGCTTAGCCTTCAGTTCTTTGATCTTCTCCTGCGAGGCTGACTGGTCAACAAAGGGGTGGATCCGAAACTGCGGGAAGCCCAAGTCTTGGTAGCGATGTTCAATCTTATCAAGGAGCTTTTGAACCAGCATATCCTTGACAATCTCGTTTTCAACTACCAAAGTCACCCGACCATCCTTAACCTCGGGACTAGTCTGCAGGCAGGCCTGCTGCAACATGGCCGAATCCTGAGCCGTCGTATTGACAATGTACTCCCAGTAGTCAACGATCAGTTGCTGATCCAGGTCGGTCATCGGGCTACTGATCTTGACCTTCACGCCAGCGATGTCCTTAAAGCCGCGTTGCAGTGCGGCAGTGAACTCCTGAAAGAGGCTGAACGGGAGGGCCTGCCGGAAGAGCAGGTGAAACTCCCACACCCGTGAGTTCTTATGGACAACGACCGACTGAATGGCCCCATTCTGGAAGGCCGCGGCATCCTTTTCCGGAAAATGAATCTGCTCAAGTAGTTTGGCAAACAGTTCATGCCGATTCAATCCCACACTAATGTCCTCCTATCTAAAAATGTGGCGCAAACTAATTTGCTTCAGCTTTGCGACCACATTTTCTATTCAAGTATTTAACTAATTCTTGCTATTCAATTGCTTCAGCAGGATACCAACCGTATTGGCGACTTCTTCCTGCTTAACTTCGATGGTCTCGCCAGTCTTTCTGATCTTGACCTCGACGATACCGTCAGCGGCCTTCTTACCGATGGTGATCCGGATCGGAATCCCGATCAAATCGGAGTCGGCAAACTTGACCCCGGCCCGTTCCTTTCGGTCATCAACCAGTACTTCGTAGCCGGCGGCCGTCAACTGCTCATCAAGTGCATTGGCCATGGCCATCTGATCATCCTTCTTAGCATTAACCGGGATGACATGGACGTCGAATGGTGCAATGCTGTCTGGCCAAACTAAACCATTTTCATCGGCGTTTTGTTCGGCCACTGCAGAAAGCAGCCGGGTAACCCCGATTCCGTAGCAACCCATAATTACATCTACTAGGCGGCCGTTTTCGTTCAAGACCTGGGCACCAAACTTATCGGAGTAGTGGGTCCCCAACTTGAAGATGTGGCCGATTTCGATCCCAGGCGTGAACTTGATTGGGTGACCGTCAGGGGCAATTTCCCCTTCCTTAACGTTTCGGAAGTCACCGAATTCGTCAACCCGGAAGTCACGGTCGATGTTGGCATTGATATAGTGGTGACCATCGTCATTGGCACCGCAAGCCATGTTGACCAGGACTTTGACATAGTTGTCAGCCAAGATCTTGACGTCTTCACCAACCCCAACGGGCCCCAGGGAGCCAGGGTGGGCACCTAGATACTTAACTGCCTGTTCTTCAGTCGCTAGGGTCAGGTCTTCGCAATCCAGGGCATCGGTAACTTTGGCCTCATTGACCTCGTCATTGCCGCGCATCAAGACCATGACTGGTTGATAGTCGTCCTCACCCATCTTGGCCATGAAAAGCATTGTCTTCAGGATCTGGTCAGCATCAATGCCCAGGCTCTCGGCTGCTTCGTCAACCGAGTGGGCACCTGGAGTCGCCTTCTTAGTCAGTTCCGCTGGTTGGGCCGTCTGTTGAACACCGGTAAACTTGCTGGTGGCCTTTTCAAGGTTAGCAGCGTAATCGCCATCGGTGTAGGCAATGATGTCTTCTCCAACCTTGGCCGGGGCGGAGAATTCCTGGGAGTTCTTACCGCCCATCGTACCAGAATCAGCCAGGATAACCTTATAGTTCAGGCCGATCCGATCAAAGATGTTCCGGTAAGCCTGGGCCTGCTTCTCGTAGGCTTCGTCTAACCCAGCCTGGTCAGCGGAGAAGGAATAGCCATCCAGCATCTCAAATTCCTTCCCCCGCAAGATCCCGTAACGTGGCCGGTCCTCATCACGGAACTTGTCCTGAAGCTGGTAAACCACCAGGGGCAGCTTCTTGTAAGACTTGATACTATCCCGAATCACTTCGGTAAAGGTTTCTTCATGAGTTGGGCCCAAGATAAAGTCACGATCCCGCCGGTCCTTGAGCTTGAAGAGGTTGTCCCCGTAGCTCTCGTAACGGCCTGATTGCTTCCAGAGGTCGGCAGGCAATAGACCTGGCATCATCATCTCCACGGCATCGGCCTTGTCCATCTCATCACGGATGATGTTCTCGACCTTGCGGATTACCCGGTATGCCAGCGGCAGGTATGACCATACCCCGGCAGAAACCTGGTAGATATAGCCGGCCCGAATCATCATCTTATGACTCAAGGCTTCGGCATCGCTTGGCGCCTCTTTCTTGGTTGGAATCAAAATCTTTGATTGTCTCATAAAAAACTACTCCTCCAAAATCAATTTATCGAATGAAATAACGTTGAATGTCGTTCCAGGTAACAAGAATCATCAATAGTAATAAGAGCATGAAGCCAATCATGGTGACCACGCCCTCCGCCTTTTCGGGAATCGGCCGCCGGATAATGGCCTCAATAATGTTTAAAAGCAGCTTGCCACCGTCCAGTGCCGGAATCGGCAACAAGTTCACGATCCCGAGGTTGATTGACAATAACGCCAGAAAGTTTAACACACCGTTAAAACCCAGCGCCGTCGCCTGGGACGTCCCCGCATAGATGGCAACCGGGCCACCTAAATCGTTGAGACTAAAGCCATGTGTAAACATACTCCCCAGCACACTAAAAATCAAGGTACCTGCCTGGACGAACTGCTGCCAGCCAAAGAGTAGCCGGGCCTTGATCCCGGTCTTTTGCTCCTCGATAATCCCGATTTGACCAACCTTTTGTTTGCCTTGGTGAACCGTCTTTGGAACAACAGTCACCTGGTGCTGGTGATGGTCACGTTCGTAGGTTAAGCGCACCTTCTCGCCCGGGTGGCTAGAGATGTTGGTCGAAAGGTCAGCCCAGTTCTTAATTGTCGTGTTGCCAACCTTGGTGATCCGGTCCCCGGCAGTCAGCCCCGCCTTTGCAGCGACCGATCCTGTATTAACGCGGCCGAGCCGGTTGCTATTCGTGGGAACACCACTCAGGGTGAAGCCGAGGATGATGAAGACGACCAATGACAAGATAAAATTATTCATTGGTCCCGCGAAGTTAGTCATCATCCGTGCGGGCAGGCTAGCGGAGCGGAATTGAACATCCCGCGGCGCAATCTGGACATGGGTGCCGTCCTTTTCAATGATCACCGCGTCATGGTTAACATCATAATTCTTCAGCTGGTCTTCGTCACCATTGACGTACCCCTTGATCCACAAGCCATCGGTAAGGTCACAGTCAACAATCTGTAACGGAACCCCTTGAAAGAGAGCCGCCTTATTGCTGGCATTGATGGTGACCACCTGGCCCTGGTCATTGAGCTGGACAGTCACCGGGGTCCCCGGCCGCAACTCATCGAGATCCTCGTCGTCGTTACCGGCCAGGCGGACATAACCACCAACTGGTAAGATTCGAATAGTATAGGTGGTCCCGTTCTTGCGCCGCCACCAGATCTTCGGCCCCATTCCAATGGAGAATTCCCGGACCAGGATGCCGGCCCGCTTAGCAAAGAAGTAGTGACCGTATTCGTGGACCAGGACTAAGATACCGAATACCAGGATAAAGGTAATAATTGTTACTATCAAATGATCCCCTCTTTAAGATTGCAACGCTTAAATAATTCCAAGTAAGTGTAACATCGGCATCACGACCAGCATACTATCAAATCGGTCCAGGATACCACCGTGTCCCGGCAGGATCTTCCCGGAGTCCTTCACACCATAGTAACGCTTCAGTGATGACTCAATCAGATCACCAAACTGGCCCATGATCGACAGAACGACGGTCAACAGAACCATTGGTAGCCAGGCCCCGCCAACTGGCAGGAAGTACAGGTAGATTGCCAAAATAATCGTGGCCGCAACGGTCCCGCCAATCGAGCCTTCCCAGGTCTTGTTGGGACTGATCTTCGGTGCCAGCTTGTTCTTACCGATCTTGCGACCGATCAGGTAAGCCCCACTGTCGGTCAGCCAAACGATCAACATCCCGTACAAGAGGGTCACAAAGTTGATCGACCGGGCAACCACAAAGTAGTGAAAACCCAGGCCGATATAAAGCATCGCCAGGGTCAACACCCCAGCATCGTCAAAGGTAAACCGCTGCTTGCGCAAAACCGTGTGGAGCAAGAGCAGCAGCACCAGGACGTAAAAGCCGAACCAACGCGTCGCCACGCTCGGCAAAAAGTCCAGCCAGCTATCCGGCAAGATCAATAAAGCCACCCCAAGATAACTGATGATGGCCTCGAAGGAGATTAAAAACATCTTCTTCATGACCAAGATCTCTGACATTGCGATGATTCCGAGGGCAACCGCCGCGATTGTCAGCGGCCAGCTTCCGTAAACGATCAGCGGAATAAAGATTGCCAGGGCAATCACCGCGGTAATTATCCGTGTTCTCATTATTTAACTAACTCCTTTACTTATTTACTAACCCGCCAAAGCGCCGGTGCCGCCCTTGAAACTCAATAATTGCGCGCTTCAGGGTTTCGCCATCGAAGTCTGGCCAATGTTCTGGCACAAATTCGAGTTCACTATAGCCAATCTGCCAGAGCATGAAGTTGCTGATCCGTTCCTCACCGCTGGTCCGGATCAATAGGTCGGGATCCGCCAGCTTCTCCAGTGGGGACGACATCAAGTGGTTGCTGATGGTCTGCTCCGTAATCGCTGCTGGTTCAAGCTGACCATCCTGAACCTCGCTGGCGATGGCACGAACCGCCCGGGTGATCTCGTCACGACTGCCGTAATTTAGGGCAAAGTTAAGGATCATCCCGTCACAGTCCGCCGTGTCCTTGATTGCATCCCGCACCGCCTTCTGGGTGGCCTCGGGAAGACGAGAAATGTCCCCCATCACCATCACCTTGACGTTATGCTTGACCAGGTCAGGGACAAACGTCGTAAAGAAGCGAATTGGCAGCTGCATCAGGTAGTTGACCTCCGTTGCCGGCCGCTTCCAGTTTTCCGTCGAGAATGCGTACAGGGAGAGCACCTTTACACCAAGGTCGCTTGCCGCCATGGTCACCTTCTTGACCGTCTGCATCCCCTGCTTGTGGCCGGCAACCCGTGGCAGGTGCCGGCGCTGGGCCCAGCGTCCGTTGCCATCCATGATGATGGCAATGTGGGCTGGGATCCGCTCCATGTCTAATTGCTTTTCTGTGCTTGTGTCTTTCTTGCTAGAAAACACCGTCTTCGCCTCCGTTTAGTTGGTTTTGACAAATAATCACCCATTAATTATAAGGCTCTTAGCCCTAAAAAGCTACTTGCCGCGCAAAGCAAAAAACGAGGATGGTACTGCCCACCCTCGTCGTCAATGAACATTGTTTGAATTAGCCTTCGAGCAATTCCTTTTCCTTGGCGCTGGCAATTTCTTCCAGGTTCTTGATCCCGGCATCGGTCTCATCTTGAACCTTCTTTTCCAGATCGTGGAATTCGTCGTCGTTGAAGTCGCCATCCTTGTTACCCTTCTTCAGGTCATCCATGGCTTCCCGCCGAACATTCCGAACTGCTACCTTAGCTTTTTCCAATTCAGCCTTAACGTCCTTGGCCAGTTCCTTACGCCGGTCTTCCGTCAGTTGTGGAATGATCAGCCGAATGGCAGTCCCGTCGTTTTGCGGCGTCAGGCCCAAGTTTGAGGCGTAGATTGCCCGTTCGATTTCTTCCAAAATGCTGCTGTCGTATGGAGTAACCAGCAATTGCCGAGCTTCTGGAATCGTAATGGAAGCCACTTGGTTCAGCGGCGTTGGTGCCCCGTAGTACTCAACCTTGACGGAGTTGAGCAGGCTGGCGTTGGCCTGACCGGCCCGGATATCTGCTAAAGTCCGTTGCAGGGCTTCGCCGGACTTCTTCATCTTATCCTTGGCACCGTTTAAAATATCCTTACTATTAGCCATGATTAGTCCCCCTCAATGGTCGTCCCGACTTGCTGGCCGGTAACAACCTTCATAATGTTTCCTGGTGTGTTGAGATTGAAGACTACCAATGGAATATGGTTATCCATTGACAGTGAGCTGGCCGTCGTGTCCATGACGTTCAGGTTCTTTTCAATCAGGTCCATGTGTGTCAGACGGTCAAACTTAACAGCACTGGTATCCTTGTTTGGATCAGCGGAGTAGACACCGTCAACTCCGTTCTTTCCCATCAAAATCGCGTCAGCGTTGATTTCTGCTGCCCGCAGCGCTGCCGTCGT
This sequence comes from Limosilactobacillus sp., assembly GCF_051873075.1. Taxonomy (GTDB): domain Bacteria; phylum Bacillota; class Bacilli; order Lactobacillales; family Lactobacillaceae; genus Limosilactobacillus. The sequence goes on along the minus strand of NZ_JBJEEM010000061.1, from coordinate 23,536 downwards.
GTCGGTTGAGAAGTATGGGCTTCCCGTTCCCCCGGCAAAGATCACAATCCGATCCTTCTCCAGGTGACGAATGGCCTTGCGCCGAATGTATGGTTCCGCAATCTGCCGCATCTCAATGGAAGTCTGGACCCGGGTTGGTACGTCGATGGACTCTAAAGCATCCTGCAGGGACAGGGCGTTCATGATGGTGGCCAGCATTCCAATGTAGTCCGCCTGGGCCCGTTCCATGCCGAGCTGTTCACCAGTGACGCCCCGCCACATGTTACCGCCACCGACAACGATCGCAATCTGAACGCCCAAATCGTGAACTTCCTTAAGTTCCTTGGCAACATCTTTTAAAACGGGTGGGTTAATGCCGAAACCCTTCTCACCGGCAAGGGCCTCCCCGCTCAGTTTTAAGATAACACGATTATACTTAATATCAGCCATGCTTTTCCTCCTCAAATTGTCTGCCAATCAAGTATTGTAAAAAAGGACGCACTGAACCCAGCACGTCCTTTCGCCAAGCGAACCTTAGTTCATTTGGTCCTTAACTTCTTGAGCAAAGTCATCCTGCTTCTTTTCGATCCCTTCACCGACTTCGTAACGGATGAAGGACTTCAGCTTACCGTTGTTAGCAGAAACGTATTCAGCAACCGTTTGGTCTGGGTTCTTAACAAAGTCTTGGTCTGCCAAGCAGATTTGTGATAAGAACTTGTTGAGCCGACCTTCAACGATCTTATCAACGATCTTAGCTGGCTTGCCTTCGTTCAACGTTTCTTCCTTGAAGACTTCACGTTCGTGGTCAAGACGGTCTTGGGAAACGTCGTCACGAGTCATGAATTCTGGGTTGATAGCAGCAACGTGCATAGCAACGTCCTTGGCAGTAGTTTCGTCGCCGCCTTCAAGAACAACTAAGGCAGCAATTTGGCCGCCCTGGTGCAGGTAAGCACCGAAGCTGTCGCCGTCGTTCTTTTCAACAACGCTGAACCGACGAAGGCTAACCTTTTCACCAGTCTTTTGGGTAGTGCTGATAATGTCATCATTCAACGTACCGTTGGCAGTCTTGATTGCCAAGGCTTCTTCAACAGTAGCAGGCTTGTTTTCACTGATCAGCTTGGTAACTTCCTTGAGCAGGGCCTTGAATGGGTCACTGGCAGCCACAAAGTCCGTTTCGGAGTTCAATTCAACAATGGCAGCGGTGTTGCCGTTAATTGCAACATCAGCCAAACCTTCGGCAGCAACCCGGTCGCTCTTCTTAGCAGCCTTGGCGATCCCCTTTTCACGAAGGTAATCCATTGCCTTGTCCATGTCACCGTCACTGGCAACTAATGCCTTCTTGGCATCCATGATTCCGGCACCAGACTTCTTACGCAATTCCATAACTTGAGCAGCTTTAATTTCAGCCATGACTAGATCTCTCCTTTATTAATCAATGGGGTTTTCAAAAAAAGGGCTGTTTGTACTTAGGGCCACTATGGTCCATAACACAAAACAGCCCAAGTATTTAATAACTAATTGTTAGTCTTTGCCTTCAACACTGTTCTTAAGGTTCTTCAGAGAATCTTCGCTAACAGTTTCGTTTTCAGCGTTGTCATCAGCAGCAGCTTCTGCTTGTTGTGCATCGTCTTGACCCTGCTTACCTTCAACAATAGCATCAGCCATCTTGGAAGTAATCAGACGAACGGCACGAATAGCGTCATCGTTTGATGGGATTACGTAGTCGATGTCGTCTGGGTCAGTGTTGGTGTCAACCATAGCAACGATTGGAATGTGGAGCTTTTGAGCTTCCTTAACAGCAATCTGTTCCTTGTGTGGGTCAACGATGTACATAACATCTGGGATCCGTGGCATGTCTTCGATACCGCCAAGGAACCGTTCCAGCTTTTCACGTTGCTTAGTCAGAACAGCAACTTCCTTCTTTGGCAGAACATCGAAAGTACCATCTTCGGACATCTTCTTGAGTTCCTTCAAACGAGCAATCCGTGATTGGATGGTCTTCCAGTTGGTCAGGGTACCACCTAACCAACGGTGGTTAACGTAGTATTGACCTGCACGGGTAGCTTCTTCTTCAATTGAGTCTTGAGCTTGCTTCTTGGTACCAACAAAAAGAGCAACACCGCCGTTAGCGGCAACGTCCTTCATGTAGTTGTAAGCCGTGTCGATCATCTTGACCGTCTTTTGCAGGTCAATGATGTAGATCCCGTTCCGTTCAGTGAAGATGTATTCTTCCATCTTTGGGTTCCAACGACGAGTTTGGTGACCGAAGTGGACACCTGCTTCAAGCAATTGCTTCATAGTAACAACAGACATAATAAACCTCCAAATTGTTTTTTCCTCCCCGCGGCTCGACTAGTCAGAGAACCTCTATAATGAAAGGCACGTCTCAGACTATCACCGCGAGTGTGTTATATGTTGTTAAACACCGTTTAATAGTATACAAAAAAGCCTGTCCAATGACAAGCTTTTTGAATGCTTAATTTCGTTGATGGGAATGGTTTTGATAGTAGAAGCGGGCAACATCGATTCCCCGGGCGGCCAGGTAAGCAACTTTCTTCGCGCGAGGCTGGTGTTTGAAGCGGTATTCCGCACTTAGCGCAGCATGCTTATTGTCAAAAGCCATTTGATAGATCAAACGCAACGGGTGCCGGGACTTTACCCGGGTGTACTTGGCTCCTCGCCCAGTCTCATGCATTGCCAACCTATGCGCAACGTTGGTCGTGAATCCACAATAAAGGGTGTCGTCAGCGCAGTACAAAACATACATATAATACTTATTTTTGCTGACCATAGAGCAACTCCTGAACCTCCGGAAGGTAGTTACCGTCTTCCCCACTGACGGTCAGTGGCGGGACCACTTTCAGTCCACCCGGCTTGCCATCTTTAATCACTTCCAGCAGGAACATGTTGGCGTCTCGTCCGGGTTTGGGATGAATGAACCGTACCCGCTTGGGAACTAGCCGGTGTTCCTGCATGGTAGTCAAGATCTCGGTTAACCGGTCGGGCCGGTGGACCAGGTAGCCATGGCCATTCATCTTGAGCAGGCCGCTCATCTGCTTGGCCACCGTTTCTAAATTAGTAGCAATTTCGTGCCGGGCAATGGCCAAGTAACGGTTAGGATTCTTTTGACTCTGGGCAGTCACCGGAAAGTATGGCGGGTTGCACAATACCACATCGGCAGAATCCTTGGGCACGGCACTAAAGACATCGGCAATATCCATATTAAGCACCCGGTAGCGATCGGTCAGCTGGTTTAACTCAACGCTGCGCTTGGCCATGTCGGCGATTCTGGGCTGCAGTTCGACCTCAGTAAAGGTTCCGCCGAGCTTCTTATGCAGGAAAAGGCCAATCGCCCCATTTCCCGCGCAGAGATCAACGGTCCGCAATTTATGCCGGTGATTAGGCCGGACAAAATCCGCCAGCAGGACCGCATCTAAAGAAAAGGCAAAGCAGCTGGGGCTTTGAATAATCTGGACGTCCTGGCTGTACAGCTGGTCAATTCGTTCATCGTTTTTTAGTAAGGAGGCTGGTTCCATCATCATATTCCTTTCGTAATTCGCCCCTTGCATATGACATCATTTTTCGTCATACTTAGGTGCTAGAGATTAAAAATCATTGAAGATTGGAAGAACAATCATGCTTTATAACTTTTTAGTAAGAATCGTTAATCCTTTGCTCAACCTAATTAATGGTCGGACAAAGATCTATAATCGTGAAAATCTGCCGGACGGCAATTATATTGTCGTGGCTCCCCACCGGACCTGGATGGATCCTGTCCTCATCGCCCTGGCAATCTGGCCAAAGAAGTTTAGTTTTATGGCCAAAAAAGAACTTTTCAAGAACCCGCTTGCCGGGAAATTTCTTCGGGCCCTCAACGCCTTCCCGGTTGACCGTAAGCACCCGGGTCCATCGGCCATCAAAACACCAGTGAACATTCTGAAAAAGACGGAACTCTCAACTATCATCTTCCCGTCAGGCTCGCGTTACTCTGCCAAGCTCAAGGGCGGGGCGATCGTGATTGCCAAACTGGCAAACGTGCCGCTCGTTCCGGTAGTCTACCAGGGGCCGTTGAAGTTTAGTCAGCTTTTCGCCAGGCGGCCACGGCACATCGCCTTTGGAAAGCCGATCTACATCGATCGCAGGGAGCGCTTGACTGACGAAAACCAGGCTAAGATTGAAGCACAGATGCAGACGGCCTTCGATGACCTCGACAAGCAGATCGACCCGAATTACCACTATGTCATGCCCAAGAAACCAGCAGATGATGATTTCTAAAAACATGAGAAATAATAAAAAGGATGCGGCGTGACGCATCCTTTTTATTATTTGCGGTTTGCTTTCCGCGCTTGAGCCTTCATAGTTTGCATCATCTGGTGAAGTTTGCGGCTGGAAGGCTTTTGACCCATTTGAAGCATCATTGTCCGCAGCATTTCTTCTGAAATTGGTGGATTATTACGAAGGTAATTTTCCATGTACTTACGGGCGCCGAAGAAACCGACAAGCAGGCCCACTAATAATGCAATAAGGGCCCATAAAATTGTCATACCCACGACTAATTCCTCCTTTGGTTAGTTACCTTTCCATCTTACACGAAAGAAAGGATATTGAAAAGAGAAAATCAGCGCTCAGTCGTCACGCAGGCCCTTTTTACGTTGGATCTCACGAACTTTATTTGGCGTTACTTCCTTGCCGTCCTTGTCAAAGATCCGCATCATTTCAATATTGCTCCGCATTGTCTCCCGGAAGTTCTTGATGTACTCACGACGCAGGCGCTCCCGTTCCCGGGTTTCTGCTTCCGTCAGCCCTTCTTTTTTGTTCTTGTGGGCCAACTCATTGATTCGCTTCAACAGCTTATCTTGTTCTTCTGATTCAGCCATGAATCTTTCCCTCCAATCGTTCTAACACCTTTAACGGCTTGATTTTACCGAATTTAATGGACAATTGCAAATTTTCCGTCAACGGTGGAAGTCGGACGAACGTACGTTTGAAATGTTGCAGTCACTATGATATCCTTTACATAATAATAATGATAATGAGGTGTTATTATGCCACGATCCGCTAAAAACAAACAAATGGCAGTCCTATCTTATATTCATAAGCAGGTTGCCGAGCATGGCTACCCACCAACAGTCCGGGAAATTTGCGGCGCTGTGGGCCTCTCATCTACTTCGACCGTCCACGGGCATATCACCCGCTTGATCGAGCAGGGGTTTTTGCGTAAGGATTCTGCCAAGCCCCGGGCCCTTGAAATCACTCCCAAGGGTCTCGACCTGCTCGGAGTTAAGCCGATGCAGACCAAGATTCCAATGCTTGGTGTCGTTACTGCCGGCCAGCCCATCCTCGCCGTCCAAGACGCCACCGATTTTTTCCCGATCCCGCCATCGATCCAGGACAATAATGACCTGTTCATGCTGAAGATTCGGGGAACCAGTATGATTAAGGCCGGCATCTTAAACGGTGACGACGTAATCGTCCGTAAGCAGTCTACGGCCCGCAATGGCGACATCGTCATCGCCATGAACGATGATAATGAAGCTACTTGCAAGCGATTCTTCAAGGAAAAGACCCGTTTCCGCCTGCAACCGGAGAATGACACAATGGACCCCATTTTCCTTCAGAACGTTAAAATTCTCGGTAAGGTGATCGGCCTTTTCCGTGACCACATCTTCTAAGAATGACCGACAAAAAGCTACCGCGCCTGATCATGTATCAGGTTGAATAATAATTTAATTGGCCTTATCGCCACGAAATTTCGTGGCGATAAGGCCTTTTTTCTCGAAAGGGCCTCAACATTTACCCATTGCAAGTAAACTATACCAATTTTCGATAGCGGCACAGCAATCAACCACTCATGAATAAGTAAAAAAGGTAAAATCAGACAGGTAAAATTCACAATATATTAGCTGTAATCACGTAAAAATGCAAAAAATTTTTTGACTTATAATTAAAATGCTATTATACTAGGATCATAGCATGAGAATGACAACGTTTTCATAAGAACAATAAAGATAATGCTCATTCGAGATTGTGAATAATAAATAGCAGGAGGCAAAAGATAAAGCCGATGATTTCATGACATTGTATTTTTATAATATAGACCATTTAGAAGTTATTTAATTAATTCGGAATCAAATGAGGTGATTAATAATGCGAAAACCCTTCGTGGTGGCTAATTGGAAAATGAACAAAAACGTCGACGAAGCGCTAAGCTTTCTCAACTTCATTATCCAAGACCTCCCGGACCCTTCGCAAACCGAGGTGGGGATTGCCCCACAAGCATTTGCTATTTATCCAATGACACAATTAACCAAAAGAACCTCATTACAGATTATCGGTCAAAACGCGGCTGAAAAATGCAATGGTGCCTATACTGGAGAAATCAGCGTCAGGGACTTAGCTTCCATCGGCGTCAATTACGTTATCCTGGGGCATACCGAAAGAAGAAATTATTTCAAGGAATCCGACCAAGTGATTAACAAAAAGGTGATCACGGCGCTGCGTGCGGGTGTTAAACCGATCATTTGCACTAATAACCAAAACAAGCATACCGGCTTTCATCAGTTGAAAAAGATCCTGATGGGCGTACCGCTGGCGCAACTAACCAACGTTATCCTGGCGTTTGAGCCCATCGAAGCGGTCGGCATCGGCAAGCACGCGAACATCGAAACGGCTCAGTACGGTTGTCAACTGTTGCGCGAGGTCCTTTGCAGCACGGTTGGCGCACGAATAGCCGACCAGATACGGATTCTCTATGGCGGGAGCGTTAATGCCAACAACATCAGTTCGATCATGGCCGCCCCTGACATTGACGGCGTACTAATCGGTCGTGCCAGTCTTGACCCCTACAACTTTGCACAAATGATCAATTATCAAAAAGCAGCCCTTTCACGGGTAATTTAATCAATAACTATAACTATTAACACAACGAGTGGAGGATATCGATATGGCTACATTAGTAAATGGTATTGACATTTTTAAGGACGCACGGCAAAACCATTATGCCGTAGGAGCTTATAATCTCAATAATCTCGAATGGACACGGGCAATCTTGCGCGCCGCCCAAGAAACCAACACCCCGGTATTAGTACAGGTATCGATGGGAGCGGCCAAGTACATGGGTGGCTACAAATTCGTTAAAGATATGGTAATGGATCAAATCGACGCCATGGGAATCACTGTTCCCGTTGTCTTGCACCTTGACCACGGTGACTTTGATGCCGCAATGGAATGCATCCGCTTAGGCTATCCATCGGTAATGTTTGATGGTCACAAACTACCAACTGAGGAAAATTATGTCAAGACAAAACAGATTGTCGAAGCTGCTCACGCCCGTGGCATCGCCGTTGAAGCAGAAATCGGCAAGATTGGTGAAAATCAAGATGCTACCAGCGGTGAGTTAGCATCCGTCAAAGATGCCGTTCGCTTTGCAAACTTGGAGGTCGACATGCTAGCTTGCGGAATCGGGAACATCCACGGAATCTACCCGGCCGGCTGGCAAGGCCTTAATTTTGAACGCCTAGCAGAAATCGCCAACGCCATCAGTATCCCGCTGGTATTGCACGGCGGTTCAGGCATCCCCCGCGACCAAGTTGAAAGAGCAATTTCGCTTGGGATTAGCAAGGTTAACATCAACACCGAATTCCAACTGGCCTTCCAACAAGCAACACGAAAGTATATCGAAGAAGGCCGCGACCTGGACAAGGAACACAAGGGCTACGACCCTCGTAAGCTGCTACTGGTCGGGACGGAGGCAATTACCGATTCGATGAAGGAAATGATTTCATGGCTGAAGACCCCTTCAATCAGCGAATCACTCCAGCAAGCAACCATCGCTTAATCATTAATTTTAAGGGGACTAAGAATATGGCAAGTAACATCTTTTTCATTCGTCACGGGGAGACCTACTTCAATCGCTTCGCCCGTCTGCAGGGGTGGTCAGATACCCCGTTGACCGATAAAGGGAAACAGGACGCGGTCAACATCGGCAAGCGCCTCGCCAACCTGCAAATCGACTACCTCTTCTCCAGTGACCTGAAGCGGGCCATCGATACGGCGAAGATTGTGATTGCCCAAAACCAGCAAAGCGAGCTAACCGCGCCCGTTACCAACCCAATCTTCCGTGAAGTGTTCTATGGTTCATTTGAAGGCCACAGCAATGAAGAAGGCGCCATCTGGGCTAGCCAGCTCGCGGGAAAACGGTTCCGGCGAATCGGCCAATTAGTCGATGCGTTTGGAGTTGAAAAAGCCCACGATCTTTTGAAGGCCGCCGATCCCGCTCGGTTAGCGGAAGACAGCACGGCCCTCAACCAACGGGTAGACCAAATCATTTCATTCTTGCGCTCGCTAGGCGATGGCAAAACAGTGGTCGTGGCAACCCACGGTTCAATCATCCAGTACATTGCCAGCCGGATTGACCAGACAAAGACCTACCCCAACTTGGACAACGGCGCACTGATGAAGCTAGTAATGACGGATAAGCAAATTTTAATTGATTCCTATAATGCCAAGAGTCTATAGCAACAAAGGCCGACAAAGCAACCGCCCCAACAACGGGACGAAGCTTTGTCGGCCTTTGTATTCCAATAATCGTTAGTCTTTTACCGGCGTTGATAAATCCGCTGGTGATTCTTTTGCCCAGCCAGGACAAATGGTGCCTCGTCGCCCTGGAGGTCAAATTGAACGTCATCCTCCTGCATCCCCAATTGACTATTAAACAGCCGCTCGTATTCATCAATTGAAACCTGGTGCCGGGCTAACAAATCCTGCTTAACATCACTGAGGTTTTCGGCAAAGGCCGGCTGAACAATTCCACTATAGAATTCGCCTTCCGCCCCGGAGCCGTACGAAAAAAGCCCCAAGCGATCACCAGGTACCACTTGGCCGTTTTGCAAAAGCGACATCAAGCCCAAGTATAGTGAGCCGGTGTAGAGGTTACCGACCTGCCGGCAGTAAACCTGACTGGCTGTCAGTTGTTCACGGAGCCGGCTGGCAACGGCATCATCACGATCCTGTAGAACCCCCTCCAGGCCCTTCTTCCCCATCTTGGTAAATGGCAGGTGGAAAGCGATTCCGGCAAAGTCGTCCAGCCGCCGCCCCGTCCGTTGCAGGTAGCGGGTCAAGGTGTTCTTGAAGAAGTCAACGTAGACCCCGGTGGAGTACTTACCATCCACAATCGCTTCAGTTGCGTAAAGTGGCCGCCAGAAGTCCATCAGGTCCCGACTGTAGGAGACACTCGTCGGTTCAATCGCCAAGACGTGCGGGTCGGCACCAATCAGCATGGCAACCGCCCCTGCCCCCTGGGTTACTTCGCCAGGGGTGCCAAGGCCATAGCGGGCAATATCAGCAGCAATCACCAGCACCGTTTCCTGAGGGTTTAGGGCCACCAGCCCACGGGCAAACTGGATTGCCGCAGTCCCGGAATAGCACGCTTCCTTAAGCTCTAACGCCCGGACATAATCGTCCAGTCCTAGCAAGTGTTTGATGTAGATCGCACTGGCCTTGGAATTATCAATCCCCGATTCGGTCGCCACAATGATCGTCGACAGCCGCTGGGCAACGTCCGCCGTCAGCAGCTTTTGGGCCGCCCGGGCACCCAGCGTCACGATATCCTGGGTTGGGGGGACCACCGCTTGACGATCCTGACCAATACCGATCGTGTACTTGTTAGGATCAACCCCCCGCTTAGCCGCTAATTCCGTCAGTTCAATATATTGATCCGTAGTGGCGAAGGCCATCTTGTCAATTCCAATCTTCATCCTACTCAACCTCAATTCCTTTCCATCCGATCCATCGTCTCGTTTAACAACTCATCAACCATGTTATTACCCTGGTTAACCGCGTGACCCTTTGTCCAGGCAAAACGTAACTGGGAAAACTGCGGTAGCAAGCGCAGCACGGTCGCCCACAGTTCCTGATTAGCCACGGGACTGCCGCTGGAAGTTACCCAGCCGCGCCGCCGCCAGCCGTAGAGCCATCCCTTCATAATTGGGTCCAGGACATAGTGCGAATCCAGGGTGGCCAAAATGGGCTCATCATTTAAGCGGTGGGCAATCAAGTATTCCAGGGCCTTGATTAGGGCCGTTACCTCCATCTTGTTGTTGGTTGCCCCAAATTCACCATCGGTCCCGGTGATTTGCCGGTGGCGGTACTCAATTAGGTAGGCCCAGGCCGCCTTATCGTCGTTTTTGACGTGCTGGCCCCGCTTATTGCCGTGATTCCGCGACCCGCCATCCGTGTATAGTCGGATGGTCGGTGCGCTGACTGATGCCGCAGCGGAATCCAAAGACAGGCTCAGCTGCTGCGGCTGGACAGGCGTGTCGGCCCCCTTTAACCAGTCCAGGGCCGCGCTTCGGCTGGGAAAGCCCTTATAGATGGCGCCGGTAAAACCGCTGACCTGCTGCTGACATTCTGGCCAAGAGGTATAGATCCCCGGCCGGCGACCCCGCTTTACTGCATAGAATTTTTTTGCCACTGAATAGTTCCTCCAAATAAAAAGTTTGTTGCACGATAGAAAATAAAAAAAGCCTTTATCTCAAGGCTTTTAGCTCATATAGAAAGGAGAGTACAGGATTTGAACCTGCGCGCCCGCTCAACACGGGTTCGCCGGATTTCGAGTCCGGTGCATTACCACTCTGCCAACTCTCCAAAATCAACTATTACATTATAACAAGTTTTCGAACTTGCGTAAAGTGCAACAGTTGAACGACTAACCTAGTTCCCCTGGTTAGCAATGTCATACGTGGTTTTACCGTTCTTAGCAGTGTAAAGCGCCTGCTTGGTGTTATCTGGATTGACAATGCTTAATGAATATTCATCCGTCAAGACATTATCAATCTCGCCCGAGTTCTGCTTGATGGACTTGGTAAGGTTCGGCCAGCCAATCTGTTCGGCCTGACTCGGATCTTGAACCAGCGCCTGCACGGCCTGCACCGTATTGTCGTCAGTCGGCTTGATCTGGTACGTCTTAGTATCCTCATCAAAAGAAACCGTCCCCAGCTTAGAATAGCCCTTTTGCAACTGGCGAAGAACGGCCATTTCCTTCTGTTCCTGGTTGCCCTGACTGTTCTGAGCATTAATGCTACCCAGCTTATTAGAAAATGAGGCGCTGCCGGATTGTTGAACTACCTGTGAAGAGGAGCTGGCCTGTTCACTTGTTGAGCGCTGATTATGGTGAAAGTATGGTAAGTTGATGACACCATAGATTAGGGCAATCAGACTCAGCACAACAATAATAGTGCCGCCTTTCCATTCGCGGTATTGCTGCCACGAATTGGCAAGGTAGAAGCCCCCCAAGATCAACATCAGTGCACCAAAAATAACTAAAAAGATCATATATTGATACCTCTTTATTACCTGACAAGGAAAGTCCTCATCATCACTCTGAATTCTTAATTTTGCCAGAATATAGCAAAGAGACTGAGAACATGCTCAGCCTCTTCAATTTAGAACTCCATCAAAGCCTTCATGTCATAATCCTTGATCCGGTCACGACCATGCAGGTCCTTCAGTTCGATCAGGAAGGCACAACCGGCAACAATTCCGCCCATCTTCTCAACCATTTCGATCGTGGCGGAAATTGTTCCCCCGGTTGCCAGCAGGTCATCAACGACCAGAACCCGCTGACCAGGCTTGATTGAATCAGCTTCCATCTGGAGAGTGGCAGTACCATACTCAAGACTGTAGCTGGCACTGATCGCTTTACGAGGCAGCTTCCCCTTCTTACGGGCAGGTGCAAAGCCGACGCCCAGCTCGCGGGCAATTGGACAACCAACAATGAAGCCCCGGGCCTCGGGACCCACTACCATATCGATCTGCTTATCTCTTGCGTAGGCAGATAATTCGTCCGTTGCCTGCTTGTACGCTTCACCATCGGCCATCAAGGGCAGGATATCCCGGAAAATAATGCCCTTTTCAGGGTAGTCTGGAATACTAGCAACGTATTTATAGAGGTCTAAAGTCATACAAAAATTTTCTCCTTTAATTCATCTTAAGGCACTGTAATATCCATTGGGTAACGGTTGCCGCATCATCATATAATAACGTCTTTTCTGTTTGATAACGGGCAAGCTGCTGTTGATACCGTGTCGTTTGTTTTAGATCCGTCTTCCCACTCGTGGGCTGCAGATTTAAAATACCATCTTTAATTGTAACAAATCCGGCTTCAGAAAACACTTGAATTACGAAATTTAATCGTTCCGCATTCATTTTTAAGTATTTGCTCATCGCCGTCTGCTGACCGGGCCACTGCAATTGCGGGTACCGTTTCAAAAACTTAAATACCTGGGCAAAATCAGCGCGACTCGGCAACCCCGCCAAGTAAACACTGTGGCGGTTTGCCAGTAACAGGCGGATAACCGCTGGCGCACCGGTATCGTTTTGAAAAAGCCCCTTAAAGCTGTCCAAGCTATCCGGCAGGTCAACCAGGGTCACCGTCTTCCCCGCCAGATCCATCTGACGAGCGGCCGCCGGGGTCAGGGCATGGTCGGCCCCGACATGGGGGGCGACATTCTCCCGCAATCGTTCATCATAGACAACGTACTCCCCGGCCGGTTGAAAGTGGACCGGCCGCAAATGGGCAGTTCGCTCGTCCAGGACCATGGTGCCTCGTACCCGGGCATCGACCAGCATCAGCTGAACCTGACGCTGACCGTGCCATTCATTAATGGCCACCTTGGCCGCAATGTCAACCTGCCCGCCTTGTGCGCGGAACAATTGCAGGTCTGCTCCCCAGCCAAAGGCCACCACCGCGACGTCAGCGTGCTTACCCGGCAGGGAGAATTTCAAATGGTTGTTATCCTTCCCCATCGTCTTCACGTTGGTCGGGTGAACGTCGCTAAACTCAAAGATTGGTTCTTCATTGTCCGGGCCAAACGGTGCCAGCTTCTGCAGGTCATCATATAACTGTTCATCGACCTCCTGGGGAGTTAATTGGGCTGCCAAGGCCAGCGGGGCAGGTTCGCGCCAGTCGAATTTCTGCTTGGCCGCCTCGTCGCGCAATGCCGCCTGCAGTGCGGCGAGCTGGTCGACTTCAAATGACAACCCGCAGGCTGCCGGGTGCCCGCCAAAACTCGTCATCAGGTCACGGTGGGCATCCAAGGCGGTAAAGAGATTAAAGCGGTCGTCACTGCGACCCGACGCCTTCGCCACTCGGCCATCCTGGTCGGTAGTAGCAATGATGGTCGGCTTGCCGGTCTGCTCACGGATTCGACTGGCAACGATTCCTAAAATTCCCTGATGCCAGCCGCGGCCCAAGAGAACCAGTACCGGCTGATCCTGGTTTTCCGGTGCCTGGGCCTGCTCACTGGCCGCCGTCATCACCTGGTCAACCAGCTGTCGACGCTGCTGATTGGCGGCCTCAACCTGAGCGGCCAGCTGCGTACCTGCTTGCTCATCAAGGGTTGTCAAAAGCTCAACCCCGACCCCGGCATCGGATACCCGCCCCAGGGCATTGAGGCGGGGGGCGATCCCAAAGCCGATATCCTGGTCGGTCAGCCGTTGTTCATTCAGCCCGGCCTGCTTGACCAGCGCATGCAGTCCGGGACGCAGCCCTTGACGCAGCTCTTGCAAGCCCATCGTGATCAGGGCCCGATTTTCGTCCGCAACGCTAACCACATCGGCAATTTCACCGATCGCTACCAGGTCGAGCAACTCCGCCGGAAACTCATCGGTCAGGGCCCAGGCTAGCTTAAATGCCACCCCGACCCCGGAAAGGCCAGCAAAAGGGTAGTCACTACCGGGATACTGGGGATGGACGATCGCCACCGCCTTGGGTAGTTCTGCCGGCATTTCATGGTGATCAGTAATTACAACATCAACTCCTTGCGCCATAACAGGATCGATCACGTCTTTCCCGCTGACCCCGTTGTCAACGGTAACAAACAGCTGAGTCCCCTGTTCAATCAGACGTTGGTACGCGTCAGCATTGGGCCCATAGCCATCCTTGAAACGATTAGGGATGTAATAGTTAACGTTAGCACCCACCGCCTGCAAGGTTTCATACATCACCGCCGTACTGGTAATCCCATCGGCATCATAGTCACCATAAATTGTGATTTGTTCACCACGCTCGATGGCCTCTTGGATCCGGTCGACCGCCTTGTCCATGTCGTGAAGCTGGTGCGGATAATGGATAGTTTGCGGGTCAGCCTTGAGAAACGCCGTGGCATCCGCTGCCTGCTTATACCCCCGATTGGCCAGTAGTTCGGCCACCACCGGGCTAACCTGCGCATCTTTTGCTAGGCGCTTGACCAGCGCTGGATCAGCCTGCGCTGCTAGTTTCCATTTGAACCGTGTGTTAACCATTTTTTCACCCTAACCCTTTTTCCTGAAATAAGAAAGGGCTGTACAAGTTATACTGACAGCCCTAATTTTACAATCCACCTAAACTACAGGTTCTGCTTATCCTGTTGAAAGTCAAAAAACTTCTTGATGGCCCAATCGCCAAGCCCTGGAAAGACCTGGTAGGCCCAGCCAAGGTAGGCTACATAAACGGGGACATTGATCTCCCGGGTCTTATGACCAACATTATCCCAGATCCGCCGGGCCAGTTCATCCGGCTCGATGAACATCCACTTCGGCAGGTGAGCCTGGTAATCACCCGTCTTATCGGCCTTCTTGAAGAACTGAGTTGAAATCGGCCCCGGATTAACCGTTAAGACCTGAACCCCGTAGTCAGCAACTTCCATCCGCAAGACGTTATCAAACTGGATTACCCCAGCCTTCGTGGCGGAATAAACCGCACTGTTCGGCGTTGGGATCTTCCCGGCCAGCGAGGCGATGTTAATGATTGCCCCGTAGCCCTGATCCATCATCTGCTTGGCTACACAGCGGCTGATGTACATCAAAGCCAGCAAGTTGACATGCACCATTTCTGCCATCGAGGAGTACTTTTCATGGGCGGCGGCGGTAAATTCACCCAAGCCAGCTGAATTAATCAGGACATCAATGGCGCCGACCTCGTGCTTAACCTTGGCTAGAACCTGGTCAATTGCCTCTGGGGAGGTCACGTCTGCCGCGTAGGCAAAAGCCGGCCGACCAGACAGAATCAGGCACTTCTTAGCCACGGCAGCCAGCTTCTCCTTGTTGCGAGCAACCACCACCACGATTGCCCCCCGCCGGGCAGCTTCAAACGCCAAGGCCTTGCCGATTCCGCTGGAACCGCCAGTAATCAGTACAACCTCGTTTCTCAAGAACCGTAATGCCTTAACACGTCCTAACATTACTTATCATCCCCTTGTTTCTTAAATGGAATATCAAAAACATCCAAATCATTGACAACCCGGGTAGCTGGGAAAATATTGCGTACCTGGTAAGCCAATTGGTAGGCTGCCTTTCCTGCGTACCGCGCCGAAATATGGGTAAGGAGGAGACGTTTGGCCCCAGCCTTTTTAGCAATCTCAGCAGCCTGCTTGCTGGTCGAATGGTAGTAATTGTGGGCTAGTTTGGCCTCGTCCTGGCCAAAGGTACTCTCGTGAACCAGGACATCGGCATCCTTGGCCAGCCAAAGGGCGTTCTTCGTTTGCCGGGTGTCGCCCAAGATGGCAACGATCCGGCCTGGCTGGGCTGCCCCGATGAAGTCCTGGCCGTTTAATACCCGGCCATCGTCCAGCTTAACCGTCTTCCCAGCCTTTAACTGGCCATAAACGGGACCGGATGGGACGTGCATTTCCCGGAGCTTATCAACCTGCAGTTCACCGGGATGATCGTGCTCAACTACCCGGTAGCCAAAGCAGGTAATCTTGTGATCCAGGCGCTTGGCGTAGACCGTGAAGCTATCGTCCTTAAAGATCTCACCCTCGTGTTCGATTTCAACAAAGTGTAAGGGGTAGCTGAGCCGCGACTCGCTAACCTGAAGCGCCGTTTGGACAAAGCGCTTGATACCAACCGGGCCGTAAATAGTCAACGGTTCGTTGCCGCCCTGAAATGACCGTGAACTAAGCAAGCCGGGCAAACCAAAGATGTGGTCGCCGTGCAAGTGGGTAATGAAGATCTTCTCAATCTTCCGCGGCCGAATGGTGGTATAAAGGATCTGATGCTGAGTCGCCTCCCCAACATCAAACAACCAAATGGCGTTGCGTTCTTCCAACAGGCGCAAGGCCACGCTGGTGACATTCCGCTGCTTGCTGGGTGACCCCGCCCCCGTTCCTAAAAATTCAAGTTGCATACCTTAATTTCCTACCTTCTAATTTAATCTTATTGGACGAATTCGAAGACGAACTTCTTGATCCGGACCAAGTCGCCATCCTTAATTCCCTTGGCCCGCAGTGCGTCATCAACCCCCATTGTTCGGAGCTGCCGGGCAAAGCGCAGTTGACTCTGTTCATGGGTCAGGTCAGTCATATCAAAGAGCCGTAACAGCTTGGCACCACCAAGTACCCAGGTACCATCCTCATCCTTGGTGATGGTAAAGTCCTGAGTTTCTTTTTCTGGAGCCGCTGCCTTGTACTCAGCAACCAATTGCTCGTCATGACTCTCACTGTCAAATGCGGGAGTCTTATCGAGCAGGTCGGCCGTCAATTGCATCAATTGCTGAACCCCCTGGTGGGTGACCGCCGAGATTGGGAAGAGTTGGGGAGTCTGATCCAGTGTCTCGTCAGCGGCCAGTTCCTTCTTAAAGTGTTCCAGGTTTTCAACCGCATTTGGCATATCCATCTTGGTGGCAACCACGATCTGCGGCCGCTTCAGCAGTTCCGGATCGTAGTTAGCCAGCTCGTGATTGATCTGCCGGTAACGCTCGATTGCCTGCTCGGGATCCTCGCTGCTCATGTCCACCAGGTGAAGAAGGACCCGGGTCCGCTCAATGTGGCGCAGGAACTTCAGCCCCAAACCAACACCCTTAGCAGCGCCCTCAATTAATCCTGGCATGTCAGCCATTGCGAAGTCCCGGCCGTCCGGCAGCATCACCATCCCTAGGTTTGGCACCAGGGTCGTAAACTCGTAGGCCGCGATTTTAGGCTTGGCTCCCGTCACAACCGACAACAGGGTCGACTTACCGACCGATGGGAAACCGATCAGGCCGACATCGGCCAGCATCTTCAGTTCGAGCTCCAGGTAGTGGTCCTCGCCTGGTTCACCGTTTTCGGCAATTTCTGGAGCCGGATTCTTGGCACTGGCAAAGTGAATGTTGCCACGGCCACCACGGCCACCGCGGGCAACAACCAGTTCCTGGTCCTTTTCCACCAGGTCACCGATGATCTCACCAGTGTCCAGGTCTCGGACCGTAGTTCCCTGAGGGACGGCGATCACCGTATCGGCAGCACTGGGACCGGTCATCTGCTTGTTCATTCCGTTGCCGCCGTTCTTTGCCTTGAAGATCCGGTGGTAACGAAAATCCATCAGGGTCCGCAGTCCTTCGTCAACCTTCAGGATGATGCTGCCACCACGGCCGCCATCACCCCCGGCCGGTCCCCCATTTGGGACATACTTTTCACGCCGGAAGGCAACCATCCCGTCGCCTCCCTTACCGGCGTGCACCTCAATTTTTATTTGATCTACAAACGTATTCATTAAATTGGTCTCCGTTCTATCATTATTACTTATTAGTATATTGGAAAATCCAGAGGGCGTCAAAATCAATCGTGACTGCTGCCCTTTGCGACCTTCGCGTTCTTCTGCAACGAAACCTTGATCAACTGGGCAGTCGGCCGGTTAATTCCCAGGGCTTGGATATCGTCGACCGAGGCCTGGGCAATCTTGTTGATTGAACCGTATTGCTTGAGCAGCTTAGTCCGGGTCCGCGGGCCGACCCCCTTGATCTCATCCAAGCGCGAGCTTAACGAATGCCGGGTGTGGACCCGCCGGTGGAAGGTGATGGCAAAGCGGTGAACCTCATCTTGAATCCGCTGGACCAGGTAGAAGCCCTGGCTGCGCGGATCCAGGTTGACGTGCTGGTCCTGGTCGCCAAAGAGCAGGTCCGCCGTCTTGTGCTTATCGTTTTTGACCATCCCCACCACCGGAATATCAAGGTCCAGCTCGTTTTCTAAGACGTCCTTGACGGCATTCATCTGGATCTCGCCCCCGTCCATAAAGATCATATCCGGCATCGCCTTGCCCTCCTTTAGGAGACGGGAATAGCGGCGGCGGATGACCTCCCGGGTGCTGGCAGCTTCGTCGGCGTGATCGATCACCGTCTGCAGTTTATACTTCCGATAGAGCTTCTTGGCGGGCTCTCCGTCGACGAATACCACCATTGCGCTGACCGGATCCGCTCCCTGGATATGGGAGTGATCAAAGGCCTCGATCTTATGGGCCGGTGGTAGGCCAAGGGCGTCGGTGATCTCCTTCATCGCCCCAGTGGTCTTACTCTGGTCCATTTCTAGCAGGCGGAACTTCTCATCAAGGGTCAGCCGGGCATTCTCAGCGGCCATGTCCATCAAATCGCGCTTCTCGCCCCGCTCCGGCGTCCGCACCGGCACCCCTAAGATCTCACTGATTTCCTTGTTGGGCAGGCCAGTTGGCAGGAGGATCTCCCGGGGCAGGATGTTGTTTCGCCGGTGGTAGAATTGCAGGATGAAGCTGGTCATTTCCTCAACCGCGGTATCCACGATTGGGAAGAGCCGTTTCTCCCGTTTCATCAGTCGGGCCTGGCGAATAAAGAAGACCTGGATCGATAGCCAGCCCTTGTCCATATAGAAGTTGAAGAGGTCCCGCGGCGTCTTATCGTTAGAGATAATCTTCTGCTTTTCGACCGTCACCTCAATATAGTGAAGCTGGTCCCGGATCTCCGCTGCTCGCTCGTATTCCAGGGCCGCGGCCGCCTTCTCCATCCGTGCCGTCAGCTGCTTCTTCACCGCCGCCGTATTCCCATTTAAAAAGGATTTGATCCGCCGAATCTGCTGATCATACTCTTCCTTTGGCACCTCCTTGAAGCAGGCACCCAGGCACTGGCCCATGTGGTAATACAGGCAGGGCCGTCCTTGGAAGCCATGGCAGCGCCGCAGGGGGTAGACCTTCTGAATAAAGTGCAGGGTTTCTTCGGCCGCGTAGACGTTTGGATAGGGGCCGAAGTAGTAGGCGCCGTCTTTTTTAATCTTTCCGGTGATTTCCGTCTGCGGGTCCCGTTCATTGGTAATCTTAATGTAGGGGTAGCCGGTTCCCCGCTTCAGCTTAATATTGAAATAGGGCTGGTGCTTTTGAATCAGGGTGATTTCAAGCAGAAACGACTCCTTGTTGGTAGAAGTAATAATCGTTTCAAAATCGGCCACCTCTGAAACCATCTTAGCCACCTTCCCGGTATGGCTGCTCTTGAAGTACGAGCGCACCCGGTTTTTCAGGTTCTTGGCCTTGCCGACGTAGATGATCTGACCATTAATATTTTTCATCAGGTAGCAGCCGGGCTTATCCGGCAGCAACGCTAGTTTATGTTCAAGGTATTCACTTGCCATCATAACCCTCCGATCAACTTTAATCATAATATTATAAATTAAAAACCAACCAAAAGGCAAAGAAAGTGCTAGTATCTTCTTGGACAACCAGCGCGGTTTATGCTAGCATTTTTGATAAACAATAAAGGAGCGATTAAAATGGGACTCGTCACACGCCGCAGTCAGCAACTCGACAAGCTCTTCGATCAGTTCGCCGTTGATCCCAAGACCAAGCCACTGAAGAAGAAGCCTGCCGACGAGAAGACGGCTGAAAAGAAAAACGAAGATAAGAAGAAGTAAAGCCTGCCAACTCTAGCACAACGGCAAAAGCGACCCCTGATGTTCAATCAACGGACATCAGGGGTCGCTTTTTAGCGGGTCCGGCTCGGTCGCCCTTCCCTATTTACTTCTGCTTCTTAAAACCAGCTGGGTAGCGCCGGTTCAATTCATCGATATTGGCCTTGGCAACCTCATCAAAAGGGATGTCGGCCCATTCCGCAATCTGCGACAAGTACCATAACACGTCCCCCATCTCGTGGATCAGCTCAGCACGATCCAGCTTTTTGCTCCGGAAGGTATAGTTCTTCACGAGGTCAACCACTTGACCAGCCTCGCCAGCCAGCCCGAGAGCACAATTGGTCAAGACCTGCTCATTGCCGTAAAGGGTTCGCTTGGCAGCCTTTTGGTAATCATTAAACTCCACTTATTTCATCCCCGTCTGCTTTTCAATCCATTGCCATACTTGGTCCTTGCCCCGCTTGTTCACCGCTGAGAAAAGGATCAAAGGCGCAGTAGCCGGCATTCCCAGCCGCTTACGGATCTGGTTTTCCTGACGGTTCCAAACATTGGACTTAACCTTGTCACACTTAGTCCCAACAACGAGCGTTGGAATATTATAGTAATCCAGCCACTCGTACATGGAAACATCATCGGCCGTCGGTTCATGGCGGGCATCGACCAGCTGGATCACCCCGCGCAGTTGTTCGCGCTGGGTAAGGTATTGCTCAATCATCTGGCCAAAACGCTCCCGTTCCTTCTTGGAAACCTTGGCGTAACCATAACCCGGTACGTCGACGAAGTAGAGCTGGTCCTCCACATCGTAAAAGTTCAGGGTTTGGGTCTTTCCCGGCTGACTAGACGTGTGGGCAAAGTTCCGCCGGTTGATCAAGACATTCGTCAGTGAGGACTTACCGACGTTGGAGCGACCCACCAGGGCAATCTCTGGATAATCGGTTTTCGGGTACTGGTCAGCAGCGACCGCGCTGATGGTCAGGTTTACGTTGTGAACTTCCATTGCTGAATCCTCACTTTGTTTCCTTGGCCGACTTCATCACGTAGCGCGGTTCCTTGTGGTTGGTAACGCAACGTTTGTCAATGACCACTTCTGCGACATCTTTGCGGCTCGGTAATTCGAACATGACATCCCGCATTACTCCTTCAATGATGGAACGCAAGCCCCGGGCCCCGGTGTTGCGCGCAATTGCCAACTGGGCCATTGCCTGCAGGGCGCCATCCGTGAAGGTCAGTTTGCTGCCGTCAAGCCGGATCAGTTCCTGGTACTGCTTGACGAGCGCATTCTTCGGTTCCGTCAAGATCCGGACAAGGTCGTGTTCGTCCAGCTTTTCCAGGGCAGTCATGACTGGCAGCCGACCAATAAATTCGGGGATCAAGCCGAACTTAAGCAAGTCCTCTGGGATAACGTGTTGGAGGATGTTCTTCTCGGTGATGTTATCAGCTTCGTTCGAATTAGTGCCGAAACCAATCGTCTTCTCACCCAGCCGTTCCTTGACAATCGTCTCGATCCCATCGAAGGCCCCGCCGACGATGAACAGGATGTTCTTGGTGTCCACCTGGATGAATTCCTGTTGGGGATGCTTCCGCCCACCCTGCGGCGGCACGTTGGCAATCGTTCCTTCCAGGATCTTCAAGAGGGCCTGCTGAACCCCTTCACCGGACACATCACGGGTAATCGAAACGTTTTCGCTCTTCTTAGCGATCTTGTCGATTTCGTCAATGTAGATGATCCCTTTCTCGGCCCGCTCAACATCAAAGTTGGCCGCCTGCAGGAGCTTCAGAATGATGTTTTCAACGTCTTCACCGACATAACCGGCCTCGGTTAGGGTCGTTGCATCGGCAATTGCAAACGGTACGTTTAGGATCCGGGCCAGGGACTGGGCCAGGTAGGTCTTCCCAGAACCGGTTGGGCCGATGACCGCGATGTTACTCTTCTGCAGCTCGGTGTCGTTGTTATCGCCATCCATCATGGCATTCACCCGCTTGTAGTGGTTGTAAACTGCCACTGCCAGCGTCTTCTTGGCATCGCTCTGGCCAATAACATAATCATCCAAGTCCTTGACAATCTCTTCTGGCGTTGGTACCCGGAAATCCTGGTCGGTTTGTTCCTCCGCCAGTTCTTGGTCGATGATCTGCTGGCAGAGATCCACACATTCGTTACAAATGTATACGCCAGGACCAGCAACAATTTTCTTTACCTCGTTCTGTGACTTGCCACAAAACGAACAGTGAATTGAGTCCATTCCACTGGTATCTTCAAACATTAGGAAACCTCCTCTAAAGTTCTGAAATAATCATAACAAAATTAGTCCGTAATTTCGAACAAAGTGGTTCCTGACCAAACAAAAAGTGTCCAATCATAATTGATTGGACACTTCAAGCCGTAATGCAAATCAAGAATTACTTGTCAGACTTCTTGTCGTCCTTAACCTGCTTTGCTGAATCAGCAACTAAGTCAACGGCCTTCTTAATCTTGATGTCATGAGAAAGCATGTCCTTTGACAGTGCCTTTTCAACGGCATCTTCCTTCATACCGTATTGCTTAGCAAGGTCGGCGATTTCTTCCTTGATTTCGTCATCGCTTGCTTCAAGCTTTGCATCATCAACGATGGCTTCAAGAACCAGGTTAGTCTTAACCCGTTGTTCAGCGTCGTTAGCAAATTGCTTCTTCAAATCTTCTTCCTTGGTACCAGTGATCTGGAAGTACATTTGTGGGCTGATCCCTTGTTGTTGCATCCCGGCAAGGTATTGCTGCAATTGACGGTTAGTGTCATCATCCAGCATAGCTTGTGGGATGTCTTGAATTTCAGCGTTGGCAACGGCCTTTTCGATCGCAGCATCTTCAATGGCAGCCTTAGCCTGGTTGTCCTTGTCTTCTTGAAGTTGCTTCTTGGTCTTGTCCTTCAGTTCGTCAAGAGTGTCGACGTCTTCATCAACGTCCTTAGCAAAGTCATCATCCAATTCTGGAAGTTGCTTTTCCTTGATTTCATGAATCTTAACCTTGAAGATGGCGTCCTTACCAGCCAAGTCCTTAGCGTGGTAATCTTCTGGGAAGGTAACCTTAACGTCCACGTCATCACCAGAGTTGTGGCCAACCAATTGGTCTTCAAAGCCCGGAATGAATGAGCCGGAACCTAATTCAAGGGAGTAGTTATCAGCGGAACCGCCGTCAAACTTCTTGCCATCAACGCTACCTTCGTAGTCGATAACAACCGTGTCACCGTTTTCGGCTGGCTTGTCTTCCTTGAGAACCAATTCAGCTTGTTGTTGACGCTTCTTTTCCAATTCTGAATCAACGTCAGCATCAGAAACAGTGGTGTCTTGTTCAGGAACTTCCATACCCTTGTAGTCACCAAGCTTAACTTCTGGCATAACGTCAACCGTAGCAGTAAGCGTCCAAGGTTGGCCCTTTTCCATGCTCTTGATTTCAATTTGTGGTTGAGCAACTGGTTGAATCTTAGTTTCTTCAACTGCAGCACTGTAAGCACCTGGCAGTACCTTGTTCAAAGCATCTTGGTAGAGAGATTCTTCACCGTACATTTGGTTGAAGATTTGGCGTGGAACACGGCCCTTACGGAAACCTGGCACCGTGATCTTCTTCCGAGTTTCAACGAAGGCTTCGTCGATTCCCTTCTTAATAGTGTCTACATCGATTTCAAATGTCAATGTACCTTTGCTGGCATCGCTATCGCGTTCCCATTTTGCTGACATTTTATTTCCTCCAATAACAAATCAATTTGACCACCACTATGTTAATAGGCTGGTCTTTACATACTTTATTAGTTTACCTTAGCTGTCACGCAATTGCAACCAATTGCCAGACATCGCAGCGGTTTTATCATTTTTTAAATCATAACCACCCGTCAAACGGGTGGTTTGCTCACGGCTATAAGCCGTCAAGA
>NZ_JBJEEM010000060.1:0-1557 GCF_051873075.1 Limosilactobacillus sp. | reverse complement strand
TCTGATCGTCCATAATGAGTGACTCGTCATACATGTCGTTCCACAAAGCTAAACCTTGGTTCCAACAATAACGGCGGTAATCACATAGATCATCGAGCGCTTTTTTCATCATTCGATTCGGGTATAGTCTTACCTTCTCTGTTCTTATCACCGATAGCGCCGCCTTTCCAATTGATTACGTTCGACGGTGTTTGATAATATTCTGGTTAACTGTTTACTTCTCCTTTATTCAATAGGTCCGCCGCCATATCAATCGCATCTTCGTGGTTATCGAGGTAGTAGCGGTGTTTGATCTCCCGTTCCCGGAAACCAAGCTGTTCGTATAATTTCCGGGCCACCAGGTTATGCACCCGAACCTCCAGGCTGACCGACCGCAACTGAGTGTGGCAGGCGTAATTCAGGGCGGTGCTGATCAGGTAGGTGCCAATTCCCTTCTGCTGGTAGCCGGGCGTAACGCCGACGTTGGTGATATGCAAATCGAGCCGGTACCAATCAACGGCCATCCCGAGGAAGCCGACGACCTGGCCATCATCGACAATCACCAGGTAGAGACGATCCTGGGGCCGCCGCAGTTCAATCTGGAAAGCCGCATAGCTCCAGGGAGCATCCCCATAGATGGCCCGCTCAATGTCCACCATCGTCTTGATGTCTTGCTCGCTCGCCATCCGGACCACGTACTGGTGATGCTTGATCACCACGACCCGCCGTGCAAAATCAAGCATTGGCCACTTGCGGCCATTGATGTTAACCCGGCACCAACTCTTAAACTTCTCGAACATAATTCTTCTTAGTATCACCAGGGTGTAGCTTCTGCCAGTTAGCCTCTGCCTCGGTGATCCGCAGATAGTGCGGCACGAATGGGTCAATCTCCTTGACCGCCGGCCGGTCTTCGCCTGCCAAAGCCAGTTGGTAGGTTGAAGGAATCCCGTAGGCCCGCGGTGCCAGACTGACATTATCTGGCAACTTCTCAAACTGGTCGGCAATCTTCTTGGTCATGTGACCAACCAAGATCACTGGCTGGTCAATCTTGGCCAGTTGGGTCAGCAAGTCCTTCATCGCCAGGTGCTGGTCGGCAATTTGGTTCTGCAACTGTCCATCCTGCCACTGGTAGGCCCCCGCGAATACGTTCCCCCGCCGGGCATCAAAGAACGGAACGATAATGGCGGTCGTCATCGGCAGGACGTTACGGGCAACAACTTCCAGGCTCGATACCCCGACCAGGTCAAGCTTCAATGTATCAGCCAGAACCTTGGCCGTGGTGGCAGCGATCCGAATCCCCGTATATGAACCCGGCCCCTGGGCAACCACGACCCGGTCTAAGTCACTGGGCTGCCACTTAACCAGCTGGCAGAGCCGGTCAATCGTTGGCATCAGGTAAATGCTATGGTTGCGAACCATATTAAGCGTAGTCGTCGCCAACAGCTGGTCATCCTCGACCAAAGCCACACTCATCGGGTGGTTCGATGTATCAATTGCTAATACTTTCATTTTTCCGTCCATCCTTTCAAATCACACCTAACATCTTATCACAACCACTACCATTAGTCCCAACTTGGC
>NZ_JBJEEM010000059.1:0-33853 GCF_051873075.1 Limosilactobacillus sp. | reverse complement strand
GAAGACCCTACACATTTAGTTCGTCAAAACTTTGTTCAGTTTTCAAAGGTCTACCAAGTTGCTTAACACAACTACTTAAGTTTAACATTTCTCAATTTCAAAGTCAAGAACTTTTTTAATTAAGAAATTATTTGAAGCAGTCTCACATAACTCACGAGACAACTTTATTATATTAACAAATCATCAAATCATTGTCAATAGCTATTTTGAAGAAGTGATCAAAGATGATTATCAATAACCGCTGCTCCGTAACAGCATGTATTAATATACCAACCTCACCACCATTCGTCAATACCTTTTTTCTAAAAAATCAGAAAGTGTTCTGAAAGTCGTACAGGCAATTGAATACTTCGATTGCTACCAGGTCAAGGTCATCAAAACGGAAACGTTCATACGGCCGGAAGCGAACATAGACAAACTCATCCCGGTCACGAATATAAGTCACCTCACACACCGGAATTCCAAACTGTTCAAATATCCGCCGCTGACGATTACCCGTATGGTCATTGCGCATAGCATCTAATCGTCGAACGATCTGTACTAACTGTGAAGCAGCCATTACATCTCTCTCCTTAAATTACTAATATATCTACCCTACTATATCCCAATAAAGTGCTTCAACCAATTTACCGTCTAAAAAAGTCGAAGCATCCCTAACACAAGTGCTTCGACTATTATAATTATTCCGTTGCTACCCTATCCGGCTTGATCATCAGCGCGAACATCCCCGCAATCATCCCGAAGTAGTAGGTGATCAAACGCCACAGGATCATCGCCAAGACTAGTTTGGTATTGGAATGAATAAAACTGGCAAAGAGAACCGAAAAGCTATACTCGGCTCCCCCAGCGCCACCAGGAATCGGGAAAAGTGAGATGATCATGAAAATCAAGACGTGCAGACTCACTACCATAACAAAGCTAATGTGGTGAATCCCCAGCGCCAGCATAATGAAATATGGAATCATGTAGTAGAAAAAGAGTTGGAGCAAGGTAACCACACAGACCCGGCCCATCATCCGATATTCACTCTTCATCTTCAGGCTCTCCTGGTAGAAGGAATCGACCATTTCGTTCAAGCGGACCTTCATCCGCTCATAGCGTTCGGCCTTAACAAAGATCGCAACTGGCCGGATCAAGAGGTTCATCGCCTTCTTCGTAAAGTTATACCAGTACATCACCATCAGCAGGCCGACGATCACGGACAAGTGGATCAAAAAACCTAGCACCACCAGGATCGCCAGTGCGTGCAATTTCTCCTCGATGTAGTGAAAGCCAATTATAAGACTGATGATGAAGTTAATAACGATCATCGCCTGAAACACTACGAACTTCATCAGCAGAACCGAACTGGCTCGACCGCCATCGACTCCAGACTGAAGCATCGCCACCAGCTGAGCCGGCTGGCCACCTGTTGAGAATGGAGTGATCCCATTAAAAAGCTGCTCAATTGGGGGCAGACGCAGGGCATCCTTCCAGGTGAAGTCACGGTGCCGATCCTTCATGAAGATCTTCACCACGACCCCCTCCAGGCCTAGATAAAGGCAAATACAAAACAGGGCCACCAGCATCCATCCCCAGTTCAAGGTATTAACCTCACGAACCAGCAGGTGGAGATTGACCGTCCGCAGAGAATAACCAATTATGCCCACCCCGATCAACATCATCAGGATGAGAACTAACCAATTTCGTCTATTCACGAGCCTATTCCTCCTGTGCCTGCTGACAGTAAAAATCATGCCAAACCTGTGCTAAATGCTCCTTAGAGTAACGCTGGGCAGCCAGGCGGGCCTGATGTTGCCAATGGGCCAACCGTGCTGGATCATTGCGCAGCAAGGTCAATTTTAGTTGCATCTCATCAAGGTTCTCCGCTGGCTCATAGTCACCATCAATAATCGAATGATAGAGATCCAGGTCCCGTAGCATAACCGCATTACCACAACTAAAGGCTTCCAAAACCGACATAGGGAACAGCTCATTATATGACGGCAGTAAAAAGAGATCAGCTGCATTGTTTAGTTCGGCAATTTCGTCCCGTGAAACGATCCCCGTGAAACGCAGGTTCTCTGGGGGATTGTCCACCACTTGTTTGAGCTCCCGGTAGCCATCTGTCAGCCGGCCAAAGGAAAAGCCGCCTGCCCAGACAAACTGAACGTCTTCATTTTGCCGGGCCAGCTGGATAAAGTCCGGCACCCCCTTACGCTCCTGAACCTGACCACTACCAAAAACGATAAAGCGATCCTGGGGCAAGTGATACTTGTCACGGAGCGCCCGCTTTTTATCCAACGTCACCGGGTGGAAACGATCACTATCAACGAAGTTCGGAATGTAGCTGATCTTCTCCTTGGGGATCCCATAAGCCACTAGCTTATCGATAAACGACGGGTTGACGACCACCAAGTGATCCATCCGCTTATAAAAGGCGATGACATACCGATAGAAGATCCCCCGAAATGGCTGTGGAATTTTTAAGCTTCCCTCCAGCGTCTCCGGCAGAAAATGGACATAGCCGATCTTTTTGCCCCGTTTAGCAGAAAAAGTTGAAAAGTAAAACGGCAGGTCAATCGTGTGGTAGTGGCTGATCGTTGATGGCCGATACTTGTTGATCGCAATATCAAATTCATCCTGGAAATTGGCTTCCAACAAGTGAACCAACTCGAGGTACGCGCTGCCGACCCCTTGACCAGCGACCTTATCTGCTGATGAAAACATTGTAATCTTAAGCATAATGACTCCTTAATCAGTGAAACAAACGGTGTCGTGGCTTGGACACCTGTTTTGCAGCTAGTCTCTGCTGACAGTCGATGTAGAATTGCACCACCTGTTGGGCAAAAACCTCCGACGAAATCGAATGCAATTTGGCCTGGCGACGGGCATGAGATTCCTGGTCATTCGGGTGGTCAAGGTAGTACAATGCCCCGCGCACCAAGTCACTCTGCTGTTGGAAGCTCATCCCAATTGACGGATCGTCAATCAGTTCATCGGTGTACTCACTCCGCATCACCACAATCGGCAAGTCGGATGCCAACGCCTCATCATAGGTCAGCCCCTGGGATTCTGAATCGGATGCTGATACAAAGACATTGGCCATCTGATAGTAATGGTGAACGTCACTATTATCCACTTCACCGGCAAATTGAATATGGTCAGTCAGGCCGAGCTGGCGAACCTGGCGCTCCAGGGACTGCCGAGCCGGCCCCGCTCCCACAATGAGCAACTGTACTGTGGGCCGCTTGGCAAGAATGTCGGGCATTGCCGAAATCAAGGCATTGATGTTCTTCTCGTAAGCCAACCGACTCAAGGAAAGCATGACTGGGGTATCATCAGAATAGCCATAATGTTGGCGAAGTTCACGGACCTGCGCGGCTGAATCCCGTTGGCGGTATACCCGCAGGTTAATGCCGGTCGGGATCACCCGAATCGGCGCAGTCACGTGATAACTCCGCATGGTATCGAGCACCCGGTCACTGGGCGCGATTACCCCGTCGATGCTCTTCATGTAGAGGTGGACAAAGGTGGCTACATTGCGCGGCTTGACGATGTGGCCATTGGCAATGTAGTGCAGATAGTCCTGGTACATCGTATGGTAAGTGTGCAGGCACGGAATCTTTAATTCGTGGGCCACTAACTTCCCCATCATCCCCAAGGCAAATTCCGTCTGGTTATGGACGATGTCGAGCTGAAACTTCTTGGCCAGCCGCACCGCACGGAAAGCACCCCGGACAGCAATCCGCCGTTCCTTGAACGAGACAAAGGGGATGCTGGGAAAGCGATAGATGCCCTCTTCAACATCGTCATGCTTTGCCTGGGGGTCGGTAGTCGTGAAGATGTAGACATGGTGTCCCTGGGCAATCAGTTCATCGCGGAGGGTCTTAATAGAGGTCGCGACACCACTGACCTGCGGAAAATATGTATCTGTAAAGAGACCGATATTCAATCTAGTAGCTCCTTTTAATCTTATTTAACCATAATATTTTATTATACTCGAATATTTGTCAGAATGACATTTCATTCCATTCTAAGATTAATTAGTCCTACTGACAAGCTCCTAACAAAACAAAAACAGAGGGGGAGAAAGCAGACCTTCTCTCCCTCTGTTAATCCTTAATCTTTGCGCAGCATTGGCACATATTCTTTTACTAGCATCTCTACCTCATCGGCACTGCGCGCGGCCAAGGCGCGGTGAACAAGGGGTTGAAGCTGGCGATTATTCAAGTGGCTGATCAAAGAGCGGATCGGCAGGATCTGGCTGCTGTTCATCGAAAACTCGTCCAGCCCCATTGCCGTCAACAACGGGGTTGCCAGTGGGTTGGCGGCCATCTCCCCGCACATGCCAACCCATTTACCTTCAGCATGGGCCGCGTCGATCACCCGTTTCACCAAACGGAGAACCGCCGGATGGAGTTCCTGGTACAGGTAGGAAACCCGGGAATTCCCCCGATCAGCCGCAAACAGGTATTGGATCAGATCATTGCTCCCAATGCTGAAGAAGTCAACATCAGGGGCGAAGACATCAGCCATCACCGCCGCCGACGGAACTTCCAGCATCATGCCGACCTCGATATTATCGGCCACCGCTACGCCTGCCCGGCTC
Source organism: Limosilactobacillus sp. (assembly GCF_051873075.1). Taxonomy (GTDB): domain Bacteria; phylum Bacillota; class Bacilli; order Lactobacillales; family Lactobacillaceae; genus Limosilactobacillus. The sequence goes on along the minus strand of NZ_JBJEEM010000059.1, from coordinate 29,262 downwards.
AGCTTCCGCTTCTCGTCATCCAGCATCTCTCGTGCCTGGGTAAACTCCTCGGGGGTCGCAATCATCGGGAACATAATTGCTAGCCGCCCGTAGACCGACGCCCGCAACAAGGCCCGAAGCTGAGGACGCAGAACAGTCGGTTCCGCCAGCCCAATCCGGATCGCCCGAAAGCCGAGGTAAGGATTCTCCTCCCGTGGCAGTTTGAGCATCCCCAGGCGTTTGTCCCCGCCAATGTCCAGGGTCCGGGCCACCACCCGTTGCTGGTCCATGCCGCTGACAAATTGACGGTAGGTATTGAACTGTTCTTCCTCACTCGGCAACTCCGGCTGATTCATGTACAAGAATTCGGTCCGCAAAAGACCAATCCCCTCGGCACCATGATCCCGCGCAACGGTAATGTCACTCAGCGCCCCGACATTAGCGGCCACCTCGTACTTACGACCGTCTTGACTGGCCGTGTGCTGGTCACGAAGGGCACCCCAAGCTTGCTGCTCCCTGGCAAACTCACCGGCCAGCAGACGGTAGTGTTCCAACTGCGGTTCGGTCGGATTAACAATCACCTTGCCATGGATCCCATCGATAACCAGCAGGTCGCCGTTCTTAATCTTCTTGGTCGCCGTATTGGTCCCGACAACCACGGGCAGGGATAGGGTCTTAGACATAATGGAAAAATGCGAAGTCCGACCCCCATAATCGGTTACCAGTCCCGCCACATAGCGCCGGTCAAACTGGGCCATGTCAGTCGGCGTAATGTTTGGCGCCACCAGAATCGCCCGGTGATCCAGGGCGGCAGGATTGGGCAATTCGACGCCGAGCAGGTGACTGATCACCCGCTTGTAGACGTCTTGAGCGGCCAGGGCTCGGGAACTCAGATAGTCGCTATCCTTTTGTTCCATCAGTGCTAGGTAATGGTCAGTTGCCAGTTTGACGCCCCACTCTGCCGTATAGGAATGTTGTTCAATTAAACGTTCAATTGTTGTTAGGAGGACGGGATCATCCACCATTGCCAGCTGGGCATCCACCACTGCGGCCGCCTGGTGGCCAAGGTCCTGGTGGGCCCGCTGTCGGATGGCCTTTAATTCTTTGGTGGTTAAAGCAAAAGAATCACGAAGCCGGGCGACTTCATGATTCTTATCAGCAATATGCTGTTTCGTAATGGATAGATCTGGCCCTACTAATAGGTAAGCCGGAGCAATAGCAACGCCACTACTCGCCGCCAACCCATCTAGTAGTAAAGACATTAGTCAGTCAATCCTTCCTTCTTCATCGTTTCAGCAACGGCGTCCAAGGCTTCCTTTTCGTCGTCACCGTTAGCAGTGATGGTAACGTCAGCGTTTTGGCCAACACCAAGAGACATCACACCCATGATGGACTTCAGGTTAACGCTCTTGCCCTCGTAGGACAGGGTTACATCTGAGTTGTACTTGGATGCAGTTTGTACCAAAATAGTTGCCGGACGGGCGTGAATACCAGTCTCAGCAGTAATTGTAAAGTCACGTTTTTCCATACTTAATCAGTCTCCTTCGAGCAGATTTACTTAATTATCAGCGGCCATATACCTCTGATACACCTCGATACGTATATTTTAGCAATTGTAAGCGTTAAATACAAGATCACGAAAAATTTAACTTGGTCTTTTAACGAATTCATTCACGCTGCCGCAAATGATAGGTAATCTTTCCACCAATGTTGGCCTTCCCTTCGATCTGGGTTCGGTACGGATAAGCGTGAAAGACCCGTTGAAACTCCTGAAAATTCTCCGGGGTGATCTCAAAGTGGTCAATTTTACCGGCACGCAGGTCGTCGAGTTGCTGTTCAAAGTTTTCCATTAATTATTACCCCCTCAAAGATTTTAACACATATCAAATAAGCATCACCTATTTTAGCATTCTAATGCAAAGAGTGCTAAAATCTAACTAGGCATTGGACAGTTGCTTACGCCGGCAAGTCCTTACGATTTTTTGAAGTTAGTACTTCTGGCTTGCTTTACGACAAAAAGTAAGTATAATGTAATCAATGGTCAAGAAAGGTCAAACATATTTTGACCTTTTGCCCATACTTTTTAAGGAGGTATTTTATTAGATGCTCTGTCAAAATTGTCATCAAAATCCCGCGACGATTCACTTGCAAATGAATTTCAACGGTCAGCGGGTTCAAATCGACCTCTGCCAAGATTGTTATCAAAAACTACAAAACCTTCAAACAAATATGATGAACGGGGGGAACGGAATGAATAACAACTTCAATTTTGGAAGCCTCGAAGACTTCATGAACGCAATGAACAACATGCAAAGCCAGGCCGCAGGTAATGGTCAAGCGGCCGGCGCCCAGGGTCAACGCCAAGGCGGCCGACGCGGCGGCAAGGGGGTGCTCGGTCAATACGGGATCAACCTCACCGACATGGCCCGGCAAGGTAAGATCGACCCGGTAATTGGTCGGGACAATGAGATCAACCGGGTCATCGAGATCCTCAACCGGCGGACCAAGAACAACCCGGTCCTGATCGGTGAAGCCGGGGTCGGTAAGACGGCCGTTGTCGAGGGGCTTGCCCAAGCGATCGTTTCCGGTGAGGTGCCAGAAAAGCTGGCTAACAAGGAAATCATCCGGCTTGACGTCGTTTCCCTGGTTCAAGGAACTGGGATCCGTGGTCAGTTTGAAAAGCGGATGCAACAACTGATGCAAGAGGTTCAAAAGAACAAGAATATCATCCTCTTCATTGACGAAATCCACGAGATCATGGGTGCCGGGAACGCCGAGGGCGGCATGGATGCCGGAAACGTCTTGAAGCCAGCCCTTGCCCGGGGTGACTTCCAACTCGTCGGGGCCACAACCCTCAACGAATACCGGAAGATCGAAAAGGATGCTGCTCTCGCCCGGCGGTTCCAACAAGTTGAGGTGGATGAGCCATCTGTTGAAGAGACCATCAAGATCCTCAACGGTATCAAAGGTCGTTACCAGGACTACCACCACGTTAAGTACACGGACGATGCCATTGTCGCCGCTGCCAAGCTCTCCGATCGCTACATCCAGGATCGATTCCTGCCAGACAAGGCCATCGACCTGCTTGACGAAGCGGGTTCCCGGAAGAACCTTACCCTGAAAACCGCTGATCCAAACACGATTGAAAACGAGATCCACACGGCCGAGGCTCACAAGCAGCAAGCCGTTGACAATCAGGATTACGAGAAGGCCGCCTTCTACCGTGACCAGGTCACTAAGCTGGAAAAGGCCAAGAAAGCTGCCGAAGAGAACCACACCGAAGACTCCGCAACGGTTACCGTAACCGACATGCAAAAGATCGTTGAAGAAAAGACCAATATTCCGGTCGGTGACCTGCAGAAGCAAGAAGAAAACCAGCTACGGGACCTCGATAAGAAGCTTGAGGAACACGTCATTGGCCAAAACGAGGCCGTTGATAAGATTGCCCGGGCCATTCGCCGGAACCGGATTGGTTTGAACAAGTCTGGCCGGCCAATTGGTTCCTTCCTCTTCGTTGGCCCAACCGGGGTCGGTAAGACCGAAACCGCTAAACAGCTTGCCAAGCAACTCTTCGGTTCCAAGGACGCTATGATCCGGTTCGATATGTCCGAATACATGGACAAGACGTCTACCTCTAAGCTGATCGGGGCTGCCCCTGGTTACGTTGGCTACGAGGAAGCCGGCCAGTTGACCGAACAGGTTCGCCGGCACCCATACAGCTTGATCCTGCTCGATGAGGTTGAAAAGGCCCACCCAGACGTTATGCACATGTTCCTGCAAATCCTCGATGACGGACGGCTGACCGATTCACAAGGCCGGACCGTTTCCTTCAAGGACACGATCATCATCATGACGTCTAATGCCGGGACCGGTGATGCCGTTGCCAGTGTTGGTTTCGGCGCTGAGGCCAGTGGCAATACCCACTCTATCATCGACAAGCTGACTAACTACTTCAAGCCGGAGTTCCTCAACCGGTTCGATGACATCGTTCAGTTCAACGCCCTCACCAAGGACAACCTGATGAAGATCGTCAGCTTGATGATTACGGACGTCAACACGATGCTCAGCGACCGTGGTCTCCACATTGACGTGCCAGAAGACGTCGAGGCTAAGCTGGTGGACCTCGGCTTCGATCCGAAGATGGGTGCTCGTCCGCTGCGTCGGGTCATCCAAGAACAGATCGAAGACCGGATTGCCGACTACGTGCTTGACCACAATGATGTCAAGCAATTGGCCGCTAAGCTCGATAATGATGGCAACATCACCGTGACCGCAGCTACGGCTCCTGCTACCACTAACGTTAATACGCAGGAAGACTAATCATTAACTTGCTGGGGCGTTAGAGGAGTCCCGTGAATAAAAGAAGAACCGTGCAGAATTTCTTCAGTGAGCTTCTGCACGGTTCTTTTATTATGTCCCCGCTCTCAGGTGGGGATGCTTTTATTGGCCCAATCGCCGCCGGACTTCAAGGACCGGCAAGGCGATCAGCGGGACAACGATAATCGCCAAAGTGAGTTCGGCCAGGCCATTGGTCGCCATAATCGCCAACAAGGCCGGTAAGAGGTGGCTGACGTCAACCCCGTAGGCATGGGCCACGGCCGGGGTACGGTAGAAGAGGTAGATCAAGCCCAGGACCAGGCCGGTGTTGGTAATGGACCCGGCCACTGCCGCCAAAATCGCCGCCCAGCGTTTAGAATGACTGTAACAGACAACCAGGCGGAAGAGGTAACCAGCCACCAGCCCAATCATGATCCGCGGGAAGACAGCCACCAGCGGATTGGTAAACACCAACGGCGCCAGCGGGCTCGTTGGTGCCACGAAGGCCCGTACCCAGGTCAAGAGGCCCCAGATACCACCGATGATGGCGCCCTCTCCTGGTCCGAGAGTGATTGCCGCAATGATGACGGTAATGTGAAGGGTCGTAATGCTCAGTGGTCCCAGGGGAATGTTACCAAAGAACGGGACTAGATCCTGGATAATAATGATCGCCATAAAAATCGCCCGCAGCGTGTTCCGCCGAATGCGTTGGTGCCTTGTCATTCTCTTCGCTCACTTTCGTAATGAATAGGTAAATTCTACCAGATCAAGGGTAACTTGGCTATTCTTAATAACCAGTAAAAACGGCCGTGGAAACGCGTACTGGGCAATAAAAAGCGGTATAATAAAAGAAATAGTATCTTTGAGCGGGGTGGAAATATGTTTGAAAAGTTTAAAACGGGCAATCCAATCTGGGTTTACTACGTCGATATTGATTCCGGCGCTAATATGATTGTTCCGCAGTTGTTGCGGGGACGCATCGGGGAAGAATACCATGTTGACCAAAAGAAGTTTCCCAACTATGACTCTGTCAAGGCCGAGGGCGACCTTACCGGCAGTTTTGACATGACCCAGCGTAGCGTCAAGCTCTATTACCGCAAGCAGTCATGGGGCGAAGTCCAAGACATAGACATGTATCTGAAGTTGGAGGCCCCGACCGTCGTCTACGATACCGTTGAAGGGATGCCAGTCGGCGAGCCGCTACCGCAGGACATCATCATCAAGGCCTTCCAACGGGTGGCAACCAAGGATGGGCAATTCTGGTACGAAATCGGTGCCGACCAGTGGATCAAGTATGAAAAGATGCACGTCGTCGACAATCCATTTGCCAGCGAAAAGAAAATTCCCTCACGCCTGGAAAATCAGCTGACCGTTTTCCGGCTCAACAATGTCAAGGCCATCATTGACTACATCCCCGGCAAATCGATTGATGTCTACGATGCACCATACGGAAATCGAGTTGACAAGATTGACGATGGTCAGGAAGTTACCCTCACCAACAAGCTCAGCGATGACCAGCTGACCTGGTATGCAATTGGGGATAACCGGTATGTTTCGGGCAACTACGTCAAAATTGACGAGCAAGAAGAATAATCATTCATTCCCCCCTAACTGAAAATGCGCAGGCTGATTGTCGAATTTGCGGCAATCAGTCTGCGCATTTGTTCGTTTGAAATCATAATCTTACTCTAGTCAGGATACCTCTTACCAAGCAACAAATCATTTTACATATACTTTGATTACTTGAGTTGAGCTTTTGGCTACAAAAGTAACCTCTGTTTCACCCCTGGCTGATACTTGGGTTCTAATGCCATGTGTCGAATAATTCTTCCCGTAGTTTAACACCGGTAGTATTACCTTATTGGTCCGTCCACGCTTTAAGTTAGTAAGCTTATATTGGATTACATTGTACTTTGAAATGATGCTTTTCTGCGGTAATTTCACTTGTTGACCATTTACAGTTGCAATATGTTTATGAACATTCTGTTTCGAATGGAATACTTTAGTGTAGTCTAGGTCCTTTAACGTTGCTGTCGGCATGTAATCAGTATAAACTGCATCCGTAGCCACCTGCTTATAGCAACTATCATTACTGATTCTTTGGGTAGCTTGAGAATTATAGATATATTGGTGCATATAAGTAAAACTAACCGTACAAATCATAACTGCCAGCAAGCCAATAAGCCTGTCAGACTTTTTTGGACATAGTTCCGCAAAAACGAACGAAAAGCAGAACGTAGCTAATCCTAGAAAGCGCCACGGAAATTGAATAATGTGAACTGGTGTATTTTGGAATACGAACCATGGAAATAAATTAGTCGCTAAGAAAGTAAAGAACAATCCTAATGCTTCCATAATTTTCAATTCCCTATTACGGTGTTTGAAGGTTAATATGCCTACCATCCCCGCAATAGCAACAACCAAGCCTAGATTGACGTCTAAAAGACTATTAGGAATAGCATTATTCAAGGAGTTATACAACAGATTGCTTGGACTAACAGCTTCATTAATTAAGACATCCGGAACGATTGGAATAATTACGGTGGTCTTACTCCGCGCCATAAGCATTGTTATTAGTAACGGTAGGCAAAATAACACTGTGATAATAATGCTGACGCTCAACCGCTTAACCATAAGTAAATTAATTTGCTTATAATCTAGTACATATATGCAGCCTAAGAAGAGCGCAAACAAAATCATCGATAAAATATGCGTATAGCAAACCAGAATCATCCCTACCGGCAACCACATCCATTGTCGTGACCCCGGATCAAAGATTTTCTTTCCACCTACAAAAACAACGGGAAACAATAACAGTGCAATGTATTCCGCAATATCACCACGCATACTTATTTGTAGCAATAAATATCCGCTATTGTTGTAAAGAACACTAAACAAGAAAGCAGTCCTTTTAGAATTAGTAAGACTCTTTATTGAAAAATATGAGATTAGCAAAGAAGCCAATGTTAACAAGAAGCATCCAAGATTATAGGCAACAATTGGTTTTAAGAAAAATTGCAGGATCGCAAATAAGTATAAAAATAGATATGGATAAAACCTGTTAATTGCGAGCCCAATCCTTGAGAAGGTATAGGTCCCCGTCGAAGAAAAGAGGTGCCCGCTCTGAATGCTTCGGTATAATTCCTCAATTCGGTTTAAGTGAAACTGTGTATCCCACCCTAATGGAATCGCCCTTATCTTAAACAGGTACAGGTACAATAACATTGCATTGATAACAAGCAATCCAAGATAACCGTACTTTTTGCAAAGTTTACTCATCAGACTCATTCCTTACTGGGTGTTCAATGCGGTAAATATCAAGGAAGTATTCACAGATCGTCTTGACCACGGCATAAGCCGGAATGCAGAGAATCATTCCCCCAATTCCTGCAATATGCCCCGCCGCCAGCAAAAGCAGAATGATCGTCAGCGGGTGGATCTTGAGGCTGCGGCCGATGATATTTGGATAGACAATGTTTCCGTCAATCTGCTGAACAATCAGCACCACAATAATCACCGGAATCAGCTTCTTTGGTGCCATCGTCAATGAAACAAAGAGCGCTGGTGCAATTCCAATGTATGGTCCGATGTACGGAATGATGTTGCATAAGCCGGCAACGATCCCGAGGACCAGGGCCATTGGTTGCTTAATGATCAAATAACCGATCGAAGTAAAGATCCCGACAAAAAGACACTCGATTACCTGTCCAGAGATGTAGGAGGACAAGGTATCATTCATCTTGCGGAGTAATTGCTCGACTTCCTTAGCATGGTGCGGTGATAGCCACTTCTGCACACTTGGCGCCAGCTTGGAACCATCCTTGAGCATGTAGAAGAGCATTACCGGCACTGTGATGGTCACTACCGTAATATTGGTAACCATCCCAATGATGTCACCAACCCGTGATGACAGCCCCTTCAGAACGACCTGCGCGTACTTGGCTAGCTGATGGTCAAACTGCCGGTAGTATGAGTTTATGTCAACATTCTTAAATGGCGAATGCTGGACCGTATTGTTTAACAGGTGCTGGAGCCCGGTCGCTGTCTGCGGCAGGTGGGTCACCAGACTGGTGATTTCCTTGACCACCGGTGGGATTAGAACGGCCAATCCCCCAGCGACAACCAAAATCAGCAAGGCTACCAGGAGAAGGCTTGCAACCCCCTTATTGAAGTGAAAGCGGCCAACTCTGATCTTCATCATTAGTTTGAGAATCGGATTGAGCATGTAGTACAAAAATCCTGATAGGATCAGCGGCACGAAGACCACCGAGATGAAAGTCAAAAAGGGCTTAAAAATAAACTGGATCTTCGTGCAAACAAAGATTAACGTTGCTAACACCAGGAGTAGCAACGGCCAGAAGAGCCAGTGATAAAAATTGCGACTAGACATCAGATATCCTCATTTCTGCTTATTTATAGACAGTTAAACAGCCCATACCAGCTGTTCGGTATGGGCTGTTTAACTGTTTTAGGTTATTTATTTATTGAATTTTAGTAGCCACGCCAGTTTGATTGTTGTACTGGTAGATACCGACCATGTTGGCAACCGTGTTGTCTTTATTATTCTGCCGAACTTCGAAGCGATAAGTGTTTCCGTTCTTAGCAGTAGGGGTAATGGAGTAGCCATTGTTGTTAGCAAAACCCATCTTGCTTGCAAAGTTATTAACAACGTCTGTGCTTGTCTGACCAGCCACGGTACTTTGACTAGCTGCAGAACTGCTATTAGCAGCGCTAGTCATCGAGCTGCTCGTAGCACTACTGCTGCTAGAACTAACCTTTTCAGCGTTAGAAATCTTATTCTGCAATTCGTTGTATGCACCGCGCATTGCTGAACTATTTGACTTCAAAGATGACAGACTATTGTTGGCCTCATCATAATTACCGTTGCTATATGACTTTTCAGCACTCATATAGCTACGCAGGTCATCGTTCAAATTATTAACTTGCTTAGTACTATGACTAACACCACTAAGCGTATTAGAAGCCGCCTTGTATTCCCCTTGGCGAATCAAATGTTCCGCTGAGTGGTAAGCCCTTGTTGACTCACTCTCGGCAGACGGTGTACTTGATGAACTGTGACTAGATTGTTGACTGGCCGTTTGCTGCCCGCAGGCGGCGAGAACTACGGAGGTTGTTAATGCTGCAATCCCCACAACAGTTTTCTTAATAAACTTATTCATATAAACTTCCTCCCTAAATTTAACGGTAAAGTCAATTCAATTCAAATCGTATCATGGATAATTAGCACTTTCAAGACATGAAAGTAATACTTAAACAGACTAAGCCTAACCTGATTTTAACACTAAAAGAGAAACAAAACGTACTTTCTAGCAAAATTAATTTCCAGCAAAAAGTCCTCCTGTTTTCCACAGGAGGACTCATTTAATTACTCACTATTATTCTGCATCAAGGTTGGCATAGTAATCTGCTGAGGAAATTGCTTCTGGCAACGTAGTCGGGAACAACTTGTTTGTCCCTTCATTCAGATAAGCATAATTACCATTAGCCAACTTTACAGCCAGACCAATACCGATATTTTGCAGTGATGTACCATTTTCATACTTAGCAGACCATTCGGTAATCCGTACTGACGGATCCGGTGCAACACCGGTAGATTGTGCCTTCGTGGTAAACAGTTCTGGATATTTCTGCTGAAGTTCAGCAAGGTACTTACCACCGTATTCCTTTTGACCATTACCACCACCACGCGTGTATGCGAAGTAAATCTGGTTAGCAAAGGTTTGACCATCGACAGACAACTGCTTAGCATGACTATCGGTCCGCGTAACCGTAACAGCTTCTTGGGTAGAGAAACCAATCATTTGGTTCATAACTAAGTCTTCTTGAACCTTCAGCCCTGCCGCATGCAATGCTGCGATTGCGTCGGCCAGCTCAGTACCACTGCCGTACTTAGTTGGTTGGCTATCAGTACCTAAGTTATAACGATCAGTCATTGAATACCCTTCATTGTACCTGCTCATCCCAAATGGCGTGTAAGCCGGAGCCATCCAGAAGTCGGTAATTCCAAGCGAGTTAAAGAGGGACGCATTCTTAGCGATGATGTTATATGCGTGTTCTTCCTTGGAAGTTGGTTCTGGTTGGAACAAACTAAAGTCTTCATAGATCATGTGCGAGTCTAACGCTGCATTAGAAGAATAGGTCTTATTCGTGTTATCAGCAATTTCATCAGCGCTGGTCGTCACGTCAGCTCCACCATTTACTGGTACCCATACACTCAGGTAACCACTAACGTAAGGATTAATGTAACCCTTTACGGTTAGCTTTAGGATCCCATCTTTATCTGTCCGCAGAATCGTTGCTGATTGATAGGATAATCCTGTGTCTGTCGCTCCAAGTAGTTCCTTGTAAGCTTGGTTGGCGTGCGCTTTCCCCATATTAACGCTAATAGTTTGTGAACCCATTTGAGGATTATTACCCACAATTACAGCCATCCCGGAATTACGGCCAACCGGAGTAGCAACAGGATCATCTGCGCTTGCTACCCCCTTACCATAACGTACACTAGCAACTAAGTGATTATTAAGCTGCGTCATCGATTGACCACCGCTTACGTACTTCTTCCGAGCACTCATCAGGGTAGTGATGGCATCATAGTACATCGACTTAGTCTGCATGTACTGGTCGGTTTCATCGTACAAGTCACCATAGTAAACCTGTGGAACGGTATCCTTATTGCTCAAAAGCAGGGCGTATTGGGCTGGTAAATTATACTGTGCGTACTTCTTGTTAGTCTTGGCTTGGTCCGCGTAGAATTCCTTCCAGGCCTTTTGAACGTATTCTGCCTTGTAGCCATCGCTCATGATATCCGGCTCGTTAGGGTGTTCATCAATAACGATTTGGTTAATGACGTTCTTACGCTGATCATGGTTAGTCACGAACGACCAGTTTGGCGTAGCCGTGTTTTCGGTGACGTCGTTGTGCCGATTTACGACACTATTCGTAATTAAATTACCAATACTATCACGACCAGTAGCACGCCCTAAGACATTTTCAAGTGTGTAGAAGTAGCTTGAATCCATGTACAATTCCGGATTATCTTTCTTGTCCAACATCTGAGCGGCTCCGGCATGATAACCTTCGTTGTACAGAAGGTGAGCATTTGCGTTCGCCTGATTACCCTTGGTCTTGTACATACTGTTGATCAGCTGGGCCACTTGGTCAAGGACATCCGCGTCAATGTTATCAGCAGCATCAATTCTGAAACCATCAAAGTTCCCATCGGCATTGTAGTTCATTAACTTTCCATAGTTCAACAGGAAGTATTCCCAGTTGAGGTTTTCTGCTTGAACAATTGGATTAGAGTTATCAATATCATTACCGACCAGCAATTCAGGGCTGTTATCAACGTTGTTATTGCCAGCTTGATTATTAATTGTCCGATTCATCAAACGGTAATTGCTATCTGCATAGCTGGTATTACCAATCTTCTGATTTTTAGAATTATTGTTAACAAAAATAACCTGATCGTCGTCAATACTACCGTTATTGCTTGGAACATATCCACGGCTGTTGACAACCGACAGCTCAGACTGCTTAGACAGAGCAGGAATGGTAGCCATGAAGCCATTGATGTCATTAGCTAACGGACCAGTACTCTTAGCCGATACAATATGCTGCTCGATTACATAGCGTAAGTTTTGGGACATATTATCCAGCTTATTCGTTGCAGTGTCCCCTGAGAGATCCTTAACCGTTTCTGCAGTTAAATTGTAGGCACTATTCTGGTAGCCATGGTTGACAAAGTACTTAATAAACTGTGCCTGCACATCTTTGCTTGGCCATGCATACATTAAGATCGGCCGCCAGTCAGCTGCACTGGTCCGATACCAAGTCTTTCCATCTTGGCTTGTCCCGTATGGACGGTACCAGCCAGTATAGCTAATGTATCCATCAATGTTATTGATTGAGCTTGAATCCAAGCTGTAGGCCATGTTTTCCCAAGGTCCCTCGTCAATCGTTTTAAGCAGCGAATTATCAGCAAGATTGTAGATATTGAACTTGCCGTTTACGATCTTACCGTAACGATTTCCAAGCAAGATTCCCCGGCTACTGAAGTTATATACTTTACCATTAATCCACTGACGGCCGGTAACAGCGGCCTTGTCGTTGCCAAAATAGTAAGTTTCCCCATTAATAGTCTTGAATTGGTTAGCAACTTGTTGCCCCTGATCGTCGAAATAATACAAATTACCATCGATATTCAGCAGCTTAGAAACAGCTTGTGCACCGTCTGGACCATAGTATTTTCCATCGATCCACTTATTGGTAACTTTAAGGTAAGTTGTCGGGTCAAAGTAGTAGGTATTTCCATACCATTCTTTTTGACCAGTTACAATCCGACCATCAGGGCCAAACATGTACCAGTCACCCCATTGTGATTGTACATAAGCATTATCAACCCGTAAGTGGGTAACTGGGTCAAAGTAGTAATAAGTGCCAGCCCAACTTGCAACCCGGCTAGCTGCCGTTCCATCGTTTGTGAAAAGATACCAGTTACCATCATTTGCCCGAATGTAATTATTGGTTACGGCTAAGTACGTGGTTGGGTCAAAGTAATACCACTGGTTGTTCTTATCCCATTTGTACAAACCGGTAACAATCCGGCCATCATGGCCGAACATGTACTTCAAGCCCCATTGAGACGTAACATAGTCATTATCGACTCGAAGATAAGTTGTCGGGTCAAAGTAGTAGTAGGTGCCGGCCCACCGCTGAACGCCAGTTTGAATCCGGCCATCGTTGCCAAAGAGATACCAGTCACCCCATTGCGATTGCCGGTAATCATTGTCAACCCGCAGATACGTAGTTGGATCAAAGTAGTAATAGGTACCAGCCCAAGGGTAAACCTTGGTTACAATCCGACCATCATGGCCAAACATGTACCACATTCCCCATTGCGATTGTCGGTAGTCATTGTCTACACGAAGGTAGGTAACCGGGTCAAAGTAGTAGTAGGTGCCAGCCCATTGCTGAACGCCAGTTTGAATCCGGCCATCCTTACCGAAGAGGTACCAGTCACCCCACTGTGACTGCCGATAGTCATTATCTACACGAAGATAACTGCTTGGATCAAAGTAGTAATACGTGCCGGCCCATTGTTGGACACCTGATTGAGCCACACCATCCTTCATTAAGTACCAATTAGTGTTCCCCTGTGCACCAGTGTTTGGGATCGTCGGCAAGTTAACGTATTGTTGGCCTGCCAACGGTTTACCATTTTGATAGTAGACATTCTGGCCCTGGGCATTTTTGTTCCAACCAGTTGAAATCTTTGGAGTTGCAGCAACATTCTTCTCGCTGACTGCCGTCTGAATGTCCGAGTGTGAACCTGTCACAGTCGTATTGGATGCAACACCATTAGCCTTATTGGAGACAGCACTATTATCAGTCTGGTCATCCATAATTTGAGACGTCTTCGAAGATTGCTGACTGTCATTGGCTGTTGTCGCCGGATTACTATTCTTATCCGCATTCACAGTTGTAACTACGGCAGCTGAATCTTTCGAACCTGTCGTGGCGGCATTTGCGGAACTTCCCCCAGCCGTTAACATTAAACCAGCTGTAACCGTGGCAATTGCCGCAATTACCCATTGCTTTCCGCTTTTATACAACTTAAAACGTTTTTTTATTTCCATTTTATTCCTCTCCAAAGTTATAAACCTATTTTCATTACAAAATAAATATAACTCTGAATTATAACGCTTTCAATGCTAATTGAATAATTATGGAATATCTACTGATCTGATCCTGCCCCTTTGTCAATCCCATCTTCTTAATTTATCATGAACTACACACCGACTAAAGCCGGCGGTTTCTGGGAACGTTGAGTAGTATTTAGGATATGACACGAATATTTCCGAAACCTAACTTACAGAACTCAGCTATTTACCATGGCTAGTCCCTAACCGATAGCTTTTAATCCGCGGTGTAGAATATTAACTGCCGCATTAATATCCCGGTCATGATGGACACCACAATTAGGACAGGTCCACTCACGAATTTTCAGTGGTTTCTTCCCACTATTGAAGCCACAGTATGAGCAGAGCTGGCTAGTGTAGTTTGGCTTAACGGTGATTAACTTTTTGCCATACCAAGCACACTTGTACGCCAACATCGTTCTAAACTGGCGCCAACTAGCATTGGCAATGGCCTTGGCTAAATGATGATTGTGCTGAAGATTCTTGACTTTCAAATCTTCGATCACAATCACGTCATATTGTCTAACTAATTGTGTAGTCAGTTTATGCAGATAGTCGGCCCGTTTATCAGCGATCTTAGCTTGATAACGGGTCTTTCTTTGTTTCGCCCGTTGCCAATTCTGGTAGTCATTAATATCCATTTCTAGCAAGCCATGGTGTTCGTGGTTGTATTGGCGTACGCGAACGGTGGCTTGATACTTCCGCTTACTAAACCGACTTTGCCACATCTTAGCTTGCTTCTCATCCCATTTGGCGTTAAAGGTGCCATATTTGATTCCATCAGAACTAATGGCCAGATCGGCTATTCCAACATCTATGCCAACCATTTGACCGGTTTTAGGTAGGGCCTGATGAGTCTGTTCGACTTCCAAAGATAAATAGTAACGACCTGTCGGATCATGTGAGATAGTTGCCTGCTTAATCTTACTGTCAATAAGCCTACCAGTTTTAGAACATTTGATATAACCAAGCTTCGGCAATTTGATATAACGTTTAGCAACTACTCTAATGTGGCTTTTCGTCGTATATGATTGGTAACTATTTTTCCGGCTATGAAATTTTGGCCGGCCGCCTTGATGCTTAAAAAATTGCTTCCACGTCTGATAAAAGCGCTTATTAGTGATCTGATAGCTGCTGCTATCCACCTCTTTCAGCCAAGGATATTCTTGCTTTAAACAGGTTAAAAGATAGTCCAACTTATAATTGCTGGGCAAATGAAGACTTGGATTATTTTGGTATCGTTGATTGATCATTTGAAGTGTTTGATTCCATAAGAAGCGATTAGCACCAAAAGCTTGCCAAATTAACTTAACCTGATGCTTATTTGGATATAAGCGTAGTTTTACACCAGATAATGTCATGCTTATCACCTCCTCACATCAATTCTATTATAACAAAGGTAGCTATGCCCTAAAGGGGCCCGGATTATACTTGGTTTCAACGCCACCCTGAAACTAAAAAGCAGCTTTGGCGAGGCCATCTCTGGTCACCCAGCTACTTCATATCAACTATTGGGAATGTATCTAAAGAAATTGTTGCTCAATATATTGAAGATCAAATGTATAAAGGGAAAGGACGGCCTCTCCGAGATTCATCCCGGCATTAAAAAGCCGGGCTTTCTCTCTGGCCGCCTTATGTAAAAAATATCCCCTACACATTGTAGGAGATACTTTTACCATGAATATTAATAATTTACAGAATACGATGGAGTACGATTGGATCGGTAAAGAGTGCCCGTTCGTTGTTCACTGCTGCTTCGTCCATATTGACTTGCTGAGCGCGTAGTAGAGCTCGAACCAGTAACCTCATCGCTACCATTACCACTACCGGGATCGTTATATGAAGCACCGCCCGGAAGAATAAAGTTGGTATTGTTGTAACCATCATAATTAGGCTGTGACTTGTACATTTTCGTTTCGTGATTAACAACCGTCTTTGGCTTCAAGTCAAGCTGCTTGCGAACCAGCTTCGAAACCCGGTTGATTTCCTTTGGACTGGCAATCTGGAAGGAAACACCTTCGATCGTCGCATCCTGTCCTTGGAAATGGTAGGTCTTGACGTTGTTCATCGCACCGTGATAGTTCCCGTAGAGGGTCGCAATATCATCGATTGGAATGTTCGTCTTAACCCCGTCACCGACTGCATTCAGAATCTTGTTCGCAGTGCTGATTGAGCCGGACTTCTTAAACTTCTCAATAACATTCTGTAAGATCTGCTGCTGCCGCTTTTGCCGGCCGTAATCGTTATTTGGATCATCATAACGCATCCGCGAGTACTTGAGGGCATTGGTACCATTCAGGTGCTGAACCCCCTTCTTAAAGTGGTGACCTTCATAATCAAAGGCAAACGGGTTATTAACCGTTACCCCGCCGACAGAGTTAACGACTTTTTCTAGGACTCCCATGTTAATTACCGCATAGTAGTCAATTGGAACGCCCAGCAACTCCTCAACCTGCTTGACGGTTTGCTTGGGTCCACCAATTGAGTAGGCCGCGTTAAGTTTAACGTAATCCGCCCCATCGCTGGTATTGACCCGTACCAGGATGTCTCGCGGAATACTGGTCATCGTAATCGTCTGTTTCTTCGGGTTGATGGTGAACAATTCAATTGAGTCGGTATTACCACCCTTGTTACCACGGTTAAGGGCACCAACATCGGTCCCCATTGCCAGGACTGAGACTGGCTCACCCTTTTGTAACTTCTTACTGATCTTGCCGTCACCACTAGTGAACATCCCATTAGCTGCTGAGTGGATCTTATGATATTCATAAAATCCACCTAAAGCGACCAGGATGACCAGGAGCCAGATCAGAGCCTTCATCCACTTAGGCATCTTATAGTGGTGCTTAACTGGCGGCTCAAAGCTTTCCTGCGGTTCTGGGGAGTCGGGCTGATAACGTGGCTGCTCGGCTTGTTCTTCTTGTTCGCGTTGGCGATTTTCATTAACCTGCTTTTGAATCCGCTCTTCCATCCGTTTCCGGTAGTCTTCGCGGGATTCGCGGTGATTATTATTGTCCATAAAGATTAATACCTCGACCAAATAAATTCTGACAGTATCAAATATAGCAAAATTGTCAATGCAAATTCAATGCAATATCTATAGTTTAACCTTTCTGTAACTTTTTGGAAAGTTAGACTTTGGCAAAAAATTATATTAATATAGTAGAGATATTTCGCGAATACTATATGAAAGGATTTTATCGATGAAATCAACTAAAGAACTCGCTGAAGCAGTTAATAAGCGACGGACCTTTGCGATCATCTCCCACCCGGATGCCGGGAAGACGACGATCACGGAACAGCTCCTTCTCTTCGGGGGCGTTGTCCGGGAAGCCGGAACGGTTAAGGCCCGGAAGACTGGTAACTTTGCCAAGTCAGACTGGATGGAGATCGAAAAGAAGCGGGGAATTTCCGTCACTTCCTCTGTAATGCAATTTGACTTCCAGGGCAAGCGGATCAACATCCTAGATACCCCGGGACACGAGGACTTCTCTGAAGATACCTACCGGACCCTGATGGCAGTGGATTCGGCTGTCATGGTGATTGACTCCGCCAAGGGGATCGAGCCCCAGACCAAGAAGCTCTTCCAGATTTGTAAGATGCGGGGCATTCCGATCTTCACCTTCATGAACAAGTTTGACCGGGATGCCCGGGAACCACTCGACCTGCTGAACGAGGTTGAGGACGTACTGGGAATTGAAACTTACCCGATGAACTGGCCAATCGGCTCTGGTCACCAGTTTAAGGGACTCTATGACCGCTTCAACCACCGGGTTGCCCTGACCCACCCGGCTGACCCAGAGAACCCGTACCTGCCGTTAGATGAAGATGGCGAGGTTGAAGGTGACAACCCGCTGGCTGGCTCTGGGGAGTGGCAAGACGCTCTTGATGGGATGGAACTAATCGAAGTGGCCGGTAACGAGCTCGACCGGGACAAGATTGCCCGTGGTGATCAGACTCCGGTATTCTTTGGTTCTGCCTTGACCAACTTTGGGGTGCGGACTTTCTTGGAAAACTACCTGCAGTTTGCACCGGCACCCGGCGACCACAAGACCGAGGACGGTGAAGTGATTAAGCCACTCGACAAAGAATTTTCCGGCTTTGTTTTCAAGATTCAGGCCAACATGAATCCGCGGCACCGGGACCGGATCGCCTTTGTCCGAATTTGCTCTGGTGAGTTTGACCGGGGGATGGACGTCACCCTGGCCCGAACGCAGAAACCGCTCCGGCTATCCAACGTGACCGAGTTCATGGCTGACACTCGAGAGAATGTCGAGACAGCGGTCGCTGGTGATATCATCGGGCTGTACGATACGGGGAACTTCCAGATTGGGGATTCGATCTACACTGGCAAGCAGAACATTCAATTTGAAAAGCTGCCACAGTTTACGCCGGAACTCTTCGTGCGGGTTTCCGCCAAGAACGTCATGAAGCAGAAGTCCTTCCACAAGGGAATCAACCAGCTGGTTCAAGAAGGGGCCGTTCAACTCTACCGGAGTTACACTTCTAACGACTACATCCTTGGTGCCGTTGGTCAACTGCAGTTTGAAGTCTTTAAGTTCCGGATGAAGAACGAGTACAACTCCGACGTTATCATGGAACCGATGGGCCACAAGACGGCCCGGTGGATCGATCCCGACCAACTGGACGAGAAGATGTCCTCGTCCCGGAACATCCTGGTCAAGGACATCCATGACCAGCCGCTCTTCTTATTTGAAAACCAGTTCGCCGAAAACTGGTTCAAGCAGAAGTACCCGGATGTAAAGCTGACGGCGAAGTTGTAAAAATTAATGTTATTCAAAAGGGATTATGACGCACTCTCATCATAATCCCTTTTTTGTAATTTTCTTTTAGATTAACAACTAAACTCATATATCTGATCGAGTACAACAGTACTCGTAAGTAAGCTATTCTATATAGGTTTATACAAAATCAGCCTCCCCACAACTGTGAGGAGGCTGATTTCTTATTACTAGCAGTATCTGCTACTTATCGGGAGTTAACGTTGCCGTGACAGGTAAGTTAATAACTTGCCCATACTTAGCACCCTTATTCGCATTGTTTACTTGCCATTGCTTATCGGTTGCCGTCTGGCCAGCAAGCCAGAAGACATAGTGGTACTTCTGACCCTTGGCGTCTGTGTATTCCGTGGTTCCTTGTAAACCATTCTGAGCCAAGGAATCAGCCAACTGATTCAACGTTGCAGTTGAGAAGCTAGTTCCTTTGTTCCCGGTCAACAGCTTCGTCACGTTGGCCGTCAACAAACCATTGACGTCGTCAGCCGCAACAGTTGCGTTAGCCTGCATAGGATCTGTAACATCCCCAGCATTGTTCCAAACCGCAGTCACTTTCAGTTGAAGGCCGGAAGTTACATCCTTGGCCTCACTCGGCTTAGTGGGGTCAGAGTAGTTCGGGGAAGTATAACCGTTTAAGAACCCTTTATACATGTTCAGCGATTGCAGTGGATGACCGTGGTCATCAAAGAGGGCTTGGTTATCCCATGAACTACCACCCCAGGTTGGCTTGCCATCATAGTAGAGCTTACTATCAGGGTAGTAGCCACGCGATGCCTCGGTTGCCCAGCCGCATCCGTAGACGCTACTTGCATCAATGTTGTATTGGTAATAGTTCCAACCAGCCATTGCAGGGATCCATGCCGGTTCCCACCAAAAGGCACCGAGAATGTTACCACTGACCATCATGTCAGAGTACAGTTCCCGCATTGCGTCAACCTGTCCTTGAGGGCTAACCGGAATATTATTATGACCAGCACCATTAGTAGAGTTATTCGTCCCGTCTGAATTCTCATTGGTAAATGGCCAACTCGTTTCGGAAATCAGCGTATCCTTACCAAATTCCTGCTTTGCCATATTAACACAACCGTTAATTGTATCCATCACAGTGAATTTATCATTGGCCCAAAGCCAGAACTGGTAAGCAGACGTTGCAAAGATATCATAATCAACACCATGATTCTTCCAACTGTTCATAACGCCACGGTAAGTATCCTGATTCATTCCTTCGATATGCAGCAAAACCTTCGCGGAAGGTAATACTTCCCGAACTGCCTTGGAACCAGCCGACAGATAAGCACAACCGTTCTTAGCAGTTGCCTCATTCGTCCAGAAGTCGCCTCTGGTCTGTGGGGTTAAAATTCCTTGGGTAATTTCGTTCCCCACCTGAACCATTTCGACATCGGCACCAGCGGCTTTAAGGTCTTGCAGAACCTTCTTGGTGTAGTTGTATACGGATTGCTGCATGGTGGCTGGATCTTCATTGCTCCAAGCCTTCGGAACAAGCTGAGTTGCGGGGTCTGCCCAGAAGTCAGAGTAGTGGAAGTCCATCAGGATCGCCATCCCATGTGCTTGGGCACGCTTAGCCAGCGCAATCAGGTTGGCCTCGTCGCTGACACCGCCACCGTAGGTCTGCATCTTAGCATTGTATGGATCATTCCAAACCCGCAGACGGATGTAATTAACGCCGGCTTGCTGCAGAACGTTAAACAGATCATCCTTTTGACCGTTAAAGTTATAGAAGGTTACACCAGCATTCTCCAGTGAGATCAGCGAACCGACGTCAACACCCTTAGCAAGGGAGTTATTGAAGTTATTAATCTTCTCAACCTTGACTGCCTCATGACTGGCACCAGTATCTGATCCCGTAGCATAGGCGGTATTGATTTGATCCTGGGTCATCTGTGAGGTCGGCACTCCAGAGACGGGCTTAGCGGCTGGCTTGCCCCAGGTTAGAGTTGCCGATACGTCGACCTTGATCGGATCGCCGTACTTGACTCCCTTGTTGTTATTCATGAAGACGGTCCATGAATCATTCTTGGTCGTACCTTCGTTAGCCTCTAACCAGTAAACGTAATGGTAATCACCATTCTGATTGGAATAGATCTTTTGACCTACCAGCCCGGTACTCTGCCCTTGGGCACCCTTTAAGGCATCGTAGTACAACTGAAGGATATTCTGTGGAATAACCTCACCCTTCGGACCAGTCAAAATTGTATTGTTGATTCCGGCCAGGGCATTGGCTAATTCATCGTTGCCAACGGTTGCCCCCACCTTTAATGGGTTCTTGACCTCATTGTTGTTATTGTAAACGTGCGTGACCGTTGCTGACGGAACAGTTGAGGTTGCCTTTTTAGCAACTGGCTTAGCAGGGCCCTTCTTGAATAAGATCGCCGTAACAACCATGTTTTGGGTTGCACTATCGTAATTAGAGCCAACACCTAGGATATCGCCATCAACATTATCAAGTTTCAATTGCTTGACATAATCATTGGTGACCCGATTAACGTATTCAGCGCTATCGCTGAAGTCACTCAGCTTGTAGTTCATCGTAAAGATGTTTTGTACGCTACCATTCAAGAGGGCATTTCTTGCCAGGCTTTCTTCAATTAGATCCGCATCAGCATCAAGTCCTTGATCACCAAGGACCTTTTGGCCGGCCTGCCGATCCAAGTCATTCTTCTTTGAAAGTGCAACAAGCTGTGCAGTATCATGCATTGCAAAGGCCGCAAAATTATCATTTTGGTTGTTCCAATCGTAATCAATGCTTCCCTTTGAACGCAATGCATTAGCGATAGAGGAAGCAATCTGCGAACGCTGTTTCTGAACAGAAGCATTATCTGTATTGAGTGGAACTACAGTTGCAACACCATCGGCATTGAAATGATAAGCAGTTCCATCAATCGTCATCGTCCGATTACGAACCGGATTACCGTTGCCATCAAGGTAATAAGCATTGGTTCCCTGAACAAGGAGCTTATTTTGGTAACGGGCCCCGTCAGCACCAAAGTATTGACCATTTACCCATTTATTAGTTGCCTTCAGGTAGGTCGTTGGGTCAAAGTAGTAGGTATTCCCATACCATTCCTTAAGCCCAGTTACGATCCGACCATCAGGGCCAAACATGTACCAATCACCCCACTGGGATTGCCGGTAGTCGTTGTCGACCCGCAGGTGGGTAACGGGATCAAAGTAATAATAAGTGCCGACCCACTTGGCAACACGACTTGCTGCGGTACCGTCATCAGTGAAGAGGTACCAGTTACCATCGTTAGCTCGCATGTAAGTATTCTTGGCAGCCAGGTAAGTCGTTGGGTCAAAGTAGTAGAGTTGATTATTCTTATCCCACTTGTAAAGACCGGTTACAATCCGCCCGTCTTTACCAAACATGTACTTCTGGCCCCATTGGGAAGTAACATAATTGTCATCCACCCGCAGGTAAGTTGTCGGATCAAAGTAGTAGTAAGTACCGGCCCACTTCTGAACGCCACTCAAGACACGACCATCACTACCGAAGAGGTACCAATCACCCCATTGAGATTGCCGATAGTCATTATCTACCCGCAGGTAGGTCGTCGGGTCAAAGTAGTAGTATGAGCCATGCCAAGGGTAGACCTTGGTTACAATCCGACCATCGTGGCCAAACATGTACCAAAGGCCCCACTGCGATTGAACATAGTTATTATCAACCCGTAAGTAGGTTACCGGATCAAAGTAGTAATAAGTACCAGCCCATTGTTGAACACCGCTTAGGATTCGGCCATCCTTACCAAAGAGGTACCAGTCGCCCCATTGCGATTGCCGATAGTCGTTATCAACCCGCAGGTAGGTTGTTGGATCAAAGTAGTAGTAAGTACCGGCCCAACTCTGAACACCCGATTGAGCAATCCCATTATCAACTAAGTACCAGTTCTTGGCACCGCTAACGTTGGTCCCAGGAATCGTCGGCAATTCAACGTAATTCCGACCGGTCAGCTTCTGACCATCTTGATAGTAGGTCATCTGGCCATCCTGGCCCTTTTTCCAACCGTCTTTAGCATTGTTAGTCTGGGCCGCTGCACTTTGTTCCTGCGTACTGGACTTGATAGTATCAGTATTCTTAGCACTATTATTGCCGTCATTTTCAGCTACATTGCTACTAGTCGTACCAGTTTCTTGATTGTTATTCGAATCCTTCTGATTAGTAGTAGTCGTCTTAGTAGTCGTCGTCTGGTTAACCGTCTGTTGTTCACCAGCTGTCGGCTGCGTATTGCTAGAATCAGTTGTCTTAGCAGTAGCATCATTTGCTTTAGTAGCAGTAACTTCAGTCGTCGTTGCCGCCGTTACTGTATCAGCATTAACCGTTTGCTGACCTAATACTAGTCCCGCTGTTACAGCAACCGTAGCAACAGCAGCTACCAGCCACTGTTTGCCACTCTTGTAAAGTTTGAAGTGTTTTTTGACTTCCATATTTTCGACTCCTAAATTTATGAAAAAATTAAACTTAACACCACGTTTACTATACCTTATTGCTCAAATCATTTCAACAATCCCTAAGTCGCCTGCCAAACCGGCACATAAAAAAGCCTTGTCGACAACAAATCATCGACAAGGCTTTCCGCGGTATTTAATGGCACTAGGCCAGGGTCAATTGACCATTCGCGTTTGCCCAATAACGAATTCCATTAACATAAACGTACTGGTTGACTACCTTTAAGTAGGTTACTGGATCAAAGTAGTAGAGGCTACCCATCCAATTATAGAGTCCCGTAACAATCCGACCATCCGGGCCAAACATATACCAATCGCCCCATTGTGACCGTACGTAATTGTTGTCAACCCGTAAGTAGGTTATCGGATCAAAGTAATAGTAGGTGCCGGCCCACTTCTGGACACCAGTCAGAATTCGACCATCCGAACCAAAGAGGTACCAATCACCCCACTGGGATTGCCGATAATCATTCGTTACCTTCAGGTAGGTTACCGGATCAAAGTAGTAATAGCTACCGGCCCACTTCTGGACACCAGTCAAGATTCGACCATCCGAACCAAAGAGGTACCAGTCGCCCCACTGGGATTGGACATAATCATTATCCACCCGTAAGTAGTTCTGCGGATCAAAGTAGTAGTAGGTACCAGCCCATTTCTGGACACCAGATTGGACAACTCCATTGTCAACTAAGTACCAATTAGTCCCCGTACCGTTGATCGTTGGCAGCTTAATATATTGACGGCCACTCAGCGGTTGACCATTTTGGTAGTAAACATAATGATTGCCATCTGACGAAATCCGCCAACCGGTTGTGTTGTCATCACTTGGTTGGTTCGGTCCAGCTTGGTTTTGGCCAGCCCAGATAAAGTGCATATCGACGTTTTGGAGCTTATAAGTAAAGGTTGTTCCGTTGGAATACTTACCAGTTCCCGTCCCCTCCGTCAAAGAGGGGTAGACTGACATCAGGTTATTAGACTGATAATTGGTCAGGAAATTCTGGGCATGCCCAAAGAGGTCATCCGCATCCTTGAAGAGCATCAGGGTAACCCCATAGTAAATCATCGCTTGCAGATCATCCATATTGCTGACGCTGAAGAGCGGCACACTGTTGGTATTAATGAAATCCGATCCCCGTGCTTCGTCAAATGGCCGGGCCCGCAATCCTGAAACATTGTTAATGTAGATTTGAAAGGCTGAGATATTCTCGGCGTGACCCTGCAGAATATCCTGATCATGCCAATGGCCATTTAGCAGGCTTTCGTCCTTATCCTGGTATTGCAAGGCCATCTGCTTGACCGTATCAATCGAGTTTTGGTTCTGAATGAACGGCTGCTCATTAAACTCAGAGCGGACCTTATTAACCAGGTTTAAAGCATACTGATTCATTTGAACAGTTTGGTCAGAAGTCAGGTTATTAATATCCACTGCTTCTTGCTGAGCGCCCGCATCCTGCCGGTAATTGTTGTTGTACACCCCGCTAATTGAAATTTTTTCCAAATCATTAGCCTGGGTAGTATTTTGAACATTCCGCACGGCATCTAGTGTATATCCCGCTGGAATATTGATGTTCTGTGCACTAGCAGTTGAGGCCGTCGCTGCCTGTGTCTGGGTCTGGATTAAATTATTAGAGTAGAGTTGTACATTATTTTGCGTATAACTACTCGTGCTCGTGTTATTAGCCTGCTGCTGGATAGCAGATTGATCGTTAACAGTAGTATCTGCCTTGGCATTAACACCATTCAGCATTAAGCCGGCCGCCGTTGATACCGCTGCTAGCATTGCTAATTTGGCAATTTTAGCTTTCAAAATCATTTCCTCCTACTCGAATAAACCACTTAGTTACCATCCTTACTTTAACATTTATTGGCCATTGTTTGTTCAATTAAAGCGGATTTATTCAAAAAAGCCACCCTCAATCCGCCAGATAAGTTGAAAGGTTGAAGGTGGTTTAATTAAGCAATAGTTAGATATTCCAGAAATGGTCAACGCTATCTAAACGTTGCTGAATAATCTGGTAAAGCTGATCCGGTGAAATACTCTTCCGCCGGGTATCATCATTGTGCAGGCCATCCCATAGATAACGGTTGTTATCAAAGGCTGTAGCGGGAATAGAATTGAACCATTCCTTAAACAGGCTGGTAACGTGGTCCGTACTCAGGACACTGGTCCGTAATTCCTTGTAGCGATTAATGATGTCCTGCTTATGGTGAGCGTAGAAAGCGGATAATAATTTATTGTCACGCTCTTGAATCTCAGTTTCAAAGTTCTTGTTAATGTCTTGGACACTGCCGTCAAAACTATTATCCCAGGTCATATCAAGGTCATAAGGCATAAAGACCCACTTACTTCCATTCTTTGAAATGTAAGTAATGTTCTTTCGCAGGCCATCAGAATTATTAATGGCAAACGAGAAAGCCAAATAATCAATAGCGGCAGGAACATCTATATACTTTCCTTCCAACCGAGCATAATCCTGATCGCTGGCATTAGCAAGCTGGTACAATTGATCGAATTGATCGACGACCGTCTGATCAACCTTTTCCGGTGAAATGTTAGCAAAAGTTGTATCAACAAGGTTACCAACGCCTACCTGCTGGTAAAAGCCAGTCGATGGCTCATCGTCATTGTTGGCACTTAACGCAATGTTATTGGTCTTCTTATCATTTAAATTGTACAGTTTATCCTCATGGTAAGTCTCCAAAACGTACAATCCCTGATCATAACCATTAATTCCCAGCTCGACTGGCAAGCCATTAACTTGACCGTAGTTTGGCATCTTAGCAACGATACTGTCCGCTAGGCCCGTACGCGTTGCGGTAATTTGCTGATAAAGCCGGGCGTTCACAATGTTCAGGCCCATCGTTGGGTCAGTGAAGCAGCTCTTGAGGTTAAAGGAGTTAGTAGCAAAACCACTCCCGGGCAGTTCTAATTTCAATTTCTTGGTCATATCAGCATCTTTAAAGAGCTTTACCCGGTACCCCTTCTTGGCCCACGCCAAACTACTATTCCCCTGCCACTTGATCGTTGCCCAGGCCGTTGTACTTGTCCCATCAGTCAAGTTTAACTTTACCTGAACTGCTTTCCGGTTATCCTTGGATATTCCCTTAAGATCACCAGTAAAGGAAAGCTGACTCAGATTAGGAAAGTTAGGCGTTGTCTTATTGACGACCTTACCAGTGGCATCGGTCCGCTGCAAAACCCCATCAACAATTAAGGATTTATTACTAAGGTTATCCAAACGTGCCCCATCATCACCATAGTAATTGTTACCAACCCATTGATTCGTGACCTTTAAATAGGTTACTGGATCAAAGTAGTAAGTATTCCCATACCATTGCCAAGCACCGGTGACAATCCGACCGTTGGGGCCAAACATGTACCAGTCACCCCATTGCGATTGAACATAATTATTATCCACCCGCAGGTAGGTCACCGGATCAAAGTAGTAGTAGGTACCATTCCACCGTTGAACACCGGTAAGTGCCCGCCCGTCAGCACCAAACAGGTAGCCGCGGCCGTCAGCCAAGGTCGAAATGTATCGATTATCCACGCGCAAGTAAGTCACCGGATCAAAGTAGTATAATCCGCCAGCCCACTTGGTCGGTCCCGTTACGATGCGGCCATCCGGGCCAAACATGTACCAGTCACCCCATTGCGATTGAACATAATTATTATCCACCCGCAGGTAGGTCACCGGGTCAAAGTAGTAATAGGTGCCAGCCCACTGTTGCACTCCAGACAGGACCTGACCATTATCCCCGATCAGATACCAGTCGCCCCACTGAGACTGAACATAATTCCGTTGGTTGGCACGGAGGTAAGTGTTCGGATTGAAGTAGTAGTAGCGGCCATTCCAGGATTGAACACCTGACAGTGCTGCGCCATCGTTGCCTAGCAAGAGACCACTGCCGTCGCTTTGAGTCGGTACATACTGATTTCGTTCACGAAGATAGGTCTGTGGGTTTGCGTAGTAGGTCTTATTTTGGTAAGTATACTTACCGCCGACGACCCGACCATCATTGCCGAACATGTACCAATCGCCCCACTGAGACTGCCGATAATCGTTGTCGACCCGTAAATAGGTGGCAGGATCAAAGTAATAGTAAGAGCCTGCCCATGGCTGAACCTTCGACTGAACGACACCATTATCTACAAGGTACCAGTTATGCCCCTGGTTACTCCCAACCGTTGGCAAATAAGAGTAGCTTCGCCCGGTTTGAACCTGGCCATTCGTATAGTACGTCCACTGGCCACTATCATTTTTGGTCCAGCCGTTTTGAACGGATTGCTGCGCTGCATGGGTGGCAATGGTTGATTCATTTATAGAATCTGTGCTAACTGTTTTATCGCTTTGTTCATCATTGGTCTTTACGTTGCTTGGGGTGGCCACTGTGTTATCAACATCATTCTTAACTACGCTGGCCGTTTCTGGTGATGAAACGACATCGTTATTGGTATCCGCATGTGCTACTCCTAACGAGAGGCCGGTAATTGCCACAAAGGAGACAATTGCTGTCGTCACCCATTTCTTTCCACTTTTGTACAGTTTAAAATGCTTTTTCATTTAATTGACTCCCTAGTTTATTACTTACTCCAGTCTTAAATTCCTGATACAAACTGCAAGAGTTACTCAAATTTTATCATGTGCTATCGAAATTATTAATAGTTAATATTTCAATACCATAAAATGAATTTTGACTATTCCCTACCTATTTTCTCTTTTACCCTTACTTTCCGAATTATAATGACAATCCATGTACTGATCGTAACAACCATGCAAAGATAATAAAAAGCTCCGGGATTGAAACCCACTTCAATTCTACTTGAATTCTTTTTTATCGCATTATGAGAAATAAGCACTGTTCCGCGATCGCTTTCTTTATAGTTAACAAGCTTTCCGTCAACCTTGACATAGGTATGGTGGTAAGCAATGCAAGGTAAATCCAAATCACATGACTTAGCGTGGCTCACATTATAAACAATGACATTAGGTAAATACTTAGTCTTTACCGTTCTTATCCTCTTACCGTTTGAATAGATCTTTCCCCTGACAATACTCCCACTATTATGCGGATTAGTAATTGACTTTTCCGGGAAATAGTCTGTTTCACCCCACGGTATTATATAGTCAAACTGATGATCGTAATTAAATTTATCTAGAATACTACGAGAAAATTTTCTTTCTTTTACTTGACTAAACTGCGTAGGAACAGAAGTCTTTAGCTCAGTGTAAATATCTTTTACTGGTACCCAATAGCTGAATATGGTTACAGCAAGAACAAGCGCCGTAGCACAAGTAAACGTTAAATTTAGTTTCTCTGTCAAAAATGTTGCACAAAGTTTGGCAAAAATAATGGAAAAAAAGAAAGCTGAAAATTCAAGATACCGATATGGAATTTGAATAACACCAAGAGCGCCGTGATTAAACAAATACCACGGGAACGAGG
This sequence comes from Limosilactobacillus sp., assembly GCF_051873075.1. Lineage (GTDB taxonomy): Bacteria > Bacillota > Bacilli > Lactobacillales > Lactobacillaceae > Limosilactobacillus. The sequence continues at coordinate 536 of NZ_JBJEEM010000059.1, read as the reverse complement.
CAGAGGCAATAAGGAGAAAAAACAACCCTAATAAATAAATACATATATATAATTTTGACTGCTCCTGCTTTTTTCCCAAAAAAAGCCAGCCAAACATAAAAGTAAAAATTAGGAATATCCCTATACTATTTGCATTAATGAGGTTATCAATCGAGCTGTTAATAATCAGTGATAGAGGCTGCACCAAATTCAACATTATACCCAACTTTGTTGATGTAATATTTTTACCGATATAATCAAACATAAACATGTAGCAAAGCGGTAAGCATAAAAGAAACGTTAATATAATGCTTTTGACAACTTTTTTCCATTGTGACAAAGCCTTACCAAAATTCCCAGTTAATGAGTAGATTAACAATGTTAACAGGAATGTTTCTAAAGTTATTACTACACTCACTAAATGGGAATAAATCAACAAGGACATCCCTATGCTTAGCACCAGAACCGCCTTATCTTGGTTTTCTTTTTTGGTATTAGGAGAAAAAAGAGAGTGTCAAGAAGTTTGTGTAAATTAGAAAGCCTTAGCGTATGATTTA
>NZ_JBJEEM010000058.1:0-1584 GCF_051873075.1 Limosilactobacillus sp. | reverse complement strand
TGAACATTACCCGCAAGAAACGAATATCTTCATCTTTCACCATTTGACGAACTTCTTCTTTTGTATATTCTCGCTTAGCCATTAAAATTCATTCCCTTTCAGTAAAAACCAGTTACGCTAATGCATGGCGGCAATCGTGACCTTAATTTTATTAAGCAATCTTCTTAACCATCGATAACCGAACAATCTAGTTTGGCATAGACCAATAAATACTAAATGCTCGTAAAATCAGTCCGCAATCACCACTTCAATACGTTTTTAAGGATACCAACCCACCTTAAACAAGTCAATTAATATTAAAACTTTAAGGTAATTAAAATCTTTTATGCTGATTGACTTTATTTAATTAACCACGACTGGACCAATTCGTTAATTTGTTCAGGCTGGTTACGGCCGCTGACCAGGTCGAACCAGTGCACGTCCATCTTGTTGCGGAACCAGGTCAGCTGACGCTTAGCATAGTGCCGGGAATCCTGTTTGACCTTGCGAACCGCCGTGGCCAGGTCGATCTCCCCGGCAAAGTACGGGAAGAACTCGTGATAGCCGATCCCTTTTCCGGCGGGCAGGTTGGTCCCGTCGTGCTCGTACAGCCACCGGGCCTCATTCAACAGGCCGTCTTTCATCATCAGGTCCACCCGCCGATTGATCCGGTCATACAGGACGGGCCGCTCAGTCGTCAGCCCGATCAGCAGGTAGTCATTACTGCTCTTTTGGTGTGGCTGGTCAGAAAAACGCTTCCCAGTCTTTTCAATTACTTCCAAGGCCCGGATCACCCGGCGCAGGTTACCCTTTTCGATGTGCCGCTCGGCTACGGGATCCAATTCAGCGAGGCGTTGACGGACATAGGACGCCCCCTTCTCCGTTGCCAGCTGGTTCCAGCGCTGGCGAATCTGGGCTGAACGGTCGTCAAAGTGGTCCTGGCCCAGGGTAAGGTTATCAGTCAGTGTCTGTAGGTAGAATCCCGTCCCGCCAACTACCAGGGGCAGGTGGTTACGCGCGGCGATGACGGTAATTTCCTGCTCGGCCTGCTGCTTAAACATAGCGGCGGAGTAACGCTGCTGAACGTCGCAAATATCAATCAGGTGGTGGGGAACCCCAGCCATCTCAGCAGGGGTGACCTTGGCCGTCCCAATGTCCAAGTGTCGATAAACCTGCATCGAGTCACCCGAAATCACCTCACCGTTGAAATGTTTGGCAAGGTCAATCGACAGGGAAGTTTTTCCTACCGCGGTCGGGCCCACAATTGCAACAATCTTTGTCATTTTCTTTGCTCCTACATTTTATAAATTATCACAAAATTTACCACAAACCACTGGTAAATCCTAACTAAGTAAATCATAATAGAATTAACTAAATAACTAAAGGGGGAACTATGTTATGAAGCAATTTACCAAGGGTGTTTTCATTGGTGCTGCATCAACGATTGCCGCATTAGCCAGCGGGGCTTTAGCATTTCACAAGAAGGTCATCAAGCCAGTCGAAGAACAAGAAGAAAAGTTCGATGAAAACCGGCGGGCCGCTATTCGCAAGGGGCGTTCCGCTCACCAAATCTAACATACTCAATAAAAAACAGGAGGCTGGATC
>NZ_JBJEEM010000057.1:0-34688 GCF_051873075.1 Limosilactobacillus sp. | reverse complement strand
ATAACGGCGGTAATCACATAGATCATCGAGCGCTTTTTTCATCATTCGATTCGGGGATAGTTTTACCTTTTCTGTTCTTATCACCGATAGCACCGCCTTTCCAATTGATTACGTTCGACGGTATTTGATAATATTCCGGTTAACTGTTTACTCCTCCGAACAACTCAATTATCGCATAAGTTTGGCAAGTGGTGGCAGATTTATAATATTAATTTTCTCACCCGGTAAAACTCACTTATAAAAAAGTCGATAAACATCTTAGCTTTGCTGTTGCCGAAACTGAGCCGGGGGCATCCCCACCGTCTTGGAAAAGACCCGAATAAAGCTGCTGTAGTTGGGATAACCACAGGCAATGGCGGTCGTGGAAATACTTTTCCCCTCCAAAAGTAGCCGACGCGCTTTTTCCATCCGGAGCTGCATGATGTAGGCGTGCAGCGGGATTCCGACTTCTTTACGGAAGTAGCGGTTCAAATAGTCGGGATTTAGGAAGAACCGTTCAGCGAGGTGATTGAGGTGTAAATTACCGTCAAGATTAGTGTCGATATAATCCAATAGTTTCTGCAGACGGTTGGGCTGACTGTTCGTTTCACCACTGTTGCGGCCATTTGTTGCTTGGTTAGCGAGCAGGAGGAGCTTAGCCTGGAGAATATTGAGCTGAACGTCCTTGCCGTAGCTGTTCCTGCTGAGGCACGTGATAACTTGATGGCATAGGTTAGTAAATTGGTCGACTTCTGGTTGATTGAGCTTAATAACGTTGATGTCCCAGCCCACGGGCAACTGAGTAAAGCACCTGAATAAGTCGGTTTCACTAGTTGAGAGTGCTTTGATCTTAGCAATCTCAATGTTGATAAACAGGCGGTCATAAGTTTGAGACGATAAGGTATACGCCCGGTGCCAGACGTTATTAGGAATAATAACTAAGTCCCCGGGATGGAGCTTGACATTGACCTTCTTAGATAAGAAGTCAACGTCACCGCCAAGAAACAAAAACAATTCAATGTGGTTGAGGTGATGATGGAATGGGCTGGCATGGTAAGTGTCACGGTGATGGAAACAGACAATTTCCTGGTTAAGGGTGCCGTCGAGCGGAAAATCATTGTAGTGACGCATGAAGATCTCCTTTTGCAATATTTGAGTCGCTCCTTGCAATTATTATTGCAAATAAAGCGGTTACAATGATTATAACACCGTTGAAATAGGACAAGGAGGACTAATATGCTTAATCAGGAATTTGAAATATCAAGAAATACGCGGGTTACAAGTTCGGATCTAACAAACCCGGTCTTAAAGAACGCACAAAGTATTCTGCAACGGGACATCAGTAAAGTCACTCAAGATGGCCAAGCAGATAATTTGATCTATTTGGCACTTGATCCCAAGGCTAATATTCCTGCCGAAGAATACCAGATTATCCCGGAGAAAAATCGGGTAACGATCAAGGCTTCGACGGCAATTGGTGTGATGTACGGGGCCCTGGCGGTTTCGTGTTCGGTATTAGGAATTGATGATTTCTGGTACTGGATGGATACCCCAGTCAAACGAGTCCCGAGTATTAAATGGTCAAACTTCGGCCTCCACCTCCCAAAATACAAGACAAAGTATCGTGGGTGGTTTATCAATGACGAACTATTTCTGATGACCTGGAAAGACCATGATTCCAATCAATACGTTTGGGAGCGGGCATTTGAAACCGCGTTGCGGGTCGGCTGCAACACAATCATTCCCGGCACGGATCTAACATCCCAAAAGAATCGGCGGGTTGCAGCCCAGTACGGCCTGATTATCGCCCAACACCATGCAGAGCCGCTCGGCGCCGAGATGTTTGCGCGCAAATACCCGCACCTGACAGCTTCCTACGTCAAGTATCCGGAACTATTCAGGCAATTATGGAAAGCGGCAATCATTGCACAGCGCAACATCCCCGTCATCTATAGCCTGGGCTTCAGGGGCCAGGGGGACAAACCGTTCTGGGTTGATGACAATAGCCAGGAATGGACCACGGACAAGATTGCGGAAGTAATCAACCATATCCTTGGCGAACAGTATGACCTGGTCAAGAAGTACGACCCCGCGGCGCCCATGGCGATCAACATCTACGGCGAGCTTACTCAAATGTACCGGGATGGCTTATTAAAAATTCCCGACGACGTCATTGAAATCTGGGCTGACAGCGGCTACGGGAAGATGGTGTCACGGCGGCAGGGGTTAGACAACCCACGCATCCCGATCCTCAATGTCCCTAATCCAAATCATCGGCTCCGGGGACTATACTACCATGCTGGCTTTCACGACCTCCAGGCATCCAACATGCTAGGTCTGATGTCGAACAGTCCGGCCTTTGTTTCCGAAGAGCTTGCGCAGGCCCGGAAAAACAATATGGACACCATCGAGCTGATCAATACCGGCAACATCAAGCCGCATATCCTGTACCTGCGCGAAATTGCCCAAAGCTGGCAGACCGATTACCGCGCACGAAGCTTGGATCAGATCCTCCATGATTATGTGACGACGTACTACACGGAAAACCAAGAAGAAATTATTAGTTACTACAAGCGATACTGGGGAAACGTCGTTCAGTACGGAAAACACCGCGACGAAACCGCGGGGGATGAGTTTGCACCGTTTTTGATCCGGCGAATAATTCAAGCCTGGGTAACACCAAACGGCAGGTTAACCGATGCCGGCTGGCTTACCAACGAGGGCTCGCTAGCTGGTGATTTGGCCAAGATCAAGAAGCTGGTCGAACCCTCGTTACCCCATTGGCAAGAACTGGTGAAAACCGTTGAAATCTTACTGCTGAAGACGACGGATCGCCACTGCCATGACCTGCTCTACGGTGACCTGTACATGAGTGTCGTCAACCAAGCCGCCGGTCTAGCCGCCCTCGATGAACTGATTCAGGCCTACGAGCTGCAAATGTCTAAAAAGAACAATAATTTAATCTTCGCATTTCTCAAGGCCGATGCAGCGGTCAGCGAAATGAACAAGATCATGATCGTCAGGGAAAATAACCCCTCACCAAAGTGGCGCGACTTTTACGTAAATGATGCTGACAACAACGTTCCATTAACCGTCCACAAGCTTAAGTTCCTTCGCCAATACATCCGGGCAATCGGTGATACGGCCGATGAAGACGGTTGGGAGCGCCGGTTCGTGAAGCTCCCCGGGGATGCCCGGGTGATGACGCTTTGGACAACGTATCGCGAAATGTCAGATAAACACCTGGCGGATAAGCTCCGCGAGGCCTTAAACGATGACTTTTAATTAGCAGGGAGGAAATTGATTATGAATAACGATCACAACTATTCTCAGCAAACCATTCATGATGGCTGGGATGAATACAAAAACCGGCGGATCTACCAAAGGCGGGGAAAGATCGGCATTGGCCGCTCAATCGGCTTCGGGGTCTTCTCGTTTTTCAGTATCTCAATGCAGGGCCTAGTCGGGGCATGGTTACTGTTCTTCTACACCACCTTTTGTGGACTATCCGCTGGACAGGGCGCAACCATCTTCTTAATTGGCCGGGTCGCGGATGCGATTGCCTCACTATTTATGGGAAATATCTCCGATAACATTTATAAATATCGGCTCGGGCGGAAATTTGGGCGGCGCCATATCTTCCTCCTGGTTGCGATGCCATCAGTCCTGGTCCCAATCACCCTTTGGATCGCCGGAATGTCCTACTGGTACTACCTGGTGACCTATTTACTGACGACGATTCTGATGTCAGTTTTGCAAATTCCTTGGGAATGCCTCCCCAATGAAATGACCAAGGATTTTAACGAGCGGACTTATATGTCGACCACCCGGATGGTGATTGCCGGGCTGGGGGGAATGTTAACCCAATTCATTCCAGCCCTGTTGTTCAAGGTCTACCCTAAGACTTCACCAACGCCGTACCTCCTAACGCAGATCATTTTTTCCGTTGTGACCGTCTTCTTGATTTGGATTTGCTACAAGACGACTTGGGAGCACTTCGTTACCAAGGCCGAAGCCAAGAAGCTGGACGCCGAGGCGAAAGCGGAAAATGGTACTAACCATGGCCTTAAAGCTGAATTGAAGAATTACTTCTCAACTTTCAAAATCAAGACCTTCCGGATTCACATGGGAATCTACCTCAGCTCGTACTTTGCCTCCATCCTTTTCAGCACGGTCTTCGTTTACTACATTGTTTATGTCTTAGGGAAGACCACTAGTACTTCTGGTTTCCTCCAGTCGCTCAGTATTGTTTCAGTTCCAGTAACCATCATTGCCGGGATTGTCATTACCAAGATCAGTTACCGGGCCATGGATCTCTTTGGTTATTCCTTAATTTTAATCAGTGCCATTATATGGGGAATCCTCGCCATGACGAAACCCGCTCATATTATGGCTTACCTGGTCATTGGAATGATCCTTTACGAAATTGGCTTGTACATTCTCTACTTTACCCCGTGGAACGCCTTTCCGTTCATCCCCGACCTCGATACCCTGGTTACCGGGAAAAACCGTTCCGGCCTGTTTGCGTCGGTGATGACCTTCATCAACCAGATCAGTCAAGGGCTTGCCGGGGTTGTTGCGGGGTATCTGCTGGACTTTTCCGGGTTCAAGAAATCCGCTACCGGAGCCATTGCCCAGCCACACAGTGCCATCATAATGATCACGCTTATTATGTCAGTCGGTGTTGGTGGCATGATTATCCTCGCCATGTATTTTGCTAGTCGTTTCCACCTTAGCAAGAAGACCTTCAAGGTGTTCTCTGCCGAACTGGTTCGCTTACAACATGGTGGTAGCATGAAGGACGTCGATCCGCATACTAAGGCAATTTGCGAAGACTTAACCGGTGTTAAGTATGACTCGATTACCTATTGGAAGAGAAATAATCAATAAACCCAATACTACAATAAAGTTGTGAGGCAGGGGATGTCCCTTAGCCTAAAACACATTAAATATAGAGGTCGGCAAAAGCGCACGTCCACTACTCTGATTTAGGGGCGTGACGGTCTTTTGCCGACCTGTTATTTTTTATAGATCTTTACTTTGAATCGCCGCCAGCCCCTTATTATCAACCGAAACGGGAAGAACTGTCGTAAGCAGTTTAATCAATCCGATATCCATCATGGCAACAAAGACAATGGTTAATAGCGTAACGAAAACCTGACTGCCAAGGAGGTGTAGCCCGCCGCCAAACAACAATCCATTAGGCACCTGTTTACTGATTTGATGGCTGGCAAAAATACCAGTAGCAACACTTCCCCAGATGCCACTCAGTCCATGGCAGCCAAAGGCATCGACAACGTCATCGATCGGCAGCCGGGGCTTGATTTTTACAATAAAGTACTGACTGATGGCCGCACCGATCATCCCAATAATTACTGAACCACCCAGTGTAACGTAACCCGCACTTGGGGTAATCGCCACGAGACCGGCAATTGCACCATTACAAGCACCGGCAAGGGTAACGTGGTTGAAGTGGTGGCGATCCAGCATCATCCATGTAACCATTGCTGTTGAGCACGAGATGGTAGTGGTTAACATTGCCTGAACAGCCGTATCGTTAACGGCTAAGGCAGAACCGGCGTTGAAGCCATACCAGCCAATCCACAATAGCGCCGTCCCGATTAACACCCAGGATAGATTATTATGCTGGGCGGTAACCTCTTGGCGCCGGCCGACCCAGCTGGAGAGGATCAAGGCAGTGATTCCGGCGTTTACGTGAACCACCAGTCCACCGGCAAAGTCCACCGCCCCAAGGGATGCTAACAACCCGTGTGGGGCCCACACCATGTGAACAAGCGGGTAGTAGACCAAGATTGACCAGCAGATAGTAAAAATCACCAGGAAGTTAAACCGGCCGTGACCGACTACGGACCCGCAGAAGATCGCTGGCGTAATGATGGCAAACATCATCATAAACATCGTGTAGTCGCCAATGGGGATGCCTGTTTTGGTAACGGCATCGATCGGGACATGGATCATGAGGATGTTTTTCAAGTTACCAATTACTCCCCAATGGTTCCCGGAAAAGGAGAGGGAATACCCGAGGATAATCCAGAGAATCACGGCCAACCCGCACATCATGAAAACCGTCAATAGCATATTGTTGGCGTGCCGCCGATTGACTAGACCACCGTAGAAAAACGCCAGGCCGGGTGTCATCAACAACACCAAGATACTGGCAATCATGATAAACAATGTATTTACCTGTAACATGTAGACCACTCCTCTAATAATTAGGGTCTAATCTACCATGGATAGGGGAGAGCCACAACGGTAGGCGCTAAATACCGCGGAATCATTAGCTGAAATCACTTTCATTGTGAAGAAAACTTAGTATTTGAACCCGTTGCTTTAAGAATATCATCCCCCTAATCCCGCCGCTTAACTGCCAAGGACTTTTTAAGGGATTTGCCTCTCTTCACAAGACCGCTTTTATGTTAAAATAAATATGTATAGTAACCGCTTACATTCATGACAGGAGTGATTCAAATGCATAAAATTGGTGTTATTGGGCTTGGCAACGTAGGCACCACCGTTGCCCATATTTTGCTGATGCAGGGGATGGTTGACGAATTAGTATTGATTGACCAAAATGAAAAAAAGGTGGCCGCTGAATATAATGACTTTGGCGACTCCTTTGCGCAAACCGCCCATTCAGCCGTGATCAAGCAAAATGATTACCGAGAGTTGGCTGATGCAGATATCATTGTAACAGCCTTTGGCGACATCAAGGCTACTGATCGCACCGGGGACCGGTTTGCTGAACTACCGATCAATTTGCGGAACGCCCGCGAGGTTGGCGAAAAGATCAAAGACAGCGGGTTCAACGGCATCCTCATCAACATCTCCAACCCGTTTGATGCCATCGTGGACGCTCTGCAAAAGGCCACCGGAATCCGCTATGACCGCATCTTTGGGACTGGCACCCTCTTGGACACTTCGCGAATGCAGCGTGCCGTGGGCGATCACTTTAATGAAGCCCCGCAAAATGTCGACGGCTACGTGTTGGGGGAACACGGCGACTCCCAGTTCACCGCCTGGTCAACCATTCATATCGATGGCAAACCGCTGACGGCGCTCGCTGATGAAGGGAAAATCAACCTGAATGAATTAGCCACCCAAATCAAGAACGGGGCCTTCACCATCATGGCCGGGAAGGGTTACACCTGTTTTGGGGTTGCCAGCTGTGCCGTTAAGATCATTGAGGCAATTTTCAGCGATAAACACACCCTTATGCCGGTTTCGGCCTTCATGGAGAAGTACGACTGCTATGTCGGCTATCCGGCAGTAATTGGTCGTAACGGCATTGAAGACCTCCCTGAAGTTAAATTGACTGATGAAGAAGAAGAAAAGCTTGCGCACTCTGCCAAGGTAATTAAAGAGAAGACGGCTGATTAGCGCGTCTGTTTATAACCAGAACAAAAGGATTCGATTTATTGGTAATCGAATCCTTTTTATTTAGGCCCGTTAGTTCAGCACTGATCATTTTAAGCATTCCCTGATGGAAAGTTTTAGTTGGGATACTCTAAGGCGTTAAGTAACGCTTAATAGTTTGTTAATTCTTCCATAATATTCAGGCGGCATTTCCTATGTTAACCTTTACACATAAGCTATAGGAGGCGCTTACAACATGAAAAAACTAACGGATAAAGTAACCTTTCGGCATGGTGCTACCATTAACAATCGCATCGTCCAAGCTCCAATGTTAACGAGCAGCGGGGTGGATGAAAAGGTAAGTCAGGCAACAATCGACTACTATAATGCTCGCTCCTAATCAGCAGGAATGGTGATTGTCGAATATACCAGTGTTAGCCCAAACGGTGGCCCATCCCGGTCAATCTCACGGCAAATGGAACAGTTGGCCATTTACAACGATTCCTTTAAGCCCGGACTCACCAAGGTCGCCAAGGTCCTGAAGAAGGATGGCAATAAGGCCATCTTACAACTTGTTCACTCTGGCCGGGAAGCTAAATTTCGTCATATCTTAGGGGGCCAAGTTGAGGTACCAACGAACATGGATTTTCCATGGATCGACTACCCATTGCATGAGCTGACCAGCGATGAAGTTTGGCAGATCGTCAAGGACTTCGGTGCCGCCACTAAGCGGGCTATCGATTGTGGATTCGATGGAGTCGAAATTCATGGTGCTAACCACTACTTGATTCAGGAATTCTTCTCTAAATACTCTAACCACCGCACGGACTACTGGGGTGGCAGCTTAGAGAAGCGGATGAACTTCGCTAAAGAAGTCTCCAAGGAGGTCTTCCGGGTCGTTAAGGAATATGCACCAAAGGGCTTTATCGTCGGCTATCGAATTTCTCCCGAGGAGATTCATGGTGAGAACATCGGCTACACCTGGCATGAATCACAGCAGCTGGTTGATATGTTAACGAAGAGTTTCGACTTTGACTACATTCACCTATCCCAGTTATCCGGCCTTGATTACAAGCAAAAGCCGCAGTTAGGAGATTCCGCCAAAACCCTGGCAGAACTATTAGGTGAAAAGATTAATGGGGATGCACTGGAGATTGTTGCCGGCGGGATCCGAACCGAGGAACAGATGAAGGATGCCCTAAATTACATGGATTTAGTAGGAGTCGCCCGGGCAACGCTCATGGATAATCAAATTGGCAAGAAGATCGAAGAGGGGAAGGGTGACCAGATTAATCAGGCCTTCACCAAAGAAAACCTCGCCGATCTACACCTAACTCCAGGTCTGATCGTTGGGATGACTAATGTTCCGAAGGATATGCAACTGCCTGGGACGGATGTGTTAATAAAGCCCGCCGAAGAAGTTTTGAAGAGTACGAAACATATTGAGATGGGCTATGCAGAAACTCACAAATAAGCGAAATAGGGATTCCTAAAAGGATCCCTATTTTTTGGTTTCACCAATAATTTTTTGATTCAATTTCTTAATAAATTTTTCTGTTGCTTCGGGCAGGTTCTCATCCTTATTTATCAATACGCCAAACTGGAAACTACTAGGAACCAAATCATTCAAATCGATATATTGCAACCCCTGTTTATCAGCCCAATACCGGTCTTTTAACTTTACGTTTCGGCCGATGCCTACTAAATCATTGGTCGTGATTGAGTTAACCAGGAACGCCCCGTCGTCAGAAGACAATGCCAAATCTAAGGGCCCACAGACAAACTGTAACTGGTCAAACGTCTTATGGTTAAACGGATCGTTGAAGATACAGTAACGCTGCTTTTTTAAAAGATCCGTCGTTAACTTACCATGGTAATGATAAAGTTTGCTATTGGGGCCAACCATAATACTCATCGAACTAGTGCACACTGGCAAAAACTCTAAGTTATTGGGCAGGCTGCTTAGCTCATCGTTAGACAGGGCCAAGTAACCGGCATCAATCCGATGTGACCGCACATTATTAATCACTGAACTGCCATGGCCAACCCGTATATCAAGATATACATCATTGGTCGTTTCTAAAAACTCAGCTATACATTCATTAATCACCGGGGTTAACTTAGTACTTACGTATTGAATGGTGATCTTTTCATTATGCACGTTGCTGTTGATCTGCGCGGTAACCTTATCCAATTGGTTTTTCGCTTTTAAAACCTGCAGCACCGAGTTTAAAATCTCATTGCCTTCCTTGGTCAGGGTCGTCCCACCGTAATTCCTGTTAAAGATTGGAAAGCCGAGTTCCGCTTCCAGTTGCGAGATCGAAGTACTGAGCCCCGGAATGCTGATATGAAGTGCCTTGGCTGCCTGATGAAGCGATTTGCTCTGTGATAATACCTCCACATAAAGGAGCTGCTCAAAATTCATCCTGATCTTCCTCCGCGAAACATGTTGATAATATTATTTTAATACGCCGAAGATTATTAGTCACATTCCCGAGTTGGCGAGGGACCTCAACTTAAAATAAAAAGCTGCCATTCCCCGAAAATATAGGGATGGCAGCACTTTACTAAAATTCATCCTATCAGCATTAAAACGTGGAAGAGGGGAGCGGACTAATTCTTCGCCTTACTTACGACCTCGTTAACGTATTCTTCGAAGCTCTTTGGCTTACGGCCCATCAAGTTTTCAAAGTCAAAGGCATTCCCCGCGTATGGGTGGTTGGAGTGATATGCAGCAATCCGCCCAATTTGCTCACTGGCGTGGGGATTATCTGGGAAGTGCGGAGCCGGCACGATATTAAACTTGGGCTCTTTCCCGGTGGCCTTACAAATGATTTCTACTTGTTGCTTAGTCGTATAGTTTTCTTCACCGCATAAGTCAAGGGATGCGTAGTAGTACTCGTCAGCGCTTAAAATGACTTTAGCGGCTGCTGCCGCGATATCGTCTAGAGAAATCAAATTACCAATCTGATCAGGCGTAATTGGTGCGGTATAAACCCCGGTTTCAAAGATCGAACCCTTCCCAGCGGGATAATGCATTTCCATATAGCCACTAGGCTTGAGAATGGTATAGTGCAGTTTTGAACCCATCAACATGTCTTCCACTTGGTATTTCTCCCAATGTTGCAGGAGGGCGGAAACCGTGTTAAGGCAAGAGCTAAAGATAAAGTGTTGAACGCCCGCTGACTCTGCGGCATTAATCAGCCGCTCCGCCATACCGACCATCCCCGAAAGGCCATCAGGCAATACCAGGAAAATCTTGTCTACTCCCTGAACCTCACGCTCAATTACATCATCACGGCGGAAGTCGCCAATGATGACTTCACTAGCGCCGAGCTTCTTTAACGCTTCTTCATGTTCTGGATTGGGGTCAACCGCGCGGACCTCAACACCGGCTTTGGCTAATAATGGAATTAAATGGTGACCAATGCGGCCATAGGATGCTGTTACTAATACTTTCATGTCTTGGTTCTCCTTACTTTTCATCGTCACTGCGCCACTTGAACAACGGGTTCTTCATTTTCTCGTGTTTTAATACGTGACTGTAAATATCCTTAATATTTTCATCGGTTGGTTCATAGATGGTGTCACTGTGATCAGGAAGGGTGATTAGGTGTTCACCCAATAGCCACAGGAACTCACGAATGCTCTTCCGCTGAAGATCCATGTCGGTATTAACAAAGTCACCCTTAACGGTCAGGCACTTTATAAACATCTTCCCATAATCAATCGTTTGTGGCTTGTTCGTCGCCGAGCACCAAATGACCGTGCCGAATGGTTTGGCGAGGTCTAAGCTCTGGTTGATTCCTTGGTTGCTACCGGAAGCATCAAGGGAAACATCAACGCCGCCGCCCATCGAATCCAGGGCTTTTTTAATATTTGCGATATCGTCGGGCTTAAAAGCATAATCGGCACCATTTTGCCGGGCCAGTTCGATCATTTTATCGTTACGATCCAGGACTATAATCGGGTGGGCACCACTGGCCTTGGCCACTTGCAAGGCAATTTTTCCCACAACCCCATAGCCAATGATGGCTAATGACTGGCCCATCTGTAGTTGGGCCATATGGAGGGAATAGATCGCCGTCATTCCTAAGTTATAGAAAACAGCATCGTCCAGCTTGACGTTATCCGGCACGTGGTAGACATCATCCGCTTTAACAAAAGTCAGGTTTGAGTGGGCACCATAGACCGGGGCACCAATAACTTTGTCGCCGACATGAAAGTCTTTAACCCCTTCACCAACCTTCAGAACATATCCGGCTGAACTGTACCCGGGAATGAACGGGAAGGTGGTTCCTAGAACAACGTGTGAGAGGTCACTCTCCAACCATTGGAATTCAGAGCTTTGACTGACCAATGAGAAATGATTTGAGATAAGAACCTCGCCCGGCTTCGGCTCCGCACTGATCTCTTCTTCGTGATACTCCGCAACTTTGGCTTTCGGCCAATAAACTGATTTTCGTAACATAATACATTCCCTCCTTGTTTATTAAAGAAGTAACAATCTTTACAATTCAAGGATAGGTTCTGTTGTGGTTGGCGTAAAATAGTTTTAAAATCAGAAGTATGATAGTTAAATCCGATACATCAAGGGAGAGTAATATGAACCAACGAGAACTTAGGTACTTTTTGGAAGTCGCACGCACTAAAAACTTTTCGAAAGCCGCCAGTAATTTATTTGTGACACAGCCAACAATCAGCAACCAAATCAAACGGCTCGAAGACGAGTTAGGGGTTCAGCTATTCACGCGTTCGTACCACAATATCTCATTAACGGCGTACGGCGAGCTCTTACTGCCTTCTGCCGAGAAGATACTGAATATGTATTCAAATTTACTCCAGCGATTCGATCAAATACAGCGGGTAACGGCAAGCTCCCACGCCCAGCAGCATTTAAAGATTGGGCTATACATTAGCGACGAAAAGAATAATATCTTAGATAAAATCGAGCTATTTAAGCGTGAATTCCCCAATATCAACATTACCGTCGACAACACCCTCGGGGATGACCTGGTGGGGCAATTAGTAAATCACCAGTTGGACATCGTGGTTGGGGCGATTGTGCCGCACAGTAAAATCAAATGGCGTTTTCTGTTTAACGATCGCTTTGTTGTCTACATCGCCGATCGCTTCATCAATAAGAAACAGAAGACCATCTCCAAAGATGAACTAGCAGGGAAAACACTGGTGGAACCGCCGTACCGGGGACTATCCTTCTATAAGAAGCAGCGCGATAAGCTTCTAAGGTGGCCCAAGACGATCAGCGTCAATTCCGCTGACGCCGGGCTCTCGAATTTGAAGCTCTCTGACTCGTTTATGTTTCTGCCCGCGGACGGGGTACAATTAACTGACCCGCATATTGTAAAGCTCCCGTTGAAGGACATCGCGGAAGAGAAAAATCGTTTCCCGGTGGGAATGGCGTTTTTAAAAGAAGCAAGCAAACCAGCTATTAGCGATTTCATCGCTTTTCAATCAATTCTTAGCGCTAATTAAAAACCGCCCAGCTAAAGCTAGACGGCTCGTATTGCTAGGACTGAAAAGGGGAGGGGTGTGACAATCGTACCGGAATTCAGGCTTTAAGAGAAAAGGGGAGGTGACCAGATTGCTAACACGATCACACCAAATCTGCAGTGTGGCATTAGTTGAAGCCCTGGCGTTAAATACAAGGGAACAAGGGATGCTCAGTGTTCCCGTAGTAGTTTCTTTATTAGCAGCAACGGCAATTGGCGCTTCAATTCCTGACATCGACCAGCCGAGCAGCAGGATTAACCACTGGCTCCCAGTTAATCTCGGCCATTTCTTCAAGCATCGGGGAATCACCCATACCATCCTTGGCTGGCTGGGATTTAGCATCCTCTTGTTTTGGCTGATGAATAAGGTGCATCCGCTCGTAATTTGGTGGCCACAAGACTGGTGGTCCGCTTTTTATCAGGGCTTGTCCATCGGCTACTTACTCCACCTGTTAGAAGACTACTTTAGTAACCGCAGCCTCAATTTATTTGCTCCCTTGATTCCCGTTAAAGGCCACAGGCGAGTGATTGACCATTGGTGGGGACCCGGATACCAAGTCGGTGGCGTCTTTGAACTTCTTTGTAGATACTTGGCGTTAATCGCAGTTATAGTGATGACTGTTTGCTGGATACTTAGGATAGTGAGTTAATCAAAGAGTTGATGTTGGTCTTTTTAAAGGTCTTGAAGGTGATAAAAGCTGTTTTCCCGTAGGGTGGTATTCGTAAAAAAGCAATTAGGTGCAATTAAGCAGAAAAACCGTCCAGCTAAATGCCAGACGGTCGATTAGCTCGCTAAACCATGCTATAATATAACCGTAACGGAGAATATATCATATTCAACAATTAGGCTGATAGCTTAACGGTAGCGCTCTTGTTCTGGTGTACTGCAATACACCACCAGCCAAGCGCAATAAAGAACGTCCCCAAAAAGATCAGCTCCTTATAGTAACACTCGTGCATTGGTGGTTGCCAGTGCACTTTTTTATTTTAGCATATATAATTTTACATGTTTTACTAATAGATAAAACTACTTGATAGTAATGCCTTTTCTTTTGTACTAACTAATGAAAGCGCTATAATATAAACAATGATAGTTATTATAGTTTAATGCATAGGCAACATTAGAAAGAAGCTGTTAATATGTCTAATGATAATCGGGTTGCAGTGGTTACTGGTGCCGGTCAAGGCATCGGTAAGGCGATCGCCGAACAGTTAGCTGATGACGGGTATGCTGTTGTAATCGCTGATTTAAACGAGGATAACGCCAAGCAGGTTGCGGAAAGCATCCAGCAAGCTGGTCATAAGGCCGTGGCGGTTCAAGGTGACGTTGCCAAGAAAGCCGATCACGAGAAGTTCGTTAAGGCTGCGGTAAATAACTTTGGTCGGCTGGACACTTATGTCAATAATGCCGGGATCATGATTGTCAAGCCGGTCATGGACATTAACGAAGACGACCTTGAAAAGATCTACCACGTCAACGTCTTCGGTGATCTTTGGGGAATTCAAGCCGCGGTTGCCCAATTTAAGAAGCAAGCTGATGGCGACAAGGTCCGTAAGATCATCAACGCCTCAAGTGTTGCTGGCCACTTTGGGGATGCCTTAATGGCCGCATATGGTAGCACCAAATTTGCCGTTCGTGGATTGACTCAGGTAGCTGCTCAGGAGTTTGGCAAACAGCACATCACGGTCAATGCTTATTGCCCAGGCATCGTTGATACGCCAATGTGGAAGCAAATCGACAGTGACATGGTAAAGCTGCTTGGCGGCCATCCTGGCGATTATTGGAAGAAATTCTCAAGCAGTATTTCGGTTGGTAAACCAGAAACGCCCGCTGAAGTTGCTGATTTTGTATCCTATCTGGCATCGCCTAAATCAGACTATATGAACGGCCAAGCGGTCCAGATTGATGGTGGGATGCGGATGATTTAACTAGAATTAAAGCTCTTGTTACCAGTAAAATCCGGTTAACAAGAGCTTTTTTAATATTAGGGAAGACACTTTATTTCTAATCAACATGTCATTAAAATTATAGTTTTAATGATTCAGCAAAGTCAATGAATATATCATCAATATAGTTTATCGTAAATAGCTTATTGTCAAACTCATGGTATTAGATTCCCAGTATTTCTTTTTGCGTTTGGATTGTTTGCGCCCAATCCTGTGTATCCGCTACTTCATCAGCAAATTCAACATGCCGTTTACGAATACTAAAACTAAAGATTTGTAATGGATTAATATAACCCTCTAGCTTTTTAGCATGTAAAGGAATGAAAAAGTCTTTTAGACGATTATTACGTGCATGAGTTATTGGAACGACAATAACAAGTCCCGTAATCAAACTATACTCTTTTGAACTTAAGACTAACGCAGGATGTCTCCCACGAATTTCTTCTCCGGTTGACGGTTTAAAGTTAATCCATATTAAGTCTTGCCTGCTAGGAATGTATTGATTATTAAAGGAGTTCGTTATCATCTACCTCTCCTTCGACAAATCCCGTATCATCTCCGTCATACAAATGACTCTTAACATACTCAGGGTCCTCAAAAGGATTCTTCTTTTTTGGCAGGTAGACAATAGCTCCGTCTCGACCTTCATATACCTCGTACTCTTTTTGTGGATTTTTAATGGATTTGGGGACAGTCAGAACATTGGATGTCCCAACCTTTCTGATTTTTACTGTCATAACAATCTTCCCTTTCACACTAATATATATTTTATATATATTATATCATAAAATCCATTACTACCAGTTGACAGATACCTCAACTTTTATTATGTCTGAGAGCTATTTTTAATTATTTTCGTTGAAAACTCCTTTAGATCTTTATGGAACAGCTCATTATGGCTGCCAACTCTAATTAAACGAATAGTTTTGTTTAAACACACCATCTATTATAAACATCATTTTTTGTTCGTTCGTCGTCTTTTAGAAGGCTTGAAAAAATATATGTCGTTTAGGTCAAACCCATCATTGGACACTAATTTTTCATCATTATTGGCTCCAGGGTGGATGGGATGAAGTGGCGGATTCTTTTCACTTAAACGGTTTCTGATTGTGTACACATTTTTCCCTTCTAAGTTCTCAGCTAGAAGATCTCTTATTCCTTTTTCTTTGTCTGCTCCATACAGGTATTCGATAAGGCGCGGCTTTAATTTTTCCTCCACCGGCGCCGATTTTTCTTTCTTAGAAGCGGCGGATAAACTTCTGCCCCAGCAAGGAATAACATACGTAGCCTTTTCTAACCAGTCGGCGAGGAAGTCTTGATTTTCTGCGCCGATAAGTCTAGTAAATTTTTCCTTAAGCGGAGTCGCGTCATCGCCTAATATATATTGCCCATTCATTCGAGCGGTCCGACAGCTAATCAGATCGATCATGATAAGCTCTTTTATCTTCTCGTCAAAAGTATTACTAATTAGCTTTATGAGGTTCCGCCTTGTGGGATCCAGGCTTTCAAATTTTTTGTACGCTTCGCTAACTTCCTTCTTTGTATACTTATCTTTATTCGCTATTTTTCTAACTTCGTTTCGCAGCGTTTTGTCTTTTTTTGCGCGCTCACTTGCCACCTTGGACCAGACAGCAGAATCTTCTTCTCCGCGATTGGTCCCAGGATTCCAGCCGATTGCTAATACGGTCGCGCCGCTATTACTCAACGCAATTTTTGAATACGTATAGTTGGGGCTTTTTGTTTCAACGGTATCAATTAAAATGGTATCTTCACTAATCTGAAGATCTTGTAATGACCCATACGCTACACTATTCATCAAGTATTTTCCTACTTTACTTTGCTCGCCCACTTTATAAGTTTGATGAAATAAATCTTTTTCAAAATCTATCATAGATGATTACCTACCCCTTTCATCTTTCGTTAGCAATTAGTATATCCTAAACAATTATTAGATAACAGCCCTTGCTAAAGCATGCTCAGTACATTCGCTGATGCATAACGAAGCATCCCCGTTTAGAATGCTTTGCCCCAAGTCCTGAGATTAGCCCTACTAAACCGCCTCGCCTAATCAGTCCTATCCTGTACCTGCGTATGCAAAAGACATCGATTAGGAAAAATTACAGGCTGAATAAGAAACCCGCTGCTTTTGCAACGCCTCTTATCCAGCCCGTAGTTTTTACAAACCCGCTGAACTTAGGCTATTCAATTTTGGTTAATTTAGCAAATGATGTTTTATTTTCGTCAAGTCCGCCGGCACACTACTCTTGCCCCACTGAGGTTTAGTGGCCCGATTAAAAGGTTTTAACAAAAAAGACATGCTCTACAGCAATTTACCAAGAACATGTTTTTTTATTCATCAATGCGTTTCAATTCAGTTCGGCAATAGTAGCAGTTGACATGGCCGTACTTCTTGATCAAGCTCTTAACCTGACTATGGTTAAATTCATAGTGCTCATGACAGTTTGGACACACAAAATATTCTTTCTTCGTGATAAGATCTAATAACATTCCCAATATCTACAACTCCCCCAATTTTTAACATATACCATCATACACTATTGCCGACAGCTTAAACAGGTCTCTATTGATTTTATTATAAAGAATTAACACTAAATACTACCGATTTCATTCATGTAAGCGCTATTTAGTATATGTTAAAATAAAGAAAAACCGTTTACTAAGGAGGAGATATTAATGCAAATAGTAAAGCTTGGCGACGCTACTCTCCCAGCCATCGGAGTTGGTACCTGGCATATCGGGGATAATCCGCAACAACGCTTAACAGAAATCAAAGCAATCCGAACCGCCCTCGATCATGGTGCCACCGTTATCGATACAGCTGAAATGTATGGCATGGGCCGAGCTGAAGATGTCGTCAAGGACGCCATCGCCGGTTACTCCCGGGAGAAACTTTATATCATCGACAAGGTTCTCCCGGGAAATGCCAGTCACCGCCAGCTAGAAACGAGTCTTGATCAGAGCTTGAAACGCGTCGGCACGGATTACTTTGACCTTTACCTGTTACACTGGCGCGGTGCAGTTCCGTTAGGAGAGACCGTGGATGCGTTGGAAGCAATGGTCAAAAAGGGGAAAATCCGGCACTGGGGCGTTTCCAACTTCGACGTGGCCGACCTGCACGAACTGTGGCAGCTGCCAAACGGGAAAAACTGTCTGGCCAATGAGGACCTGTATAACCTCGACGAACGTGGCATTGAGTTCGACCTCATCCCCCTAATGAACAACCACCATCTGCCGCTAATTGCCTACTCCCCGCTCGCCCAAGCCGATACGATCTCAGGCCGGCTTACCGCGGATCCCCTTTTACAGGAATTGGCAGCTAACCACCATGCTAGTGTTTATCAGATAATGCTCGCCTGGACACTGCGCCACGGCAACGCTCTCAGCATCCCCAAGGCTGCCACGCCTCAGCACGCCCTTGATAATGTCAAAGCCTTGGAAATTTCCCTTGCTCCTAATGAATTGGCTGCGCTCAGCAAGCATTTCCCATCTCCGACGAGCAAGCAACCTCTAGCAACGATTTAAACTAACAAGCTCCCTTGCAGGAATTACCCAGCAAGGGAGCTTTATTTATTTTTGCTTTACCAGCATCACATTACCATCTGCGGTATTACTATACACCACATACTTTCCAGAAAGCTTGACAACCGGGGTGGCGGCACCCAGCTTTAGACCCTTGATAGAGTACTCACCAGCAAACTCGCCAACCTTTTCAAATAGTGCCGGGACCGTCTCCTGATCGGTAATAATCACTTCAAATTCGCCATCAACCCCGCCGTTGCTAAAGTAAACGGCAGTCCCGTCGGCCTGGTTGATCGTCACCCGACCATTCGTCGTTGACTGCTTAATCTCTTGTCGCATTGCTTAGCGCTCCTTTGTCTTATGATCACTCTTCAGTTGGTTGAGGAGTGCCGCATCACGGTCAGCAACCATTTGCTGTCCAGCATCCCCCTGCCAATCATAGAAGCCTTGACCAGATTTTAGCCCCAGTTTACCATCATCAACCATCTTTTCAAGGGTGGGATCGGTCTTCGTGGCATTTGCTAAGTCGGCATAAAGGTATGAGCTGATGTTCTTGAAGACGTCCAAGCCCCCTAAGTCTGCACTGGCGATTGGGCCAACCAAGTTCCACCGCCGTCCCAGGCTGTATTTAATGATGTCGTCAACTGCCTCAGGGCTCGCAATCCCTTCGTCAACAATGTGGAAGGCCTCACGCAACACGGCAAGCTGGATCCGATTGCCCACAAAGCCCAGTGCCTCCTTCTTCAGGGGGACAGCGTGTTTACCAATCTTATTCATCAACGCCACTGTTAGGTCAACGGTTCCCTGGTTGGTCTGCTTCCCTGGTACTACCTCAACTAAGGGCATTAATTGTGCAGGGTTCCAGAAATGAGCAACTACAAACCGTCCTGGCCGTTCGAGGACGCTCTGCAGGGCCGTTGGACTCAGACCAGAAGTGTTGGTAGCCAGGACTGCTTCTGGTCCCACCAGTTGTTCTACTTCCCGCCAAACCCGTTGCTTGATTTGCTGGTCCTCGACGACTGATTCGATGACAAAATCGGTATTCTGACAGGCCTGTGCCAAGTCCGTCGTGCACGTAATCCGCTTCAAGATTTCGTCTGCCGGCTCTGTTAATAGCCCCGCCTGCTCAAAGGTCGCTAGGTCATGGGCAATTGCTTTCTGTCCCCTCTGCAACCCTGCTTGCTGGTAATCGTATAGCCGAACTGGATAACCAGCCATCGCAAACTGGAGAGCCGTCGCATGGCCCATTGTTCCGGCACCAATATT
The DNA here is from genome assembly GCF_051873075.1 of Limosilactobacillus sp. Lineage (GTDB taxonomy): Bacteria > Bacillota > Bacilli > Lactobacillales > Lactobacillaceae > Limosilactobacillus. The sequence goes on along the minus strand of NZ_JBJEEM010000057.1, from coordinate 15,069 downwards.
GGTAATTGTTTTGATATCTGTTAACTTCATCTCATAACACCCCTTTATCTGGCTATTAATTTGATTATACCATTTTACATTGCTCAACATGTTACTATAACTAATGAATAGGGGATGATTAAATGCAAAATAATAATAGGCAAAAATACATTAGCAAGAAAATGTCCTATGCCCTCCGTCACAATCCCGCCAAGTATGGCATTAAACTCGATGAGTACGGATACACGGACCTAGATCACTTTATCGCTGCCATTAACCACGTTCACCACCTGGCCCTAACCAGGGATGACATCGCCAAGGTAATTGCCCAGAGCGATAAGCAGCGTTTTGAAATCAAGGGTATACGAATCTGTGCACTCTATGGCCATTCCATTCCGGGAATCATTCACCACCGGGAAGCCACCCCGCCAGCACGACTTTATCACGGCACCGCCCGACGCTTCTTACCCAGCATCCAGGAACTCGGTCTGCTCCCAATGCAACGTCAGTTCGTCCATCTTTCAACGGATATCCAAACTGCCTACCAAGTCGGTGCCCGTCATGATAATTACCCAGTTATCTTAGAAATTGACACTAAGGCGGCTTTGAACGCTGGAATTAAATTTTATGTTGGCAATGAGCAAGTTTGGCTAGCAGATGAAGTTCCGGCCCGCTTTTTCCGCATTTTACCAAATAATTCAAGAAATTCTTAAAAAAGGCTTTACGAATCCCATTTTTCTTGATAATATAATACTCGTTCGTTAAGGAACGCAGATATGATTTCGGAAAATAGCTCAGCTTGGTAGAGCACCTGGTTTGGGACCAGGGGGTCGCAGGTTCGAATCCTGTTTTTCCGATTTTTTATTTTTAAACTTAAAGAAGCACCTGATCGTTTGAATAATCAGGTGCTTCTTATTTATTATTGCTGAATTCTTTTACGCAGGTGCGGAACCAGCCACCAGGCCAGTGCCCCACCGATAATTCCCTGCAGGAGGTTACCCCCGATACTCAGGAGACCGACCATCCAGGTATGGTACATGAAGGAGTCGCTAAAGAAGTAGCAAAGTGTCATAACCACTACCCCGGCCATCAGGGCCAGGCATTGGTAGCCACGCCGATTACCAGCCCGTCGTGATAAGTAACCGGCTGTTAATCCTTCCAGTCCATGAGCAATCAGGGAAAACAGGGCGTACTGGGGGTAACCCGACAAGAGGTCCAAAAACATCCCCCCGAAACCACCAACTGCCGTTCCGTAGGCTGGACCCAGCAACATGGCCGCAATCAAGATCCCGGCATCACAGAGGTTAATGTAACCATGGGTCCACGGAATTGGAATGATAAAGAAGCGCCCTAAAACAACCGCCAGCGCCAACAACAGGGCAGCCAGGGTCAGACGACGCAAACGCTGGTTATTCTTCATTTAGTCATCCTCCTGACGCTTCTTGTTGAAGGGATCCCAGGTATACTTAGCGTGAGGACCACCAATATACTTAGGACGTGATGACAAGTAAGTGGTGTGGGCCTGCCCGATCGTCTTCACGGACGTCCGGACCGGGACCTGGACGAATTTAACCTGCATGCCAATTGCGGTATCACCAATGTCCATTCCGGCATTCGCCTGGATATGTTCAACTTCGATCGGTTCCTTAAAGTTCTCAAAGGCCGCAATCTGACCAGCCCCGCCAGCATGGATCTGCGGGTAAACCATTACCTGCTCAAGACCGTACTCCTTAGCAACCGCCCTTTCAACGACTAAGGCGCGGTTAATGTGCTGGCAACCCTGAACTGCCAGGTGAATCCCTAGTGGCTGCAGGACATCAAGGATCGTCTTCACAATTACTCGACCAATCTCAATGCTCGAATCTTCGCCGATCTGTCCCCCGCGGACCTCGCTGGTACTCAGCCCCAGAACGAAGAGGTCGCCTGCCTCAAGGTGTGCCTGGTCAAGCAGCTCAGTCAATCCCTGCTTGGTCTGTTGCTTGATTTGGTTCAAATCTACCATATTAATCAATCACGCTTTCTCTTGATTTTCTCACGATAATCTCATCGATTGCTAATATTTTAACACAACTAAATAAAACCGTCACCTCGTTCCCGAGATGACAGTTTTTAGTTTACCGTGGATCTGGATCGGCTCGCTTAACTAGTTGCATAATCAGGTAGTCACGGGCATCCTGCTCTGACATTTTGACCCCGTTGATAGTCAGTGACCCAGCATTTAATTCTGCAGCATCCCCGTGGCCCTTTAGAACACGATCAACCATCTTTGGATCATCATAATACCGATCCAGCAGCTCAGCCGTGGAAAGCTGACGCAAGACCTCGGCGTATGCCTTATTCTTCTCCAAACGCATAAAAACACTCCCCCTCAATTAACTTGGTGCTCCTTATTATAGCACTTTGGTAGTATAACAGTTGGATAACGACTCGCCTACGACGATACGTTATAATAGGGATGAGTAATCATGATTTTATGGAGTGAATATTTTGGAAGCAGATAAATACCTCAAGCTGATCAACGAGGAGCTCACCAAGCTCCCGGACTACGTCAATGAATATTACCTCGGCACCAACCATGCCGTCACTACTACTTACCAGTACCTGACGGAGATCCGGCGCTTCTTCGACTGGTTGCGAGTTAGCGGCCTAGTCGATGCAAAAGATAATCAAAGTATTCCCGTCGACGCCCTGGCCAAGCTCCGGCGCAATGATATTATGTTGTACATCGACCACCTGAAGCACAGCACCAACGCGCAGGGCCACCTGAACTCGCCAACCTCAATTAACCGGTCCATCAACGCCCTACGCTCGCTATTTAAGTTTCTGACGGTGACGGCCGATGTTAAGGACGGGGAACCCTACTTCTACCGTAACGTCATGCTGAAGATTGACGCGCTCAACGATACCAAGACCCTGAACTACCGTGCCCATACCCTTGCTTCCCATATGTACCGCGGCCAGATGAAGTTTGACTTTATCAACTTCATCGAGAATGAATACCCGCAAAAGTGCGACAAACGGGCTCGAAAACCGTTCAAACATAACCGAGAGCGGGACATTGCGATCATCACCCTCATCCTTGGTACCGGGGTTCGGGTCTCGGAAGCGGCAAACGTCAACCTGGGTGACCTCAACCTCAAGCAACAGCTTCTCGACGTTACCCGTAAAGGGGGCCAGCGGGACTCGGTTCCAATTGCTCCCTGGGCAATCCCCTACCTGCAGAGTTATTTACGGGTTCGGGCCCAACGCTACCATGCCGTAAAGAAGGATGTGGCCTGCTTTTTAACTGTCTATCACGGGGAAACGCGACGGATGACGGCTAATTCCATTGAGCGGATGGTTAAAAAGTACTCAACCGCCTTCGGTCATCCCCTAACCCCCCACAAACTCCGTCACACCCTTGCCTCAGAACTCTACGACGTAACCAAAGACCAGGTCTTGGTAGCGCAGCAGCTGGGCCAGAAGGGAACTTCCGCGACGGATCTCTACACCCACGTCGATCAAAAGCAGCAGCGCGCGGCCCTGCAAGAAATCAGCGATCACCCCGATCAGCATTAAAAAGCAACCAGTGAGTTTTTCAAATTCACTGGTTGCTTTTTTATTACTCAATAACAGTTATCCGTGCATGCCTGATGGCCCATGGGCTCAACTCTTGGCCAATTCCCGGATGATTAGGAAGCTGGTACTGGCCGTTCACTGGCTGGTAGTGGCACTTTCCAGACTGATAATTAGCAGCCTTAAGATTGATTTCATGCTCCTCGTGGATCACGAAGCTGCTGCAGGCGGCCTCAAACTGAAGGGCAGTGGCAGTAGCGATCGGACTGCCGCAGACGTGGAGCTGCAATCCGACCCCGTTCGTCTCTGCTAAGGCGGCAATCTTGAGTGCCGCGGTAATCCCGCCGCAGTTACCCAGGTCCGGCTGAACCATTGCCACATCCTTGATCAGCGGCAGGTAGGTCTGGGGACCAGTAAGGTGCTCACCGACCGCCAGATTAGCCCCCGTCTCCCGGGCCAGTTGGACGGTCTGGGCCGGATCAATCGTCGGCAGCAGTTCCTCATAGTAGTCGATCCCCAATGGGGCCAGGCACTGAACCAACTGCTGAGCGGACCGGCGCGTGAGGTTGGCATGGCAATCGATGATAATCCGCATGTCCGGGCCGACTGCCTGCCGGATTGCTGCCACCCGCTGGTAATAACAATTAAGCTGCGCGGGGCTAAGCAGGCGGCGATTAGTGACCAGGCTGTGCTCACGTTCCTGGGTAATCGGGTCAACCTTGATTGCCGAATATCCCTGGTCAACGGTCCGCTGCGCCAAACGGGCAAAATCACGCGGTGCAGTCACGTAGCGCGAAAACGGCCCCCACCCATACTCGATATGGCTAGCATAGGCCGGTAACTGATCGCGAAGTTTCCCGCCCAGCAATTGGTAAAGGGGCTGGTGAATACTTCGGGCCTTCAGATCCCAAATGGCGGTGTCCAGGGCACTGATGGCGGCATACATGATACTGCCCGGGTTCTTTGCCCAAAAGGTATGCTCATAAAAATCGGTCCAGATGGCGTTGCTTTCCCAGGCGCTACGGCCGATAATGCGGGGCGCCAACTCTTTCAAAACACCGACGACCCCAGTGGCGCCGGTACCATAGGCAAGCCCGGCTTCACCCCAGCCGCGTTGACCGGCCGTCGTCTGGACCATCACCACTACCGGGTGCCAAATTGGCGCGAGTTGCCCCCAATCTAACTGGAAGATGGTTACCCGACTAATCGGCATGATTCTTCACCGTCCTAACGATCTTATCGGCAATTTCCATACTGGCCCCTGCCGCCAGCAGGTCATCGAGGCCCAAATCCATTAATTTCTCCTGGAGGGCCGATTGGTCGAGGGGCTGGCCAGTCAGCTGATTTTCTAACCGATCAGCAGTCGCCTGGTCCATTGAAATCAGGTCGCCATGGATCTTCACGTCGGTCAGGTGATGATCACGAAGATTAAAGCCTAGGCCAAAGCTCCCAACACCATGGAAGTAGGCGTCAATGTAATAATCCGTTAACCCGCTACCATAGATCCACTGATGGGTGCCAAGTTTCTTCTTGGCTAATTCCTTAATCGCCGACCATTCGGCAGGCGTCAGGCGCCGGGTCTGAATATCGGGGTTGAGGGCCCGGACGTGTTTGAGGATTAGCTGCTGAAGGTCATCCCGGGTAAAACCGTCCTGATTGATGAATGGCTTCAGGTTGGTAACCCGGCTGCGGACCGACTTAATCCCCTTATCAGCCAGTTTTGATTTCGACGGGGTCAGCGCGGCGTTGGCCATTGCCGTGTCCACGTCGAACATCAGGGTCCCGCCGTAGAGCACCCGGTCCTCGATTTGGGCAAACGCCATCCCTGAGAACTTCTTCCCCTGGTAGGTCAGGTCATTGCGCCCGGTCTGCTGAGCATCGATGCCGACCTCGTGCAGGGCCGTCAGGATGGGCTGAATGTAATGAGAGAACTTAGGGGTCTTGACCTTCTGGGCCGTGTCAATATAAACAAAAGTCAGGTCCCCAGGATCCACAAAGACCGCCCCACCACCAGGATTGCGCCGGACCAGGCCAATATTGTGTTCCCGCAGGTACGGGAAATTCACCTCGTGGTAGACATCCTGGTAGTGGCCTAGGATCACCACCGGTCCCATCGGGTGGTAGAAGTACAAGAGTTCCTGACCGTGAAACTGGGGTGCCTTCTGCAGGTAGACTGATAGTGCCTCTGGGATGACCGGATCCTTAAAATATTCTTCATCTTCACTGGTATCAATATAAATCATTTTATACACCTTCTCAGGTTAATTATATGCCTTATCCAGCAAAAATGTTTGAAAACTCTCAGGGTGATTAACGCTGCGCCCGTTTGAACAGGTAGCGATCCAGGAGGGCCCGATAATGCAGCTCGCTTTCGTCCGCTAATAGCAGGCGACCAGTCTGGTCGAATTGGTACCCGCCCCACATGTGCTGACCAATCGGGCTAATCAAGGTAGATTGGACGATCCGCAACAGGCCAATCGTATGCTGCAGATCAAGGTAGCCCAAGGCAACCACGTCTCGCGGATCAATATAATTAAAGATCCGACAGCGAAGGTTCAAGGCCTTCTTTCGCTGTTGCACATTCAAGAGCCAGTAGAGGTTCGGCCCTTCGTATAGCCAGGCTCCCGCCACCTGGTTCGGGTAGCGGCAATTAGCCAGGGCAAACTGTCCATTGATGGAACCCAGGGAGTGCCCGTAGAGATAGAAGATGGCCGTTGGATTAGCGGCCATCAATTGGTTTAACCAGTTTGCCGCGGTCCACATCTCGGCGGGGATAGTTGGCAACTGGTGGAGGATGGCATCCCCCACCGGCAGGTTGACCCGCAGCCATTCGTTTGTCCAGGTCGTCGGGTCACCATTTTTAATCCCGGAGGATCCCCGCAGGAGCACGACCTTTTCCCGAGCAGTGTGCCTTACTACCGTCGCTCGGAACCCGTCAGCGGTATTGGCGACCCGCTCGACTTGTCCAATAATCAGCTGGCCCGGCAATTTCACCAGCTGGCCAACTCGCCAGTTACGATATTCGCGTTGGGCCAGCTGTACCCGCTGGCGGTCAGTCAAGTTCATACTCACGTCAATACCTCCCGTTTATAATTATCTTCTTTTTTCACCCGAACGCAATCAGCTATTTTCCATCTATTTGATAAGTATTGTATAATACCAATTAATACTTTTAAGGGAGCGTCTCTTATGTTATATGATGCAGCATTAGTCCTGGAAGGCGGGGCCTTTCGGGGGCAGTATACCGCCGGCGTGGTTGACACCTTTTTGGCTCACCACATTGAATTTCGCAGCGTGATCGGGGTTTCGGCCGGGTCGTTGTGCGGAGCCAACTTCGTCTCCAAGCAATATGGCCGCCCGGCGACAATCAACATCCACCACCGTCACGATCGCGACTACATTTCATTTACCCACCTGCTTCACCGCCGGAGTATCATCAACCTGGATTACTTGTTCGAAGACCATGGTTGGCAATGGCATAACTTTAACGACCAGGCCTACCAGCGTTCGGCCTCGCACTTTACGGCCGTGGCCACCCGGTTGACTGATGGGAAGGCCGTGACCTTTACCGACCCGGTTGGGGATGACCTTACCCGCGCACTGAAGGCTTCTTCTTCGATGCCAATCATTTCCAAACCGCAGCGGACCAGCAAGGGACTGTGTCTGGACGGCGGGGTGGCCGACTCAATCCCATACGACATCGCCCAGCAACAGGGCTACAAGAAAATCGTGATTGTCCGGACCCGCGATATCAACTACCATAAGAAGCCGGCCAGTCGAAGCTTGACCCAGCTTCTTCACCGCTACTATCCAGACTACCCGCTTTTTGTTAAGGCGGTCATCAACCGACCAACCGTTTATAACCAACAGGTTGACGAGATCAACCGGCTCACCGAAGAAAAGCAGTTCTTCACCATTGCCCCCCAACACCCGGTCAAGGTCAGCCGGATTGAGGGCAACACTAAGAAACTGGTCAAGTTATACGAAACGGGCAAGCAGGAAACTAACGCGGTTTTGCCGCAATTGCTTAGCTACCTTGAGCAGTAATCTTCAGAAACAAGTAAACTAGCGACCAATAAGTGTTATACTAAAAGCAGAAATTAAACAATCGCATTAGGAGTGTCCGTGTGCCGGACTGAGATACGCTCATCAAGCGTGGATTCTAGAACCTGTGAGTTAGTGCTCGCGTAGGAAAATGCCTATATTGCAAGCCGCCAATCGGGTTCTTCCGATTGGCGGTTTTTATTTTGGAAAGGGATGTTTGTAGAATGGAAAACACTGATTTGCCCTGTCAGTTGGTCGACCGCGTCCGCCGCAAGAACCCGGTGGTCTTAACCATTGCCAACGACGTCACTGCTGACAAGGTGGCCGACGGTCTAAGTGCCTGCGGGGCCTCACCGATCATGTCGAAGGCACCCGAAGAAGCTGGCGAGCTGGTTAACCTATCCGATGCCATCACGATCAACCTTGGCACGATCAACCAAACACAGTTGGCCCTGATCCGGGCCGTCTTGGACGCCAACGCGGGCCGGCGCCCAGTAGTTCTCGATCCCGTGGCCGTCGGGAGTGTTAGCTACCGGCTGAAGATTGCTAAGCAACTGCTCACCGACTATTACTTCACCGTCATCCGCGGAAACGCCAGTGAGATCGCAGCACTAGCCGGCTATGACAGCACCGGCCACGGCATTGATGCCGGTGAAGGCCAGCAGTCCCCCGTCACGGTCGTCAAGCAGTGTGCCCAGCGCTACCACACCTGTGTTTGTCTCACGGGAGCGACCGACATTGTGACGGACGGGCAGGATACCTTCATCAATCCAACGGGGACAGCCATGCTGACCGTCAACGTGGGCAGTGGCGACATGCTATCCAGCATCACCGCCGCCTACCTCGTCGTTAGCGATACCCCCGTCGTCGGCAGCGCCCTGGCAGCCAAGTTCTTCAGCGTTGCCGGTGCCCTGGCGGCCCAGCAGTCAACCGGACTCGGTCAATGGCAATCATGCTTCTTCGATGAATTAAGCCAGCTGGATAGCCAAAAACTGGTCAATCAATTAGCAAAAGAAAGGAACGATAATGATGACAAATGATTTTCCGCAAACACTGACGATCGCAGGAACCGATAGCGGCGGTGGTGCCGGGATTGCAGCCGACCTGAAGACAATGCAAATGCGACACGTCTTCGCTACCATGGTCGTGGTCGCGGTCACCGCCCAGAATACCCTGGGAGTTCAGGATGCCTTCCCAATGCCGCTCAAGATGGTCGATGAGCAGTTTGCGTCACTTGCCGCGGATTTGAACATCCGGGCCTGCAAGACGGGGATGCTGGCTGATGCCGACCACGTCAAGGCCGTTGTCCGCAACCTCAAGAAGTACGACTTCGGTCCCCTCACCGTCGACCCGGTGATGATTGCCAAGGGGGGCGCCCCACTGCTCAGCGAAGACGCCATCAGCGTTGTCCGAGACGAACTGGTTCCGCTGGCTGACCTGGTGACCCCGAACCTCCCCGAAGCCGAGAAGTTGACGGGGATGACCATCACGACTGAAGACGAGATGATCGCCGCTGGAAAGAAGCTGCAGGCGCTCGGTGCCAAAAACGTCCTGGTTAAGGGCGGCCACTTCAACAGTGCAGACGAGGCTAATGACTTTGTCCTGCTCGAAAGCGGTCGTAGCTTCTGGCTGACCGCCCCGCGGGTTGATACGCATAACACCCACGGAACCGGCGACACCATTTCAGCATGCATCACAGCAGAACTGGCTAAGGGTCATACCATGGAAGAAGCCATCCGGATCGGTAAGAACTACGTTGAAGCCACCATTCGCGATGGGATCAATGTCGGCCACGGCCATGGTCCCCTCAACCACTGGGCCAAGATTGAGGAGGACAAATGATGACTGTTTTTGATCCTAACATGCTCCGGGTCTACCTGGTCGGTGGCACCCAGGATACGGGAAACGACCCCGACCGGTTCCTACGCGATGTTGAAACGGCCCTGAAAGCCGGGGTCACTGCCTTTCAGTACCGTGAAAAGGACGGCTCTCTGCTTAATCACGCCGAGACCGTTCAGCTGGCCCATCGTTTGCGTGAACTTACCCGGCAATACCAGGTTCCTTACTTTATCGACGATGACGAGAAACTGGCCCTGCAGGTCGAAGCGGATGGCGTGCATGTCGGCCAAAAGGACCAGCGAATCGAAAAGGTAATCCAGCGGGCTGGCGGGAAACTTTTGATCGGCTATTCCTGCAATACCGCGGCGGAGATCGCCAAAGCCAACCGCTTATCGGCTGTTGACTACATCGGTGCGGGACCGGTCTTCACCACCAACTCTAAGGGAGATGCCGATCCCGCCATCGGGGTTGAGCAGTTGAAACAATTGAACACTGCCAGTCAGCACCCCATGGTGGCCATTGGCGGGATCAGCCAAGCCAACCTGACCGACGTCCTCAATACGGGTGTTGCCGGGGTAGCGGTTATTTCCATGATTCTCGGCAGTAGCGATATTGCGGGCACCGTTGAACTGATGCGGGCGGCATATAAGTAAAAAGCTAGGCCTTATCATCACGGGGCTCTGAAGTGCCTCATAATTGTTAGACAAATTTCTAATGATTGTGAGGCACATTTTTATAACCAAATATTCTCCAGAATCAAAGGCACAGATTATTTATGAATCCCTATGCCTTAAGTACAAAACTATCGTATCGCTACATTCACTATTTTAATTGCGAGCGAATATCCTTGAAAACAAAAGGTATGTCCCGGTTGAGTACCGAAATCATACCTTAACAGCTTAAATATTCAATTTTGCCTAACCTTTTTTGCTTGCACTTCATGTCCAAGTTGGTACTTTTCCCTCTACTTTGAATTTAGTTCAAATGGCCCTACTTCAGCCTTATTTTTACAACCGGCGAAGCCTTTTTCTTTGCAGTTTGCTTTCGCCAAAAGGCCTGCAAATAATAAACAGCATAGCAAGCAATGACAAACGGTACTGTGCAATACAGGGCAATTCGTTGTTGCGGATCAAACCAAATTAAGACACAAGAAAGAGTGCTCGCAATCAAAGCAAACCAGGGAACAACGGGGTACCATGGCGTCCGGTACTTCAATTCACTCAAATGATGACCAGCTGCTAAAAAGCGCCGTCGAAAAATCAACTCACAAAGGGAAATAGCAATCCACACGAAGACAACGGCTAAACCAGAAATGGAGACAAGAACCAGGTAGACTGAGTCCGCAGCATAAATACTGGAAAGTAAGGCTAAAACACCGCCAAGCATACTTAACAAAAGTGCCAATACTGGAATCCCCCGTTTATTAGTCCTAGCAATAACTGCAGGAATCGTCCCTTCATTAGCTAGTGACCAAAGCATCCGGGTCGAAGCATATAAACCGGAATTAGCAGCAGAAATGATCGCAGTTAAGACAACAAAGTTCATTAAATCAGCGGCATATGGAATTCCCATCTGGCTAAAGACATAGACAAATGGACTCTGCGTAACCCCGGCTCTTTTATAGGGAATTAAGGAAGCCATTACAATCATACTACCGACAAAGAAAATGATTAATCGCCACAAAGTAGTATGAATTGCTTTCGGTAAAGTCTTTTCGGGATGCTTCGTTTCGCCTGCTGTAATAGCGATTAACTCTGTTCCAGAAAAAGCAAAGTTAACCGTCAGCATTGTCATAAATAAGCCCCCGAGCCCGCTTGGAAATAAGCCATCCTTAGTAAAATTGCTTAGAAGTGGCGCATGCTGGTACCCTTTAATCGGAATAACCCCAACAACTGCTAAGGTTCCTAGTAAAATAAAGGAACAGATGGCGACCACTTTAATCAAAGCTAGCCAAAATTCGCTCTCAGCAAATGCTTTAACCGTAAAAATATTTGAAAGAAGAATAATAACGATAAAAAGCAAGCTCCACCACCAGACAGGAACATGGGGAAACCAGCGCTTCATTATTAAACCGGCCGCCGTAAATTCCGAGCCCATAGCAATCGTCCAGGTTAACCAGTATAGGATGGCAACCGTAAAGCCAGTTGCGGGCCCAATTAAGTTTTTAGCGTAGACATGAAATGCACCAGTATAAGGCATTGCAACACTTAATTCCCCCAAACACAGCATTACAGCATAAACAATTAAAGCACCAATGAGGTAGGCAATAACCGTTCCCAGCGGACCCGCCTGATGAATCGTGTAGCCTGAACTAAGGAAAAGGCCAGTGCCGATAACCCCACCAAGGGCAATCATTTGAATATGACGGGCGCTCATCTCACGTGCTAAATGTGTCTTTTTGGCCATTATCATTCAACCCCTTTCAGGTATTCATGCAGTTCAGCAATATCCCGCGGTGTGGTAGTGCAGCATCCCCCGACAATCGTCAAGCCAGCACCTAACCATTGTGGTAAATAGCTGGCAAGACTTCGCTCTCCCTTTGGATAAGTCCATGTTTTAGTCTGGGGATTGTAAATGGCACTGGAATTTGGATAAGCAATAATTGCTTTATCCGTTGCCTCGTGAATTAGTTCAACGGCAGGCGCAACCTCTTCCAAAGGAATACAATTAACACCGATTGCGAACACATTCAGATATTTTGACACTGCTTTGGTTGCTACCGATAAAGGTGTGCCATCTGCTAAACTATTATGATCTTTCAACGAAAAACTAACGTAGCATGGAGTATCTGGCGATAATTTTTGAGCTAAAGCCAATTCGGCAAGAACCTCATCAAGACGCGGCTGAGTTTCAATTGCAAGGACATCAACGCCAACACTTAAAATATCAGTTAACCGTGGGCGATGAAATTGCTGATATTCTGCAGTACTTAGGTGATAATCACCAGTATATTCACTCCCGTTAGCAAGGTATGCACCGTAAGGGCCAAGCGAGCCGGCAACATAATTATAAGTTCCCGTTTTCTGTTGATATTCGTCCCGAGTCTCCTTAGCTAAGCTGACCGCCCGCCGAACCAACTCGTGTGCTTGATGTTCAGAATATCCATTATTAACAAATGCTGGGATATTAGCCTGATAAGTGTCCGTAATGGCTAAACGAGCCCCGGCGTTAAAATATTCGCGATGAACTTGTTTAACTAATTCTGGTTGTTTGGCAAGAACACTTGCCGTCCATAATGAATTATTTGTTTCTACCCCGAGCTGTTCTAACGCTGTCGACATTGCCCCGTCAATTAATAATGGTTTTGTTAGTTCTTCAGTAATTTTAGTTGTCATCCTTACAGCCTCCTTATAAATAAAAAAACGTCCCTTGAAAAGAAGTTGATCTCTTCAAGGGACGTTTTAATCGCGGTACCACCCTACTTCAGGAAATATCAATTTTCCTGCACTCACGCAAACTTATTGCAACAATAAATTTGTAGCCGTGTTAACGGTGGCCAAACCGTGATCTGCTAATCATTCACCGATCAATCGCTCCCGAACCATCTTCATTAACTTTAGAAATACTGCATTTCACCAATCACAGTTCTCTGATAAATCTATCATTAATTACTCATTCGTTCTCAGCGAATTCTCATATAAATTGTGATTAGTATATCGAGCCCGCAATGTGATGTCAAGAATATTTTAATGTTATTTGGTACCATGGGCGCCAGCAAGGCAATTAAAAAGCTGCTTACGCTCAATCCCCATTTAAAAAGGGGGCACTGTATTTAGAACTATCATGTCTTCCAAACATCAAGTGAGTTTTCCGTTTCATCTGTACCCTTAGCAGGTATTGATATAAGGTTGCGTCTATCAATCCAAATCGCTAAATTTCCTTACAATTTAGCCACTTCTTCCGACAAAGTCAGCAGGATAAAACAGGCCACAATAAATACCGTCAGCAAAATTACATAGCGCCGTTGCGGATCCCTTTTCATCGCCATCCCCTCCTCGCCTTCATTAATAAAGCCGGAACAGCAAGAGTAGACAGCCAAAACAGAATGCGCTAAATTATTGTGGTAAGGGGTGAAATGTATGGCAGATGAACAATACAAATACGACGAAAATGGTTTCCGCGAGGATCTGAAGGGCCGCGACGACGTTCTTCACCAACCAGACGCGGACCGTTCCAGCTGGGACACCCAGGAACTCGATTACGACCAGACCGTGGCCGTCTTGACCGGCAAGGAAACCGTAAAGCCAGAAATGCAATTCAACGATGAGGTCCTCGAAAAAGTTCGACAAGAAATGCCTAAAATCGACGATACGGCCGTCGACAAGGTCATTGAGGACAAGTACCAGCAGATTCTGCTGGCTCGCTACAATGTTGACCAGGAAGAAAACGTTACGATTCAAGACGATGACCAGCAAAAATAATTTGATGCCAAAAAAGGACGATGTTCATGAGGTTTGTGAACATCGTCCTTTAATTATATATTAGGCGAAGAAGGCCTTCGTTTGCAGCCACTTTGACAAGGAGATCGAAATTGCGACCCCCATTGCCAATGGCAAGAATGCGGAGAAGTTCAGGTGACAAACTTCAAACAGCATAAACATCGCCATCAATGGTGCCTGTTGCGAGGCGGCCAGCAGGAAAGCAGCCCCTAAGGCCGCGGCCTGGGCCATCGTTACGCCAGGCACGAAGCTGATGTAGGCCATCCCCGCAAAGGCGCCGATTACCGCCCCTACCGCGATTGATGGCGTCAGGACACCACCGTAACCGCCGCACTTCATGACAAACAGGGTCACGAGGACCTTGGCGACCAGGCCAAAGAGCAGGGCCAAAATCACAGCCTTGCTATGCGAAGTAGTATTCATGGCCATCTGTGCCAGCCCTCGACCATTCCCCATGATCTGGGGGAAGAAAGCGGCAATTCCACCGGTAACTGCGGCGACTGCTGGCAACTGCGCCAAAATGTTGATCTTCGTTGCCCGGTGAGCCTTGGCTACACCAATGTATTTCTTAAACAGGGTGCCCAAGAAACCGCAGACCAGTCCAAGGACCAAGGCCAACGGAAGGCTCTGCAGCTGAAAGGTCTTAGACCCAACCAGATAGTACGGCTGGTAACCCTTAACGATTGAGCCGATCAGCGTGGCGATTACGGACATCGTCAGGCTGACAGCAATAACCCGGGCGTTAATCTTCTTGTACAGCAGTTCCATGCAGAAGACGGCACCGGTGATGGGCGCAATATATACCCCGGCGAATCCGGCCCCCGCCGCAGCGGCCGTGATCATCCGTCGATCTTCAGCGTCTAATCCCAGAAAGCGGTTGTCTTGGAAGAGGTCCTCCCACTTCTGCGCCAGCGCGGCACCAGCTTCTCGTGGTGCCAGTTCCCGACCGATGGAATTCCCGGTCCCTACGAAGAAGATCTGTGTGTAGACATGAATCAAGGTCTTCGCCAACGGCATCTGTTGACCCTTGACGGCCTTCCCCAACTTGACTGGCTTGTAGTTCCGTTGCAGGAGATACCAGATGATTGCCGAAATGATCCCCCCAATCAAGACCGAGGCAAACCGGCGCATTCCCCCGGCGGAGACGTCAACCGGAATTAGATTCGTCTCCTGAAAGTGGAGGAAGAGGTGCTCCGTCAAGTCCAGGACGACG
>NZ_JBJEEM010000056.1:0-1651 GCF_051873075.1 Limosilactobacillus sp. | reverse complement strand
TCAAAAAAGAACGTAAGATTAATGATGCAAAAGCAACAGCCACGCAAGCAACGCTTTGGCATTCGCAAGCTCAGCATCGGAGTGGTCTCCGTGCTGCTAGGCCTGCTATTTGTCGGCGGTGGGAACACTGCCCTTGCTGACGACCAGTCTGGAGGAACGACGGCCGCGGCAAGCGAAGCGTGTATAACCAGCGACCAAGCGGTGGCGAGTACCGAAGTTGCGCTAACGGCGAGTAGCTCTGTAGCAAGCAGCGCTGCAACGACGGCGAGTACGGTTGATACAGTAAGTACACCGGCTTCAACGGCCAGCCAGGCGGAAGCAACCGCCCCAGTGGTTAGCGCTGAACCGGCAAGTGATGCGGTGGTCAGTGACCAGCCAGCAGACTCCGCCGTTACTGACTCTCAGGTACCGGCAGTCAGCGATGTACCAGCGGTTGACAATACGAATAGTGCCGAACCAGAAGCAACGATTCCAGAAACTGGTAGCGCCACGGTGGTGACCCCAGCGGAGAGCGCACAGCCGGATAATAAGAACGCTGCCCAAAAGACGGTTCAGACTGTCGACAAGATTCATACCGACCAGATTTTAAAGGACAAGTACGGTATCGACGTGAACCACCTCGATGCGAAGAGTGTCCTGTTACTGGCATCACTTTTCCATATTTTTGCCAACGAGGCTAACCTTAGTGCGGACGTGAATGGAAATATTGCGGTGGGGATTCTTAATAGTAGCGTTGACTTTGGAACCCGCGGTGAATCCATTCACCTGACCAAGGGTGATATTTACTACATCCAACAGCTCAATGCTGGTTTGAAGGATGGATCATTCAGGAACGATAAATTTAACCACGTGATCTTCGGTACGGACGTCAACGTTGAGGTGATCAACGGGCAAGTGTACGTTAACGGCCACCATATGGTCCACTTAAAGCCGGAGGAAGTATTCAAGGACGGGGCCGGCTCTAATTACATCGACTTCCCGGCAGTTTTCCAGCGCCTGCTTAAGGCCGCTGATTTCTACGCGGAGCAGGAGGAATCCGCTGGGGTGATCAAGAATTTCCAAGACATGAATAACCGCTACGTCGATATTTCCAATGCGGTGCCAAAGGACAACGTGATCTACGTCAACATTCCTTTCGAGTACCTCAATGCCTCGCAACCGATCAAGATCTACGGTCTTTCGAGCAAGGTGAATGGCCCAACGTTGGTGATTAACGTGATCGGGATGCCGGCTGGCACCGAGCTGGCCATCCATACCCAGGTCAAGCTCTACTATGATGATGACAAGAATAACAACATCAACCCGGGGGAAAGTCATTCGCAGCCTAACCACGTTCTGTGGAATTTCGGTGCCACCAGTGCTCACATCGTGATTCAAAGCGGGCACTTCATGGGAAGCATCCTTGCACCGAACGCCACGGTGACGGCTAATGTTAACGTTGATGGTAACATTATTGCCAACGTCGTTAATATTAAGGGTGGCGAGAGTCACAAGTGGGACATCCAACCGGTATCACCTAGCGAGCCAACAGAACCGACAGAGCCAACGGAACCGACAGAGCCAACGGAACCAACAGAGCCAACGGAACCAACAGAGCCAACAGAGCCGACGGAACCAACAGAGCCAACGGAACCAACGGAACCAACGGAAC
>NZ_JBJEEM010000055.1:24370-36055 GCF_051873075.1 Limosilactobacillus sp. | reverse complement strand
TTTAGTATGAAATTGTGGACCAGCTTTGGTATAATTAAGCCGTTATTAGAGAAAAGCGTAGGGTGCTATGGTGGAGCAAAATCACCGGGCACCCTTTTTGTATATAAGGAGGAGTTTTTTTGAAGCAAAGCAAACCACAACATATCTACGCCGCCCTTGGGGCGATTGCGTTGATGACCTTCATTGGGATCCTAAACGAGACCTCGATGAACGTCACCTACCCGGAGCTGGCCGGCCTCTTTCACGTCTCGCTGGATGTCGTCCAATGGATCACCACGGGTTATCTGCTGATGGTGACGATTACGATGGGGACTACTGCCTACCTGTTGCGACAGTTCACGGCCCAGCGGCTGCACCTGGTTGCCGTGACCGCCTTTATCGTCGGGGATGTCCTGAGTGCCATGGCGGTCAACTTCCCAATGCTCCTGGTCGGTCGACTGATTCAGTCTGTGGCTACGGGCCTGGCGACGCCGATTCTTTTTCACTTGATCTTCACCGAGATCCCGCGGGAGCAACTGGGCGCGATGACCGGTCTGGCGGGGATGGTAATCTCGTTTGCTCCGGCGCTCGGGCCAACCTATGGGGGCTTTATCTCCGAGACCTTCTCCTGGCGGATGATCTTCTGGCTGCTCCTGCCGCTGGCCGTGATCAGCCTAGTGGTTGGGCAGCTCTACATCCGTAATCGACCGCTCGGCAACGATCAGGCGTTCAGCTATGGGAGCCTGATCTCGCTGGCGCTGGCCCTGTTTGCCGTCGTTTACGCCTGCTCGACGATCGGGAAGGGCGGTTTTAGCCTAATGTTCTGGGGGCTCCTGCTCGCAGCGGCCGTTTGCTTTGGCCTCTTTATTTACATCAACAATCATGGGTATGCCCAACTGTTTGATTTGACCGTCTTTCGGGTTAAGCCCCTGCGGCTGTCGACCTTGACCTACTTTTGCCTCCAGTTTATCAACATCGGGATTTCCCTGGTGATTCCGCTCTATGCCCAATACGTACTCCACACTTCGGCGACGGTGGCCGGGCTGATCCTTTTGCCAGGGTCAATCCTTGGGGCGTTTTTGGCACCGCTGGCGGGACGGCTGGCTGATGAACAGGGCTTTGCGCGCCCGGTAACCTTTGGCGGAGTGCTTCTTCTGGCGGGGACGACGTGTTTTGCCGTCTTCCAGCACCAACTGACGGCTTGGTGGATGATGCTCTTTTTCGTCATCCTGCGGGCCGGGTTCAACTTTGCCTTTGGGAACACAATTTCCAACGCTTCCGTCCTGGTCGAACAGCGTAACAGCTCGGATGTCAACTCGATCTTTAACATGGTCCAGCAGTTTGCCGGGTCTCTGGGCACCGGCTTGCTGGCCTCGGTGATCGCCCTGACCCAGCAACGCAGTGGGGGCTCGTTGGCGCAACGAACCTTCGTTGGTGGCCAAATTGACTATCTCCTGTTGACGATGCTGGCACTGCTCGTGGTCGTGGCGATCGTTACCAATTACCGCTGGCAGCGCCGCCTGGTTAAGAAGAGCAAATGATTGGGGCTTTATTGGCGGCGAAGTATGGTAAAATAGGGGTTCGTAATAAGCAGTGTTGAATTTTAAGGAGTGAGCAAGAATGAGCGAACAGCCATTTGTTCCGCTGATTTTAGGAAGCGATTTTAACGCCTATGGAATGGCCCGGTCGATGTATGAAAAGTATGGGGTGAAGTCTCACCTGTATGCCCGACACGAGTTGGCACCGACCCGGTATTCCAAGATTGTTGACCTGCACTTTAATGAGAACCTGCAGGCCCCGGACGTCTTTACCAAGGTCTTGATTGATGCCGCTAAGCAGTACATTGCCCAGGGGAAGAAAGTCGTCCTGATTAGTTGCGGGGATGACTACACGGAGCTCGTCAGCAAGCACCGCAAGGAACTGTCCAAGTACATGGCCTGTCCGTACGCCGACTACGAGGAAGTGGCCAAGCTGACCAACAAGGAAGAATTCTACCAAGTCTGCGAACAGTACGGTCTGCCATACCCGAAGACTGATATCCTGACCCCGGAGACGGACTACAAGCACTACCAGTCACCGTTTGAATTTCCGATCGCCCTGAAAGCGGCCGATGCGGTTGAATGGCACAAGGGGAATTTCGAAGGCTACGAGAAGGCCTACATCATTAATGATGAAAAGCGTCTCCAAGAAGTACTGGAAATCATCTATGAGCACAGTCCGTACAAGGGCGACCTGATTCTTCAGGAATTTATCCCCGGTGACGACAGCAACATGCGGACGATCAATTGTTACGTTGACCGCAACCACGAGGTCAAATTGATGAGTCTTGGCCACCCGTTATTGGAAGACTGCAACCCGGCCAACGTCGGTAACTATGTTGCAATTATGCCGGCCTATGATGAGCAGATCTACCAGAACATCAAGAAGTTCTTGGAGAGTGTCAACTTCACCGGCTTCGTGAACTTTGACCTGAAGTATGATCGTCGCGACGGCCAGTTCAAGGTCTTTGACTTGAATCCGCGGCAGGGTCGCTCCAGCTTCTTCACATCCTTGAACGGTCACCAGCTGGCAACGTTCCCGGTTGAAGATTACATCTTTGATAACCTCAAGGATCAGGAGACAATCTACGCCAACCAGGATCCTAAGCAGTACAAGCTCTGGCTTGGGGTCGGGAAGAAGACCTTCCTCGAATACGCCAAGGATAACGAAATCAAGCACCAGGCGGAACAACTGATCAAGGAAGGCCGTTATGGGACCACCTTCCATTACGATAAGGACATGAACCTGATGCGGTGGCTGATGGAAAAGCGGATCAATCACAACTACCAGAAGAACTTTGAAAAGTACTTTGTCGAAAAGAAGTAGACGTATTTTAATCTAAGAATGGGGCTGGGAAAGCGGTAGTTTTCCCAGCCCCTCACTTGTTCTTGACTTCTTATACAGCAATCGCGGGAAACCGCCGGCTCGTTTCGCTTTGAAGCGTTTTAGCGCTTTTTTTCAGCTTCGTTATAGATTCGATTGAATTAGCTTACTATCAATGTGATAATGTGACTGAATCATAAAGAAAGTACAAAAGAGATAATTAATGATGGATACAATCGTTCACTTCATGGTGAATAATCAAGTCTTTACTCTATTTATCTGCATGGCCCTGGGCTTTGCGATCGGCAACTATAAGATCGCGGGGAAGTTCAACATTGGGGCCACGGTGGGAACATTGATCGTTACCCTGATCGTCGGCCAGATTGGGGCCTTCCCCCGCGATGAGATGCTGGGCACGATCTTTTTCGGGGCCTTCATGTTCTCCGTCGGCTACCGGATCGGTCCTCAACTGCTGGTCAGCCTGCGTCTGTTTGGGGTGCGGATCATCATCGCCAGCCTTTTCTGGATGGTCACGGTCTTCCTGGTTGGCTGGGGCCTGTTTACCCTTTGCCACATTGGTCCGGGGATCGCGGCCGGGGTCATCTCCGGTTCACTGACCCAGTCGGCGACAGTGGCCAGCTCGCTGCAGACGATTGGTTCCCTACCGGTCAGCCATGCGGTCAAGGCGACCTATGAGGCCCAGCTGCCCGTTGCCTATGCTCTGACCTATGTCTTTGGGACCCTGGGGGTAATCATCTTCCTGCGGGACCTGGCACCTAAGATGATGGGGATTAAGATTGAGCAGCAGGGGCCGGCGATGGCACGCAAGTATCATTTCCACGCTAAAAACCCTAACCCAACCTGGCGGCGGACCTACCAGGTTGCCGAAGACTCACCACTGGTGGGAAAGACAATCGCCGACTTCAACAAGTGGACCGACTACCACCTCATTGCCTTGGCCGTCTTTCGCGGCCGTGAGATGACGGACCACCTCGAATACCAGATCCAGCCGGGAGATTTGGTAACCGTGATCGGCTATGCAATCCACTTTGACCGTCTTCACCAGGTGCGGGGGATCAAGGAAGTCTTGACGCCGACCAACGCGCCAAAGGAACGTAAATTCGTCCTCGGTAAAAATTTTAAGCCGGTTCAGCTGGCGATCCTGCGTCAGCACGGGGTCTTTATCAACATCCAGGACCCGATCACGGGGAACGAGCAATTGATTAACCAGCTCCGTCCTGGTGACGTCATCTCCTTGACCGGTAACACTTCACGGACAGCCCACATCCTGCACCAGCTCGGTCGTTGGGCCACCACCGACCAGGCGATCAACTACGTCCTGTTCTCACTGGGAATTGGTGGGGCTTCCCTTTTGGGGATTATCGGCTTAAAATTAAATGGTATTCCTCTGCAGTTGGGGAACGGGACCGCGGCCCTGATCATGGGCCTGGTCCTGAGCTCCTGGATCGATCGGCACCGGGACTACAAGTCTATTCCAACCACCGTGACGAACTTTCTGCAGAGCTTCGGGCTGACCCTTTTCGTCGGCACGGTTGGCTTGCAGTCAGCCCAGGCATTCACCGGGGCAATCAAGAGCCTTGGTTTTGGGGTGCTGGTCGTTGGTGCGATCATTTCGATTGCGCCGCACCTGTTGACGTTGCTGTTTGGCCGCTATGTCCTGCGGATGGAACCCCTGGCCCTCTTGGGAGCGTTGACTGGTTCCGGGACGATCGCCGCAGCCATGAGTGATATTTCCCAGAAGGCGGGGCCCGAGGGTGGGGCCTACTATGCAGCTGCCTTTACACCGGCCTTCGTTGTTGGTAATATCGGAATCACACTACTAGGACCAATCTTCGTGGCCTTATTGTCATGATGGTTGACTAAGAAAGGTAAAATGCTATGAAACAATTCTTTACAATCCTCGGTGGGATGGGAACATTGGCCACCGAGAGCTACGTCCGGCTCCTTGATGAGCGGACGCCGATTCACCGTGATCAGGATTACTTGGACTACATCGTGGTTAACCACGCCACGGTCCCGGACCGGACCACTTGGATCCTCGACCACAGCAAGCCAGACTACAACCTGGACCTAATTGAGGACATCAAGCAGCAGAGCCAGCTCAACCCGGCCTTCTTCGTTTTAATCTGCAACACCGCCCACTACGCCTTTGATAAGCTGCAGGCGGCGACTGATATTCCGATCCTGAACATGCTCCAGGAGACGGTCAATGCGATCAAGCAGATCAAGCCGGATGCCAAGAAGGTCGGCCTGCTGGCTACGCGCGGCACGATTGAGGCCGGACTTTACGACCACTACATCACGGCTGCCGGTTATGAGGAGGTCAAGCCGACCCCGGAACTCGTCGATTTGACCGAGGACCTCATTTACCATGACATCAAGGAGAGCGGCCACTCTGATGGCGAAAAGTACCACGAGCTGGTCCGGCGGATGATTGAAGACGAAGGGGCCGATATCGTTATCCTTGGTTGCACCGAGCTGTCCTATGCTGAGGAAATGAATCCCGAG
The DNA here is from genome assembly GCF_051873075.1 of Limosilactobacillus sp. GTDB lineage: Bacteria > Bacillota > Bacilli > Lactobacillales > Lactobacillaceae > Limosilactobacillus. The sequence goes on along the minus strand of NZ_JBJEEM010000055.1, from coordinate 30,685 downwards.
ACCAAGTACCCAGTCGCTGATTCCCAGTCGATCATTGTCGACCGGTCATTGGAAAAGGGTCTGGCATTGCGCAAGAATAATTAAAATAAAGCAGGATTTTACGATTGGTCATTGCGGCCGGTGGCAAAATCCTGCTTTTATTTATCATATTTGGTCAATGAGGACGGATAATTGGTCTAGATAACTAACATCGTGTTAAAATAGGATCAACAATTGAGTAACATTTGGCTTTAGGAGAAGAGAACATGGGATCACCAGTATATATTCAAATTCATAATCAACTGCGCGAAAATATCGAGAGTGGCAAGTGGAAGGTCGGCCAGAAGATTCCCGCTGAACGGGAACTGGCCGCCAGCTTTGACGTCAGTCGGATGACCCTGCGCCAGGCTATCCAGGCCCTGGTCGATGAGGGAATCCTGGAGCGCCGGGTCGGCTCGGGGACCTTCGTGGCCAATCGCAAGGTTCAAGAGAAGATGTCCGGGGTGACCAGCTTTACCGAGCTGATGCAGGCATCTGGCAAGCGGGCCGCTAGCAAAACGATTTCCTACCACTTGACGATTCCATCGCAGACGGAGATCGAGAAACTCCAATTGCCTGCGGGAGCCAAGGTTCTCCGGATGGAGCGGATCCGCTATGGGGATGACGTGCCGCTTTGCTATGAGATTGCGACCGTTCCGGCCGCTTTAGTGGAGGACTTCAGTAAGAACGAGGTGACCAGCTCCTTCTACCGGACTTTGGAGAAGAAGGCTCACTTATATCCTGGTCACGCCACCCAAGCGATCTCAGCTACCAAGGCGACGGAGAAGATCGCAACCTACCTGCAGATCAAGCGGGGTGACGCGTTACTGCGGATGACCCAGCTGTCGTACCTGCAAGACGGGCGGCCGTTTGAGTATGTTCATACCCAGTACGTCGGCTCGCGGTTTGAGTTTGTACTAGAGAAGTAGTTTCCAGACCCTGATCACATTTCGTGCTACAATAACGTTATTATTTATTTTGAGAGGATCAACATTCATGAAATTCAATTATCCTGATGATAGTTTGGCACTGCATACTGATGCTTACGAATTAAGTATGATGCAGACGTATTGGAAGCAGGGACTGGCTAACCGCCGGGCGGTCTTTGAAGCTTTCTTCCGGAAAATGCCATTCCAGAATGGTTACGCCGTCTTTGCCGGCCTCGACCACATCATCCGCTACGTCCAGCAGCTCCACTTCACGGACAGTGACATTGACTATCTCAAGTCGACCAACCAGTTTGACGACGACTTCCTGGAGTACCTGCGCGACTTCAAGTTCACCGGCTCGATCCGCAGTTTCGAGGAAGGGGACTTTGTTTTCAACCACGAACCAATCTTCCAGGTTGACGCCCCGATCATTGAGGGCCAGCTGATCGAGACCGCCGTCTTGAACATCCTCAACTACCAGATCATGGTGGCCACGAAGGCCTCCCGGATCAAGGCGATTGTCGGTGACCAGAGCGTGATGGAATTTGGCTCCCGGCGGGCCCAGGAACTGGATGCTGCCATCTGGGGAACCCGGGCCGCCTACATCGGCGGTTTTAACGCCACCAGCAACGTCCGGGCCGGCAAGCTCTTCGGAATTCCGATCTCTGGGACTCATGCCCACGCCCTGGTGCAGGCCTACCGGAATGACTATGACGCCTTCAAGGCCTATGCCCAAACCCACCATGACTGTATCTTCCTGGTTGATACCTTTGACACGCTGAAGAGCGGGGTCCCGACCGCCATCCGGGTGGCTAAGGAGTTCGGCGACAAGATCAACTTCATCGGGGTCCGGATCGACAGCGGTGACATGGCCTACCTGTCCAAGAAGGTCCGGAAGATGCTGGATGATGCCGGTTTTCCGGACGCAAAGATTATCGCCTCCAACGGGCTTGATGAGAAGACCATCCAGAACTTAAAGATGCAGGACGCCAAGATCGACGTCTGGGGGGTCGGCACCAAGCTGATCACCGCCTACGACCAGCCAACTTTGGGCGCAGTCTACAAGCTGGTGGAAGTTGAAGACGAAAACGGCCAGATGGTCGACACCATCAAGCTGTCGAACAACGTGGCCAAGATGTCGACTCCCGGCAAGAAGCAGGTCTGGCGGATCAATGACCGGGCGGACGGCAAGAGTGAGGGGGACTACATCACGCTTGCCGATGAGGACCCTCGCAATGTGGACTCGCTGAACATGTTTAACCCGAACTTCCCGCTCCAGCAAAAGGACGTCAGCGACTTTATCGCCCGGCCGATGCTGAAGGACATCTGGAAGGACGGCGAGTATGTCTATGACGAGCCAAGCCTCGAAGAGATTCGCGACCACCGAACCGCCAGCCTGGATGGCCTCTGGGACGAATACAAGCGGGACTTAAACCCCGAGGTTTACCCGGTCGATCTTTCACAGAAGTGCTATGACAACAAGCTACAGATGATTCACCATATTCACGAGTACGTCAAGACACTCGGTCATAAGGAGTAATTAGCAATGCGCAAGATGCAGGAACAGATTATTGATGATTTGAAGGTCAGCCCTAACGTTGACCCTGAAGAAGAAGTCGCCAAGCGGGTTAAGTTCATCCACGACTTCATGCAGAAGACGGGGATGAAGACCCTGGTGCTGGGGATCTCCGGCGGTCAGGACTCAACCTTAGCCGGGCGGCTCTGCCAACTGGCGGTTGACCAGCGGCGCCAAGAAACCAGTGATGATGACTACCAATTCATTGCCGTGCGGCTGCCATACGGGACCCAGGCGGACGAGTCTGACGCGATGGAGGCCATCAACGACTTCATCAAGCCCGACAAGACGATGCGGGTTAACATCAAGCCGGCCACGGACGCCATGGTGAAGTCCCTGGAAGAGGCGGGGGCGGACATCAGCGACTTCAACAAGGGCAACATCAAGGCCCGGGAGCGGATGATTGTCCAGTACGCCATTGCCGGCCAGTACCGGGGCGCCGTCGTTGGGACGGACCACGCCGCGGAGGCCGTCACTGGTTTTTACACCAAGTTTGGTGATGGTGGGGCTGACATCACGCCATTGTCCGGTCTGGACAAGCGGCAGGGGAAGGCGTTGCTGAAGTACCTTCAGGCCCCAGCCAACCTGTACGAGAAGACACCAACCGCCGACCTGGAGGATGACAAGCCGATGCGGGCTGACGAGGCTGCTCTGGGGGTTTGCTACGAAGATATTGACAACTACCTTGAGGGGCATGCGGTCGCTGACAAGGCGGCTGAAAAGATCGAGGACTGGTACAAGAAGACGCGGCACAAGCGCCACCAGCCGATCACCCCATTGGATACTTGGTGGAAGTAACTAAACGGAGGATTTATGGACGAAAAGACACTGCACCTAGTTAGTCAACAGCTGCCTGATATTAAGCAGCACCAGATTAAGGCGGCCCTCAAGCTGATGGACGAGGGGAACACGATCCCCTTCATTGCCCGTTATCGAAAGGAAGCCACGGGAACCCTGGATGAGGTGCAACTGCAGGCGGTCAGGGACCGGTACCGTCATGTCACCAGCCTGCTGGAGCGGCAGGAGACCGTCATCAACAAGATCAAGGAACAGGGAAAACTGACTCCTGACTTGGAGAAACAGCTTCAAGCGGCTACCGACCTCCAGACGGTGGAGGACCTTTACCTGCCGTACAAGCAGAAGCGGCAGACAAAGGCGCAGAAGGCCCGGGCAGCCGGCCTGGCGCCACTTGCCAACTGGCTGTTGACCTATCCGGACGGTGACTTGACCCTGGAAGCCAACAAGTACGTCAACGCGGACGTACCAGACGAAGCGGCAGCACTTGCTGGCGCGCATGAGATCTTGGCAGAGGCGATCAGCGAGATGGCAACGGTTCGTGGCTGGCTACGGAGCTACACTGCCAATCACGGACAGCTGGTCGTCAAACTGAAGCGTAACGGTGAAGAGAAGGACGAACTGGGGACCTATAAGCAGTACTACGATTTTGCTTCTGCAATCAAGGACCTGAGCTCCTACCAGATTATGGCAATCAACCGTGGTGAAAAAGAGGGGGTTCTCAGCGTGAAGGTCGCTGTGGATGAGGCAGCAGTGCTGAACTACCTGCGTTTCCGGCTCATTCGTACCGATAAGCGGAACGCAGCCACGGCTTTCATTGAAGCGGCCTACAAGGATGCTAACAAGCGTTTCTTGGCGCCGGCAATTGAGCGGGAACTGCGCCGGCAATTGACGGACCGGGCAGCTGAACAGGCCATCAAGGTCTTTGGTGACAACCTCTACCAGTTGCTGATGCAGGCGCCGATCAAGGGCAAGGTCGTGATGGGCTTTGACCCCGCCTACCGGACCGGATGCAAGCTGGCAGTTCTTGATGAAAATGGCAAGTTCCTGACCAAGGCCGTCATCTACCCGCATGAACCCGCACCGGAGAATAAGCGCAAGCAGGCGGAGGGGGAATTCCTGCGCCTGATTAAGGACTACGGGGTCCAGATGGTGGCGATCGGTAACGGAACCGCCAGCCGGGAATCGGAGCGGTTCGTTGCGGCAGCCTTGAAGAAGTTGTCCCAACCGGTGTACTACGTGATCGTCAATGAGGCCGGGGCGTCGGTCTACTCCGCCAGCGAGGAAGCCAGGGAAGAGTTCCCGGACCTGCACGTTGAACAGCGGAGTGCCATCAGCATTGGGCGCCGGCTGCAGGATCCCCTGGCGGAACTCGTCAAGATCGACCCGCAGGCCATCGGGGTTGGCCAATACCAGCACGACCTGCCGAAAAAGGAGCTGGGGAGCGCCCTCGAAGACGTGGTTGAACGGGCGGTTAACCGTGTTGGGGTGAACCTCAACACGGCGAGTTACCAGCTGTTGGCCCAGATTTCAGGGCTCAACATGACGATCGCCCGCAACATTGTCCATTACCGTGACGAGCATGGCCGCTATACCAACCGAATTCAATTGAAGAAGGTTCCGCGCCTGGGACCAAAGTCGTACCAGCAGGCAGTCGGCTTCTTGCGGATTCCGGCAGGGGAGAACCCGTTGGATAATACGGATGTACACCCGGAAAGCTATGGAATTGCCACGAAGATCATGGCAGACACCGGGATCGCGATCGCTGACTTGGGAACTCCTAGGGCAACGCAGCAGCTGGCTAAGGTTAACCCGGCCGATTACATGACTGCTAAAGCGGGGGTGGCAACAGTTAAGGACATTATCGCTTCGCTGGAAAAACCGGGGCACGACCTCCGGGATAGCATGCCGACCCCGCTGCTCCGGCATGACGTCGTGACCATCGATGACTTGAAGCCGGGGATGAAGCTCCAGGGGACGGTCCGGAATGTGGTGGACTTCGGGGCCTTTGTCGACATTGGGGTTAAGCACGACGGCCTGGTCCACGTTTCCAAGATGAGCAAGAAGTTTGTCCGGGACCCGCGGACGGTCGTGGCCGTTGGGGACATTGTGGACGTTTGGATTGACGACGTGGATCTCAAGCGGCAACGGATCCAGCTGACCATGGTTGCCCCGAAGAAGACTAATAATGAATAATCAAGAGCTTCAAAAGCTGACAGAGAAATGGTCGTTGGAATACTTTCAACAGCCTTTTCTGCACCAGGTCGTCTTTAATCGCCGCCTGAAGACGACGGGGGGCCGCTACCACCTCATTGACCACCATATCGACATTAACCCGCTGATGTACACGGAATTTGATGAAGAAAACCTGAAGAAGGTCGTTCTCCACGAACTGTGTCACTACCACCTGCACCTGACTGGACAGGACTACCGCCACCGCAGTCCGGCCTTCAAAAGGCTCCTGGCCCAAGTGGGCGGGTCCCGGTATGCGCCGCCGACCAGCAAGACCCGCCGCCAGAAGAAGCCGCGCTGGCTTTACCAGTGCCAGGGCTGTGGGGCGGTGGTTGCCCGTCAACGGCGGTTTAACACGGCCCGTTATGTCTGCCGCCGGTGCGGGAATCATTTTAATTTAATTAATTTGAAAAAGTAGTTGCCAAAGGGGTACGCGTTTGCTATAATAATTTCTGTTGATAAGTTATGCGGCCGTGGCGGAACTGGCAGACGCGTAAGATTAAGGATCTTATGGTCGATTATGACCGTGGAGGTTCAAGTCCTCTCGGCCGCACTTATTACTAAAGCACCTAGTCGATTGACTTGGTGCTTTTTTTACAAAATTAATTGTGCAATATCGGCATTTTAAATAATGTAGGGAAGTCCTCACTTGACCAAGCAAGCGGGGACTTTTGATTGTCTAATACTTAAAGGTTCATTGAACATTCAACGATTTCCTTGTCTTCCACATATTGTAAGCGCTATACTAAAGACGGAATTTGCTTT
>NZ_JBJEEM010000055.1:10374-24270 GCF_051873075.1 Limosilactobacillus sp. | reverse complement strand
GATTTCCTTGTCTTCCACATATTGTAAGCGCTATACTAAAGACGGAATTTGCTTTATGAGGAGGATTTTTTAATGGATGCAGATATCAAATGGTTAGACGACCCAGAGACGTTCCGGGTTAACCAGCTTCCTGCGCACAGCGACCATCATTACTATGGCAACTATGCAGAGTGGGCAGCCGGCGACAGTCGCTTTACACAGTCCCTCGATGGCCAGTGGCAATTCAAGTTTGCCAAGACTCCCCAAGAACGTTTGCGCGGTTTCTTTGAAGTGGATCAAGATACCACGGATTTTGATTCAATCACCGTGCCGAGCGAAATTGAGCTGAACGACTATGCTCAGAACAACTACATTAACACTTTGATCCCGTGGGAAGGGAAGATCTACCGGCGGCCAGCGTACGCGCTGAGTGCTGACGATGACCAGGCTGGTTCCTTCAGCACCGGGGCTGACAATACGGTTGGGATGTACCGAAAGACCTTTGACCTGGATCCAGCCCTGCGCGGCAAGGCGGTTCGGGTCCGCTTCGAAGGGGTTGAACGGGCCATGTACCTCTGGCTCAATGGCCACTTCATTGGTTACGCCGAAGACAGCTTTACCCCGTCCGAATTTGACCTGACCCCGTACATCCAAGATGAGGGCAACGTGCTGGCCGTTGAGGTCTTCAAGCACAGCACCGCCTCCTGGATCGAGGACCAGGATATGTTCCGCTTCTCCGGGATCTTCCGGAGCGTCAACTTGCTGGCCCAGCCAGTGACCCACGTCGAGGACATGACGATCCGTCCGGTGGTTGCTGACAACTTCAAGGACGGCCGGTTCAACCTTAACCTCAAGCTGGCTGGCGAACCGGCCGGCAACGTCCACGTCATGGTCAAGGATGCCGACGGTGATGCCCTGCTGGACCAGACCCTGCCGGTTGCTTCGACCGTCGACCTGGCCGACATTGACTTTATAAACGTTCACCTTTGGGACAACCATGATCCGTACCTCTACCAACTGCTGGTGGAAATTCGGGACGACCATGGTCAGTTGGTTGAATTGGTCCCGTACCGGTTCGGCTTCCGGCGGATCGAGATCAGTGATGACCACGTAGTCCTGCTCAACGGCAAGCGCCTGATTATCAACGGGGTTAACCGGCACGAATGGGACGATCACCGCGGCCGGGCGATTACGATGGAAGATATGGAAAAGGACATCGCCACGTTTAAGGAAAACAACATCAACGCCGTCCGGACTTGCCACTACCCGGACCAGATTCCATGGTACTATCTCTGTGACCAAAACGGGATTTACATGATGGCGGAGAACAACCTCGAGTCTCATGCTACTTGGCAGAAAATGGGGGCCATCGAGCCGTCCTACAACGTTCCTGGATCGGTCCCACAGTGGAAGGATGCCGTCGTCGACCGAGCCCGGAGCAACTACGAAAACTTCAAGAACCATACGGCGATCCTCTTCTGGTCGCTGGGGAACGAATCCTTTGCCGGTGACAACCTGGTCGCCATGAACGACTTCTACAAGGAGCACGATGACAGCCGGCTGACCCACTACGAGGGCGTTTGCCACACCCACGACTACAGTGAGCAGATCCCGAGTCTGGATAAGAAAAATTACCTGCCAGCCGGAGGGGTTAAGGACTACCGTGATCAGATCTCCGACGTGGAGAGCTGGATGTACCTGCCGCCAAAGCAGGTTGAGGAATACCTACAGAACAACCCGGACAAGCCATTCATGGAGTGCGAGTACATGCACGACATGGGGAACTCCGCTGGGGGGATGGGGTCCTACATCGAGCTGCTCGACAAGTACCCGCAATACTTCGGCGGCTTTATCTGGGACTTTATTGACCAGGCAATCGCGGTTAAGGACCCGATCAGCGGCAAGGAAGTCATGCGCTACGGCGGGGACTTCGATGATCGGCACTCTGACTATGAATTCTCGGGTGACGGCCTGATGTTTGCGGACCGGACACCAAAACCAGCAATGCAGGAGGTACGGTACTACTATGGCTTACACAAATAAATTACACGTCATTTACGGCGACGGCGCCCTCGGGGTTGCGGGCGATGATTTCCACTACATCTTTAGCTACGAACGGGGCGGCCTGGAATCCTTGAAGATCAAGGGGAAGGAGTGGCTCTACCGGGTGCCGACCCCAACCTTCTGGCGGGCCACGACCGATAACGACCGGGGGAGCGGCTTTAACATCCGTTCCGCCCAGTGGGTGGCGGCCGACCTTTTCCAAAAGTGCGTCGGGATTGACCTGACCGTTGGTGACCACCACTTTGACCAGCTGCCGATTGCTCCCCGGACGAACGACTTTGGCGGTTCTGAGGAGGCTGAGGGGGTTGCCATCAGTTACACTTTCGAGACATTGACCACGCCGGCTACCCACGCTACGGTCAGTTATGATGTCCAGGCGGACGGTCAGATCAAGATTGGCGTTCGGTATGCTGGTAAGACCGGCTTGCCGGAACTGCCCGTCTTTGGTCTGCGGATGGTCATGCCAACTTTGGCCACTAATTATACTTATGAAGGGTTGTCCGGTGAAACCTACCCGGACCGGATGGCTGGTGCCGAGCATGGGACCTATACAGTCGCTGGTCTGCCGGTTGCCAAATACCTCGTTCCGCAGGAAAACGGGATGCATATGGATACGGATTGGGTTAAAATAACTCGGGACACCACCCAAAACAACGCCGACCATGACCAAACCCCGTTTAGCCTGAAAGTTGCCAAAGCTGGTCAGCCGATTAACTTCAGCTGCCTGCCGTACACTGCTGAAGAGTTGGAAAACGCAACTCACCTTGAAGAATTACCGCTAGCCCGACGCACGGTACTGGTGGTTGCGGGCGCCGTGCGTGGTGTCGGCGGGATCGATAGCTGGGGTGCTGATGTCGAAGAAAAATATCATATTCCAGCTGATAAGGATATTGAGTTCTCCTTTGTTTTAAATGCTAAATAAAGGAAATATTATGGGAAATATTAACGCCGCGGCTCAGGAGGCTTTCTTCCTGAAACCGCGGCGTTTTACGCTTCTTTGAAAGGCGCTATTAGGGCTGTATTTCCAGCTTATTGGCACACCTTGTCAATTGCTGTAATAGGGCGGCCGTTAGCTGTTAACCGTCATTATTATCTGAAAATAATACGCCATAAATTCTTTTTTGAATAGTAAATCGATATCATGGGCTGGCCTGCTCAATTATCAATATATTAATCGACAGCATTCCTGTTGACAGTGAAGAAAGTTGTTGCTATTTTCGATAGGGAATTAGTATAAAAAGATGTTTAACTCTTTCTGGTTAATGAATCTTTTATTTTCTTTGAGCGATTTGTGGTGTCAGCTATGAATTGCTTAAAAATTTTAAATATTTTTATTAATTTAGGAGAACCGAATAGTGCTGGGGAAAAATAATAAGTTTTTGCAAAATAAGCAGAGTGGTCAGAAATATCAACGCTTCTCGTTGCGGAAACTAAGCATCGGAGTAGTGTCAGTAGCGGTTGCTGCTGGCTTTTATTTTGCTGATTTGACGAGTGTTCAGGCGGATACGGTAGCCGCTGGAAATGGGCAGACGGATGCTGATAATCCGGACCATCAGGCGGTTACCGGCAGTCAGACCGTCGTACTGAGTGCGGCGGCTCAATCAACTGCACCAGAACAATCGGCGGCACCTGCCAGTACTGCTGTGTCATCCCAAGCTACGTCTACTCAACCGGAAGCGAACACGAGTGCCTTGGTCAAGCAGGCTGCTGTTGCCAGTCAGGAACCGGCCAGTGCTCAAAACGTTTCTTTGAAAATGTATGCGAACAATAATCAGGCGGCGGCAATTAACGCTAACGGCAGTCAGGTGGTTGGGATAAGCGGGTCGTTTGAGGTCACCCAGGACCAGTTAGATAAGGCCCCATCGATCACCATCGGCACGATCACCCAAACGCGTTCTGAACAAAATGGGACGAGCATTCCTGTGCTGGTACGGACTAGCCGGCACGCAATCAACGTCACTCAGGCCGGCAAGCAAGTGACGCTTGGTGAATTGCATATTGATAAGGACGATCTTGGCAGCATTATTTTGAGCCTGCAGAACATTAACCGTACTGTTGCGTTTAAGGGCGATAAGAAGATTACCTTCGACATCCCAGTGGCAGTGGCCCTTAACCACGCTGCCGATTCCAGCACGTACCTTGGGACCCATTATCCACAGACGGTAAAATTTAATTACGAAAACAGTAATACCCCATTTGTGCTGACGATCAAGGCACCGCAATTTAGCGAGGGCAACAAGCCACAGGACTTTTACATTAGTAGCCCGAAAGTCTCTGGTGAAGAGGGGATCTTCTCGGTCCATGGAAATTACGTTAAGTCTAATGAATTTCAAAGCTTCCTAAACGATCCGCTCCATTCGCAACCAGCCAACCTTCCGATCGATTACCAATGGGGGATTAACCTGCAGGGAAGCCAGGAGGTCACCGACATTCAGGTAAATGGCGGGGCCCCGCTGGATGTCCTGTTTGACCTGTCTAATCCTAAAAACGGCAAGTATGTTCACAATAGCGGGACCGTGCCCCTGTGGATGAAGATCAGTTCAACCCGCACTGCAGATAACCTCAGTCTGGACGAATTGAAAGCTCAGCAGGTAGCACAACAGTATGAGGGGTTGCTGTGGTCCCGGCAGGATGATGGCTCGGTCAACCTCTGGTTTAATTGGTCCCAGGCCCGCTTGCACCGTGATTGGGTTAACGCAATCATCCAGAGGTATGACAGCGCGGATGATAAATCTGCGAATGATTCGCAAAAGTATCTAAACAGCCTCAAGAACTACTTTAAGAAGTCGCTGTACGCAACCCTGGTGTCTAACGCCGATAAGTTTGCCGAAGACAATGTGAACGCCTACTATCATTTTCTGGGGGACAACCCGCTGATGTGGTACCAGGAGCTCCACATTATCAGTTATGACTCAACCATCAGCAACACGCTCCAAATCAAGGTGAACAATAAGGTCACCACAACGATCAAGACGACGCCTAATGCCCACAGTATTGAGGGGCATTCCTTTGTTAAGGTGCACTTTATCAATGCTGATTCGAATGCTACGGATTTAGGCAAGGCAGAGGTCTTACTTCCTGAAGGACCAATGCTTAACGATGGTGAGGTCAAGACAGCCTGGCAAGGGGAGAGCAGTCTGGTTAACTTCTCCACGTTGAGTGGTTACAACATTGTGAGTGATGATCAGCAGATCGCTGCCTTGAAGGCCAAGTGGAATGCATCGAACATCAAGGTGCTGAAAGCCGCCAGGGCAACGATTACCTTCCCGGCAGAACAGGGGGCAACGGATGAGTACTATATCTTTGTAACGCCCGTTGAGCATCAGCTAAGGCTGAAGTACGTCGACGATGATGCCAAGGGCCAGCTGGTCCATACCAAGAGTATCTCAGGACCGACCGGCAAAACCGTCGCAATTGACCTGCCCGATAATCTAGCTAAAAAAGGATATCTGCTAGACAAAACGATTTTCACCATTGCCTATAAGAGTGATGGGACCCCTGCCTTTGAAGTAGATGAAGATGGGGATGCCGTTATCCACCTCCACCATAAAAAGACGGTTAAGCGGGACACAACCCCGGTTACGCGGACAATTATTAAAAATCTACCAAATGGTACCCAGCAAGAAATTACCCAAACTGCCAATCCTTATAAGGAATACCTGTATGATGAAGTAACTCGGCAAGAAATCCCGGGAACGGAGATATGGGGTACGGATACGCAGAGCTGGGCAGCAGTGCCAACTGCAGTCGAAGGCTATACCCCGATTATTAAGGTGGACGGGAAAGAAACTACCCTGGATGCCATTACATCGCAGACCGTTGATCTGAATACGAAGGCAACTACTATTATTGTCGCCTATACCGCGACGGCCACTGCCAAACTAATTGGCAACCCGGTCACCTATACTGGCCAGCCGATCGAATTGAACAAGGCTTTGCGGCTTGAGGTTACGGGACCGATTGCTAAACCCGCCAGCTTCACGTTAAAAAACGGGGATGTTGAATTCTCAACTGACGGGAAGACCTGGTCTACTGATCTGCCGACTGATGCCAATACTTACCAGGTCCGCTTAACCGCTCAGGGCGAAGAGGCGATCAAAGCTAAGTATGCCAATCCTTATTTTGGCATCAACTGGAACATTGTCAGGAACGCGAACTTTACGATTAGTCCCCTTGCCGTAAGGTCAACATTGGAAGGCAGCGACACTAAGACCTACGATGGGGCAGTTGCCAATGTTGATCCAAGTAAAATGACGTTCAACGTCAAATTGGGCGATCAAACCATTAAATTGGACACGACAGGATTGACTAGCGCTGACTTTATTTTGACCGATCGTCAAGGAAATGCAATTAAGGCGCAAAAGGACGTCGGGACCTACTACATTAAGCTGACTAGTGCCGGACTCGACATTCTTCAAAAGAATAATAAGAACTTTACGCTGACTAACGCTGGCCTGGGTAAATACACCATTACTCAAGCCCAGGCTAAAGCAACGCTCGCCGGTACAGGGACCCGTGCTTACAATGGCGCTGGGGTTACGCTAGCTGACCTGAATGCTGAGGATGCCAATAACACGATCGCGCTGACCCTCTCCTATCCAAAAGATGGCGATACTACCCACGCAGAGACGGTTAAGTTAACTGCCGACGACTTCGTATGGAACACGCCGGATCACACGGCACCTGTAGATGCTAACGACCAGACCTACACGCTGTCACTCAAGACGGAGGTCATCAAGCAGTTGCTGGAAACGACTGCTGGCAGTGGCCAAGGCGGGGTGGCAAACGTCACGGTAGCCGATAATGCGATCACGGGGATGGCCCGCTACACCATTACGCCGCTGGCCGGTACCGCTATCTTGAGTAATATTACGGACGGCAACTATGGCAAGACCTATGATGCGCAGCCAACGACGCAGATTGATCCTAGCAAGCTGCACGTTACGTTGGCGGTTAATGGCAAGCAGGTCGAATTAAATAGTAAGAGCCTTACCGGAGCCGACTTTGCATGGGAGGAAGGCAATCGCCTGATCGATTATCCGGTTAACGTCGGAACCTACTACATCACATTAACCGGTTCTGGCTTGGCGCGGCTGCAGGCAGACAACCCGAACTTCAACTTCGGCAGTACTGGCTACGGCATCTACACCATCAGTCAGGCCAACGGAACAGCGAAGTTGGCTGGGAATAACGCTAAGGCCTACGACGGCACCGCCATTTCGACTGCTGAAATTAACAATAACGGCCAGATCGTGGTTAACCTAACCTATCCTGGTGCCACCGCTGACAATAGCAGCTACGTCTTGCAGGATGGCGACTACACGATTACGCCAGCAGACGCGGCGGATGGCAACTTGGCCAATGCCGGGGAGTACACGATTACCCTGACGGCGGCCGGCAAAGCTCACGTCAGGGCTGCATTAAAGAAGGCTTCTGGTGAGGGGCAAGGTGGCCAGGCCAACGCGACGGTTGCCGACGATGCGATTATTGGGGATGCATCCTTTACCATCAAGGCTGCCACGAACGTCGTTGCGGTCAACGGGACGCAGACTGCCACTTATACTGGTCAGCCGGTCAACGTTGTGTACAGCGCTGACGGTAACAACAGTGTGGCGGTGAGCGTTAAGACTGTATCTGGCACAACTGCTGACATTAAAGACGTCCAGCTAGTCTCTGGCGACTTCTGCGTTGTGGACGCTGATGGCAAGCCGATCCCGGCCACCGATGCTGATGGTGTTTACCACATTGTCTTAACTGACGCCGGGGTGGCTAAGATTCAAAACGCGGTTGGCAACAACTATCAGCTGGTGCAAGGCACTGGATTTGGTACTTTGTCCATCAAGAAGGCCGCAGGAACCGTCAAACTTGAAGGAAATCCTTCAATTACTTACACCGGTAAAGAAGATCCTGACTACTTAGCTGGCTTTGCAGTCAAGTTAACGGGACCGGGGAATCCTAGCTATAAGTTGGTAGCCGATGATATTGAATTTAATGTCGATGGCAAGTGGCAAAAGAATGCTCCTGTTAAACATGGAGCTTACGCTGTTCGTCTGTCTCAAGTTGGCTGGGATGACATTAAGAAAATTAACGGCTACAACGTAACGTGGTCTGATGATCCAACGACAAGCACCGCTAAATATACGATTAACGCCGCTACTATAACCGCCACACTTAGTGGTAAAGGCAATATGCTTTACACTGGTCAACCAGTAACAACTGCGGACTTGCATAATAATTCGAACATTAACGTGGCGGTTAATGCCGATCAGGTTGCCGGTTTATCAACTTTGACATACACCCTTGGCGATGGCGACTATACTTGGAATACTGCCGATGGCAAGGCGCCAACGAATCATGGTAACTACACGATCAAGTTGACTAAGGCCGGGTTGGACAATATTCAGAAGCTGATTGATCAAACCTTCGGCCAGGGAAACGTAGTGCTGGCCCGCAATGATACTGGCAGTGCAAACTTCAGCATTGACCAGCAGGATTCAGGAATTGTTCAGCTAACCGGCACATTGGAAAAGACGTATGATGGTCAAACGGCGAGTCTTGATTTAGCCAATTTTAGCACGAAGACAAACGATTACTTCAAATGTGCAACGGGGATAACAATTCCTAACTTAGCAGATGACACCCTTGAGTGGGTGGATGAAAACGGACGGGCAATTGCCGTTCCTAAAAATGTGGGAACGTACTACTTGCAATTAAATAAAGCGGGTAGGGATGCAATTGCTAACGCTAATAAAAACTATTCATTCACTGACGCTCAGAATAATAGCCGGATCACCGGGCGGATTACCTACACGATTGACCCGGCTAGTCTGGTAATTGGCGTGTCTGGCACTGCATCGAAAACTTTTGATGGCCAGAAGGCAGTAGTTACGCAAAGTCAGCTTGATAATGGTGATATCAAACTGGTTTGGGGAAATGGCACCTTAGTCTTGCCTGATGACCTGAGCCACTTCACTTTGACTCCAGACGATCTGGAGGTGGTTGATGGACAAGGAAACGCAGCGGTTCACACCAACGTGCATAGCGATAAGACCATTGGCCCCGTCTACTACGTCCGCTTGAAAAACAGTGTGCTCGAGCGGATTCAGTCGTTAACTGGCGCGCAGAACTATACTATTAGTCTGTCAACGAGTACCGGGAATTACCTGATCTATTCTCATAAGGCACAGGTCACCCTGAGCGGTAACCAGACGGCAATTTATGGTACCGATTTGCCGCTTGATGCCACTAAGTATGTCGTCAGTTTGACCAACTGGCAAGAGAGTGATGGTACTAAGCCAGATCTTGCAACCGTTTTGGAAAAAATCGGTCGTATGCAAGATGGTGACGTTTATATTGATGGTTACAAAGACGGGGAGCCTAAGGATGTCGGTATTTATCGGGTAAGGATTTCTGACCAGCTGTTTGCGCGGTTAAAGCAAGCATTCCCGGACTACACGTGGGGTGACGATGACGGTCAAAATGCCGATGCGGCAAACGTTATTACGGAACACGATCCGGCCACCTACGTAATTAAACGGGCACTGGCAACGGTCAACATCAATGGCACGCAGCATATCAAGTATGGTGAACCTGCCAATATTCAGTATGGCGATAATGGTTATACTATTGCCATCACCGCTCCGGTAGATGGTAAGCAAGTGGCCGTTAACACCGGCAAAGTAAAGTTCGATGCTCAAGATCTTCAATTCGTAACCACGCCGGGCGACGCAGGCACTTACACGGTTAAGTTGTCGCAGAAAGGTCTTGCTAAGCTGCTGCAGGATTTGCCTGGTGCGGCTAACTACAACTGGCAGCAGGTGCTTGATGAGCTGACCACCCCAACGGCGGCCTTTTACGTTGACCCAATGCCGATAACTATCACGGTTGGCGGGGAGCCGCAAACGGTTACTTACGGTTCACAGCAATGGTTGGATGCTATTAAGGCGAACCCTGAAGGCTATTCTTTGACGGTTAAGACAGAAAATGGCACTACCTTATCTTATGAAGTTAAGGATGGGGATTTAACCTATAGCCAAACACCTGGAAATGTTGGTAGTTACGATGTTGTCCTTTCAGCTCAAGGCTTGGCCAATATTAAAGCAGCATTGAAGGAAAACTATACCTACCCACAATTGGCTAACGTGGTAAGTCATGGAACGCTTAAGGTTACCCAAGGAGAGGCTACTGTCACCCTTAGTGGTAGTGACGGCAAGACCTACGATGGTCAGGCCGCAGCACCGGCAGACTTGAAGACTGACAATTACAGCTTGAAGTATTCGGCAACTGTTTACTCACCAGATGGTACTTCACGAACGATTGAATTGACCAATGATGACTTGCAGTTCGTCGGTGGTAACCCGGTCAACCAGGGGCACTACCAGGTCGAATTATCACCGGCTGGTCAAGCGCGCTTGGAGGACTTAGCCGGCAACAGCGGTGAGAACTACCATTGGATTTTTAAGACTAAAGCAACCTATGATATCAATCCCGCAAGTGCCAGTGTCGAACTGACCGGTAGCAATCAAAAGGTCTTTGATGGTATGGCAGTTACCACTAAGCAGGTCAACAATGGGGGAAGCATTGTTGTTAACTTGACCTTCCCGGGCAGTACGAAGGATAGTACCTATTTGCCGCAAAATGGTGACTATGACTGGTACACTGCAGACGGCAAGACTAAGTTGGATTCTGCACCGATTCATCCAGGAACTTACCTCATTAAACTGACCGCGGCTGGGTTAACTAACCTGCGAGCAGCCTTAAATAGTCAGGCCGGCAGTGGTAACGTAACGTTGAATGAAGACGGGCTAAGCGGTTCGGCCGCCTTTACGATTGTTGCCAAGCCGATTACGAACGTGACCGTTTCTGGTCAGCCCCAGAGCAAAACCTATGATGGCAAAGCAGCCGTTCTGGATATCAACGGTCTGACGGTCAGTGGCAATGGAACCCTTACGTCACTATCAGCTGGCAAAATTACAGCCAGTGACTTTGACTGGTACGATGAGAATGGCACAAAGCTGGCGGAAGCACCGACTGATGCCGGTACTTATGAAGCCCGGTTAACTTCACGTGCTTTAGCGGTCTTGCAAGCTGCCAACCCGGACTACGGTTTCAGCGCTGCCAATGGGGCGATTAAGTACACGATTAACCAAGCATCGGCAAACGCGAAGTTCAGCGGGACAGTTCAGCGGGACTATAACGCTCAGAGCACTGCAATCAGTGAGGCCCTAAAGGCTGGTAAGTGGATGCCAACGGGGGTGGTAAATAACGAAGCCCTCAACCTCACCGGCCTTACCTACCTCGATTACTATTGGGCGACTAAGGACGGAACCGTTATGAACGGTTTGCCGACCGATGCTGGGACCTACTACCTGAAATTGAAGAAGGAGTCGGTTCAAAAGATCAAGGACGCTAACCCGAACTACAGCTTTGATGCGATTGATGGTGAGGTTACCTACACCATTACTGCCGCCTCCGGACAGGCAACGCTTAGTGGGCGGGCTTCAAAGACCTATGATGGTCAAGCGGTCACGACTGCAGAGATTAACGGCACCAATGGGAACATCGCGGTTAGCCTTGGCTTCCCATGCAGTACGGGAACCATTTACCAGCTTCAGGATGGTGATTATGCCTGGTATGACGCCAATGACCACAAGCTTAGTACCGTGCCAACTGCAGCCGGCATTTACACGATCAAGATTGATTCAAGTAAGCTGCAAGACATCGCTGACACGGTTGCTGGCAAGGGAAACGTCACAATTACAATTACTGGTGATACTGGCCAGGCGACGTTCATTATTGAGAAAAAGAGCCTCAACGTCGTATTAGGCGACAAGGAAGGCATTAGTGCTGGTAAGACCTACGATGGGCAAGCCGCCACGATTGATCCGGCTGCCGGTGAATTCACCGCTACGGGATTAATCGCCGGCGAAAAGCTGAACGCTGACCACATCACTGCCAGCGATTACGAGTGGCAAGATGCGGCCGGCAAAGTGTTGACGACGGCCCCGACAGCCGCCGGTACCTACTACCTTGCCTTGACCGCAGCTGGTTTAGCGAAGCTGCAGGTTGCTAATCCAAACTACGCCATCACGGAAAGTGGCCGGTTCAAGTACATCATTAGTCCGGCCCAAGTTGATGTGACGGTTGATGGAAGCCAAGAGGGGACCAGTACGGAGATTGATAATAAGCGATTCAACGTCTCAGCTCCCGCAGGCATCACCATTCCGGCGAACTTGGAATACCAGTTTGCTAACGGATTTCCAACTGAAGCCGGGGGTTATGGTGTTGTCTTGACCCCAGATAGTGTGCAGAAGCTGAAGGAGGCCAACTCAAACTACGATCTGGATATTACTTCAAACGCCAAGTTCACTTTGGATGCCACCACTCTGACAATTAGCTTTGCAGATACGAATGACGGTAATCGGCAGGTGGGACCAGTGATCACGAAGACTGGGGTAGCCGGTCAGACAATCACTGATTTTAGTGACATCAAGATTCCAGACCGCTACGAATTGGCTGATGGTCAGACCATGCCAACGACTTACACGTTTGACAAGGCGTTGAACCAAAGCTTGATCATCATGCTGGATCACAAGGCGGTACGGGTTGATCCGACTAAGCCGGCCACCAATCCGGAACCGACGAACGCGGATTGGTTCAAGCAAAATGGCCTGACTAAGGACGTCAAACGAACGATTACCTACGAAGGCCTGTCTGCGGACCAATTAAGCCAGATTCCAGCGGAGCAAAAGCAACAGACCGTTTCATTCACTAGAACCGCCCAGTATGACCTGGTAACCAAACAACTGGTAGCCGGCAGTACCGGTGCCTGGGTGGCGCTTAACGGCCAAAACACGTTTGCTGGTTTTACCCCGTATAAGTTTGCCGGCTACACTGCCGGACGACTGGTGCCCGCAGCCACGGTCAATGGCGATGATCAGGATAGCCAGCTTACGGTAAGGTACGCTGCCGATGCGCAGACGGTGACGATAAAATTTGTTGATGATGACCAGAAGGGGGCCGTGGTCGGGAACCAGATTATAAAGACTGGGGTAACCGACCAGATAATTACTGATTTTAGTGACGTCACGGTTCCGGACCATTACGAATTGGCTGATGGGCAGGACCTGCCCGCTAGCTACCGGTTCACCGCCGACCAGAACCAGGCGATTACGATCCACCTAAGTGAGCAGAAGGTTGTCGTTGATCCTACCAGACCAGCCACTAACCCCGTGCCGACAAACGCTGACTGGTTCGTGGACAATGATCTGAAGAGAACGATCACGCGGACGATCAACGATCACTCATTAAGCGGTGATAAATCGCAGACGCAAACGGCCGTCATCTACCGGACTGCCACTTACAACAAGGCAACTGGCGAGTTGACGACGCTGAGTGACTGGAGCACGGCTAGCTGGACCGGTTATCAAGTAGCGACCGTTCCGGGTTATACCACCCGGATTACCGAAAATGTGGATAACGGTGAGGAAACTACGATTCGATCGATTGATGAGGTGACTGTTGATGACCAAACTAAGTCAACAGTTGTCGCAATTAATTACACGCCTAACCCTCAAACGGGTAAAATCAGCTATGTGGACAGCCAAGGCAATGAGATCGGCCATACCGAGTTGAAGGGAGTTACCGATGAACACGTTAAGGTAACCCTTCAATTGCCAGCCGGGTGGCTCCTTGTTCCAGGAGAACAGGTGCCTGCCGAG
Source organism: Limosilactobacillus sp. (assembly GCF_051873075.1). Lineage (GTDB taxonomy): Bacteria > Bacillota > Bacilli > Lactobacillales > Lactobacillaceae > Limosilactobacillus. The sequence continues at coordinate 10,507 of NZ_JBJEEM010000055.1, read as the reverse complement.
GTGGTGGCCACGGCAAATGGTATCGAGACCGTTGTTGTGAAAATTCAGCATGGGACCGTGACGGTTGATCCGGCCTACCCTAAGTCACCGGCGGATCTACTGCCGGATAATCCGCAGGACCATTATCCAAGCG
>NZ_JBJEEM010000055.1:0-10274 GCF_051873075.1 Limosilactobacillus sp. | reverse complement strand
CCTAAGTCACCGGCGGATCTACTGCCGGATAATCCGCAGGACCATTATCCAAGCGGCGTGAACTATGCCGACCTGCACAAGACGGTCACGCGGACGATTGCGGTTCATAAGCCTAACTGCCGACCGCAGATAGTCATTCAAGTGGCAACCTTGATTCGCACCGCCCAAGTGGATGAGGTCACACATAAGGTCAGCTATGGTACCTGGAAGGTCGATGGCAATGGTGGTTGGGCGCAATTTACGGCACCAATTGTGGCCGGGTACACTGCCAGCGGTGACGTTGCTGCGGTGGTTCCAGATGGTGAAACCGCGGATACTACGGTGGTAATTGATTACGCGCCTAACCAGCAAACCGGGAAGATCAGCTACGTGGACAGCCAGGGCAAGGAAATCGGCCATACCGTCCTGACCGGAGTCACCAATGGCACGGTTGCAATTTCACCGGTTGCCCCGACCGGTTGGAAGATTTCTGCCGATAACAACATTCCGTCGCAGGTAACGGCTGATGCCGGGGGAATCAAGACGGTCACGGTCCGCGTTGAACATGATTGCGTAACGGTTGAGCCTAGTGATCCCAAGACGCCGGCTGACGTTATCCCTAATGATGACGAAAAGAAGTTCCCCGCCGGTGTTGCCCAAGACGACTTGAATAAGACCATTACGCGGACCATCACGGTGAATAACCCTCATGGCGGCAAAGAGGTGACTGTCCAACGAGTAACTTCCACGCGGACAGCGCTGGTGGACATGGTCGATGGCACGGTTACCTATGGCGACTGGTCGGTTGAAAAACTACCCGAGTTTACGACACCGGCGATTACTGGCTATACGCCAAATCGGACGATGCTTAGCGAGCAACTGGTCAGTGGTGCAGACAAAGACATCGAGACAACGATTAGCTACACTCCCGATGCCCAATACGGATTCATTCAATACATTTATGAGAAGGATGGGACCGTTATTGGTTATACGCCGTTTGAAAGTGTGACGGATGAGCCAGTTGCAATCGTTCTGCAGGTGCCAGTTGGTTGGAAGCCTTCTGATCCAAATGACGTACCAAAGACAGTAACGCCGCAGCCCGGCCAAAAGACGATAGTTAAGGTGAAGGTGGGACATGATCACGTCACAGTAAAGCCAACCGAGCCGAAGACAACGGCTGATGTTATCCCTAATGATGGTGGCAAAAATTACCCTAGCGGTGTCGCTCATGATGACCTGAATAAGACAGTTATCAGGACCATCAATGTGGCGTTTGACACCGATGCCCACTCGCCTTATTCGGTTATCGATTCAGTTAGCCTTTCTCGAGAGGCGACTGTTGATATGGTCACTGGTGAAGTCACTTATGGCAAATGGAAGAGTGGAGCCTTCTCTGATTGGAACGCCCCGGAAATTAAGGGGTATACGCCAAATTACCCGGTTATTGTCAAGCAGACCCCGACCGGCGATACGCCGGATCAGGTTATCAACGTGGTTTACTACGCTAATGATGGTCGGCAAACCATTGAATTCGTTGATGGCAAGCAAGTGGTCGATACCCAGGTTATTACGGGGAAAGTGGATCATGATATTGCGGTCCCGAATGGGGTACCTGCTGGCTGGAAGGTTGCCGACGGTCACTCCTTGCCAACAACGGTTAAGATCACAGCTGGTGATGAGCCAATCCTGATTCCAGTTGAGCATGACCATGTCACGGTAACGCCAACTGAGCCGAAGACACCAGCTGATGTTATCCCTAATGATGGTGGGAGGAAGTTCCCGAACGGCCTTGCCCAGGATGACCTGAACAGGGCGGTTACCCGGACGATCATCGTTACGCGGCCAGATGGTAGCCGGCAAACAATTACGCAAACTGCTAAACTGCAACGCACTGCGACCGTTAATATGGTCACCCTTGATGTTGAATATAGCGATTGGGTAGTGATTGACAACGGCTGGGGGACATTTGAACTACTGGCGCTTGCCGGTTACACGCCAACTATAGGGAAGGTCCTTGCAGTTGCCGTTGATGGTACGACGACCGACACAACAATCAGGGTTACTTATACGGCTAACCCGCAGACTGGTGTGCTACGCTACGTTGACCCCGCGGGTAATGAGATTGCTCATGATGATCTGACTGGTCATACCGGTGAGAGCATTGATATTCGTCCACAGGCCCCTGCTGGTTGGATCGTTGATGATGAATTTCCTAGTGCGGTGACGGCGGGACCTGATGGTATTCCAACGGTAACCATGCGCGTTAAGCATAATGTGATTACCGTTCAGCCGAGCGACCTGCCGAATAAGGGTGACCAGAAACCGGGTAACCCGAATAAGCAGCCTGGGGATGGAAAGGCCAACGATGATATTGCCTATGGTGACCTGCATAAGGACGTCACCCGAACGATCACTATCCATAATCCGTTAACTGGTGACCAGTTCGATATCGAAACCATCAGTTATGAACGGACGGCGCAGATTGATGATGTTGACGGAAACGTTTCATATGACAACTGGACGTTCGCTCAAAAGACTGCCCAGACTAAGTTTAATAATGTCGATTATCCGCTTATTCCTGGCTACATGATGGAAGTCACGGCGGGTGATCACGGGGAGACGGTCTTAACTCAGGACCAGATTAATAACTGGACTGATCCAAAGATTGAAGTTAACTATGTGGCCATTGGTCAGACACAAGTGGTCAACTATGTTGATGAAGCTGGCAAGGTAATTTCCCAAGATACCCTGCAAGGTAAGACTGGTGATGATGTTATCATTAGCCCGGTTGCTCCTAATCATTACCGCATCAAGGCTGGCCAGAATATTCCAGGCAGCGTAACGTTGACCGCAAACAATCCGGCAATCAATATTGTGATCATCCCACAATTTGACCAAGTAACCGATCCGGCTAAGTTAAACAAGACGATCAGTCGCAAGATTATCGTCAATGTTCCTAATAAGGCCGCGCAAGTAATTAACCAGGCCGCAACCTTCAAACGGACTGGGGTGACGAATGAAGTTACTGGTCAAACCACGTACACGGACTGGATAATCGACAACGGCTTGACTGCTGTTGATGCACCAGTTGTTCCGGGATACACGCCAAGCCAAGCAACGGTTGCGGGGATTGAAAACCCAACGGCTGATATGACCCTGGCAGACGTCACCATTAACTACACAGCTAATGATCAAACACAGGTGGTTAACTACGTTGATGATGCTGGAAAGGTTATTAAGACCGCTACGGTAACTGGCAAGACCGATCAAACGGTCGCTGTCAAGCTCAGTGTTCCAGACCACTACGAATTAGTACCTGGCCAGGATATTCCGGCCACCGTAACTTTAACGACTAACAACGCACCGATTACCGTTAAAGTCACGCCAAAGATGGCTGAGGTAACCGATCCGTCGCAGCTAAGCAAGACGATCAGTCGCAAGATCATCATCAACGTTCCAGGAAAGGAACCACGGGTGATTACTCAGATGGCCACGTTTATCCGGACCGGTAAGTACAACGAGGTAACCGGTCAAATTACTTACACGGACTGGAAGGTGAGTGATAACGGCCTGACCGCCTACGATGCTGAGCACGTCGCTGGCTACACGCCAAACATTACTCACGTTGACGCAGTAGCTAACCCGTCTGCTGATGTTGAACTGACTAATATTGTGATCGGCTATACGGCTATTGAAAGCACCGGCAAGATTTCTTACCAGGATAAAGCCGGCAATGAAATTGGCACAACGTCAATCAGCGGTAAGACCGGCGATAGCATCGGTGTTGATCCAGCAGCACCAGCGGGGTGGAAGATTGTTGCCGGTCAAGACATCCCGAAGAATGTTGTTGTAACTGGCGATGGGATTCCAACCGTGATTGTTAAGGTTGAACATGCAACGATTACTGTTAAGCCGGGAGAACAGGCACCGCATGGTCCGGTATCAGGTGATCCAAGCAAGACCTATGAGCAGATGGCCAATTTAACTTCACAGCCGACCCGGAAGATTATCGTTACTAAGCCTGATGGCAGTCAGCAGACGATTACGCAGACGGCTGACTTTACCCGGACGGCAACTTTTGATGAGGTCACTGGTGAAGTTACTTATAGTAGCTGGCACGCGGTCGACGGCCAAGACACGTGGCTTGCCTACATACCGGCAACTCTGCCGGGCTACACCGTTGAACAGGCGGTTGCGGCTCGGGCGGTCACTGGTGACACCAGCGATACGATCGTCAAGATTGGTTACATTGCCATTGATCAATCCGTCACGATCTGCTTCGTCGATGATGATAATGGGGTGCAGGTTGCCCCGAAGATTGTTAAGACTGGCAAGACCGGTCAGACAATCGCTGATCTGAACTTGACGATTCCAGATCACTACATGTTGGCGGCTGGGCACCCTCTGCCAACCAGCTACAAGTTCACCGCCGCTAAGGACCAGGCCATTACGGTTCATTTAGTTGAGAAGCGGGTTTCAATTGACCCGACTGATCCAAAGACTAATCCTGATCCACAGGATTCACGCTGGTTTAAAGATCACCACCTGGTTAAGGAGATCGTGCGGACCATTGTCGATGAACTGCCGGGGGGGATGAAGTTGACCATGCAAACGGCGACACTTTACCGAACGGCTATTTATAACGAGGCAACCGGTCAAATTTTGACACTGGGTGACTGGAGTACGGACGCTTGGGACGGTTACCGAGTAAACGCTCCGGCCGGTTATACGGCTAAGGTTGAACAGCTCGTTGACGATGAGGTAAGAGTGATTAACGTAATCACTCCTGAAGAGGTAACTGTAAGTACCCCAGGTCAGGTCATCATGATTACTTACGCACCTAAGTCGACGCCGACGAGTCCGACGACCCCGACGCATCCAACAGTGCCAACGAGTCCGACGATCCCAACGGCACCAACAGTTCCGACGAGTCCAACGAAGCCAACGAAGCCAACGAAGCCAACGGAACCAACAGAGCCAACGAGTCCAACGACCCCGACGCATCCAACGGCGCCAACAGTACCAACAAGTCCGACGACCCCGACGGCGCCAACAGTTCCGACGAGTCCGACGGAGCCAACCGCGCCAACGGTACCAACAAGCCCGACGACCCCGACGCATCCAACGGCGCCAACGAGTCCAACGACCCCGACGCATCCAACGGCGCCAACGACCCCAACGGCGCCGACGAGTCCAACGACCCCGACGCATCCAACAGGTCCGACAAGTCCAACGAAACCAACGGCGCCAACAGTTCCGACGAGTCCGACGCATCCAACGGCGCCAACAGCACCGACGACTCTGACATATCCAACAGCACCAACAAGCCCAACGAATCCACCGGCCCCAGCAGATCCTGTGACGGTCACGGGTGAGACGACAGTGCAGGATACATTCGCCGTCAACCGGTCACGGAACACTGCAGGGTCAGGCCAAGTTAGCGGTATGACAGGAACTGGACAGGATTCAAATAATGACCTAATTTCTTCTCAAATGATGCAGAATGCCGATGAAAAGCAGCAGACTAATCAGTTGCCACAGACTGGGAACAGTGAGGGTAAACAAGCTTCAACGCTTGGTCTTGCCTTCGCAACCCTTGCAAGTCTGATTGGTATGACCGGCATCAAGCGAAAGAAAGAGGACAAGTAATGATTGCTCTCGGATGGTAATCATGTGTAGGAATACGCGAGGCCTCCGACTACGGAAATTTCGTAGCCAGGGGCCTTTTTGAACATCAGCGTAAAACAAAACGGCGTGGACCACCAAATTTGTGGTGGTTCACGCCGTTACTTTATTTTCTTCTATTGAGTTATTTGTTGCCAGAAACGTGGGCAGGCCCGCACGAAGCAGTAGATGCCGTAGAGCAGGAGCAGGGTCAATCCGCTGAGTGAGATTGCCAGTAAGGCCTTGAACCAACCGGCGATCCGGAAGTAGAGGGTGGCGGTGTTCTTGCCTCGTTGCTGGTGGACGTATGGGGCACCAATCGAGGACCGTTGGTAGTGTGTTAAGTGTTTGCCGTTGACGGTCAACAGCGATTCATGGTAGGTGATGATCGGGAGCCGTACTTTCTTAGCCCGGTTAGCATACCAGGTCAGCTGCAAGCCACCGTGCGGCAGAACCGTGTGCTGGTATTCCTGCGCATGGTTGATGATCTGGTCTTGGTAGGCGAAGGAACGGATGTATTTCTTGTTGACGTATTTCTTCGGGATCGGCAGGTAGTCCGGACTCCGCTTTTCGACCATCGTCAACAGCTGGCCGGGGTAGAGGTCATGGACGGACTGTCGGAGCTTAACCCGGTTATCGGTGACCCAGGCAATGGCACTGGAGGTGTTGAGAACGTCGCTCGATTGGTAACGGGCGGTCCGCTGGTAGACGTCGATGGTGTTTGGCACGAAGACTTGGACGCCGACGAAGACCAGGGCACCAATGGTGAGGTTGCGCCGCAGGTGGAGGGCCGGCTCATGGTCGTGCTGGACGAAGGAAGTGGCGGAGATTGCGACCCCCAAAAGAAGCAAGGGGTAGGCGATGACCGTCAAGCGGTTGGGGAACTGTAGGTTGTGCTGGAGACTTGGGATTGCGACCGCCAGCTTCTCCCAAGGGGTCCAGATCGAACTAAGCATTAGGATTGCGGCCCCGAGAATGGTGGCGGTCGTGTTGACCAAGGAACGCTTTAGGTGGCAACAGACGTAGACGAACTGCAGGACGAAGAGAATCCAGCAGAAGTAGATCAAATAGGCCCGGGTACTGCTGAACCGTGATGGAACCAATGAGTTCTTGAACATATTGAAGGCCGCCGGTGTAGCAATGGTGTTATGCAGGTTGAGCATTAACAACGCCCCCCAGACGTTGGCCGTCAGGATGATCGTCCCGACCACGGCCAGGACGGTCTCCTTGATCATTTGTCCGCGCCGGTCCGTGCGAATCAAGCCGATGATGAAGAACGGAACCAGGGTGGCCGCGAAGAAGAGCGAACTCAGCAGGTGGATCTGGATGATGATGGTCATGATGGTCATCAGCGGCAGCCAATGTACGGGACGGTGGCGATCCTGAAGCATCGTCAGCCCGCACATCAGCATGTATGGGGCCAGCATCGCTCCCCAAGCATTCATATTTTGGGCGAGTTCCCACCGGGGGAGCCAGCCGATGTTCATGAAGATTAGGCTGACCAAGAGGGCAAAGCGTCGGGAGCTGTGAGCCTTAATCGCCAGGAGGTACATCCCAATCCCGCCGCCGATATAGACGATCAGGTTGGTGATGACTTCGTAGCGAAACCAGGTACCTAAGATCCCGATCAGCGCCCCATTGAGGTAGGCAAACAACGGCCCGTAGACAGCGTTGATGACCCGGCCGCTTTGCTGGAAGCAGTAGTTGCTCTGGAAGTAGCTGAAGTTAAACTGCTGGATCTGCTTAGCCGCGTCATAGAAGCGATTAAAGTGGAAGATCGAGTCCGTCCCCAGGATTACCCCATGGGAAATGAGCTGGGGGTACATGATGATATAGGCCATCGCACAGATTGCAAGGTAGGGCAATGACCAGTTGATAAGGTGATATATTTTTCTTTTCATACTTCATTCCTATATTCGATTAAAATTATTCAATCTCCCTAATTATAGACTATTTCCTATTGGGGCGATATTCGAATAGGACAAATCCTGTGAGATGTCTGATCGGAGCAGCTTAATGGTTGGTGTACAATAGAAGACAGTTTTGAGAGAAAGAGATGAATTAAATCCATGTTTTCGATTTTTCTGTCAGCCGTTTCGGGGGTTTTGATCATCCTCGTAATGGTAGTGGTCGGTTTCGTGATGAACGAACGCGGCTGGTTCAATCCCCAGTCCCCGCGTATTATTTCCCGACTGGTAACCGAGATTGCCCTGCCCTGCTACATGGTTACAACCATCATGCATGATTTTTCGGCCGGCGAACTGAAGACTCTGCTGCCGGACCTGCGTTACCCGGTCCTGTCGATGATCATTCTCTTTGCCCTGTCATTTGCGGTGGCCAGGGCAATCGGGATCAAGCGGTCCCACCTCGGCCTTTTCTCATCGATGTTCTTTAATTCCAACACGGTGTTCATCGGGTTGCCGATCAACCTGGCTCTTTTCGGTAACGCTTCGATCCCTTATGTCCTGGTCTACTACATGGCTAACACGACCTTCTTCTGGACCCTGGGGGTTTGGCTGATCCAGCGTGACGGCTTGCACGAGGCCAAGATTGACGTTAAGACGGCTTTGAAGAAGATCTTCTCGCCGCCGCTACTTGGCTTTATCCTGGGGGTTATCTTAGTCATTCTCCATGTCCGATTGCCGAAGTTTGTGATGTCAGATCTTTCTTACATCGGCGGGCTGACCATCCCCCTGTCGATGATCTTTATCGGAATCGCAATTTCCAATGCAGGACTGAGTCGGGTCCGGCTGACCCGTGATGCTTGGGGAATCTTGCTGGGTCGCTTCCTCTTTGCGCCGGTCCTGATGGCGATCCTAGTCCTGCCTAGCAGTATGCCGGCTTTGATGAAGCAGGTTTTCATTCTTCAGGCGGCGATGCCGGTAATGACTAACGCGCCGGTCATCTCGAAGCTCTACCACGCGGATGCTGACTATGCGGCGATCATGGTGACCGAGACCACCGTCTTGAGTGTGATCGTGATTCCAATCCTGATGGTCATCATTAAGACCATGCTGTAATACTGTTAAATAGTGCACAATTGCGCTATGATTAATACTGGCAAAGGAGTGAAAGTTTTATGGTAGATTTAGTAATTGTTCGGCATGGTCAGAGTCAGGCCAACCGGGATAACATCTTTACGGGATGGACGGATGTGCCGCTGACCCCTGAGGGTATCCAGCAGGGGATCGCGGTCGGTCGTGAATTGAAGCAACTAGGCATTCAGTTCAGCGATGCTCATACCTCCTACATGGAGCGGGCAATTATGACTACCAACCTGGTGCTTGATGAGATCGACCAGCTCTTTATCCCCATTCACAAGACCTGGCGGTTGAACGAACGCCACTATGGCGCGTTGAGTGGACGGAACAAGGCCCAGGTCAAAGAAGAAGTCGGGGCCGACCAGCTTCACCGCTGGCGGCGGGGCTTTGCCGACCTGCCGCCGCAGCTGGAACACCGCCAGCATGAACGCCGCTATGACCGTCTCGGCGTCAAGATGCCGTTGAGTGAGAGCCTGGCAATGACTCAGAAGCGTCTGCTGCCGTACTGGCAGGACCAGATTGCCCCCCGGCTGCTGGACGGCAAAAACCAGCTGATCGTGGCGCACGGTAGCTCGCTGCGAGCCTTGATCAAGTACCTCGACCAGATTCCCGACGACGAGATCGACCGGGTGGAAGTGCCAAACGGCAAGCCAATCTGGTACCGGTTTGATGACCAGCTGAACATCGTCAAGAAAACCTTTATAACAATGGATGGTGAACAATAAATGATTCATGAGTTGCAAAACAACCCTAACCTGACCGGCCAGGTCCGCTTAATTGAGAACATTACCTATGCTGCCGTGGCTGGCCGCCCGCTTAAGATGCAAATCTTAGCACCGTGGACCCAGCGTTACCCTAAGCAGTATCATCCGGATCCCCGGCCGCTGATCGTCTTCGTCCAAGGAAGCTCCTGGCGGACGGGCAAGATGGGGGAGGAGATTCCCCAACTGGTTCAATTCGTTAAGCACGGTTACGTGGTGGCCACGGTCCAGCACCGCAGCGCCATCGACGGCTTTGCCTTCCCAGCCTTCTTGAAGGATGTGAAGACGGCCATCCGCTTCCTGCGGCATAAGGCTGCCAAATTTGCGATTGACCCGCACCGGGTGGCCATCTGGGGGACGTCTTCCGGGGCCAACGCAGCGATGTTGGCCGGGTTGACCGGGGACGATCCACGCTACCGGACTCCGTTGTATGCTGGTGAGTCAGACCGGGTCGACGCAGTAGTTTCCTGTTTTGCTCCGATGGACGTTGCCGATACCTTCGAAGCGTCTGCTAAGGTGCCTGGCAATAAGCTTCTGCAGTTCTGTCTGTTCGGGCCCGATACTGCCAAGTGGCCGGAATTGCAGGCGGCAATGAGCCCGCTGAAGGTCGCCAAGCCGGGGCAAGACTACCCGTCGTTCCTGTTGATGCACGGGGATGCCGACCAGGTGGTTCCCTACCATGAGATGGTCGACATGTACGACAAGCTGAGCGAGGATGGTTACGACGTGACTGCTTACCGGGTGAAGGGTGCCAACCACGAACGCGACTTCTGGAGCCAGCAGATTTATGATGTCGTGCTGGACTACCTTGATCAAAAAGTGAAATAAA
>NZ_JBJEEM010000054.1:0-8163 GCF_051873075.1 Limosilactobacillus sp. | reverse complement strand
TTGGATTATATTTAGTCATAAAAAAGTACCTCACAATCGTTAGAACTTTGTCTAATAATTATGAGGCACTTCACACACGAGTGACTGCTTTTTGCTATGCCATAATTTCATCAAAACTTTCCGGCAACGGCGACGTAAAGCTAAGTTGCCGCTGGGTGAAGGGATCCAGGAAAGCAAGCCGACTGGCGTAGAGGAGCTGGTGATCCACCCGACTGGTGTCGCCGCCATAAAGGGCGTCGCCGACCAGGGGGTGGCCGATGGCGCTAAAGTGAACCCGAATCTGGTGGGTCCGGCCGGTATGCAGGCGAACCCGCACCCGGGCCAGAGCCTTGTCCTGTTCCTCTACCCAGTACTCAGTCAGCGCGGTCTGGCCATCTGTGGCCACCACGCGCCGCGCCTGGTCGGCCACCCGGGCGATCGGCTTATCGATCGTCCCGTGGTTGTTAGTAAAGTTGCCCGCGACAATCGCCGTGTACTCCTTCAGCATCTGGTGCTGCTGAACCTGCTGGCTGATCATGCTGGAGGCGACGTGGTGCTTGGCAACCAGGAGCAGGCCGCCGGTGTCCCGGTCGAGGCGGGTAATCAGATGGGGCCGCTGGTCAGGCGAATCGTGGTCAATCAGGTAGCCGACTACCCGATTCAAGACCGTCCCGTTGGCCACGCTCGGACCTGGGATAGAGGTCATCCCGGCTGGCTTATCGACCACCAGCCAGTTGTCGTCCTCATAGACAATCGTCAGCGGGCCATGGCTCACCGCCACGTTGGGGTCCGCCGGTTCCGGTGCGACCTTGATCGTCAGCGGCTGGTTGGGCAGAATCTTAGTGGTCGGGCGAACCGGCCGGTGATCCACCAAAAATTCGCCCTGACCATTCTTGATGTCATTGAAGAGCCGGTGCCCCATCCCCAGTGACTGCAGAAATTTCTTGATCTTAACCGGTTCGTCACCGGTGTATTGCCAACTTGCTTCCATATATTATCTGCCTCCTGTTTTTATATACAAAAAAAGTTGAGTCAGCTGACTCAACTTCATAACGACGGTCCGTACGAGACTCGAACTCGTGATCTCATCCGTGACAGGGATGCGTCCTAAACCAACTAGACCAACGGACCATTTGACAACAGTTAAGAGTATACGGGAATTTGTTACGGGCGTCAACTACTAATTCCCTCTTTGCCCCTCCCGACGGTCCTGCAAATAGCTTATAATATTCTTACTGAGTTATTTTAAGGAGGAAGTAATAATGAAATCACTAGGTATGCGTTTCGAATCCTGGTGGGAAAAATACTCGCGAATTATCAAGTTGCTGTTTGTGACCTCCGTAATCATCTTCGTGGTCCACGCCCTCGGCAACTTCTTCAAGACCGTTGATTGGCATAAGGTCGGCATCGGACTTACCGAGCTGACTTGGGAAAAGATCCTGCTCCTAATGGTAGCCGGCTGCATTGCCGTCATCCCGATGCTCGGCTATGACTTTGCGGTAACCCGATTATTACCCGGGAAATTTAAGCGTTCCTACATCGTCCGCTGCGGCTGGATCACCAATACCCTGACCAATATTGCCGGCTTTGGCGGGCTACTGGGGTCTTCTCTGCGCGCCTATTTCTACCGGGAAAACGCCAGTAAGAAGGAAATTCTGCTGGCCATCTCAAAGATTGCCATTTTTCTATTATCCGGGCTGTCGGTCCTGTGCTGGCTGGCACTGATCATTATGTTTGGCTTCCACGATGGCGGCCACTTCAACCAGTACGCCATCTGGCTGATCGGCGGGGGGCTTTACTTTCCCGTCGTCTTCCTGGTCACCCAAGTTTACAACAGTAACGTCTTCAAGGACGTCACCCCGAAATTAGAGGCCTTCGTTGTTACCAGTTCGACCTTTGAATGGCTCTTTGTCGCCCTTTTCTTCCTGCTGGTCGGCTGGTGTCTGGGCGTCAAAGACAACCTAATCAGTGTTCTGCCCCTCTACGTTGTCGCTCAAGTACTGGGGGTTATTTCAATGATCCCTGGGGCCCTGGGTTCCTTCGATGTCATGATGATGCTGGAACTGTCCCTGCTCGGTGTGCCCCAGACGACCATCATCATTTGGCTGCTGCTCTTCCGGATATTCTACTACATCGTCCCCCTAATCCTGGCAGCTCTGATGTTTTTGCACAGCCTGGCCCAACAGGTTAATGAATTCTTTGATGGCCTGCCGCTGCTGATGGTCCGGAAGACGGCTTACTTCTTGATTACTGCCTTCATGTACATCTCCGGGATTTTGATGCTACTGACGGCCTCGGTCCCGGACCTGACTAGTCAGAATAAGATCATCCAGCGCCTGTACCCGTACACCTTTTTCTTCCTGCACCAGATGACCACGATCCTCTTTGCGGTCGCAATGCTGGCCTGCGCCCGGGGACTGCAAGCCAAGCTCAAGAAGGCATACTGGCCGACCCTGCTCCTACTATTGATCGGGATCGGCAATACCATCTGGAATCTGGGGACCCTTAGTCTGACTATCTACTTAATCATCGTCTTGCTCCTGGTATTGATGTCACGCCACGTTCTTTACCGGGAGAAGCTCCAGTACTCCATCAGCAAATTCCTGATTGACGGCTCCATCTTCGCCGGCAGTTTCATCCTCTACGTGATCGTCGGGGTAATCAACGCGCCTCAGTACACGAGCAAGCACCACATCCCCGACTTCCTCTTCTTCCCCGGCGAGAGCGTCTGGTTCTCCGGTTTAATCGGGCTATTCCTGGGACTCATCTTAATGTTCCTGATTCTTCGCTACTTCACCGCCGGTCGGGACCCGTTCAATGTCGTGCACAGTTTTGATGCTGACCGGGTGCGGGCCGTGATCGAAGAATTCGGCGGTTCGTCCACCAGTCACCTGGCCTTCCTGCGCGACAAGGACATCTATTACTACCAGGAAGACAAGCACGACCAACTCTTCTTCATGTACCGGCGCAAGAATGACCGGCTGGTAATCATGGGTGACCCGGTCGGAAATCAAGACGCCTGGCGGCCGGCCTTCCGTCAATTTATCAGGACGGCCGATAAGTACGACTATCAGCTGGTCTTCTACGAGGTTTCTAGCGAGGTCACCATGCTCCTGCACGAGTTTGGCTTTGACTTTATCAAAACCGGTGAAACCGGAATGGTCAAACTTGCCGACTTTACCCTCGCCGGCAAGAAGCAACGGTCACAGCGGGCTCTGATGCACAAGTTCGACCGGGAAGGATACACATTCAGTGTCGAACAGCCACCGTTCTCTGACGACCAATTAGCCGAGCTGAAGCGGGTCTCAGACAGCTGGCTCGGCGGTCAGGTCGAGAAGGGCTTCTCCTTGGGATTCTTTGACCCCTACTACATCAACCAGGCCCCTGTCGGCGTCGTTCGTGACAAGGACGGTAAGCTGGTGGCCTTTGCGACCTTCATGCCAACCGGAGGCAAGGAGATCTTGACCATCGACTTAATGCGGCACAGCAAGGACGCCCCATCCGGAATCATGGACAAGATCTTCATCAGCATGTACCAGTACGGTCAGGAGAATGGTTATACTTACTTTGACCTTGGGATGGCCCCCCTGTCCAAAGTCGGGGAATACCAATTCAGCTTCATCGAGGAAAAGGCGGCCCACTTCATCTATGAATATGGCTACCACCTTTATGGCTTCCAGGGGTTGCGTCGGTACAAGGACAAGTATGCTTCTGTCTGGTACCCCCGTTACATTGCCTACCGCAAGAAGAACTCCCTGATTGTCACCATGCTGATCCTGGTCGGCGTCGTCAACCAGCGAGTCGATCAGCGGAATCGGCACCTGTTCTTCTTCTGGCTGAATCATAACTAATTCATTAAACAAGTCGGCTTCAACTGCCTAGTTGGGTTGACTTGTTTTTGTTTTGCACATAATTTGAATAAAAATCCTGGTTAACCTATAATGAGCTTTGGAAAGCGTTTACTCGATTTGATTAATTTAGGAAGGCGAGAATATGGCTACTGTATATCTTTCCGCAAAATTACCAACTATCGCAACCAAGCTCCTCGACCATGCCGGTCTGGACTATGAAGTCTACGATGGCGAGGGCCTGATCACTAAGGAGGAACTCCTCAAGCACGTCGGTGACTGTCAGGTCCTGATCACCCCACTGTCAACCCAGGTCGATGCTGAGGTCATCGAGGCCGCACCCCAGCTCAAGTTGATTGCCAACTTCGGTGCCGGTTTCAACAACATTGATGTTAAGTACGCCCGGAGTAAGGGAATCGACGTCACCAATACCCCGTTCGTTTCATCCACGGCGACTGCCGAAGTAGCCTGCGGACTGATGATCGCCCTGATGCGGCGAATCGTCGAAGGGGACCGGCGGATGCGGTCAATCGGCTTTGACGGCTGGGCACCGCTTTTCTTCCTCGGTCACGAGCTGGCTGGCAAGACCCTGGGGATCGTCGGACTTGGCAGCATTGGTCGTGAGGTTGCCAAACGGATGCACGCCTTCAACATGAAGATCATCTACACCCAACGGCACCAAGCCGACCCGGCAGTCGAGGCCGCCTGCTCAGCAGAATACGTTTCACTAACTGACCTGCTTAAGCAAGCCGACGTGGTTACCCTTCACTGTCCACTGACGGACGAGACTCACCACATGATCGACGCGGACCAGCTGCAGCTGATGAAGAAGTCTGCTATCTTGATCAACTGCGCCCGGGGGCCGGTCATCAACGAAGAAGCCGTCCTCAAGGCCCTCATCAACAAGGACATTGCCGGGGCAGCGCTGGACGTCTACGAGAAGGAACCCCAGGTTGATGACGAATTCAAGGACCTGGACAACGTCATTCTGACACCGCACATTGGCAATGCTTCCGTCGAAGCCCGGGACGCCATGGGAGAGATTGTGGCCAACAACGCCATTGCGGCACTTACCGACAGCACGATCAAGTACATTGTCAACAAGTAATCCACAAGCTAAATTCAAAAGTGCTGTGACATAAATCCTTTTCTACAGGCTAAAAGTTTACAACGCGGTACACAAATGGGCTCAAGCATTCGGAAATTCCGAACGCTTGAGCCCTATTTGTGCTCGCGGGGGCTCGAAGACGAAGTCGTAACCGACTTCTGTCTCGCGCCCTTATTTATCGATTCATTTCCTAGCGTTGGTCCATTAGATAATCATACAGCATCTCGTGCTTGATCTGTTTGGTATCGTAGCCCAGGACCTCCGCAATCCGGTAGGCAAAAGCTAGCGCCGTTGCCGGACCCCGGCTGGTGACAACCTTACCGGCTTCGTCAACCACCGTGATGTTTTCCTTAAAGTGGGCGTCCTTGGCCAGGCGATCTACTTCCTCGTTGATCCCCGGGAAGCAGGTGTAGTCCCGGCCATCCAGCAGGCCATACTTAGCCAGGGCAATTGGAGCCGCACACATCGCGGCATCCCACTTGCCTTGCTGGTTGCGTTGCCGCATCAAGTCCGCCAAGCGCTCATTGTCACGCAGCTTCTCGGCACCGCCACGACCGCCAGGGAAGGCCACCAGGTCGTAGTCCAGTAGGTGGTCATCCAAGGTCCGGTCACAGGTCAATTCAATACCGTGAGCCCCAGGAACCTTGATCCCCTCCAGGCCGACCATGGTGGTTTCGATCCCCATGCGCCGCAACACATCAACGATTGACAAGCCCTCAACTTCTTCACAACCGGGGGCAAATACTACTGCTACCTTTGTCAAAGTGATCACTCCATCCTAACTATTCACAATCTTAACAACTTGTTTCATCACAACATCAGCCTCGGGAACCGGGTAGAGCGGGTAGATATGAAACATCCCTCGTCCCACGGTAAAGTGTACCGGGATCTGATCATCCTTGAGTTTCTCCACCAGGATGGCCGCATCTGGATACATAATCTCCTTCGTGCCGGCATAGACATGAACATCGCGGAGCTGGTCCAGGTTGCCGTTCAACGGGCTCAACCGATAGTCCTGGTGACTGGCATCCCCAGCCCACAGGTTCGCGATTCGACGAAGGCCATAGCGGCTCAGCGTAACATCGTCCTGCTCATACTGCTCAATCACCGGATTATTCAGGTCCAGGTCGAGCCACGGTGAAATCAAAATCAGGTGCCCCGGTTGGGGGAGTCCCCGCTGGCCCAGATACTCACTGAAGCCCAGCGCCAAGCCAGCCCCCGCAGAGTCCCCCATCAGGGTGATGTCGCTCGCCGGTGCTTGCTGGTACAGGTCACCGTACAGTTGGGCAATCTCCTGATAGGCCGTCCGGAAGTTGTGTTCCGGGGCCAGCGAATAAATCGGCACGTACACCCGGGCCCCCGTTGCCTGGGCCAAGTGATTCAAGTACTGCCAATGCGTCTTGTCCGCGGGCTGAATGTACGCTCCCCCGGCCAGGTAAACGATCACCCGCTGGTTAAGACCGCGTTCGTTCAGCTCATATATTGGGATCCGATAATGTTTCAATTGGCGCAGTTTCACATTGAAAGTCACCTGTGGCAGTTCATAGGGTTGCCCATTGGTCTGCCGGGCCGTCTGGATCAGTTCATCATATGCCGCCGGTTCAGAAAGGGCGCGCTTAAACCCACTGAGTTGGATCCCCATCTCAATGAACGTTGCCTTGTTGGAACGATGGTCACCGCACCGGTGCAACTCGCGAAAACTATTGCTTAAATTGTTCACCAGCCTGCTGGCAAGTCCACTGCGGAACCGTTTGATTCTTTCCATTTTTTCTGCCCCTTTAACCTCTTTATCCTTATCCTAACACGCTTCATAATACAATTTTGTTAAGATTTAGTTTAGAATATGAGCAAAGGAGACGATTAAATGCATCAAGAGTCTTTGTTTGCCCAAGACAACGCCGACAACACTCCGCTGGCAAACCGGGTTCGCCCAACCACTATCGACGAGTTCGTCGGTCAACGACACCTGCTCGGCCTGGGAAAGGTCCTACGTGACATCATCGAAAACGACCAGCTATCTTCCATGATCTTCTGGGGGCCACCCGGCATCGGCAAGACGACCCTCGCCCAGATCATCGCCCACCAGACCAAGGCTCACTTTATCACCTTCAGCGCGGTCACCTCTAGCATCCGCGACATCCGCAAGATCATGGAGGAGGCCGAGCAGAACCGGGAGTATGGCGAGCGTACTATCTGCTTCATCGACGAGATCCACCGCTTCAACAAAGCCCAGCAGGACGCCTTTCTCCCCTTCGTCGAGCGCGACAGCATCACCCTGATCGGGGCTACGACCGAAAATCCTTCGTTTGAGATCAACGCGGCCCTGCTCAGCCGTTGCCGGGTCTTCGTCCTCAAGTCGCTGACCACCGAGGACATTGAGCAGGTCCTCCGCCAGGCCCTCAAGCACCCCGCGGGGTTTCCGGGGCTAGCCATTCATTGCGCGCCAGATGAGCTTCATACCATCGCCCAGTTTGCCAACGGGGATGCCCGAATCGCCCTCAACACACTGGAGATGGCGGTCCTAAACGGCCAGCGGTCCGGCAAAACGGTCACCATCACGACTGACGACCTCGATCAGCTGGTCAACACCAAGTCCCTGCGTTATGACAAGCACGGTGAGGAGCACTATAACATCATCTCGGCCCTCCACAAGTCGATGCGCAACAGCGACGTGGACGCCGCCATCTACTGGTGTTCCCGAATGATCGATGGTGGGGAAGATCCCCTCTACATCGCCCGCCGACTGGTCCGCTTCGCCAGCGAAGACATCGGCTTGGCAGATACCAATGCCCTCCGTGTGGCGATCAACACCTTCCAGGCCTGCCAGTTTCTGGGGATGCCGGAGTGTGACGTCCACCTGACCGAGTGCGTGATCTATCTGGCGGCTGCGCCCAAGTCGAACGCCGTCTACAAGGCCCGGCTAGCGGCCAAGGCGGCCATCAAGAAGACCGGCAACCTGCCCGTTCCGCTGCAGATCCGCAACGCCCCGACCAAGTTGATGAAGGACCTCCACTATGGACAGGGCTACCAGTACGCCCACGACACCAAGGATAAGCTGACTAACATGACCACGATGCCACCGGAGTTAGCGGACCAGCACTTCTACCACCCCGGCGACCAGGGCTTGGAGCCTCGTTTCAAGGCCCGGCTGGCCCAAATCGCCGAATGGCACCGCAAACACCCGGACACGAGACAAAACTAAAAATCGGCTGATGAGCAGTGGTACTC
>NZ_JBJEEM010000053.1:0-36485 GCF_051873075.1 Limosilactobacillus sp. | reverse complement strand
TTCCCTTTTTCAATTCAAGTTTCAGAATTTACACAAAATATTTTACGCTCTCTTGTTTTCTTTCCTCCCTTATCTTACGGGTCCCATTCTATCATCCCCATTCAGGAAGGAACATCATTTCCCAGGAAACACTTGCTGTCCAAAACTAAAAATGGTTAGGTCACCCACCTGAGCCGACCTAACCATTTTTGATTAATTCAATTGTGCGGGCAAAACCAGCTGCTTACCGTGCTTCAGCTTGCTGATCTTGCCCTCGCATCCATCATTGACAATAAACTCATCGACCGCGCCGCAATGCTCACAGGCCACCACAATCTGGTAGCGCTGCGAATCATCCTGATTAGTATCCATCCAGTTCCGTTCCGCGATCACCAGCGGTTCTTCGTGGCACTTATAGCACGGCAAGTTCAGCTGTCGGTTCTCGCGAAAACCATCACCGGTCTGGCCGACCATTCCGTAACGGTCTTCACCATGAACATTGTCAAAGTTATTGTAAAACACTTCGATTACTTCCTTAGTATTCGACGGTCCGGGCCTTGTTCAACTGGACAACTGCCCAGACAATAATTTCCATTACAAAGATCGAAGCGGCACAAATTACAAAGAGAACGTGGTAAGAGGCCGCCCCGATGATCAGGCCCCCAAACAAGGGACCGAACGCCTTCCCCAGCGATGAGAAGGCATTGAGGATTCCTTGGTACTTCCCCTTGACCTCAACCGGCGATAAGCTATTGACAATCGCCGGCATCGTTGGAAAGGCCGTGGCCTCACCAATCGTCAGGATCACCATGGCGATGATGTACCAGACGTAGCTCTTAGCAAATAGCAGGAGCACGAAGGAGAAGCCGACGGTGAAGATCCCGATGAAGACCTGGACGTAGGGGTTGTTGTACCAGCGATTCACCCAGGTCAAGAGCAGTTGGATGATCACAATCAAGACCCCATTCAGCGTCCACAATAGACTGTACTTGGTCATTGAGATCCCCTGGTCAGTCATGAAGACGGACAAGTTGCTGGCCCATTGCTCATACATCGTCCAAACTACGCACAGTACCACAAAGAAGATCCAGGTGATCCACAGGTTGGCCTGGGGCATCTTGGTGACCGTTTCCGGTTCGTCGCTCTTGAAGCGGGCCGGATCCACTTCCTCCTGGTGCGGATCCTCCCGGAAGTAGACGAAGACAACGATCGTAAAGAGGACGTAGAGGACCGTCGTGATGGTAAACAGCGGGGAAATGTTGCCATGGGCGTGCTGGTAGAGTGGGCCGACAATCGTGGTCCCGATCACCATCCCCAGGTTGTTGGCAAAGTAGAGCATGTTGAAGACGTAGCGGCCGTCCTTGTGCAGCCGGGTCCCAAACGAGTTGACCATCGTGATGATCCAGCCGTTGAAGAAGCCGATCGCCGTCAATAAGATGGCATAGACCGGCCAACCGTTGAAGAAGATCATGGTTCCAATCACAATGGTGGCGGCAATCGTCCCGCCCAGCATCAGGTGCCGCGGATTTCGTTTATCAAAGAGCATCCCGCTGATGTAGCTACCGACCACGTTGGCCCCGGAATAAAATAGCAAGACAATCCCTGATACGGTTAATGACTCGTGCAGCTGTTCATGCATATAAATTGTGGTCAGTGGCCAGATAAAACTGTTGCCGATGCTCCCGAAGAACATCCCCAACAGCAGCCATTTCAACTCAATTCCCTTTGTTTGACGGTTCATCCTAACGCCTCCTTGTTTTTCCCTAAGCGAACGAAAAGAGCCCTCCAGTGAACCTGAAACGCCCCTTCAATACTACAGTTACGTAAGCGAATAACCACCCGTTGCCGACTGGTTCTCGCAGCTTTAATTTTGCTGTTCTCCCGGCACGTAGGCCACGGAGGCAAACTTGTTGTAAGACTTGGCAAACAACAGCTTGACCGTTCCCCGCGGGCCGCTCCGGTTCTTCTCGATGATGACTTCGACCTCACTGACGTTGGAGTCGTCGTCACCACCGTTTTGACCACCATCCTGCTGGTCGTCATCCCCATCACCGTGCTCGTAGTAGTCGTCACGGTAGAGGAAGCTAACGATATCCGCGTCCTGCTCGATTGATCCGGACTCCCGAATATCAGACAGGACTGGCCGCTTATCCTGCCGCTGTTCAACTCCCCGGGAGAGCTGTGACAGGGCGATCACTGGGACCTCCAGTTCCTTGGCCAGCTTCTTGAGCTGCCGGGAAATCTCGGAAACTTCCTGCTGTCGGTTGTCGGGGTTATTCCCTTCAATCAGCTGCAGATAGTCGATGACGATCAATCCCAGGTTACCAGTCTCCTTCTTCAGTCGCCGGCAACGGGCCCGTATCTCGGCCACCTTGATCCCGGCGGTGTCGTCGATATAGAGGTGGGCATTCGACAAGGTCCCCGCGGCGAAGAACAGGCTTTCCCACTCATCAGAGGTCAAGTTACCGGTCCGGAGGTGGTTGGCGTCGATGTTGCCCTCGGCACACAACATCCGGTTGACCAATGATTCGGCGCCCATTTCCAGACTGAAGATTGCCACCGTCTTATCAGTCTTAGTGGCCACATTTTGCGCAATGTTCAAAGCAAATGCGGTCTTACCAACCGCCGGCCGGGCAGCAATGATTACCAATTCGTCCGGGTGAAAACCAGTCGTCATCCGGTCCAACTGCGGGTAGCCCGTCTCCAACCCGGTGATGTCCGAATCGTTGCCGGAGAGGCTCTCAATGTGGTTCATCGCGCTGTTTAAGACCTGCTGGATGTTCTGGAAGCCATCCTGGTTGTTCGATTCGGACACGTGCAGGATTGACTGCTCCGCCTGGTCGATCAAGTCGGTGGTGTCATTATCGTCCGCGTAGCCCTCATTGATGATCTTGGTGGCAGTATTGATCAGGTTGCGTCGTACGGCCTTGTCATGGACAATCTTGGCATAGAAGGCCACGTTGGCCGCCGAAGGAACCGACGAAGCTAGTTCTGCCAGGTAGACCATCCCACCGACGTTTTCGGTCTGTTTGTCCTTATCCAGGGCACTCTTAATCGTTACCACGTCAATTGGCTGGTCATCATCATTTAACGCCACCATCTTCGCAAAGATGATCTGGTGGGCCCGCTTGTAAAAATCCCCGGGTTGCAAGTATTCCATTGCATCCGCCAACGCGTTCTTACTTAAAAAAGCAGCTCCGAGAACTGCCTTTTCAGCTTCAATATCGTGTGGCTCTTCTTGCATTGGTGCATTATCCATGACGATACCTCGCTTTTAATAAATCGAAATTCAATTATACCGATTAAACTACTTTTCCGCAATATGTACCCGAATTTCGGCACTAACTTCGGGGTGGAGCTTGATCGGTACGTTTACGTAGCCCAGGGCCTTGATCGGCGCAGCCAGTTCGATCTTACGCTTATCAATCTTAACCTTGTATTGCTTTTGCAGGGCCGTGGCGATCTGCTTAGTCGAAATCGAGCCAAACATCCGACCGTCCGTACCGGCCTTTCCGCTTAGTTCAACGACCGTCTTGTCGTCTTCTAAGACCTTCTTCAAACGCTTGGCCTCTTCCAGCTCCTCAGCAGCATGCTTAGCTTCGGCACGCTGCTGACCGGCCAGCTGACTCATTGCGGCTTTGGTGGCTTGCTTAGCCAGGCCCCGCTTGATCAGGTAGTTCTGGGCGTAGCCGTCGGGAACTTCCTTGACTTGACCGCGCTTGCCACGGCCGCGAACATCTTGCGTAAAAATAACTTTCATCTTGTTCACTCCTCTTCGTCTTCCTGACTACTATTATCAACCGTCTTCGCCAGAAGATCAATTAATTCCTGTCGAACAGCATCGACTGGCTGACCGGTAATCTGGGTGGCTGCATTAGCCAGGTGGCCGCCGCCGCCCATCTGTTCCATGATGATCTGAACATTAACATCGCCGGCCGAACGGGCAGAAACGCCAACCTGATCGTCTGTCCGTCTGGTAATGACAAACGAGGCCTCCACTCCCTCGACCTGAAGGAGCATGTCCGCCGCCTGGGCCGCCGTAACGGAATCATAGATCCGGTCATCTTCACCCGCACAGATTGCCATATGGTCCTTGATTATTGCCCGGGAAATTAAATGGTTACGATCCATGAAGCTCTGCGGGTCCTCCTTCATGAAGGACTGGATCATCATCCCATCGGCCCCGGCAGAACGCAAGTAGCTAGCCGCGTCGAAGGTCCGGGTCCCGGCGCTCTTTGTAAAGGACTTCGTATCGATCTGGATTCCCGTTAGCATCGTTGTCGCTTCGAGCTTGTTCAGTCCCTTGCCTTCCCGCGGCTGGTACTCAAACATCTCGGTGATCAGTTCACAGGTTGAGGAAGCGTATGGTTCGATGTAGACCAAGAGCGGGTTCTCAGGGAACTCCTCACCGCGCCGGTGGTGGTCGATGATCACCAGCCGGTTCTGTAACTGGTCGTATAGTTCCGGCGAGATGGTAATGCTACGTTTGGCGTGGTCCACCATCACCAGCAGGCTATTATCGGTTGCCCGCTCCAGGGCCTCAGCAGGAGTGATGATGTGGTCCTTGATCGTCTGGTAATTGTCAATCTCATTCATCAGACGCTGGATATCCGCGTGCTGATGCTCATCATCCACCACGATCCAGCATTGCTTGCCATTCATCTCGGCAATCCGCCGAATCCCCAGACAGGCTCCCAGCGAATCCATGTCGGGGTTATGGTGCCCCATGACAAACAGCTGGTCTGCCTGGTTGATTAATTCCTGCAGGGCCTGGCTGATCATCCGGGCCCGCACCCGGGTCCGCTTCTCCATCGGGTTCGTCTTCCCGCCGTAGAAACGCGCCGGCTGATCCTTCGCCCGGACAACAACCTGGTCGCCCCCACGACCAAGGGCCAAGTCCAGGTTATTCTGGGCCGTGTCGGCCAGCTTAATTAAGTCATTTTCTGCATAAGCGATCCCTACACTCAGCGTAACCGGAGAGTTGCGTTGGGACGTGCTCTGACGGATTACGTCAAGGATCTTGAACTTCTTTTTCTCCAGTTCCGCAAGGGAGCTCTGGTGCCCAATGATCAGGTAGTTATCATCATCGATGATCTTCATCAAAAGATGATTGTCACTCGCCCACTTGCTGATCTCGGAGGTGACGTAGTTGTGCAGGTTGGAAACGTCCGTGTCGCTCATCCCCTGGATCAGCTCATCATAGTTATCCAGGTAGATGTTGCCCAGGAAAATCTGCTCCTGCCGGTACCGCTGCTCTACCGCTGCATACTTGGTAATATCCAGCAGGTAAGCGACCCGGTAGCGTGGCTGGAACAAGAATTCAAATTGCCGATCCCGCCAGGTAACAATCTGGGCTCCCTGATGGCTGCGCCCATCATCAATCAGCTTTGCCAGCTGCGAATCGACACTGGCGATCCGTTTGCCGACGACTTTTTCAAGCTTGAAGTAGCGTGCCATGTACGGATTAATCCACTCGATTTCGTTTTTGGCATTGAGCATGATCATCCCCATCGGCATCTCCAGCAGGGCCTCCTGCTGACCGTTCTTAATCTGATAAGTCAGCCGTTTGAGATACTCGTTAGTATCGTTGACCAGCTGTCGAAGGCGACGAAGACTGACAGTCCCCCCGATAACTGCCAATAGTAAAACCACCAGTCCGACTTCCCAGCTAAACAAGAAGGCCAGGACCAAACTGATTATGGTCATGCATAGTATGTAATAGACATTCCAGCGGACCGCTGGGTGTTTTAAGTAAAACAGCCAGTTTTCACGACTGAAAAATTCACGCATAGTAACCCTCCCAAATCGGCGGTCATGCCGCCTGCTAATTGGATATTACTATCATATCACACCGGACATTAAAAGCGTTCCGATTCACCTAAAGCTGTCCCGGATGCTGGGCCGCAAATTGCTTTAGGACCGGATCATTCGCCTGACAAGCGGCCGCTACATTAACAGGCTTAAAGTAGATCCGGGCGGCGTTATTGGCCATCACGTCAGCCAATTCGGCGGGAGTGAAGATATCGGTGTGTTCCAGCCAAGTAGCCAACTGATGGTAGTCGTTAAAGGTGGCCGACCACGGGGCGTCGCTTCCCCAAATGATCCGTTTGGCACCCAACTGTTCCTTGGCTAGCCGAACCGCCCATTGGCTCTTTTTGTACGGAAAATCCGTCCGGCCCTCGCCTAAGATATCCTGAATCGCTGAGATATCAACATTAATGTTGGTAAACGGCGCAAACTGACTGAGCACATTGGTCAGCTCATTGGGGCGCTGGAAATTCGGGAAGGACAGGTGACAGACCACGAAGTCCAGTTCCGGATAGCGGCGGGCCAGATTAACAATCGCTTCTGGCTGATAGCTGGTCTGGTCAGATGACCCGTAGTCGACCGTTACCACAAAGCCGGGGTAATCCGCCAGATAATGGAAGATTTGGGCAACCCGATTATCAATATCCAGCCGGAATGGTCGGTGAAAGCCGTGCAAGCCTCCGCCCTGACTGATTTCAAACTTAATGGCCCGAAAGCCCAGATCGCTGACGTAGCGGTGAACAATCGCCATGGCCCGGTCAGTAAAGGGGTCGACGGAAAAGGCCCCGATAAACCGATCCGGGTAACGTTTAACTACCTGGTAGGTGTAGTAGTTCTGGTAGCCATTCAGGGTTCCCTGGAGAATGACGGCCCGTTCAATCCCTTCCTCATCCATAATCTGCAGGTACTTCTCGGCCAGGAAGTTATCGTCTCCCCAACCGTCCGGAATCAGCTTAATGATCTCACCATCGTCCCAGATCGCGTAGCCGTTGCCCAGCGGGCTGAGTCTTCCCTGGCCCTTGGCACCCGCCAGCTCCCGGACAAGGTGGATATGTCCTTCGATTTTGTGCATACTACTCTCCTTTCAGCTCAAGAGACTGACCAGCAACGCCGCTGATCATACCACGACAATACAAAAAAAGCTCACTTCAGGCGAAGCAAGCTTTTTTTAATTAGTCTTCAGCAACGAATGGCAGAAGACCCATGATCCGGGCACGCTTGATAGCGACCGTTAACTTACGTTGGTTCTTGGCGCTAGTACCAGTTACCCGACGTGGTAAGATCTTACCACGTTCGGAGATGAACCGACGTAATAAATCAGTGTCTTTGTAATCGATGTATTCGATGTGGTTTGCGGCGATGAAGTCGACTTTACGACGACGACGGCCGCCCCGACGTTGTTGTGCCATGAAATTACCCTCCTATCCGGTAAAAAATTTTAGAATGGTAAATCGTCATCAGAAATATCAGTCTGATCCCCACCATCATCATTAGAGAATGGGTTGGCTGCACTATTCTGCCCAGTACCGAAGCTGTTAGCACCGGCATTGGTTGACGAATTAGCTTGAGGAGCGTTGTTGGTCGATTGTGGCTGGTTGTTGCCACCGTATTGGCTCTGACCACCAAATGGTGCCTGGTTGCCAAACGGCTGCTGGTTCCCATTATTGAATGGCTGTTGACCGCCCTGGTTCATTCCGCCATTTTGACGGGGTTCGAGCAGGGCAAAGTTTTCAACCACCACTTCGGTAACGTATACCCGTTGACCTTGTTGGTTCTCGTAGTTCCGGGTTTGGATCCGGCCGTCGATTCCCACCAAGGAGCCCTTATGGGTGAAGTTGCTGAAGTTCTCGGCAGATTTACGCCAGATGACACAGTTGATAAAGTCCGCATCCCGGTCACCATTTTGGTTCCGGAACTGCCGATCAACCGCGAGCGTAAATGATACTACCGCAGTACCGCTGGTAGTGTATCGCAACTCAGGATCTCGCGTTAAGCGTCCAGTCAAGACTGCACGATTAATCATTCGATCGTTCTCCTCTCTATTTACATTGACGATCTAATTAAGCATCAAGCTTAACGATCATGTGACGTAGGATATCGTCGTTGAACTTAGCCAAACGGTCAAATTCGTTTAATGCTTCGTCAGTGTTGGTGGTCAAAGTAACCACGTGGTAAGTACCTTCAGTGTACTTTTCAATTGGGTAAGCGAAGCGACGCGTTGACCAATCCTTTGATTCAGCGACATCTGCACCATTGTCCGTCAATACCTTGTCAAAACGGTCAACTAATTCACTCTTAGCTGATTCTTCGATGTCAGGACGAATGATGTAAGTAATTTCATATTTACGTGTTTCCATGAATGTTACACCTCCTTATGGTCTCTGGCCCTTCTAAAATATAGAAGAACAAGGAGAGTAGACGTCTGTACGTATACTCACAGATATAAAATATAGCATAGACTGAGCTTTAAAACAAGAAACAAATAACAAGAAATCCTGAGAGTTGCGCTCTATAAAGATAATACGCAAGTGCTCAGGATTTTCGTCTGAATTAATAAATTCTACTGATGATCTTCCGTCTTAACTGGAGTCTCTTCTGTCTGGTCAACGTCGTCATCATCAGTTTCCTTTTCGACCTTAGCCATCGTTGCCACCTTGGTGCCCTTGTCCATCTTGATCAAGTGAACACCAACGGCAGAACGACCGGTCTGGGAAACCGTTTCGATCCCAAAGCGGATGATAACCCCGCGGTCGGTGACCAGCATGATGTCCTCGTCACCGTCAACCGTGGTCAGACCAACCAGCGGACCATTCTTGGCCGTCACGTTAACCGTCTTGACCCCAAGACCGCCACGACCCTTAATCGGGTACTCGCTGGCCGGGGTCTGCTTACCGAAGCCGTTCTCACTAATAACCAGCACCTTGCTGTCATCATTCAGCGGGGCGGCACCGATTACGTAGTCTGCCTCACGCAGGCGGATTCCGCGAACCCCCGCGGCGGACCGGCCCATCGACCGAACCACGTCGGAGTTAAAGCTCAAAGCGTAACCGTTGTGCGTCCCGATGATCATCGGCTGGCCATCCTTGATGACGTTGACGTTGATCAGTTCATCGCCATCGTGAAGGTTGATAGCCTTCAAACCGTTGCTCCGGATGTTCTTGAATTCCAGAACCGGCGTCCGCTTGACCGTACCGTGCTTGGTGGTGAAGAAGAGGAACTTGTCATCATCGTTGGCCGCGTGGGAAACGTTGATGACCGCGCTGATCTTCTCCTTGGCGTTGATCCCCAAAAGATTAATGATCGGGATCCCCTGGGCAGCCCGCCCGTATTCGGGAACCTCGTACCCCTTCATTGAGAAGACCTTGCCGGAGTTCGTGAAGAAAAGCAGGAGATCATGGGTAGCACTGGAAATCAGCTGTTCGATGAAGTCATCCTTGTGAACGCCCATTCCCTTGACGCCCCGGCCGCCACGGTGCTGGGACTTGAATTCGTCGACCGGCAGCCGCTTGATGTAGCCATTGTGGGTGAGGGTCACGATGATGTCTTCCTCTTCGATCAGGTCCTCGTCCTCAATGTTGGTGATGTCGCCGACCTGCAGCTCAGTCCGCCGCTTGTCGCCAAACTTGCGCTGGATCTCCATCAGTTCGTCATAGATGATCTGGTGAATCCGGTCGTCATGGGCCAGGATATCCTTGTAATCGGCAATGGCGTCCATCAGCTTCTGGTACTCAGCTTCGATCTTCTCCCGTTCCAGACCGGTCAGGCGAACCAGCCGCATGTCAAGGATGGCCTGGGACTGGCGATCGGACAGACCGTAGTTTTGCATCAGTTCACCCTTGGCAATCTCACTAGTCTGGGAGTTACGGATGATCTTGATGATCTCGTCAATGTGGTCGAGGGCAATCCGCAGTCCGGCAACGATGTGTGCCCGGTTTTGGGCCTTCTTCAGGTCAAATTCGGTCCGCCGCCGGACCACGTTTTCCTGGTGTTCAAGGTAGTATTGCAGGATCTGCTTCAGGCTCAGGATCTTCGGTGCTCCGTTGACGATCGCCAACATATTGAAGTTAAAAGTCGTCTGCATCAGGGTCATCTTGTAGAGGTTGTTTAAGATAACCTCCGCGCTGGCGTCGCGCCGGACATCGATCACGATTCGCATCCCGTCGCGGTCGGTTTCATCGTTGATGTCGGTGATCCCGTCGATTTCTTTGTTCCGGGCCAATTCAGCGATCCGCTCGATCAGCTTGGCCTTGTTGACCATGTATGGGATCTCGTGAACGACAATCCGCTGCTTGCCGTTCTTTTGTTCTTCGATGTCGACCTTGGCCCGCACGATAATCGTGCCGCGCCCGGTCTCGTAAGCTTTCCGAATTCCGGACTTGCCCATGACTACCCCACCGGTTGGGAAGTCTGGTCCCGGCAGCACCTTCATCAGGTCCTCAGTGGTGGCATCAGGATTGTCCATCAGCATGTGGATGGCGCTGATAACCTCGCCTAAGTTATGGGTTGGGATGTTGGTAGCCATCCCGACGGCGATCCCGGAAGCCCCATTGACCAGCAGGTTCGGGAACCGTGCCGGCAGGACATCTGGTTCCTTTTCCGTGCCATCGTAGTTGGGGTGGAAGTCCACGGTATCCTTATTGATGTCCCGCAGCATCTCCACCGCAATCTTGCTCATCTTTGCCTCGGTATAACGCATGGCGGCAGCACCATCACCATCGACCGACCCGAAGTTACCGTGGCCGTCGACCAGCATGTAACGGTAACTAAAGTCCTGCGCCATCCGGACCAGCCCTTCGTAGATCGAGGAATCGCCGTGGGGGTGGAACTTCCCCATGACGTCCCCGACAATCCGGGCCGACTTCTTGTACGGCTTATCCGGGGTAACCCCCAGTTCGTTCATCCCATACAGGATCCGCCGCTGAACCGGCTTTAAGCCATCACGTACGTCCGGCAGGGCCCGCGAGACGATAACACTCATGGCATAGTCCAGAAATGAGTTTTTCATCTGGCTCGTCAGCTTGACGTCCGTAATCCGGTTTGACATATTTTCTTCAGCCAATGCCGCTCCTCCTTTTTAATTTCTCGTAATTATTTTACAGATCCAGGTTCTCAACAAACTTGGCATTTTGCTCAATAAATTCCCGCCGTGGGCCGACCTTAGTCCCCATCAGCATTGGGAAAATCTCGTCCGCCTGCTTGGCATCATCCAGCTGGACCCGGAGCAGGTGCCGGTGCTCAGGATCCATCGTAGTCTCCCAGAGCTGTTCGGCATCCATTTCACCAAGCCCCTTGTACCGCTGAATAACCGGCTTTGGACTTGGCTGCAGGGAGTTGACAACCCGCTCCAACTCCTCGTCGGATTCGATGTACTTGACGAACTTGCCTTGGCGAACCTGGTACAACGGCGGCTGCGCGATGTAGACGTAGCCGTGCGTGATCATCGGCTTCATGAACCGGTAGAACAGGGTCAAGAGCAGGGTCCGAATATGGGCCCCATCGACATCGGCATCAGTCATGATGATCAGCTTGTGGTAGTTAGCCTTTTCGATATCAAAGTCGTCCCCAAAGCCAGTCCCCAGTGCCGTAAAGAGGGAACGAATTTCTTCATTGGCCAGGACCCGGTCTAGGGTGGCCTTTTCAACGTTTAAGATCTTCCCCCGGATTGGCAGAATCGCCTGGGTCAACCGTGAGCGGCCCTGCTTAGCAGAACCACCGGCGGAATCCCCCTCGACGATAAAGAGCTCGGAGATGTTCGGATCCTTGCTGGTGTTGTCGGCCAGCTTACCAGGCAGGTTGGAAATCTCCAGGCCGCTCTTCTTCCGGGTGACTTCCCGGGCCCGTTTAGCTGCTACCCGAGCTTTGGAAGCTAATTGCCCCTTTTCAATGATCTTCTTGGCTTCATCTGGGTGTTCCATTAAGAAACGGCTAAAGGTCTCGGCAAAAATGTGGTCAGTGGCCGTCCGGGCGTCAGAGTTCCCCAGCTTGGTCTTCGTCTGGCCCTCAAACTGCGGATCAGGGTGCTTAATAGAAACAACCGCGATCAGCCCTTCCCGAACGTCATCCCCGGAGAGGGTCTCGTTGGACTTCAACGCCCCACTCTTGTGACCGTAGTCATTGATTACCCGGGTCAGGGCCATCTTAAACCCAGTCTCGTGGGTCCCGCCTTCGTAGGTATGGATGTTGTTGGTGAAGGTCAACAGTTCGCTCCGGTAACCGTTGATGTATTGGAGTGACACTTCGACAGTGATATCGTTTTCCTTCCCTTCAACGTAGATTGGCGGATCAAATAGCACTTCCCGGCCATGGTTGAGGTACTCGACATAGTGCCGAATCCCGCCTTCGTAGAGAAATTCTTGGCGCTCGGCTTCAGGGTCGCGCTTGTCTTTGATCGTGATCTTTAAGCCCTTGTTCAAGAAGGCCAGTTCACGTAGCCGGTCAGTCAATGTTTTGATGTTGTAGGTCGTGGTTTCGCGGAAAATTTCCGGATCTGGTTTGAAATGGACGGTGGTGCCGTGAACCTCTTCTGGCAGGCCCGTGGCGATCACCTTCATGGCCGTCTTAACGTGACCATGGTCAAAGTCCATGTAGTAACGCTTGCCTTGACGGGCAACCTTAACGTCCAGCTCCGTCGACAGGGCGTTAACAACTGAGGCCCCGACCCCGTGCAGACCACCGGAAACCTTGTAGCCGCCACCGCCGAACTTACCACCAGCGTGCAGGACCGTGAAGACCGTCTCCAAAGCTGGCTTGCCGGTTTCCTTTTGGGTGTCGACCGGGATTCCCCGTCCGTTGTCGCGGACCGTAATGCTATTGTCAGGTTCGACCTCAACGTTGATTTCAGTACAGAATCCCGCTAAAGCCTCATCAATCCCGTTATCGACGATTTCCCAAACAAGGTGGTGTAAACCTTGCGCAGACGTCGAACCAATGTACATCCCGGGACGCTTGCGAACCGCATCTAACCCTTTTAGAACTTGAATCTGGCTGGCATCGTATTCGCTCGCCAGCTCAGCCTTTGTTTCCTTACGCTCGTCGCTCACTATGCTTCCTCCTTGTTCAAAGTGCCATGCTTAATCTCAAAAATCGTTGGTTCCTTAATCAGCTGCCGGGCCACATCGCTCAGGCTGGTGGTGGTCAAAAAGGTCTGAACCTTATCCTGGATTGCCGTCAGCAAGTGGGTTTGCCGGACCGGATCGAGTTCTGACAAGACGTCATCCAACAGTAAAAGCGGGTATTCGCCCGTCTGCTCCTTCATCAGGTCGATCTCGGCCAGCTTGACCGACAGGGCGGTCGTCCGCTGTTGTCCCTGCGAACCAAAGGACTGGATGTTCTTGTTGTTAACCATGAAACGAATGTCATCACGGTGGGGACCATACATCGTGGTTCCCTGTTCGATTTCCCGGTCCTGGTTGTCCGTGTATTGCTTCAATAATTCGTGGTAAGCCTGGTCAACCGTGGTCGAATCATCGACCTTTACCTGGGTCACGTAGGCCAGGTGAAGTTTCTCCTGGTTAAGCGAGATCTGATAGTGCAGGTCAGCCGCCCACTTTTCCAAATGCTGCAAAAAATGATGCCGAGCAACGATCACTTCGGCACCATACGCTGCTAGCTGGTCTGACAGAACCGATAAGAGAACCCGGTCATGCTGCTGACCATATTTCAATTGCTTCAGGTACTTGTTGCGTTGCCGCAGAAGGGTGCGAAACTGGCTCGCATCGTACAAGTACTTGCTGCTCATCTGACTAAATTCCATATCCATGAAACGCCGTCGAACAGCGGGGGCCCCCTTCACCAGCGAAAGATCCTCGGGCGCAAACAGGATGGTGTTCAACTGCCCGACGTACTGGCCGAGGCGGGCCTGCTCAAGGTGATTAACCTTGGCCTTCTTACCATTCTTCGTAAACTGCAACTCCAGTGGGACCTTGCCCGTCGCCTTCTGCACTACTCCGCTGATGGAGGCCGCTTGCTCTTGCCAGTTGATCAGCTCCCGATCATTGCTGGTCCGGTGGCTCCGGGTCAGCGACAATGCGTAAATAGCCTCCAGCATATTGGTCTTCCCCTGGGCGTTCCGACCGATCAAGACATTAATCCCGGGGGCAAAATGAACGGTCAGATCCTGATAGTTTCTGAAGTTATGTAACCGTAATTCCGTCAGAATCATCGCCGACGCCTACTTAGCCCTAATGACCAGCACCGGGTAGTCAGGCAAGACAACCTGGTCGTCGGGGTACAGTTTCCGACCCCGCCGGTCGTCGGGCTCACCGTTAACAAGAACCTTGTTTTCCTTTAGATACCACTTGGCCGCACCGCCAGTGGGAATGATTCCTTCTTCTTTTAGCAATTGACCGAGCGTAATGAATGGACGGTCAATCATGATCTGCTTGTCTTCCACACTAATTCACCTACTTTACTTATTCTATTATAGCACAGTTATCGACTAAATAGGCGTTAAGAGCCAATCTCAGCCCGTTAGCACCCTTTTAGGCATTTTCTTCAAAATCGCTGCTGAAATGACTAGTGAGCCGATTAAGCCACTTTCCGTTACTTTCACCCGTAAAAAATCACTCCGCAGAGGTGATTAAAAAGGCCACCCGCTCAACAGCAGGTGACCTTTTTTCAATCCGGGTCTCAGTCATTCAAATTAGAACGTCCGCACTGGTGTAATCAGGTGGACAAAGTTTTCACCGTCTTCCGTTGGTACCAAGGTAAATGGCCGCAATGGAGAAGTGAAGGAAATCTTAACAGTTGTCTGCCCAAATGAGCGCAGGGCATCCTTCATG
The DNA here is from genome assembly GCF_051873075.1 of Limosilactobacillus sp. Taxonomy (GTDB): domain Bacteria; phylum Bacillota; class Bacilli; order Lactobacillales; family Lactobacillaceae; genus Limosilactobacillus. The sequence goes on along the minus strand of NZ_JBJEEM010000053.1, from coordinate 21,918 downwards.
TAGTTTGGGTTAAATGAAATTTCGAGGTCGTTCCCGTCCAATTCGGTGGTAGCAACTTCTTCTTCTACCGTCCCGATATCCGGGGAATCACTGCTGATCCGCACCAAGTTCTCACTTGGCTTCAGGGTGAGCTTTACAACATCGTTCCGGCTTTCGTGGGACAGGAGTGAAGCACGCTCAATGGATGCCAAGAAGCTTCCGGCGTCCAGCTCAACCGTGGTATCCGCGGTATCAGGAATCAATTGACTGGTTTCCGGATAGTTCCCCTCAAGCAGCCGGGAGTAGAAGTGGGTATTGCCAAAAATGAAGAGAATCTGGTTTTCAGTTACCTGAACCTGGACATCCTCATCAACATCGCTGATCATCCCCGACAGCTCATTCATGCTCTTCCCCGGAATGATGACGTCAAAATCAATCCCATTGTCAACATCCGTTAAAGCCACTTTCCGTTGGGCAAGCCGGTGACTATCGGTGGCGACCGCTGTCAGCAGGCCATCATGCAGGGTAATGTGAATACCGGCAAGGATTGGCCGGCTTTCCTGCTTGGAGACCGCGATTACGGTCTGACGAATGACTTCCTTCAACACATCGTTTGGCAGGGTGATAGTTTTATCCGTTTCAACTTCTGGCAGGTGCGGGAAGTTTTCGGCATCTTGACCGTTGATCTGGAACTTAGCGGTTCCGGAAGTAATGTCAGCCTGGAACCCATTTGTAACTTCAATTGTTACTTGTTTATCAGGAAGCTTCTTAACGATTTCACTGAAGAATCGTGCAGGCAACACAACGGCGCCTGGATCCGCAACGGTTAAATTGTAGTCTGGGTTATCAGCGTTGATTACACTTTCGATGGTGATATCAGAATTGCTCCCGGTTAAAATGATTCGTTCTTTGTCGACAACCATTTTCAGCCCGGTCAAAATCGGAATAGTTGTTTTAGATGAAATAGCACGCAACACATTGTTAAGCTGATTGATGAATGCTGATCGGTTAATGGTGAATTTCATGACTGGTCGCTCCTTTATATAAATATATTTTATAGTTTAAAAATAGTCGTAGTAGTAGGTAATGTTAATACTGTGGATAAGTGCTCAAAACCCTTGGTAGTAAGCTAAAACATCTGTTGATAACTTGTGGATAAAATTGCGGATAACTGTCCTGGTTGTCCACAGGTCATGAATGCAGGCGTTCCTTAAGGTTATTGATGTCCTTTTGCAGGTCAGAATCCTTCTTGAGGGCAGCCTCGATTTTATCGATGGCGTGAAGCACGGTTGTATGGTCCTTACCGCCGAACTCGTTGCCAATCTTGGGCAGGGAGTAGTCGGTCAGTTCTCGGGAGAGGTACATGGCAATTTGCCGAGGGACAACGATCTGCTTAACCCGTTTCTTCCCAAGAATATCGCCTTGGGTAATATTGTAGAAACTGGCGACTTGCTTTTGGATTTCGGCAATGGTGATGGTGGCCTGCTGCTTTTGGCGCAGGCCCTTCAAAGCCTGGGAGGCCAAGTGCGGGGTGATTGGCTCGCCGCTGAGGTTGGCAAATGCTTGAACCTGGTTAAGTGCTCCTTCAAGTTCCCGAATGTTGGTGTCGATCTGGCCGGCAATATAGTTTAAGGTATCGTTGCCGATCTGGATATGGTCCTCTTCGACCTTGCTCCGTAAAATGGCAATCCGGGTTTCAAGGTCCGGCGGGGTAATTTCGACTGGTAACCCCCACCGGAAACGCGAAACCAGCCGATCCTGCAGTTCAGGGATCTCGTTAGGAATGCGGTCGGAGGTCATGACGATCTGTTTTTTTCGGTCATGCAAAGCATTGAAGGTATAGAAGAACTCAAGTTGGGTCCCTTCTTTAGTAGCCAGGAACTGAATATCATCGATTAGGAGCAGGTCAAGATTCCGGTATTCTTCACGAAACTTCTCCATTGAATTGCTCTGGATAGAGTTAATGAAGTCATTCGTAAATTCCTCGCTGGTGATGTATTTAACCTTAGCCTTGGGGTTGGCCTGGAGCATGTGGTTCCCGATGGCTTCCATTAAGTGGGTCTTACCGAGACCGACCCCTCCATAGATGAAGAGGGGATTGTAGAGACCGCCGGGGCTTTCGGCCACCGCGTAGGCAGCCGCATGGGCCATTTTGTTGCCTTCACCGACGACGAAGGTGCTGAAATTATAGTGGGGATTTAGCGGGGTGTCCATTTCGAAAGTCGGTTGTTCCGCCGTATTTTTATCGGGGGTGGGGGTAATTTCACTCTCTAAAACGTACCGTGGCTCAATGTCGTGCCCCAGCTCCAGGCGGGCATACTTTTTGAGTTTGTCATCCAGGTTATGCTGCCAGAAATCCCGGTGAACCTGGGTTGGTGTCAAAACGGTCAGTTGGTTTTGGGAGAGAGAAATTGCTTTTGCCGGAGCAATCAAAGTGTCAAAAGTGACCTTGGTGGTATTTTGACGAAATGAATTTTGGATCGCTTCCCACAGAGAATCGAGCTCAGTCAAAATAATTCCTCCTAGTATATAGAATTCCAAACGGTATTTTATCATTACATTAAAAAGTTTTCCACAGGGTGGATAAGTGGGAAAGAGCTTTACACAACTCTGTGTGGTATTTTTTAAATGCACTGTTAATTTTGTGCTCTTTTGGGTGCTGATTTTTTGAATTCACAGTAACTGTGGATAACTAAATGCGATAGTAGCGGCATTTGAAGGAGTTATGAACAGCAAATTGCCGTCCTGTGGATAACTCTAGTCACAGGGTGTGAATTGTGCATAACTACAAGATATTGTGGTGGATAGTTTTCCACAACCAAATATCTTGCACAAGCCTGTGCATAGTTTTTTATCGTTCTGTGGATAAATAAAAAATTAAAATAAATTTTAGCCGTTTATTAATTGCGAAAAGTATGGTATACTTCCAAAGTATGTTTGAAGAGAACGTCTTTTTAGACTAGAAAGCAAACCCATTCAATTGAATAGGAGGTGCAATTGTATGAAGCGCACGTTTCAACCAAAGAAGCGTCACCGTGCACGTGTCCATGGCTTCCGTAAGCGCATGAGCACCAGTAACGGCCGTAAGGTATTAGCACGTCGGCGTCAAAAGGGCAGAAAAGTATTATCTGCATAACCACACGGCCACTTTTATAGTGGCTTTTTTTATTGTGTTAGGGCAGGGCAGGCCGCTTTGTTTAGTTAGCGATCGTTTGCCTGGCCCTTTTTTCATATCTAAATGTAAGGCTAGGGATTATATAAATGAGAAAATCATACCGAGTTAAAAAGGAAAGTGAGTTTCAACGGGTCTTTGAAACCCATAATTCCGTCGCCAACCGTAAATTCATCATTTACCAGATGAAGAAGCCAGGCCAAAAGCATTTCCGCGTGGGAATCTCTGTCGGTAAGAAGATCGGCAACGCTGTCCACCGGAACTGGGTAAAACGGCGAATTCGCCAAACCCTGCTGGAGGTTAAACCCGACCTCAGGCAGGACGTGGACTTTCTAGTGATTGCCCGCCCCGCTGCGGATGGCCTTGAAATGCCTGAGGTAAAGAAGAACCTTGTCCATGCCTTAAAGCAGGCGGACTTATTGAATGAAAAGTGAGGAACACGTTTTGACAAAGAAGCGAAAAAAGATTTTAAGCCTGTCGGCGGTGATGAGCCTAACCCTCCTGCTGGCAGCCTGTTCCAATGCACCGGTCACTAAAAATAGTACCGGCCTGTGGGATCACTACATTGTTTATAACTTCTCGCAGTTTATCATCTGGCTTTCCAACCATATTGGTGGTTACGGGATGGGAATCATCGTTTTCACGCTGATCATCCGGGTGCTGCTTTTGCCACTGATGTTCTACCAGACGAAGACGATGGTGAAGACGCAGGAACTGGCGCCGAAGATGAAGGCCCTGCAGAAGAAGTACTCGTCACGGGACCGGGAATCGATGATGAAGCTGCAGGAGGAATCCCGGAAGCTCTACAAGGAGGCCGGGGTTAACCCGATGGCCTCCATGCTGCCGCTCTTGATCCAGCTGCCAATCATGTGGGCTCTGTACCAGGCGATCTGGCGGACCCCAGAATTGAAGCAGGGGACCTTCCTCTGGATGCAGCTGGGGCACACCGACCCGTACTACGTCATGCCAGTGCTGGCCGCCCTCTTCACCTTCATCAGTTCGTGGCTGTCGATGGCCTCGATGCCCGAGAAAAACGGGATGACGACGGCGATGACCTGGTTCATGCCGATCATGGTATTCTTCATGGCCCTGGGCTTCTCCTCTGCCATCACGTTGTACTGGGTGGTTTCTAACGCCTTCCAGGTAGTTCAAACGCTGCTGATTCAAAACCCGTTCAAGATTCGGCGGGAACGAGAAGAACGACAACGCGCAGAACGACACCGGAAACGGAAGATGGAAAAGGCCAAGCGCCGTGCCTACCAGAGTCGTCGCAAGTAATTTAAGCAAGTAAAGCTGGACACCGGTTGCGGTGACCAGCTTTTTATTCCTCCGCTGTTCAATTAAAAGGGTACAATGTTATAAGAATAACTCGATGCAAAGGAAGGAACTAAGATGCCAATCTATACCGGTAAAACAATTGAAGAAGCCAAGCAGGCAGCCAGCGAGGCCCTCGGGGTCCCAAATGATCAGCTGGCGGTGAAGGTCCTCCAAAAACCAAACCGGGGCTTCTTGGGGATCGGACGGCGGCTGGCTAAGATCGATGCTGAAAAGCTCGTTGCCAGCCAGCCTAAATCGACGGCTCCGGCAAAAGACCCGGTTGAGTCAGCGACCAGCACGCCGGCTGCCTCAACTGCGGTTGCTTCAGCGGCACCGGCCGAACCAGCGGCGCCAACAAATGCAGGGGATGATCTTGATCCGGCAGTCATCGCCGCCCGTCACGCCGCTAATCTAAAGAAGGTTCGTGCTGCTGGCGACCAGCTGGTGGAGTATTTGCGAGAGATCTTTAGGACGTTGGGGATCGGGACGGTACCGACGATCACGGCGGTTGAGGCGCACGCGATCACGATCGATGTCAAGACTCCTGAACCGGGCCGGGTAATCGGCCGTCATGGTCAGCGGATCAATGCCTTAGAACAATTGAGTAACGTCTTTATGAACTACCATGGAGCGCCTAAGACCGTCGTAATGTTGGATACCGCGGATTATCGAAAGCGGCGGCAACAAGTCCTGCGGCAACTGGCCCAGCGAGCGGAGACTGAGGTAGTGGCCAGCGGGCAGGCGGTCTTTCTCGACCCAATGCCGGCCCGAGAACGTAAGCAATTGCACAAGGAACTGGAGAACGACCCTCACGTGAAGACCTATTCGCATGGCCGCGAACCTTATCGCAGTGTGGTCGTGGCCCCGCAAAACTAGGCAAGACATCTTTGGTTGACATTTCTCATTGATGATTTTAGAATATTGTCGGTTATTAAATTAAATCAGTTAAAGTAGTGAAAGTGCTTTGACCATGGAGATGGCAGGAATGCCTTCAGACGTGGACTGGGCACTTTTTTTATTAGGAAGGAGCGAAAACGATGGCAAACAGTGAGACGGATACGATTGCGGCCATTTCAACCCCAGTCGGTGAAGGTGGGATTTCAATTATCCGCATTAGCGGAGATGATGCCCTTGAGGTGGCTCAGCGGATTTATAAGGGCAAGGACCTGAGCAAGGTGGCCAGCCACACGATCAACTATGGCCACATCATCGATCCCGACACCAAGCAGGAGGTCGACGAGGTGATGGTCTCGGTAATGCTGGCGCCGCACACCTACACCCGTGAAGATGTGGTTGAGATCAACTGCCATGGTGGTCTGCTGGCGACCAACCGGATCCTCCAGCTGGTACTGAGCTACGGGGCCCGGATGGCCGAACCGGGAGAATTCACCAAGCGGGCCTTTCTGAACGGCCGGCTCGACCTTTCCCAGTCCGAGGCGGTGATGGATTTGATCCGGGCCAAGACGGACAAGTCGATGAAGGTTGCCCTAAACCAATTGGACGGGGACCTCTCCCGCCTGATCCGGCACCTGCGCAAGGATATCCTGGACGTTTTGGCCCAGGTTGAGGTCAACATCGACTATCCCGAATACGATGACGTCGAGGAAATGACCACTAAGATGCTGAAGGAGAAGGCTACGGAGATCCAACAACGAATCCAGGCCCTGCTCAAGACTGCCAAGCAGGGGAAGGTCCTGCGTGAAGGCCTGGCGACGGCGATCATCGGCCGGCCCAATGTCGGCAAATCCAGCTTGTTGAACTCCCTGCTCCACGAGGACAAGGCAATCGTGACCAACGTGGCCGGGACAACCCGGGACGTGATCGAGGAGTACGTCAATGTTGACGGGGTTCCGCTGAAACTGATTGATACTGCGGGGATTCGCGATACTGCCGATACAGTTGAAAAGATCGGGGTGGAGCGGAGTCGCAAGGCCCTGGACGCGGCCGACCTGGTGCTGCTGTTGATTGATAACTCCGAACAGTTGACAGAAGAGGATGAGAAGCTCCTGGATGCCACGAAGGACAAACAGCGGATCGTCATCTTGAATAAGACTGACCTGCCAAGCCAGCTTGACCTGGAACACCTAAAGGAGCTGGTCGGCCCAGATGCCCTGATCGAGACCTCAATCGTCAAGCATGAGGGGATGGACCAGCTCGGCCAGCAGATCAGCCACATGTTCTTTGACCAGGGGATCGAGAGCAGTCAGAACAACGTCATGGTTACCAATGCCCGCCACATCGGTCTCCTCCACCAGGCTAACGATGCTTTGAATGATGTCTTGAAGGGGATCGCGGATGGGATGCCGGTGGACCTGGTTCAGATCGATATGACCCGGTGCTGGGACCTGCTCGGTGAGATCACCGGGGACAGCTACCAAGATGAGCTGCTGGATCAATTGTTTAGCCAATTCTGCCTAGGAAAGTAGGGAAAATTTATGAAGTCTGCAGAATCATTGAAAACTTCGGACGCCGTTCAGTACGAGGGCGGCGACTATGATGTCATTGTTGTTGGTGCCGGCCATGCCGGCAGCGAGGCCGCCTTGGCCGCTGCCCGGATGGGGAACAAGACCCTGCTGGTGACGATCAGTTTGGAAATGGTGGCCTTTATGCCATGCAACCCGTCCGTCGGGGGCCCGGCCAAGGGGATCGTCGTCCGCGAAATTGACGCCCTTGGTGGTGAGATGGGGCATAACATCGATAAGACCTACATTCAGATGCGGATGCTCAACACCGGGAAGGGCCCGGCCGTCCGTGCACTGCGGGCCCAGGCCGATAAGCACGCCTACCACCGGCAGATGAAGTTGACCATCGAGCGCGAACCCAACCTGACCCTTCGTCAAGCCACGGTCGACCAATTGATCGTCGAAAACGGCGTCTGCAAGGGGGTCGTTACCAACACCGGGGCCCGTTACCATGCCAAGACGGTGGTCCTGACGGTGGGGACGGCCGCCCGGGGCAAGATCATCATCGGTGAATTACAGTACCAGTCTGGTCCCAACAACTCCAAGTCCGCGGTTAAGCTGTCGGAGAACCTGGAGGACCTCGGCTTTGACCTGGAACGGTTCAAGACGGGGACGCCGCCGCGAGTTAACGGGAACACCATCAACTTCGACGAGACCGACATCCAGCCTGGGGATGAGGAACCGCACCACTTCAGTTTCGACACGCCGGACAGTCAGTACATTTCCGTCAGTGACCAGCTGGCTTGCTGGCTGACCTACACCAACCCGACGACCCACGGGATCATCCGGGCCAACCTGAATCGGGCCCCGATGTTTTCTGGAGTGATCAAGGGAGTCGGTCCGCGTTACTGCCCATCAATCGAGGATAAGATCGTGCGCTTTGCCGACAAGTCCCGCCACCAGGTTTTCTTAGAACCCGAAGGCCGGGACACCGATGAGTACTACCTCGACGGGGTTTCAACCTCGATGCCCGAAGAGATCCAAAACAAGATTGTCCACTCGATCAAGGGACTGGAAAACGCCGAGCTGATGCGGCCGGGCTACGCCATCGAATACGACGTGGTGGCCCCCTACCAGCTGCACCCGACCCTGGAAACCAAGATCGTCAAGAACCTCTACACGGCCGGCCAGACGAATGGCTCTTCTGGTTACGAAGAAGCGGCCGGTCAGGGACTGATTGCCGGCATCAACGCCGGGCTGCGGGCACAGGGTAAGAAACCGTTCGTCCTGAAGCGTTCAGATGCCTACATTGGGGTGATGATCGATGACCTGGTTACTAAGGGAACCAAGGAACCGTACCGTCTGCTGACCAGCCGGGCCGAGTACCGCCTGATCCTCCGCCACGACAACGCCGATTTCCGGCTGATGGAGAAGGGCCACGCCATCGGATTAGTCAGCGACGAGCGCCTGGCGAAAATGGAAGACAAGAAGGCCAAGGTGGAATCAGAGATCAAGCGGCTGAAGACAATCAAGCTCAAGCCAAGCGACGAGCAGGTCAACACCTTCATCAAGCAGCACGGCGACAACCAGCTGAAGGACGCGGTCGCCGCTGCAGACCTGCTGAAGCGGCCGTACTTTGACTACCAGACCCTGCTGAACTTCATCCCGGCACCGCAGGAGACCCTGGACCGGCACGTGATTGAACAGGTTGAGATCCAGCTCAAGTACGCTGGCTACATCAAGAAGGAAGAGGTCAAGGTCGAGCGGATGAAGCGGATGGAAGCCAAGCGGATCCCAGACGACATCGACTACGAAGACATCGACGGCCTGGCAACGGAAGGGCGGCAGAAGCTGGAGAAGATCCGGCCAGAGACCCTGGCCCAGGCTTCCCGGATCTCCGGGGTTAACCCGGCCGACATCGCCATCCTGAGCGTCTACGTTCGCCAGGGGAAGTTCTCCAAGAAGAATGAACAGTAATACTGAGATTAATGAGGGGACGCAACAGATTGTTACGGCCCTTTTTTTGCTGCCGGACCGTCCCCGGGATAATATTTTTAGTGGCCGAGGTAATATTAAAGAAGCATTAGCCTGAATATGATATAATTTAGTTTCGAGTTTAATTACGCACTGTTTTTTACTGACCGCCACCCGCAATCATCCGGACGGTCAGCGTATGAATCTAGGGAAAGAAGAGGTACTTTCGAATGTGTGGGATTGTTGCATTTGTTGATAATGAAAAACCACAAATTAAGGACCAACTAATCAAAAAAATGAAAGACCGGATCATTCACCGGGGCCCCGACGCTGAGGGTCAGTACGTGGATGATGACGTCGCCCTCGGCTTCCGGCGGCTCAGCTTTATCGATGTGAAGTCCGGTAACCAGCCAATTTTTAACGAAGATGAATCCAAGGCCATTGAATTCAATGGTGAAATCTACAACTTTGAAGAACTGCGCGAAGAACTGATCAAGGACGGTCACACCTTCAAGACTCATGCCGATACTGAAGTTATCCTTCACGGTTACGAACAGTGGGGCAAGGAGGTCGTCAACAAGCTCCGCGGGATGTTCGGCTTCGTCATCTGGGACAAGAAGACGAAGGAAATGTTCGGTGCCCGTGACCACTTCGGGATCAAGCCCCTGTACTACGCCAAGATGAACGGGACCTTCTTTGTTGGGTCCGAAATCAAGGCCTTCTTGGACCACCCGAACTTCAAGATGGAACTGAACAAGCGGGCCCTGAAGTCTTACATGACCTTCCAATACAACGTCACCCAGGAGACCTTCTTCAAGGGGGTTTACCGCCTGCCAGAGGCCCACTACTTCACCTACAAGGATGGCAAGTTCGAGATGACCCAGTACTGGGATGAGGACTTCGAGCCTAAGGACGAGACCTTTGACCAGGCCGTCGACAACATCGACAACGTGGTTAAGGACTCTGTTAAGGCCCACACCTTTGCGGACAAGGGGATCAAAGTTGGTTCCTTCCTGTCTGCCGGGGTCGATTCCAGTCTGGTAACGGCTTTGATGCGTCCAAACAACACCTTCTCCATCGGGTTCGACAGCGGTTATGACGAAACCAAGCAGGCTCGTGAACTGGCGGCCAAGCTGAAGCTGAAGAATACTGACAAGCTGCTGACGGATGAGGAGGCCTTCAAGACCTTCCCGCTGATCCAGTACTACTTGGACGAACCAGACTCCAACCCGTCCGTTGTGCCGCTCTACTTCTTGAACAAGCTGGCCAAGGACAACGGCTACAAGGCCCTCCTGTCTGGTGAAGGGGCCGACGAACTCTTCGCGGGGTACACGGCCTATGGTTTCAACACCAAGATCAAGTTCTTACGGTGGGTAACCGACCAGCTGAAGAAACTGCCGAAGGACCAGCGTTACAAGCTGGGCAAGTGGCTGGAAGGCAAGCAGTTCCATGGTTCCGAACACCTTTACCGGAACCTGGCACCGGCCCGCGATACCTTCATTGGGCAAGCCTACATCTTTAGCCCAACCGAAGCCAACGAATACCTGAAGCCTGAATACCAGGATGGCCCATCCATCACCGACCTGCTCAAGCCGCTCTACGACAAGTGTGATGAAAAGCCGGACATGAACGAGGTTGCCAAGAAGCAGTACGTGGACCTGCACCGTTTCATGCCTGGCGACATCTGCTTAAAAGCCGACAAGATGAGTATGGCTAACTCCGTTGAAATCCGGGTTCCATTGCTGGACAAGGAGGTTATGAAGGTGGCGGAAACGACGCCGACGAAGTACCTCTTTAACTACAAGGGGACCAAGTGGGCCTTCCGGATGGCGGCCAACCGGCACCTGCCAGAGGAATGGGCAACCCGGCCAAAGCTTGGTTTCCCAACCCCAGTTCGAGAATGGCTCCGGGAAAAGAAGTACTACGAGATTGTTCGTGAGATGTTTGAACAGGACTTTGTCAGCGAGTTCTTCGATCAGGACAAGCTGTTGAAGTTGGCTGATGATAACTTTGCCGGCAAGATCGACGGTCGGCGGAAGATCTGGACGGTCTACACCTTCCTCGTTTGGTACAAGCTGTACTTTATCGACAAGTTCAAGCCGGATGAATCCGGAATCGACCGTGCTAAGCAGCCGGCTGCTGAGGCCTAGGTTGGAAAAAATCACCCATCAAATGTGGCGGGTGATTTTATTTTGTCTATTATTGAAAGCGCTAACAGGGTATGCTATACTATAGGTGTAGAAAAGGTAATACCTAGTGAGGTGATTCCAATGGTAAGGATGATTCGAGCAGTAAGTTAACGTTTCGTTGCTTAGGATTGAGAGAACGGAGTGATACCAATGGGCAATTGTGTTGAGGTAAGTCACTGAGGTTTCTTAATTGTGAGATGAGTACCATGACGAAGATGATTCGGGCAGTAAGATGAGGGTTGTGGACCTTAAGAAGACGAAAGGTTTGTGATACCGATGGGCTTTGAATTGATTGGTCACTAGGTCAAAATTCATAAAACTAAATAAAATATCAAAAACTGAATAATTACGAAGGCTAGCTCATGAGATGTCGTGGGCTAGCTTTAATAAGGGACTGGAGAAGAACTTTTTTCTCCAGTCCCTTTAGCTTTTACAAAGTAATCGCGTAGGAAACCTACTCATCCTATCTTAGCCAGACCAAGCGCCCTAGCGCCTTTTTCCAACTTCAGTAATTTATGGCAATTTCATGATGATTGACCGCCATATATTCACATTTAAGCTAAAAAATGAAATAATAGACTTTTAAGAGAGAAAAATAAGAGGGGTCAATTACAAATGGAATTGCATGTTACGCCGATGCTAGCGTTATTGCGTGAGCACCATTTACTGGATCACGTCCGCAATTTAACCGATTTTACGGCAACCGATGTATCTTATGATTCACGGCGAGTAAAGCAGGGGACGCTGTTCTTCTGCAAGGGGAACTTCATGCCTAAATACCTGACGATGGCTAAAGAGTCTGGCGCAATCGCCTATGTCGCTGAGCAGGAATACCCAGAAGGCGGCGACCTGCCAGCAATCATTGTTAATGATGAGCAGAAGGCGATGGCCCTTTTGGGGGCGGCCTTCTACGGCTTCCCGCAAAACGACCTGTTCATCATCGCCATTACGGGAACCAAGGGGAAGACCACAACGGCCTACTTTGCCGACCACATCCTGAAACACGCCACTGATGATCACGTTGCCCTGTTTTCAACCCTAGACCGGGTCCTTGGCAACCAGCCGGGTGATAAGTTCAAGTCAGACCTGACGACGCCAGAATCACTCGACCTCTTCCACGACATGCGGGCCGCGGTTAATAACGGGATGACCCACCTGGTAATGGAGGTTTCCTCCCAGGCGTACAAGAAACACCGGGTCTATGGCCTGAAGTATGATGTCGGCATTTTCTTAAACATCACGCCGGACCATATCGGCCGCAACGAGCACCCGACGTTTGAAGATTACCTGCACTGCAAGGAGCAGTTGCTGGTCAACTCCGCCAAGTGCGTGATCAACGCCGAGACCCAGCACTTCACGGACGTTTATTACACGGCCAAGGCGACGACTGATCCGGAAGACATCTACTTATTTGCCCGGCGCGGAGCTAAATTAGACCTGCCGGACGGCCGTCAATTGGACTTTGAGTACCGCAACGACCTCGAAGACCTGCACGAGAGTGAGTTTGAACTGACGGCTCTGTCAGACCGGGGTCGCAAGCTTGGCCTCGATCACCGCTATACAACCAGCGTTCCCGGTGACTACAATGAGGGGAACGCGGTTGCGGCCGTGATTGCCAGCGGGTTGGCTGGCGCCAAGGCGGAAGACGCGGCTGCCACCCTTGATCACGTCCACATCCGGGGCCGGATGGAGATGCTGACGACTAAGCACCACGGGACGGTCTACGTTGACTATGCCCACAACTACGCCAGCACCAAGCGCCTGCTCGCCTTCCTGAAGCGCCAGACTAACGCTGGTAAGGTGACGGTGGTATTGGGTTCGGCCGGGGACAAGGGAATTTCCCGGCGGCCCGGACTGGGCAAGGCCTTAACAGAGGAGCATCCTGAGCGCATCATCTTGACGACTGATGATCCCGGTTTTGAGGATCCAATGAAGATTGCCAAGGAGATTGACTCTTACATCGACCACCAGCAGGTTGGCACGGTGGAGTTTGTGATGGATCGGACCAGTGCGATCAAGCAGGCGATCGACGGCAGCACGGCTGGTGACATCGTGGTCCTAGCCGGCAAGGGTGAGGACCCATACCAGAAGATCAAGGGCGTCGACACGCCGTATGCATCTGATAGCAAGATTGCCCACGATTATATTGATGAGATTGAAAAATAGTAAGAGGCGTGAGATATGAAAACATTTCGGCAAGTGATGAGCTGGGTGATCCCGATTGTAATCGGGCTCTTGATTGCCCTGCTGATTAAGCAGTTTTTGTTCCAGGTGGTCCGGGTCGACGGGCCTTCGATGCAGCCTAACCTGCAAAATAACGAGCGGGTCTTCTGCCTGAAGCGGTCCCAGATCCACCGCGGGAGCGTCGTAATCTTTGATGCCAACGGGGTTGACCCGCAGGTGGCCGTTAAGACCGACTACGTTAAGCGGGTGATCGGCCTGCCTGGGGATACGGTTCGTTCCCAGAACGGCAACATCTACGTCAACGGCAAGAAGATCAACCAGGGCTACATCAGCATGAAACAACGGGATGCGGGGACTGGAAACTGGAACCTGAAGAGCATCTCTGTTCAAAACAGCTGGTTGAAGCATAATGGGGCCACCAAGGTGCCGAAGGGCGAATACTTCGTTCTTGGGGACCACCGGAGCGTTTCTAATGACGGTCGTTACTGGGGCTTCGTACCAAAGAGCAAGATTGACGGGGTGGTTAAGGTACCGTCATGGGCTGGAACGAAGACCGCCCGTCAAAACGTCAATAAGGAATGGCAGCACTTCTATGCTAAATAAACAATAATGGTTCTCATCGAAACGGTGGGGACCTTTTTGTTTAGATTTGGTAAAGTTGTTCTGAAAATTTAGCCGAGATACTGGTAATTTGCGACCGGTTTTCCTATGATAGACTGGAAACTAACGAACGGAGAAAATGAAGATGAAATCAGCAAAATTAGCAAGGCTCCTGACGGCTTCAGCGCTGACATTGAACCTGCTGGCGGTACCGGTAAGTCAGGCGGTAGTACACGCCGATGACCAAGTCACCACGGTGTCTTCCAGCAGCGCTAGCTCAACCAGTCAGAGTCAAACCCATACTTTGAAGAAGTCTTACGTGGTCTACGGGGCCGGTGCGGCTGATAAGGATGAGTTGAACCAGGTCTTGGCGGTTGGGGATGATTTCACGAACCTGACGGCCACGGCCAGCGACTACCAGAAGTATATTAACCCGAATGGCTCGACCACCAATGCGGCCATGGTCAGTTCGGTCTCCATCGTGCCGACTGATCCGGGTTCTGGTGTCCAGGTCAACGTTAAGAAGTTTAACGGGGACAACAACATTACCAAGGTTACCGCGCAACAATACGCGATGGTTGCCCAGATGGCGGGGGTAACCGACGTGACGATTACCGTTAGCGCCAACCGGCCGGTCTCCGGCGAGTCGGCCCTTACCGGGGTGTACAAGGCGATCGCTGCCGATGGGGTTGATCTCGACAGCCAAAACACCCAGTCGGCCAACCAGATGCTTGACGCTACCAATGGGGCAATCGAGGCTAACAAGGACGATAGCTCCTACCCAGGCAAGCTGATGGCGGCCGTCGGTGATACCACTAAGTCGATCAACCAGCAGAAGAAACAGGGGGAGACACCGACTAAGACGGAGATCCAGACGACGTTTAACCAGAACTTGCAGAAGCGCAACATCTATAACCAGACCAAGAACTACACCGGGCCGATTATCAACGCCCTGGTTCAGTTTAACAACTCGCCAATCAGTTCCAGTAAGGACTACAGCTCCCACGTCAGCGATACGATTAAGAATGTAAAGAATTCCTCTGGAGATATCATGAACAAGGCCAAGAAGTTCCTTAATTCTGCCGATGGTCAAGCGGCCCAGCAGAAAGCCCTGTCCTGGTGGGATAAGTTCGTCAACTGGCTGCGCAGCTGGTTCTAAAAACGAGTAGCCACCGGAAAAACTAACCGGGAAGTCATCCCAAGCGATGACTTCCCGGTTTTTTGCTATAAAGAAGCGCCGCCCAACCTGAATTATCAGGTCGGACGGCGCTAATTACATTAGTTGCCACTACCTGGAACGTTATATTGGGCACCATTTGGGAGGGTGAAGGCGAGCTGATTATAACCGTTCCAGGTAGTTTGCTGGTGGTAAAGGGCCGTTTCGTTATTATGGATCGTTTTGGTCGTCGGGCGATCCAGGGCCGCGTTGACCTGGCGAGACACCCGCGTGATCTCCTTAGGGGTGGCAATTTGAAAGTCGGTCCCGTCGATCTGGGCGTCCTTGCCCTGCAGGTGATCTTTGGTGACGTGATCCATTGCGTGGTGGTAGTTCAAGTAGATGGCGGCCACGTTGTTGATCGGGAGGTTGGTCCGTACGCCATCAGCCACCGAAGCCATCAGGTCGTTGGCATCGCTGAGCGAGCCCTGTTTCTTGAAGGTGGCAATGGCCGAGGCAATCACCTGCTGGCCCCGGCGCTGGCGTCCGTAGTCGTTGTCGGGATCATCGTAGCGCATCCGGGAATACTTCAGTGCTTCGTCACCGTTTAGGTGCTGCTTTCCCTTCTTGAAGTGGTGGCCTTCGTATGTAAAGGCAAACGGGTTATCAACCGTTACCCCACCGACCGCGTTGACGACCTTTTTCAGGGCCCCCATGTTTAAAAGGGCGTAATAGTCGACGGGAACATCCAACAGTTCGTGGACCTGGTGCTGGGCTAATTTCGCGCCGCCGATCGCGTAGGCCGCGTTAATCTTGACATAGTCGGCACCGCGGTGGGTGTTAACCTTGACCAAAGTATCCCGTGGGATGGCGGTCATGGTGATGGTCTGACGGTGGGGATTGACGGTTACTAGCTCCATCGTGTCGGTATTGCCGGCATAGCTCGTTCCCCGGCCGAGGGCTCCAACGTCGGTCCCCATGACCAAGACGGTAAAGGGCCGCTTGGCTTTGAGCTGGGCGGGGAGCTTCTTGTTGCCGACCACGGCCTTATCAGCAGCGGTTTGCCAAGTATGGTATTCGTAGCCGCCAACGATGATGATGCCTAAAGTGATTATTAACGCTATCCAGCCCCAGAATTTTTTTGCCTGGTTAGGATGATTTTTCGTCCGCATTTTAGTTGCTCCTTTACTCTGTCTTTGCCGTCAATGTTAGTAGAAAACTGATATTAAATAAAATACTGTTTTATAATATTAGATATATAAAAATTAAATATCTGGAGGAAAATATGAATATCAAGCAGTTACGGGCGTTTTTAGTGGTGGCCCAGGAAAGGCAGATCACGGCCGCGGCTAAGCGACTTTATACGACCCAGCCGCCGCTATCTTATCAGATGAAGCAGCTAGAAAAGGAGGTGGGGGCTAGACTCTTTATTCGCAACGCCCACGGAATTAATCTGACGGAAGCGGGCAAAACCTTTTTACATTATGCTCAGCAAATCGTTAGCCTTGATCGCCAGGCCCGTGACGAGTTGCGTCAAGAAGAGGAGGGGACTGTCGGCCAAATTAACCTCGGACTGATCTCTTCAGCAGGCAATCTGATTCCCAGCTCCACGCTTCGGACCTTGACGGAGAACTATCCCAAGTTAAATTTCAACATCACGGAGGCGAACACCTTTCAATTGTTGGACCAGCTCAATGATAACCTGCTGGATCTAGCGGTGGTTCGCACGCCGCTGAACATGAAGGGACTAGCGAAAAAGATTTTGAATACCGATCGGATGGTCGCTGTCTATGACCCGGCGTATATTAAATTGCCATCACGAGACCTTCACCCCACCGATTTAGCAGGGCAGCCGGTGATCCTCTACCGGCGCTTTGAATCCCTCTTTAACCGGGAATTTGCACACGTGGGGATCACCCCGTTTTATGCGGTCAGGTGCGACGATGCGCGGACTGCAATCCTTTGGGCTGATCGTGGAATGGGGGTAGCACTGGTGCCGGAGTCAATTGCGGATGAGTATGCGCATAAGACGGTTGCCCCGATCAACTATCCCGCTTGGCAGACTCACGTTCAGCTGGTCTGGCGAAGAGAGCAGACAATGCGTCCGGTAATCAGGCATCTAATTGAACTAATCTGAAAATGAATTTTATGCTAAAAAGCGCCGTCCAACCTGAAGTGCCAGATCGGACGGCGCTGATTTATTAACCTTGGTAATTTTCTTTGAGAAAGCTTGCCATCTCCTGCGGTGCGTGGCCCGTAATGTGGCGGAAATCACGGGTGACCCCGTCCATCAAGCCCATTGCGGCAGCATGGTACATCGAGGCGAGCTCATCTCCGTCACCTTCTGAACGGTAGATATCGGCAAAATCCTTGATGGTCACCGGAGCATAGCCGATTTGCTTGCCGGTCGCCAGGGTCATCAGGCGGGCCAGCTCGACCATGTTGTAGTTTTGTTCCATAGTCAGTAGGTAGTTCTGACCGTGGTCGCGAAGGTAGGGCTTGACGGCCACGTTGGCGATGGCCTCGGCGCTGTCCTGACGGCTGATGAAACTCATCGCCTGGTCACCGATCGGGTAGATCACGTTCTGCCGTTCGATCAGCTCTGGCAGGTAGGGGATCAGCGGGTCGGCGTAGAGGGCGTTCTTGAGGACCGCGTACTGCAGGCCGGACGAGGCGAGCCGGGCCGGCAGATAGGCGTAGTAGCCAGCCATTTGGAATGGGTTATTGAATTGGTCGGCAATGAAGCTGACGTCGACCAAGTTCTTAACCCCAGACTGCTGCATGGCGGTCAGAGAATTTTCAAACTCGTTGATCCGGCCCTGGACGTCGTAGGTCAGGCTGGGGATGTAGATGAGGACGTCCACCCCCGCAAAGGCGGTGGTCATCGTAGCGACATTTTGGTAATCGATCGCCGCAATCTCGTATCCTTCTTCCTTGAGGTGGGCCGCCTTGGCAGGAGTATGAACTCCCAGGCGGATGTTTTGCTTAGCGGTCAGTTTGCTGAGCTGGGCGACCACTTTTTGGCCGAGGTGGCCGGTGGCGCCGGTGATCATGTACTTCATGTTAATCTTCCTTTCTTTGATTGGAGTTTTTTTTGGCCTGTTTAACTAGGATGGTATCAATAATGTCTTGGAGACTGGTGCGGGCCAGCTTGGCTTCCGCGGCGACTTCGGCCTGGTGATAGGCCTCAGTGAGGGTTTCCTGGATGTTGCCCCCGACAATACACTCTGGATTTGTCTTGCGGTCGATGGTGAAGAGGTGGGTGTTATCCTCCACGGCGAGGAACACATCGTACAGCGAGATGGCGGCCGGGTCCTTGGCCAAGGATGGTTCGGCCGCCCCGTGGACAGTATTGAGCAATCCGGCCTTCTTCAACTGGCTCATCAGGCGACGAACCACTACCGGGGATGTTCCGATGCTGGAAGCAATGTTGTTACTAGTCAAGGGAACTTTTCCGTGGTAGATGTTGATGAAGGCCAGGATGTGGATGCTATCACTGAAGCGGGTTGAGATTTTCACGTTTATCACTCCTTCTGCGTCTATTGTAATTTATTTGGTTACAAATTTCAACGCAAAAAATAGTTGACAAACCCTTAGCATGAATTTATTATGGGTGTCGATGAAACTTGTTAAGTTACAAAAAGGAGCAATATTGACATGAAATTAAAAAAAATCGCAGCCACGGCCCTGTTGGCGACCGTCACCCTATTGTTGGGGGCGGTTATCCCGGCGACCGCCAGTGCTGCCAACAATAAACCAATCATTGTTGGTTCCAAGAGTGTCCCGGAGAGTAAGACGGTTAGTGAAATTTACGCCATTGCCCTCGAACACGCCGGCTACCAGGTGACCCGGAAGCAGAACATTTCGAACTCGGTGGTCTACAAGGCGGTCAAGACAGGCCAGGTCGACGTTTACCCTGAATATACGGGAACGATCGTGACGGCTTACCTGAAGAAGAACGGTCAGGGCAAGTCAGCCACCCAGATGGCCAGCCTGGCCCGCAAAGGGGTCGCCAAGGATGGCCTGACCACCTTCAATTATGCCCCCGACGATAACCGGCAGGGGGTCGGGATTCGGACCAGCGTGGCCAAGAAGTACCATATTAATGATTTAAGCGACCTCCAAAAGCAGGCGGGCAAGATCCGCTTTGCCTCCCAGGGTGAATTTGAAAAGCGGCCGGATGCCTTGCCATTAATGAACAAGGCTTATGGCAAGTTTAACTTCAAGTCGATCAAAGACTACGATGCCAACCTGCTCTACAAGATCATGGAACAGGGGAAGGCCGATGCCGCCCCGGTTTCCACGACGGATGGGCAGCTGGCTACCAGCAAGTTCCAATTGGTCAAGGATAACAAGAATATCTGGCCACCATACAACCTGGTTCCGCTGGCCAACAAGCAGGCCGTCAAGCGCTACCCAAAGATGGAAAAGACGCTGAATAAGGTCGACGCCAAGCTGACGACCAAGGCGGTGACCCAGCTGAATAAGCAGGTTGGCGTTGACGGGCAAAATTATCGTACCGTCGCCCAGAATTGGTATAATAAGAACATGAAGTAACCGTTAGAAAGCTGTGATAAACAGATCACAGCTTTATTTATATCAGGAGGCAACCCTTGTTAGCGCAGATTATTCATTATTTTCAAACCGATAGCGGTCAGTACTGGCAGTATGTCGGTCAGCACATCCTGCTGAGTGCTGTTACCCTGGTGATTGCGATGGTCATCGCCCTGCCGCTGGGGTACTTGGGCTCCCGGGTCAAGGTCGTAGCTAGTTTCTGCACCGCCTTCGCCCAGGTGCTGCGGATCATCCCCAGCCTGGCCCTGTTGTTCCTACTGATCCCATTTATCGGGACTGGAATCGTCCCAGCCCTGATTGCCCTGGTGGTCCTGGCCTTGCCGCCGTTGCTGATCAACACCATCCTCGGCTTCAATGAGGTCAGCCCCACCTATAAGGAGGTCGGGTTGGCCCTCGGGATGGATCGGCGCCAGCTGCGGAACCAGATTGAGATTCCACTGGCCCTGCCCTACATTCTGAACGGGATCAAGCTGGCCCTGGTTGAAATCATCGCCAGTGCGACCCTCGCTACCTATATCGGTGCCGGGGGACTGGGCACCCTGATCTTTACCGGTCTGGGATTGTACGATATGTCCTACGTTGTGATCGGCGGGGTCAGTGTGGCGCTGCTTTCATTGCTATCAATGCTCGGTTTTGACTTTTTGATTAGGAGGGTCCAACGAAATGACCAAAGCAAGTATTCAGTTTAAGCACGTTCAAAAGAGTTTCGGGGACAACTTGGTCATCCCGGACCTCTCCTTTACCGTCCATGAGGGGGAATTTGTTACCATCCTTGGTTCCTCCGGGAGTGGGAAGACGACTTTGCTCAAGATGATCAATGGCCTGTTGGTGCCGAGTGCCGGTGAGATCTTAATCGGCGGCAAGAAGTTGGCCGACCAGGACCTCGTTGAATTGCGCCGCCACATCGGCTATGTGGTTCAGCAGATCGGCCTTTTCCCCCACATGACGATTGCTCAGAATATCGGCGTCGTCCCCAAGATGCTTAACTGGCCGCAAAAAAAGATTGTTTCACGTGTAACAGACCTGCTCAAACTGGTTCAGCTCGCCCCACAGAGCTTTGCGGATCGTTACCCCAGTCAGCTCTCCGGGGGGCAACAGCAGCGGGTCGGGGTCGCCCGGGCGTTGGCGACTAACCCGCCCTACGTCCTGTTTGACGAACCTTTCGGGGCTCTGGATGCCCTGACCCGGCTGGAATTGCAGCGGGAGGTCAAGCGGATCCACGATAGCCTAGCCAACAAGACCTTCCTCTTTGTCACCCACGACATCAACGAGGCCCTGTTCCTCGGCCAGCGGGTGATGGTGATGCATGATGGCAAAATTGAGCAGTTTGCAACCCCCGAGGAAGTGGTCGCGCACCCGGCAACGGCCTTCGTTAAGGAACTGCTGGGCACCGTCCAACAAAACAAGCAGTTATGGGGGCGGGTCCATGATTGAGTATTGGCAGATGAATTCTAGCGAAATGTTGCAGGAAATGGCCCAGCATGCCCAGATAGTTTTGCTGTCATTGCTGATTGCCCTCCTGGCGGCCATGGTAATTGTCCTGGCCTTTTTGCGGCACCAGAACTGGCTGAACGGGCTGGTCTACTTCTTCTCGTTGCTCTATTCGATCCCCAGTTTTGCCTTCTTCGCCCTCCTGCTACCGTTGTCCGGGCTGGGCATGCGGACGGCGGTAATCGTCTTGACGGTTTATTGCGAGTACATCCTGTTGCGGTCCTTCATCACCGGGATTCGGGGTGTCGACCCTAGCCTGGTCGAGGTGGCTCACGGAATGGGGATGACCAGGTGGCAGACCTTCACCAAGGTCCAGCTTCCGCTAGCATTGCCAGCAATTTTCAGTGGCATTCAGGTTGCCCTGGCGTCGACAATGGCCATGGCAACGATTGCCGCCACGATCAATGCCGGCGGCCTTGGCCAGCTGCTGTTCGACGGCCTGCAGAATCAGCAGGTGGTCCCGATCCTCTGGGGGACCCTGCTGACGATGGCGTTGACCCTGGCCTGTGCCGGCTTGATCTGGCTGGTGCAGTGGTCCCTGACCCACCGCTGGCTGAAGATGGTGCGGTAAAGATCTTTACAACCGACCGCGTCGATAGTATGCTTAAACTAAATTAAATTAAATCATTTCTTCGGGGCAGGGTGAAATTCCCAACCGACGGTGACAAGGTCAATCCTTGAAGTCCGTGACCCGCTGCTTGATATGAGCAGCGGTTGAACCAGTGCGAGTCTGGTACCGACAGTCAAAGTCTGGATGGGAGAAGAAACAACACACGAAACTTAGTGGCGTGTTTTTTAAGTAACGTTCATTACCCCGGATAATCATTGGTTATCCGGGTTTAGTTTTTTTAAAGCAACGCCCAAACTAGGATCATCAGG
>NZ_JBJEEM010000052.1:0-8365 GCF_051873075.1 Limosilactobacillus sp. | reverse complement strand
CGCAAATGTTTTGCTTCTAATCACCGAAGTGATTGAAGACCCTACACATTTAGTTTGTCAAAACTTTGTTCAGTTTTCAAAGGTCTACCTTGCTGAGCAAACTCAGCAAATTTATTTTATCATGTCGATGCAGCCTTGTCAAGAACTTTTTTTAATTCCGATGTCGGCTAAGCAAGCGACTTAGATAATATATCATGTCATCAATGAACTGTCAACAATCAATTTTAACAAATTATTAAGATTGATCTGTCTGTCACTGACAACGATAACTACTATACCGTGGTCGCCATTCATTGTCAACATCTTTTTTTAATTGGTGATCCTCTCTCTAAAGCAATTAAACTAATTGCCTCTCAAAAGCATCCGCCAGTGTTCGTGTTATGCAACTTATTTATGATTATGAAAGGTATAGATCAACCATTTGCAACTCAAAAACCAAACAATGGTCTTTTTTCTAACATTTTAATCTTTATTATAGATTCCAAAATTGCAGTTCACAAAAAGCGTTAATCTTGCTAAACTCAAGTACTGTTAACAATAAAAAGATAAAAGGAGAAAACATTGTCTACATTAATAGATTTCATCCTCCATATCGATGTCCACTTAATTCAGATTGTTAATCAGTTTGGTAACAGTACCTACTTTATACTACTAGCAATCGTCTTCATCGAAACCGGAGCAGTTATCATGCCTTTCTTACCTGGTGACTCGCTACTCTTTGCCGCGAGTGCTTTAGCAGCTGATCCACGTTACCATCTTAACATCTGGATCTTTGTTATCACATTCTTAGTTGCTTGCTTGGCTGGGGACTCGGTCAATTTCATGATTGGCCATAAAATCGGCAAAAGTCTGTCGAATCATTCGCTCTTCGGAAAGCTTATTAATAAAGACAGTCTAGCCAAAGCCGAAGAATTCTTCGAAAAACACGGTGCTCCGGCAATTATCCTGGCCCGCTACATGCCAATCATCCGCACTTTTGCGCCATTTGCAGCCGCAGGTTCTGGTTTCCCCTACAAGCGGTTCATTCGTTATAGCATTATCGGATGTACTAGCTGGGTCGCTCTATGCTGTTCATGTGGCTACTTCTTTGGAAATTTGCCTTTCGTTCAGAAACACTTCTCAATTATCATCCTGGCGATCATTGTGGTAACCCTGATTCCAGCGATCGTCGGTTTTGTCCGTTCGAAACTGGAAAAAGCCTAGCATATACATCAGCCATCCCCACAGGGCACTGCTCAACAGGATCATGAAGACCAGCCAGATCATAAATAAGTACCAGAAGAACTGTTCCGGCATCAATAAAATGATGGGGTCCTTAGCTGGTGAAAATAACCAGTCCTGGTTAGCAAACAGGATCCGGTGCAGGGCCACAAAGTCTGTGGAGAAATTAATCAATGGCAACCACACAACCATTACAATCAGATATAATAACCATTTCAACGGTAAGAGCAAGCGCCACAGCTGCCCTTGCCGTTTTTGTTTACGCAATAGCCAAAGAGCCAGGACCAAACTAGTCCCACTTGTCAATTCCCCAATCAGCAGTAAGCGCCGTACATCGTGGAAATGGCTAGCCGCCTGGGTAGTAAGCGGGATCGAATGCAATTGTAACTTTTCTGCCCAGGGAAGTTCGAGATAAGCTAGCAGGCGCCGATAGTCAGCGCCAATCTCCCGCGGCGTTACTCCTAAAAGGCCATTTTGGGGCATATGAATAAGCATTGGCGATAAGTTAACAGTAATAAAAAGGGCAATCCCGATCACAGCTAGTACACATAGTACAACCGTCAGGATTGCCCGCAAGTTCTTAATCAATTGTCCACTCATCAAGGCTCTTCACCGTATGGGTTGGTTGAACTGGCATTGCGGCCACCTGTGCCGGTGTCGACAAGCCTGTGTAAACCAAGAGGCTGTCCATCCCCGTATTGATTGCTGCACAGATATCCGTATTGTAATTATCACCAACCATCACCACTTGCTCGCGCCTCAAGTCAGCCTTTTGCAGGGCCATTTTCATGATCGTTGCCTCTGGCTTGCCAATCATGATCGGCTTCTGCTGGGTCGCATACTCCACCAATTTTACTAGGGAGCCGGCCCCTGGCACCATCCCCCGTTCATTTGGCAGGTTGCTATCAGCGTTAGTCCCGATAAAGGTAGCGCCAGCCCGAATTAACAGCACAGCCGTTTCAAGCTTGGCGTAGGTCACCTGCGAATCCAACCCCACTACTACATAGTCAGGCTGCCGGTCGGTTAATTGGAAGTGGCGCTGCTGAAGTGCTTGGCGCAGACCACTTTCGCCCACCACATAAACTTGCCGCCGGTCACCAGCAACCTGGTCGAGGTAGTCAGCAGTGGCCAGGGCGGTTGTGTAAACATTATCAGCAGTAACGTTAATCTGGTGATTCTCCCGCAGATTATTAGCTACAAACTCCGGCGTCCGGGTACTGTTGTTAGTCACGAACAGCACCGTCTTGTCGGCTTCTTGCAATCGCTTGATAAAACGAGCAGCAGCCGGAATCCGCTTGGTTCCCTTATACATGGTCCCGTCAAGATCAATAAAGTATCCCTGATAATCCTTCATTTCTTTGCTCCTTGTTGACGCTTATGAATGACAAACTTCTGTTGATGATTGCTTCCTTTAACCCGTTCTGCATGCTGATGAGAGCGGTGACGAACACTGGGTTGCTTAAGCCTTCTCCGGCGTTCTTTGATCACCGGGCTCTTTCTCCCACGGTGGCGGTGACGTGGAACACGCACGTCATCGTTATGGATGATGAAATAAGCACAACCAAAATTGCAGTCTTCGTAGAGGTAATCCTCTATCGTATCAACCCCCTGCTCGGGATTAAATTGAGGGTTGCCATTATCATAGAATCCCCTAAGCCGAAGCTGGTCATAGCCCCAGTCGCCAACAATGTAATCATACTTGCTGAGGATGTTGCTGAAACGCTTTGCCAGCTCCAGACCGTTAAAGCCATCCCGATACTCCTTGACCAACTCATAAGGGTGCCCATTCAAGGTAAAGTGAGTATGGTCCTGGGCCGTGAAGTGGTACAGATCTGAGCGCTGTTCCTCGCGCCGGTCAATATAGTCTTGTATTTTTGCTCGGTTCATCCGTCTTCCCCTTTTACAGTCTATCTCTGTAAATCATACCACAAGTGTTACTTTCGCTTAGCAAAATCTATCGCCTTGCGCTCGACCATTTGCTCAACCTCCGCGAAGTTTAATGGTTCGCCAAACGATGGCTTATTAGTCAGGTAGTCCAGTTCAGGACTATCGATACCCACGTTGATGTTTTCCTTAACAGGAACTGCGTAGTGGTGGATGTGACCGTGCAAGTTAATGATTTGCGGTGCAATCCCCAACATCAGCGGATAATGGGTCAGGTAGTACTGACGATGATCATACTTCAACAGGACCCCGACATCATGAAAGCTAAATTTATCCCGGCCGCCAAACTCATAGTTCCGCGCCGCCAGATACTTAAACAGCGCCCGGCTGTCGTGATTTCCCTTGATCAGGACCAGATGACCGTTAAGGCTGTTTAAAAGCTCAAAGACCGCCTCATGTGATTTTGTAGCAGGCTTGGTAAAGTACAAGGCGATATCGCCAAGATGGTAAACAATGTCATTTTCGCCTACTTTAGCATTCCAGCTATCGATAATGGTCTGATTCATCACTTCAACATTGGGGAATGGCCGGGGTGCAAAGTCATCAATCCCCAATAAATCGCTATGGAAGAAATGCGTATCAGCCGTTACAAATTGCATATGCTTCCCCTCCTACTTTTTATTATATAAAATAACCTAAGACTGAAGCATCCCAGCCTTAGGTTATTTGCATTTATCAATTATTGATGGCTTACTTACCTTGTTCCTTCTTCAACCGTTCAATGTCACGAACGATCATCAATTCCTCATTGGTTGGGATAAGCAGCGTCTTGATCTTAGCGTCATCGGCTGACAGGTCACGTTCAACACCGTGGCACTTGTTCTTTTCTTGGTCAATCTTGATGCCAAAGTAAGCCAGCTTGTCGGTAACCAGTTTCCGGACTGGCACACTGTTTTCACCAACCCCGGCAGTGAAGACAATCGCATCGGCACCACCCATTTCAGCAATGTAAGCACCAACGTAACGGACAATCCGGTTAACGTACATGTCAAGGGCCAATTGTGCCTGCTCATTACCCTTGTCAGCTGCGGCCAGAATATCACGCATATCTGGTGAAAGCTGCGAAATGCCCAGCAAACCGGACTTGTGATTCAAAATACTGATCATTTCTTGTGAGGAGATCCCCAGCTTTTCCTGAACAAAGGCAACCAGTGATGGGTCAACATCCCCAGAACGAGTAGCCATGGTAATCCCAGCTAGTGGTGAGAAGCCCATTGAAGTATCGAAGGATTTGCCATCCTTAATGGCCGTGATGGAAGCACCAGCCCCGATGTGCATTGTGATCAGTTTCAGATCCTTGAGCGGTTTGCCCAGCATCTCAGCTGCCCGGCCGGCAACATAACGGTGGCTCGTACCGTGGGCACCGTACTTCCGAGCGCCGTACTTCTCGTACCATTCGTAAGGAACACTGTAGAGGGCGTTCATCTTTGGCATGTTAACGTGGAAAGAGGTATCAAAGACAGCAATCGCAAAGGCATTTGGCAATACCTTCCGGAAAGCCTTGATCCCGATCAATTCGGCAGGGTCATGTAGTGGAGCATATTCGGATAACTCATCAATCTTCTTGATGACATCATCATCAATAACCGCAGAATCCTTAAAGAATTCACCACCGGCAACAACCCGGTGACCGACCGCCGTAATCTCGTCGTAGCTCTTAACGATTCCCAGGTCAATCAATTGATCCAAGAGGTAGTTAACAGCTGCCCCATGGTCGGCAAATGGCTTTTCTTCTTCGTGCTTTTGACCGTCGCCAAACTTGATTTTGGCGTGGCCCATCTTTTCACCAATTCGTTCGATGGTTCCTTCAGCAACCACGTCTTCGCTTGGCATATCAAATAACTTAAACTTTAACGTTGAACTCCCCGCATTAACGGCAATTGTCTTTGACATTATAAAATTGTCTCCTTTATTGAACTAAATTCGTAGCAACCCAGTGATCGATCTCTCCTACAAAATCACTAAATTCCTTCGTCTTTTTGAACGATGGGAATTCACCCAAAAGAACCTTCGTTGCCTGCTTACTGCCTCCACCATGACGCTGCAACAAAAGAATGGCCTTTTGTGCCGCCGGGTTGGCAAATAATTCAGCAGGAAGGTTAACGAGTCCCTGCAGGTAAGCGACCGATTGAATCCACTTGACAAATGACTGTGCTTCCTTGGTCTGGAATAAGTTGCTCGGTACCAGGAATACCCCAAATCCACCAGGCCGCAAGTAGTTCATCGACTGTTCAATCAGCAAGTGATGAACATAAGAGTGGCCTTTCTCAGCCCGCGTCTGGTAGTTCTTAGTATTTTGATCCAACGGATAGTAGCCAATCGGCAGGTCAGACACCGCTAGATCACATTGAGGAATATCCAATGCATTAATGGCGTCCTGGTGGTACAAGTCCACATCCAGCTTCTGCAGTGCGATACTGGCACTAGCAACTTCAAGCATCGATGAATCATTATCGATCCCATAACCGTGAATAGGCTCCTTGCTGGCCTTTTGCAATTGGTTAATCACTGCAGTCAAAAGGTTAGCGGTCCCCACGGCCGGATCAAAAATACTATACGGCCGATTGATCTTCGTTACCTTTTCAATCAAAAAGGCCATCAGAAAGCCAATCGTGTCCGGCGTCATTTGGTGGTTAGCTTGAATGGCATCCTTACGAATTACTTTTAAGAAGCTCAGCTGAACCATTTGTCGCAATACTTCAGCATCTGCGTCGGCAATATCAAGTTGTCGATAAATCTCTTGCAGCTTCTTAACCGTTGCTGAATCAGGCACCCCATCTTCAACTTGAACCTCGTTTTCAATCACGTTTTCGATGTTTTCAAGCATGGCGTCAAGGTATGAACTCCGCAATGCGGATTGAAGAATCTCCGTTCCCTGGTCAAACAATTGAAATAATTGTTGTGGTGTTTGCTGTGCCAGTGTTGGTCACCTCCGTTAGATTACAATCATTCCACTTAATAGTTTACCGATTAACAGGAATAAATTCAAGAATCCGCCTTTCTCTAAGCTATTATTTTTCATTTGACAAATTATGGGCGGCCTCGCGAAGAAACTGACGAACTAATTGATCCTCAATCAGCCACTGCTCGGTATAGTAATGGTACTGCCAAACTACGGCCAGACAGATGACCGCTAAAACAATCATCCCCGTCAGCAGGGCATACCCCCGCTGGCTACTCTGGATAAAACTGAAGAATTCCCGCCAATTGCTTGCCATTTTCTCGTTTCACCTCCACCAATACCCGCTGTTCCGACAATCGCTTAAAAACGCATCTTCGTGCCCCACTGAACAGCGGCATATATCCACCGCGGCCTTGCTCCTTTAAATACAGCACCCCTGGCTTATACTGCAAAACATAATCCAAGTCATTTTTTCGACTTTTAACCCAGATATTATCGAGATGAACTTGTTCTAGGATAAAATGATGGTTATCGGCCTCCATTTCTTTTAAGAAAACGTACCAGTCAACCGAACTGTCTAATGAATGCCGGTTGCTGGCCGACAATGCAGTCATCGACCAGCTCGCTAGCAGCAGCGTTAGGGCAGTGATCGTAAGAGCCGCCACGCATTCAATAATGGTAAATCCGCTAAATTGCTTCATCTTCGTAATGACACCACCAATCGTGAATTCTGGTAGACCGTTATCCGGTCCGGCGTGGCAACCGCCCGGCACCCACCGCGTTCGATGGTAGCCGGATGCCCCGTAGCCCGTAGCTGGTCACTGCTTTCCTTTGCCAACCGGGCCGCCAACAGCTTGGTATCGTGTGCGGCTTGCTGGTGGGACAATTGGCGTTGACAAGTCAACAGGGTAATAATCCCCAGACTGACCACCGCCAGTGCCAAGATGCTATCGGCCATGACAAAACCACTAATCTGGTACTTTTTCAAGTCGATAACCTCCCCATGCCAACTGAACCTTCATCAGGTACTTGCAATGTTGCAGACGCGACTTAAAGCCAATCGTCTGCGGAGCGGTATAACCGGTATCGTCGATTATAAACGCATTGAATTTTTCTTCATCAAGCGCGATTGTTGGCGGAATATTCAATAGAGTACGGTGACCATTGCGCTGAAAAACAAGCTGCTTGGTGTCTGAATAATAATCAATGACCGTCGATTGGTGGTGTACTTGCGCCCCCACCTGGGCAGCCCGCCAATCCTGCCGCAGCTCGTGCCAAAATTGTTGTTCAGCAATTGCTTGTCGACTTGGCTGAAACGTCGGCGCAAGCACCAGGTAAATAGTCACTACCAATCCTAGAACAACGATCATCTCAACACTGGTGAATGCCCGCTGCCCCCTCATTGCCGGACCGCCTTTCCGTTGACGATCGTAATCTTTTCTTTCTTGGCCCTCTGCACCTGAGCGGCGGTCAAGTAATCATGCCGCCGGAGCTGCTCTAGGCTGACATTGCTGGCCCCCGTCTCATTTTCATAAGCATCAACCTGGGTCTGGACTACCGACACCATCGCGTCCCTATGGATCCGGTTAGCATTTTGCCGCTGCTGGGCCAGGTTGGGCAGGATAATTAAAATCAGCAGACTGATGATAAACAAGACAATCGACATTTCTAACAGCGTAAACGCTGGTTGCTTTTTCATAAGATACTTTCTTACCATGTCATGCAACCCCCTGTAAGGAATGATAAATCGGCAATAAAATGCTCAGGTACAACGTGACGATCACCCCCGCAATCAGGACAAAAATAACCGGCTGAACCCACAGCAGGAGCCCTTCAATCGATTTCACCAAGCGTTTGAATTGAAGCTGAGCAAAGACTGACAATTCATTTCCAAGCTCTTCTAAAGTGGCCCCTTTATTGATAAAGACAATCAGTTCATTGGGGATAAAAGGATAACTGATAATCACCTGGTCCACCGGCTTCCCCTCGGCCACCAGCGTTTGAATAACCGCGCCAAATTGGTAAAGCAGCGAGTGCTGATCGTACTGGCCGGTCACCTCAATAATCTCCTGCAACGAAAGTCCGTGTTTAAGCATTCCCGCCAGATTTGTTGTCAGGTAATAGCCATAATAGAAACGAAAGCAACGGCCAACAAACGGCAGGCGACAACGCCAGATCATTCGCTGGCAGGGTGATAAGTGTTGCCAGTGCCACCATTGAAATCCTCCGATAATGATCAAAATGGTCAGCAGGTATACCCCCACATTTACGCCAATGGCATGCCAGGAGCCGTCTCTT
>NZ_JBJEEM010000051.1:0-8398 GCF_051873075.1 Limosilactobacillus sp. | reverse complement strand
ATCCAGTCTCCTGTTTTTTTATTTTAATTGCGGAAAACTAATTGCAAGCTTCGCGTCAACGCGCGCTTTTTCTAGTTTTCCAGCTTTCTAGTACTTTGCCTTCTTAGTCTTGCCGTCCCAGCTGTTATAGCCACCCTTCAGGATGTACAGCTTGTGATAGCCATGCTTGCCGAGGAAGGCCGCAGCTTGGGTGCTGATCGCCATCCCCTGGTCATACATATAGACGGGCAGGTCCGGCCGCAATTCGTTGTATTGTTGACGCAGGTAGACGTACGGCAGGTTCCGAGCACCGAGGATGTGCCCCGCCTTAAATTCGGCCTCTTGACGCAGGTCGATTACCTGGGCCTTCCGGATCCCCTTTTGGAATTCTTCCTGATCCAGGACAGTTGCGTAGTGGTTACGCCGCCAGTATTGGAAGATCCAAGTTAACAACCAAGCCAGCAAGAGAATGATGACGACAGCGTTGAAAATTAATAAACCTTGACTAACTCCTAAAACCACGATTAGTTCGCCTCGCTATTACTAATCATTGGCAAACTGACGAGCCAGTGAAGCCGCACCGATTACCCCGGCATCGTTACCAAGTTCAGCCAGCTTGAGTTGCGTAGAAGTCCGCACAGTTGGGAAGGCGTACTTTTCAAAGTTGGCCTTAACCCGCTTCAAGAGAAAGTCACCAGCAGCGGAAACCCCACCACCAATAACAACGTATTCTGGATTCAAGATGTTACTCAGGTTTGCGCAAGCCAGACCCAGGTAGTGAGAAACCTCATCGACAACCTTGTTGGCCAGGTAGTCGTTTTCCTTGGCCAGGTCAAAGACGATCTTGGAAGTGATCTCGTCACCATTGTCGATCATGGCCTTCAGGCGGCTGTTACCCTCGTATTCTTCAGCCTTGTCCTGAGCAATGTGAACAACCCCGGTTGCGGAAGCGTATTGTTCCAGGCAGCCACGGTTACCACAGGTACAAAGGTAGCCGTCTGGCTGGACGATCATGTGGCCAACCTCACCACCGGCACCGACTAAACCATGAATCAGCTTCCCGTTGGAGATGATCCCACCCCCAACACCAGTACCAAGGGTGATGAAGGCAACATCGTCACCTTCGTTACCAGCACCCTTCCAGCGTTCACCAAGGCCGGCAACGTTGGCATCGTTATCCAGGGCAAACTTCATCCCGGTACCTTCTTCGATAGCATCCTTGACGTTTTGGGTGGTCTTCCAGTTCAGGTTGTAGGCACCGACAACGGTTCCCTTGTCCCGGTCGATCGTTCCTGGCGTTCCCATTCCGATCCCGATGAATTGATCCTTATCCATCTTGTACAGGTCAAGGTGGTGGTTGATTGATTCGATGATGTCAGGGACGATGTGGGACCCTTCATCAAGGGTGTTCGTCCGAATTGACCACTTTTGTTGAATCTCACCATTTTCCGTCAAAATTGCAAACTTGATGGTCGTACCACCAAGATCAACACCAAATAACTTCTTGTTTGCCATAATAATTCCTTTCCTGGGGATTAGTACAGTTTCCCCGTTTGTTCTCGTTTCAATTCTTCTCGATGTTCCTTACGCAGGACAATCTTCGCTTTCATGTAAATCGACTGATCAATTACACCGGCCTGGTGGAGGTTGTCAAGCTCAATTGCCATCAGTTCAATATCGTACAGGCGTTTGCCAACGTATACAAACACATTGAACTCCTTGAGCAGCTGCTGAACATCGTATAGTGTCCTAAATTCGCGTGGAATCATTGCCATTTTATCAGCTCACTTCCCAAATCAGGACTAGGATACCAACAATCAACACTATCGCGCTCAACCAGCGTTTGTTTTTCGCCACTGGCCCAATCTTAGGGGCGGCTACGACATATGCCATCAAAAAACCGGCGAACAGGCCACCGATGTGCCCCGCCAGGTCAATACCGGGAACCAACAAGTCGGTCCCAACGTTCAGCAGGACCAGGATTAAAAACTGGCGGCTGAGCTGGCGAATCGCCAGGTTATTCCGGAAAGACTCACCTAGCATCAAAAAGGCCCCGAACAAGCCAAAAATCGCTGTGCTGGCCCCGGCTGCCAGGCTGCCTGACAACCAGTAGGCACTGCAAAGGTTCCCCGCAATCGCACTGACAAAGTAGATGACCAGCATCCGCCAGTGGCCAAACAACTGCTCAATGTAGAGACCCAGGAAATACAGGGTCAGGCTATTGATCAGCAGGTGGGTGAAGCCAATGTGAACAAAAACCGGGGTGATCAGACGCCACCACTGTCCTGCCCGCAAAAGCTCCGGCTGCAGAGCCCCAAAGCGAACCAAGACCGCCGGATTAGTCGAACCGCCGGCCAAAGTCATCGCCAGATACACCAAAACCTGGATTATGACTAGGGTAATGGTGACAGGGGCTAGCGACCAGGTACGCGATCTCATTGGCTAGCACTCCGCCAAGGTTAATACCTTGGCAATCTGTTGGTCATGCTCGTCCGGCTGCCATTCACCGGCCGTAGCCAGTTGGGTCGGCAGGGCCAATGCAATCGTATCGCCATGGTACCTGCTCAGGTAGCGGTCATAGTAGCCGCCGCCAAAGCCTAGCCGCTGGCCGTCTTGGGTGAAGGCTACCCCGGGAACGACCATCAGATCAATCTCGTCGGGACCAAACACACGACCGTCTGCCGGCTCAAGGATCCCAAAGGAGCTCTCCGCAAAGTTAGTACTCTCTGTAAGCTCAACGAACTCCATCTGCCGCTTGGGAAGGGTCCGGGGAACCACCACTGTCCGCCCTTCGTGACGGGCGTGCAGCAAGATCGGGGACGTGTCGATCTCAAACGACTGGCTTAGAGTCAATGCCACCGTTTTGGCGCGCATCCACTCGGGCTGGTTGAAAAGCATCGATGTCAAACGTTTCTCTTCGCTAAGACGGGTATTAAGATCTAGCTGTTGCAGACGCGCAATGTAGGCCTGCCGCAACTCATTCTTGGAATACGCCATTATTCTCATATCTCCCCTTTATACAAAAAGATAAACGGTTACAAGAATACATTATTACAGGTCCGCCTATTTTTTGCAAGCGTTTTTTCATAGGTGAACCTATTCACAACTTTTGACTCATTTGAAAGTTAATTCACTTGACCCGCACTTTCACTTCTAAATATAAAAAAACCAGCAATTGCTTAATTGCAATTAGCTGGTTTGATGAACTAAGTAATAATTACTTAGTTTCGCGGTGTAATGTCACCTTGCGTTCCCGTGGGCAGTACTTCTTTAATTCAAGCCGGTCGGGATTGTGACGACGGTTCTTGCTGGTTAAGTAAGTCCGCTCGTGGCATGAAGTGCATTCAAGGGTAATGTTGACACGCATGAGTTATAACCTCCAAACTTTATTTGATCTTAATTGGTTATTTATCGTAACCCTAACTCGTACAACTATATCATTTATTAATTGTTTTGACTAGTGATTTGGCAAAGTTTGTTAAGGAAATTACCTTGACAGTGGCTCTATTCGCCGTCAGTAAAGCCTTTTGGTGACTGAACCATCTTCCAGTAAGCCTGGAAAATCTGCTTCGTCATGTTCAGGTTGGCGCCCCCATCACTGTTCGTGCAGCCCGGAATGGCCAGGGCAACAACCACCTGGGGGTCATTCGATGGCGCAAAGCCGGCGAAACTCAGGGTCGTGGTCTTATGTCCCTCCGAAACCGTTTCGGCCGTCCCGGTCTTCCCAGAAATGGAAGGCTTAACGCTCGCCAGTGCCTTACCAGTGATGTAGGTATTTGAACCGTGAACCACCTGGTAGAGTCCCTGGTGAACCACATTGAAGTAGGACTTCGGTGCGGGGATCACCTGTTGGACCTGCGGCTGGGTCGTGTATTCGACCGGCCCCAGCTTACCATTGCTCTGGGTTCCACGGATTTCCTTAACAACGTAAGGACGCATTCGATTACCGCCATTGGCAATGGTCGACATGTATTGGGCCAGCTGGATGGTGGTGTAACCATCATAGTTCCCGTATGCCAAGTCCAGTGCTGAACCAACGTGCTTCTCGTCAGACGGCCCGGTGTACCCAGCCGTTTCCCCCGGCAAGTCCACCCCAGTCTTTTGACCCAGGCCAAACATGTTGAAGTAGTATCTTTCCTTGTTAAAGATGCTTGGCTTCAAAGTCAGCTTGGCATTATCGTGGTAATCCATGCCCCCCTCCTTCATGATCAATTGCATCATGTAGGAGTTTGACGAAACTTCCAGAGCAGTCGGCGCGTCGACCGACATGTCAGCCGAACCGGTATGATTAAACCAGGAACTCTTGGTAGAAATCCCCTCGACCTTAATTGGTCGGTCGACCAGGGTGTTATTAGTCGGAGTAATAACACCGCTCATCAAACCACCCATCACCGTAGCGGGCTTAACGACCGACCCCATTGTGATTGGGTGGTTGATGGCTCCAATCTGATCATCGGTCTCTTT
The DNA here is from genome assembly GCF_051873075.1 of Limosilactobacillus sp. Lineage (GTDB taxonomy): Bacteria > Bacillota > Bacilli > Lactobacillales > Lactobacillaceae > Limosilactobacillus. The sequence goes on along the minus strand of NZ_JBJEEM010000051.1, from coordinate 3,955 downwards.
ACCAGTCTTCGGATCCCGATCGATCCCGGCCATGGCAAGGATGGCCCCCGTGTGCGGATTCATTACGACCGCATATACCCCAGAGGAGTAGGCATTACCAGCAGACGAATAGTTGTCCTTCAGGATCTGTTGGACCTTGTTTTGGAACTTGGAGTTAACGGTCAGAACCAGGTTGTCCCCTTTCTTACCAGGGTACTTGACGACTTCCTTGGTGACGTTATTACCGTTCGTGGTAACCTCAGTCTGGGACTTGGAACCCGCCAGCGTGGCCTGGTATTCCTTTTCGAGGTAGCTCTGACCCACGCTATCGTTTCGTGAGTAACCTTGGGACAGCAGACTGTTGACCTCATCGCTCGGCAAACCGGTAGTGGAAACCGTCCCGGTCAGACTCTGGACGCTCTTTCCTTGCGGGTAATTACGCGTCCAAGCAGTCCCGATCTTGACCCCGGGCATCTCGTTAAGGTGCTCACCGACCGCCGCAAGCTCGCTGGCCGTGACGCCGGTTTCCTTGATGTAGGTTGTCGACAGGGAGTATGCCCCACTCATGGCCGCGTAAATCCGGGCGTTATTATTCTGCTGACTGGTCAGGTGCCAAGCATTCGGGTGGTTGCTCAGGTAGTCGATGGCTTTGTTGTACTTGTCGTCATCACTATCTTCACTACTGGTCTTCACGTGCCTAAGAACGCTGTTCAGGCGGCCTTTGTCCGCCAGATAATAGTCTTCCTCATTCCGGTCAGTCAGGCGTGAGTTCTTGTTAGTAACCGTCACATACCTGCCCAGCCGGTTAGCAATCTTGTAAAGGTCGTCCGTGGTGACGTTAGAGCCCTTAGTATAGGTGATTGCCTGGTGGGTCTGATTACCAACCATGACGTTGCCCTGGGAGTCGTAAATCATCCCCCGCTGAACATTGTTGGTCTGAATCGAGGTATCCGAACGCTTAACCTCAGCCTTATATGCGGTCCCATTCAGCACTTGCAGATAAAAGAGCCGGGCCGTCAGCATCAACAATAGGATGCCGACAATCCATAGCAAGAGGTTCAGCCGAAACGGGATCACCGACTGCGCACTGCGCTTCTTTCGATTTTGCGAATTAAACAATCTTTTTATTCGATCAAAGACTTTCACAAGAACTAAATTCTCCTTCATTGTAGTGACTCTTATTTTACCAAATTTTATCATCGGGCGCAGAGGCTCTTACCACTACTAACTTAAAAATAATACTCTTTATTTATGAAAAAATGAACACTTAAGTATCATGATTTACTTAAATTTAATCCTTCAAAGACGATTTCTGCTGCCAGATCGGTATATAATATTCAGCGATACTAATAAGGGAAGGAAAAACTCGTTGTGAATCGCCTTAATCAGAAAAAACAGCATACACTGATATTGACCGGGAGTTTCTTAATTCCGGTCATCATAATGGGCGCCTACTTCGCTTATCGGCAGATGGCACCCTTTGGCCCAAGTAGCCTCCTCACCGTTGACCTCGGTCAGCAGTACGTTGACTTTTTTGCCTACTTCCGAAATATCTTCCTCCACCACCCGGGAGCCCTCTTTTATTCCTTTAGTAAGGGACTAGGTGGAGAAATGCTGGGGACCAACGCCTACTACCTCTTCAGTCCCCTCAACTTGATCCTCCTCTTCTTCCCCGGACGGTGGCTGACCAGCGGCATCATGGCCCTCACCCTGCTCCGCTATGGCTTGGCAGGGCTAAGTTTTGCCTGGCTGATGCTCAAGACCCGGCTGCAAAGCGGCACCCGGATCTGGGCCTTCAGCACCGCCTACGCTCTCAACGGTTGGATGATTGCCAACCAGCTCAATATGATCTGGCTCGACGCCTTAATTCTCCTGCCGTTGATTGTCTGGGGATTAATCCGACTCATCCATGACCAGCGGCCCGGTACCTATATCGCCTGGCTGGCCGTCATGATGGTCGACAACTACTACATGGCCTGGATGATCTGCCTGTTCACGGTCCTCTTCGTCCTCTGGCAGCTGCCTACCCTGGCAAATTGGCGGGCCCGCATGCGGATCTTCGGAGTCTACGTCGTCAGTTCGGTGGCTAGTGCCGGCATCGCGGCAATCGTCCTCCTGCCCACCTTCTACGCCCTGACCACCAGTAAGGGCACCTATACCGAAAACGTCATCAATAACAAACTGGAGTACCAGCCGCTCAAGATGCTTGGCAAGCTGGTGCCCGGCTCATTTGATTTCAACCAAATGCCTAGCGGCCAGCCCAACATCTACATTGGAATGCTGCTCATGATCGGCGCCTTCCTTTACTTTTTCAATTCAAAGGTTAAGTGGTCACAGCGCCTGGTCGCCGGGCTCGTCACCATCTTCTTTATCCTGTCATTTTGTTACGAACCGCTGGACCTCCTCTGGCATGCCGGACAGTTTCCGGTCTGGTATCCATACCGGTTTTCGTTTATCTTCGCCTTCTGGTGCATCATGCTCGCCGCCCGGACCCTAACACCATCCTACCAGCTCCACTGGCCGGGCGCCCTCGTCATCTTAGTGCTCAGTGGGCTCATCTTTTGGGCAACGGGCCAGCTAAAGCTCTCGTACCTGTCAACCAGTCAGCGGATGATCGGTCTGGGCTTTGTGATCGTTTCACTGGCCGCGCTGATGATCGCCCGGCGAAATTCGCCTCGCTTGTATGACTTTCTCATCATTCTGGTCGTCGCCTGTGATGTTGGCACCAGCGCCTTCACCAGTCTCAACAAGATTGCCTACGTTTCCCAGGATGAGTTCGGTAAATACACCCAGCAGCTCGACCAGGCCAGCCGGCAACTTAAAAAGCATGATTCCGGCTTCTACCGTATTGCTAAGACCTTCATGCGGACCAAGGATGATCCAATGCAGGGTGACTTCTATTCTGCCGATCACTTTGGCTCAACACTGGAGCCGCCGATTCCGGCGTTCATGGGGGCAATTGGCCAACCAGCAGGGGATGGCTTTGTCAGCTACGACAACGGAACCCAAGTCAGCGACGCCCTGCTTGGCTTCAAGTACACGATGACCGCCCGGCACCACGGGGTGATGGATGGTGACCAGATCATGCCGTTATCCGGTTACCGGCCTGATTGGGCCCCGCTGCCAAAGGTTGGCCAAACCAAAATGATCACCAGTCGTAAGAATTCTGCTGCGCTCCCGATTGCGTTTGGGGCCAGCTCGGAAATTTTCCAACTCGGTAAGGCGACTTTAGATCCGCTCAGCTACCAGTCCCAAATTTTCCAGGCATTGGCCGGCCGACCGATCAACAAGCCGTTATTTACCGTCCAGAACTTTACCTCCGTTCAGTTTAATAACGTGCAGGCCGCCCATCAAATCACGGGAACGACCTTCAGGAAGCAAAATCTCCTGAAGCCGGCCACCATTAAAATGAAATTCACCCCGCCAACCAATGACTCCTATTACCTCACACTCGGTCCCGAAGTTAAGGAAAACGCGACAATCAGTTTGAATCGGCGGGACTTTAGCCAGTACGATACTTATCGGGATACTGTCGTGATCAACCTGGCCCACCACCAGAAGGGGAAGCCGGTTACGATTACCTTCCGCCTCAAGAAGACCAGTGTTTGGCTACAAAACGTCAGCGTCTACCGGTTGAACCAGCGGGCCTTCAATAACAGTTTGAAGACGTTGCAGCAGTCGCCACTGAAGGTCGAGAAAGCCACGCCAACCAGCATCAAGGGAACCGTCCACATCCATCGTGGACAGTCCGCCCTCATGACCACCATTCCTGCGGCCACCGGTTGGCACGTCCGACTTGATGGTCAACGTGTTCAACCGCGGACCGTCATCAGCACCTTCATGGCCTTACCAATCACCAGCGGAACCCACCAGGTTGAATTTTACTACCGGCCGCCATTGCTAATTCTGGGCACAATCATTACCGTCGCCAGCCTTGGTTTGACTTGCTATATTATTAAACGCCGCTACTAAAATA
>NZ_JBJEEM010000050.1:0-8410 GCF_051873075.1 Limosilactobacillus sp. | reverse complement strand
TGACCGACCTCCTTGATCACGCCCAGATCAAGCCAATGGTTAACCAGATTGAGTTTAATCCGCGGATTCACCAACCCGACACGGTCGCGTTCTGTCAGGATCAGCAAATTCAACTAGAGGCTTGGTCACCGCTGGGCAATGGTCAGCTCCTTAACGATCCGGTCATCACCCGGATCGCTAAAGACAAGGGCAAGTCCCCTGCCCAGGTCGAGTTACGGTGGGAAATCCAGCAGGGCTTTGTCGTTATCCCAAAGTCAACGCATGCGGAACGGATGCGTGAGAACATGGACGTCTTTAACTTCACGCTGGACGCGGACGAGATGGAAGAAATCGCCGCCCTCGACAAGGAAGAGCACTCGATTTGGTATGACAAATACAAGTGGTCCGGCAACCCTGACGGGGTCGATGATTATGTTGCTAAGCCGGGCGCGTACTAAAAGCACTCTTATCATAACAAAAATTATTGGATTCTTAATTTGACGTGTGCGCGTCACATTCGTGTCACTTTTATTGTTAAAAATAGCAGGAACGGTGCCTCAGTTGATTCTGAGGCGCCGTTCCTGCTATTGCTACTGCATTGCCTGCGCTTAATTACTTAAATTACAAAAGCAATTTAACAATAAGGAAAGCCGTGAAGCCAAATAGTTTCGCGGCCTTTTTAGCAGAAAAGGTGTTAATCTTTAGCTTCCCATCGGGGATTTTGAGGATCAGAATCCGGCTACCATTTTCCTTCTATTAACACCTGCTTGGTCCAGTTGATCAATTGGCGATCACGTTCCTGGGCCGTATCACCGTCTTGATGAATGATTGCTGAAAATAGCTGCCAGTTTAGTTGGCTAATTTGAGCTTTCTTTCCTGCTTGACAGAGCCCAGTCGTCAATTCACGGTAAACGGCTGAAAAGCTTTTGACAAGGAGCGGGTAAATATCGTTATCGGAGGCGATTGCCAACTCGTGAAAGAAATTGGCAATGATTTCACCCTCTTCTCTAGGATCCTTCGAGCTATCAAACGCTATCAGCAAATGTTTGATTCTTTTATACTGGACGTCCGTTGATCGTTGGGCAGCCAGGAAAACGATGATCGGTTCCACTTGCCAACGCATGTCAATAATTGACTGTAATAAGTGGCGATTGTAATGACCGCGGTTAAAGTTTAGGATGATGTCCAACGTATCTAAGTTTCCGTTTTTGCGAAAATCAGCGACGTAGTTACCCTGGCGCGGCTTCATCAAGATTAGATTCTGGCTTGCCAACCTCCTTAGCGCGGTGTTAACAACGTTGCGACTCACCCCTAGCTGAGCTTGCAATTCGCGCTCACTAGGCAGCTGCTCACCGGGGTGTAATTGCCCACTTAAAATTGCCTCCTCTAATTGTTTTACAAATAAGTCGGTAGATGATGGGGCGTTGATCTTATGAAATTCCATAGTGCCACTCCTTCTTCCTGGTCATACCAGAGATCACGCCCCAATTTTACTACAAAATTAGCTTGTTATGGCTAATCATCCAGATTGCACCAACCACAGCTTGATATACTAAAGTCAGATAAACCAAAGGAGTGATAACGATGATTAAAAACGTAACGGTAGCTGGCGGCGGTGTATTAGGAAGTCAGATAGCTTACCAAACAGCATTTAGCGGTCTGCCCGTAACCCTTTACGATGTTGATGAAGCACACTTAGCAGCTGCCAAAGCCCGAATCAACGGACTTGCCCCAGCTTATGCTCGTGACATGGGGACGACTGCTGAAGAGTTTCAAAAGGGATTGGCTAACTTGACTTTCAGCAGTGACCTCGCACAGGCGGTTGAAGATGCTGATTTAGTGATCGAGGCAATCCCGGAAAAATTAAGTATTAAAGAGACATTTTACCGCCAACTATCGGAGGTTGCGCCGGAAAAGACAATCTTTGCCAGCAATTCATCAACACTACTGCCTAGCCAGCTTGCTCCTTACACGGATCGGCCCGGCAGGTACCTGCACCTCCACTTTGCCAACCAGATCTGGTCGCGTAATACCGCTGAAGTGATGGGGTCACCTGAAACATTGCCAGCGGTATTTGCAGACGTGGTTGAGTTTGCTTCGCGGATTGGAATGGTACCCATCCCCCTCAGCAAGGAACAGCCCGGTTATGTCCTTAACGCAATGCTGGTTCCATGGCTGAATGCCGCATTGAAGCTTTGGGCTAAAGGCATTGCCGATCCGCAGACAATCGATCGGACATGGATGATTGACCTTAATGCACCATACGGCCCCTTTGCGATCCTTGATGTCATTGGTCTAAGAACGCATTACAATATTGTTGTTAATGAGGCAGAGAAAACGAATGATCCGGATCTGAAGTTAGTAGCCGCTAAAATGAAGGAGCGGATCGATCAAAACCTGTTGGGACCCGCTACCAAGCAAGGGTTCTATCACTGGCCGCAACCCGAATGCCTCAATCCTGATTTCCTCGATCCATGTTCAAAGTGAAGCTGTGTCTAACTGCGACTGGCTAATATTAACCATAATTATCTCTGTCTTTTTTCTAAAATATCTTTTATCTATAAATATCTATTGACATCTCAGAATAGCCAGGATATTATATAGTTGTCATCAAGGAATAAGCCGGAAAAGGAAGGGATAAATATGTCTTTATTTGAGAAACCGCATTGTGCACGTTGTGGAGCCGTCTTGGATGATTTTGCAGTGCATTTTGGTAATTATTGCCCAAAATGTAATTACTTAATAAGTCAGCCTAATGGAATTGTCTGGTATTAATTAATGTCTTTGGAACCTTAACCATTATTTTGGGCACTAATGGTAACACCTTACCTGTCATAGTGGCTAAACGATAAAAATCACGTGGTCTTGTCAAAACGGTTATCCCGTAGTGGCAAGACCATTTTATTTCGTTAATTTGGTGTTTTGGTACTTTCGTAATGATAATGTTTTCCGAACAATATCAAGGCCATTGCCGTATTAATCCCAATTTTATCTTGACTTTATGGTGCCATTCCACGATAATGTTCGTATAAATTAACAATCAATGATAGCTTATTGTTGAATGTTCGTATTTAGGAGGAGAATTTATGCATTGGTTTGCCGACTTGATGGCTGCAATTGGCGTTGTCTTAAATGGGATTCCCCAGGGGATTATGGCAATGGGCCTTGGCTTTGCCATTTTTCCGACCACTTTTTCATTTTTACTTGTCGCCGCAATTAACTTTATTTTTCATTCTGTTGCCCCCGTTTCTTTTCAAGCTGAATCACTAGCGCTGACTGGTAATTTAGGCCGCAACACCCGTGAATTTACTTCAATTATCTTTGGTGGTTCCGTCATCATGGCCATCATTGGCTTCACCGGTATTTTGACCCAGATTGTCCACCTCTTCGGTAACCAAATCATTACCGCGATGATGGCCGGGGTGGGCATTATGCTTGCCAAGATTGCCCTCGACATGTCAAAGGCTAATCGCCGTAGCTTTACTGGTTGGCTGTCAATCTTGGTGGCGGTGGTCACCTACCTGATTTCTAAAGACCTGGTTTGGACAATCTGCCTTTCGGTAATTCTCTCAAGCCTCTACGCCGTTTTTGGCGAACATTACCAAGCTAACCTGCCGGCTAACGTGACTGTTCGTAAGTTTATATTCACCAAGCCGACGATCAACCTCCGAATTATTCGTGGGGCGCTGAGTTTGGCCTGCTTAAACATCGGTGCCAACCTTTCTTACGGGTTAATTACTGGCCAGATGACCGGGATCAAGCCTAATCCCGTCGATCTGAACCTGCTGACTGCCTCTCAAGCCCTAGCCGACATGGGAACTAGTCTGCTGGGCGGTGCACCGGTGGAAACAATTATCTCAGCAACTGCCAGCGCTCCAGAACCAGTAATCGCCGGCTGCCTCATGATGGTCATTATGGCGCTGATTCTTGCACTCGGCTGGCTGCAGAAGATCGGGAAATACGTCCCGAGTTCCTCGATCGCCGGTTTCCTATTTGTCTTAGGGATATTCGTCACGTTTCCGGAAAACGCGGCAAGTGCGCTTGCGGGTAAGGAACAGCTGGTCGCGGCCACCACGATGCTGGTAACGGCGCTGGTGGATCCGTTTGTCGGGCTGCTCTCCGGCGGTTTACTGAAGATTCTATTGCCACTGTTTGCAATGCTATAGGAGGATTATTATGAACACATATCAACTTACCATTGGTGACCAGCAGCGCGACCTGCCCATTGTACCAATTAGTGATGATACGGCAATTGCCTCATTTGTCCTGCTGGGTGATGATGCAATGAGCTACACGGCGGCCAAGCTATTGTTGTCCAAGCTGCCGAAAGATTTTGACTATTTGGTGACAGTCGAAAGTAAGGGCATCTCCCTCGCCCACGATCTGGCCCTACTGAGCAATCATCCCCATTCACTAGTTATTCGCAAGTCGGTAAAGGGGTACATGCGTCATCCCCTAGAAACGCACGTTAATGCTATCACCACCAACCACGAGCAAGAGCTGGTCCTCGATGGCAACGATGCTGAAAAGCTACGCAATAAACGGGTCGTCCTGGTTGACGATGTTATCAGTACTGGCGGTTCGATTCATGCGGCCAGTGAGCTGTTGGCTAAGACCGGCTGCCACATTGTTGGTAAAATGGCAATTTTGGCGGAAGGGGCGGCCGCTAAACGAACTGACATTCAATTCTTGAAGCCCCTCCCCCTATTTAACTTGGACGGGACTGTCAAGGAGCAATAAAATAATAAAGGGGCTATATAAGCTAAAAATCAACAGCGCGGTATACAAAAGGGCTCGAGCATTCGAAAATCCCGAATGCTCGAGCCCTTTTGATATCTAATGTTAATCTTACCAACCCTCATGTGCCAATTCAGCCGGTAGCTTAATCCGGTCATGTTCAAGGTCATTAAAGACATCATCAAGGATTGCAAAGGCCTGATCAAGTTGCTCGCGGGTAATCACTAGCGGCGGCTGAAAACGTAGCACATTGCCATTCAGCTTAACCATGATGACCCCTTTCTGAAAGGCCCGGTAGATGACCTTGGCGGCGGCGTCCGGATCAGGTTCCTTGGTCTGCCGGTCTTTAACCAGCTCGATTCCCCCGTTAAGACCGAGCATCCGAATATCGCCAATGCATTGGTACTTGTCTGCTAACTTTTCGAACTGCTTCTTAGCGTAAACCCCATCGACTGCTGACTTGTGAACCAGGTCTTCCTCATCGATTACGTCTAAGGTTGCTAGCGCGGCTGCCGCCACCACCGGATTACCCCCGCTGGTAAAGACGTAGGACGAGGTCTTCAAGGAATCGAGGATGTCGGCGCTTCCCAAGACAGCACTCATCGGCAGTTGACAAGCAAGGGACTTCGCCGTTGCCAGCAAGTCTGGGGTAATACCAAAGTGCTGGTAGGACCAGAATTTCCCAGTTCTTCCCAGTCCCTGGTTAACCTCATCGACCACGAATAAGATACCGTGTTCATGGCAGAAGTTGTAAACCAATTGAACATATTCCTTTGGCGGGATAACGATTCCGGCATCCCCTTGGATTGGTTCCATCATCACGCAGGCGGTTTCTTCAACCGGCAGGTAGGTTTCAAACGGTCGCTTGAAGGCATTGAAGTAGCGGATAGCAACGTCATGCTCACTCTCGCCCGGATGCCGCCGGTAGAGGTTTGGGAACGGAACATGGACAACGTTGGGGAGAAGCGGACCAATCTGGCGAACCATGTCGACATCACAGGCCCCAGCAGTGATTGCCCCATAAGTAGTCCCGTGGTAAGCCCCCTCGTAGGAGACAATGTAGGACCGGCCGGTATAAGCACGGGAGAACTTAATCAGTGCTTCCGTCGCGTCGGAGCCTGAAGTTCCATACGCGACTTTATTGTGACCATCGCCAGGGGCTAGTGCAGCCAGGCGCTCCCCCAGCTTAATACTGGTGGGGTTGGTGAAGTAGCCGGCATCGTAGCCGATAAAATGGTCGATCTGATTTTTAAGTGCGGCCACCACCTTGGGATTGTTGTGCCCAACATTCATTGCCGAGTCACTTCCCAGCAGGTCAATATACTTCTTCCCTTCAACGTCGGTTACGATGGCGCCGCGAGCGGACTTTACAACCAGGTTGAAGTACTGAATTAACTGTGTCTCTGCAATGTTATAGTGGTTTTGATGAACCAGCTTATCCCCAAGATCATTCTCCCATGCCATTCTGATTCCTCCTATGTATTATGTGAAAAACATTAAAAAATAATTTGAAAATACCATAGCATATTTAATGAAAGAGCGCAATACTAAGAAACACGAAAAAGCCGGGAAAGCGAACCTTCCCGGCTTTTTTGCCAATGTATCAAAAAAGTATACTCACTAGGTACAGTTTTTGTACACAAATCACATGAAAATTAACTAATACGAATTACATAATCAAAGGGGATGCAAGCACATCGCCGCTCAAAATTGCCCAAAAGAACTCTATAATTTATGTGGTTTATTTGAGCTTTGCCTTGTTTTTCGTGAATAAGTAGCAAACATCATAAATAAGGGCGCTCAAGGAGCGATTTTTGACCAAAAGTGGCGGTTTTAGCGAAAAAAATCCGCTCATGAACACATGAACTAGCTCATTCGTCAATATTCAATTTTTCAAAAATCGGCCTTGATCCACATGCTTCATGGGGCTAACGGCTACATTTTTTCAATCTTTTATGATCGGTTCTTATCTGATCATCAAGTTGTCCTTTTTGATCAAGCAAGTCTCTATCTTTCAATCCTAAATATTCGACTTCTTTTCCAAGTTCACGAAAATGTTCAATTCTACTATCGTGTCGTTGTTCCATCTCAATCCCTCTTTCTACTCTATATAATACATTTTATATCATATAATAAAACTGTGTATCAATAAACACATATTTGATATTCCAATTCTTGATAGCCCTTAAGTGCTTATAAGTAGGCAGTTATCTTTATAAATAAAAAAAGAAATAACTAATAATAGTTATTTCTTGTAGCTTTCATTTATCGCTTATATTAGATTCAACTAATATCGTTGACCAGCTCCCCCACATAGTCGATCAATGATAATAATTCCTCTTCCCATTCCAATTTGATATTCCCCTTTGCTCAGAAAGTGTTGCTAGTGTGTAAGACGTGTTACCAGGGCTTTCAGTTTCGCTTGTAATCGTTTCCGATAATTGACAATCAATTTTCTAAGCACTCTCAGAAACGCTCCTACGGCCTCTGAGGCCTATATTCTAATATGGTACTTTTGTAGCGTTTTTGAATACCCCCTATTCAATAATTGACAACTTTGTACCATTTCAGAATAGGGTTATCTCCCAATTCCTAAAAATTCGTGATGTGTGAGTTGACCAACTAATTATGATACCCCTTTATATAATTGATCTCATAGTGAAAATTACCCCCTGGCCGCCAACTTTGGCTGCCAAAATTGACTACTTTGTGAAATGAAGATAACTATAAAAATCTATATATCCCCTGGAAATATGGAATTCCAGCAGCATTGAACTAAATTATCTTCACAATTTTTCTATATATCGTGATGCCGCCAGCCCCATAAATAAGGGCGATGCCAGCTCTATGATTTGTTGGTAAAACTCACATTTTATTGTTGATGCTTTTTAACGAATTTCCTTATCTTATTTTCAAGATTGTTAAACGGTTGATGTTTGTTTGGCCTGAGCTTAGCAACGTAATAGCAATGTAAGTTAGTGACGTGTGCTCTTCCACGGTGCCAGAATATGGTGGACTTGGCACTTACCGTCAAGCATATCCCGGCCTTGATGTACTTACCACCACGTGCGGCTAGGTAGGCGGCCATAATCATTCGATGTAAACCTTTCCTATCCTTGAGCGTGATGTACTTGCCGCTCTTACCGTACTTAGCTTCTTTCTTGCCGTGGCTCTTAGCCGTATAGGCTCGGCCCTCGACCAGGTCAAACGTCCAGCCCTTCCATGTATCATAGTGATCTCCAAACGCTTCCCGATCAGTCTTGCGATCGCCTATGGTCACGACCCATGATCGGGGATGATCTTGCACCCATCCCTAGCGGCACTCTTTTCGATCAAGGTTTTCTTCCGTTTCATGCTTAGCAAGTGAGCGATAGGTAGTTCTCAGCCGATCACGTGCTTTTCCCTGGTCACGTTTGACTTCCAGCTTTTTAATATCCAAAACTTTATTCTGAATATCCTTATCTAGTAGATCCATGATGTTCTTAGTTAAAGTTGTTTCCTGTTCGATATTTCATTCCTCTAATATGTGAGAAACGCCCGATTTTCTATCGGCGTTTATATAATATATCTTTACCTAATATTCTTTCTTTGGGTTATATTTTTCTTTACTATACTTTCTATAAATAATACGCACAAAGTAAAGATAATACCACATATAATAACGTACAGTACTTTATTATATAGTTATAATCTA
>NZ_JBJEEM010000049.1:0-8660 GCF_051873075.1 Limosilactobacillus sp. | reverse complement strand
TATTAGTCGTTAATAACACTTCGATAACACATTTAAAGTAAAACCCCCATGACTATTTTCAATGAATTAATAGTCATGGGGGTATTAATTACTTATTTAATTATATTAAGCACGGGACTTGTAGCTGCCATCAGTAGTGTTGATGATCAGCTTGTCGCCGTCCTTGATGAAGGCTGGGACGTTAACAACTAAACCAGTGTTCATCGTAGCTGGCTTACCACCACCATCGATGGTAGCACCTTTGATCATTGGTTCAGTGTGGGCAACCGTCAATTCAACCGTGGTTGGCAGTTCAACACCGATGATGTCGCCGTTGACGAAGTTCAGAATAACCTTCATGTTTTCAACAAGGTAGTTCTTATCGTCACCCAGCAGGTCATGGCTCAGAGTGTATTGGTCGTAGGTTTCGAGGTCCATGAATACCGCGTTGTCACCTTCATCGTACAGGTATTGAGCAGAACGCTTGTCAACGTTAACTTGTTCAACCTTTTCAGAAGGACGCATCGTAGTGTGAACGATGGAACCAGAACGCAGGTCTTGGATATCCATCTGCATCAGCGTGTTACCCTTACCTGGCTTGTGGTGGTTAATTTGCAGAACCTTTAACAGCTTACCATCACGTTCAAAGACCATACCCTTTTTCAAATCGATTGTTTGAATCATGTCAAAACTCTCCTTTGTATCTTAACTAAGTGCTATTCTAGTTAGAATTTAAGCGGTCAGGCGATCACCGCTGGGCCGCACCCGGGCCTGATTAGATCTGCTGCCGTTTTACAGCATTCATTGCTATTGTATCACATCATCAGGCTAGAGCGTGATGTTATGGGGCAAAAACGTTTCATTTATCGGGAATGCAAAAACGACCAGCAGACTGGCTTTCTGCTGGTCGCTTCATTATTCAGTAATCGGGTGTTTAGCTGTTAATTCATGAACCTTGGCTGCAACCTCATCAATTACCGCCTGGTCCGTAGAGTTGTTCAACAGCTTAATGATCAGGTCGGCCACCTGCCGGGCGTCATCTTCCTTAAAGCCCCGGCTGGTGATTGCTGGTGTCCCGATCCGCAGACCGCTGGTAACAAACGGATTCCGCTGATCATTTGGAATAGACTCCTTGTTGGTCGTAATGTGAACCGAGTCTAACAGGTCCTGGGCGTCCTTACCGGTGATCCCGGTCTTGGTAATATCAATAATCATCAAGTGGTTCTCCGTCCCCCCGGAAACAACCCGCACCGTGTCCGACTTGGCAAATTCATCAGCCATCGCCGCCGCGTTCTTCACGACCTGGTTGATGTAGTCAGTGAACTGGGGCTGCAGGTCCTCATAAAATGCCTGGGCCTTCCCGGCAATTACATGTTCCAACGGGCCGCCCTGGGTTCCTGGGAAGAGGGCCGAATTGATCTTCTTTCCCAGCTTAGCCGACTTGGAGAGGATCATCCCACCCCGCGGACCACGCAGGGTCTTGTGGGTGGTGGTCGTTACCACGTCCGCAACCGGCACGGGACTCGGGTGGGCACCCGTTGCCACCAGCCCGGCGATATGGGCCATGTCAACCATCAGGTAAGCCCCGACTTCATCAGCGATTGCCCGGAACTGCTGCCAATCGATGATCTTGCTGTAAGCTGAGGCCCCGGCCACGATCAGTTGTGGCTGGACTTCCTCTGCAATTGCCCGAATCTTATCGTAATCCAGCAACTCCGTCTCGGGATCCAAGCCGTAACTGAAGGACTGGTAAACCTTCCCGCTGAAGTTAACCTTGGCACCGTGGGTCAGGTGGCCACCAGCATCCATCCCCATCCCGAGGATCTTGTCACCGGGCTTTAGGAGGGCCTGGTAGACCGCCATGTTGGCCTGGGAGCCAGAGTGCGGCTGGACGTTGACGTATTCGGCGCCGAACAGCTGCTTGGCATAGTCGATGGCCAGTTGTTCGACCTGGTCGATGTACTGGCAACCGCCATAGTAACGCTTGCCAGGGTAGCCTTCCGCATACTTGTTGGTCAGGACCGAGCCCTGCGCCTCGCGGACTTGTTTTGAGACAATGTTTTCCGACGCAATCAACTCGATCGTATCCTGCTGACGTTGTTCTTCTCTGTCGATTGCTGCCCAGAGTTCAGGCGACTTTCCTGCGTATTCCATTTAGGCATTCCTCCTCAGTGTTCAGGGCGTCATTGCTTCTTATTTTAATTATACTATATCGGTCTCCCCCGCTGGTCGCTGATTGTAAAAAAGGACCCCCTCACTTCGAGGACGGTCCTTTTTAAGGATTAATCTTCAACCTTCTTGGCTTCCTCCATGGCCTTCATGATGGAAGGGTTCTTGGAGTGACAGTCCTTAATCATTTGGATGTCTTCTTCGCTTAATTCAACTGTGTACTTAGCCATTTTTCTCCCTCACTTTGCTAAAAGAATTAACTTAACTATACCATAACCAAGCCCGGTTGGACGGTTTATTTGAACCGTCGCCCGTTACCCGAGCTCATTGTATTGGCGTACAACCTTATCCCAGTTAGCGTGTTCAGCATCAACCAGCACTGTCTTGTCGCGCTCACGGTCGTCAATGTAGTGGCCGTCCGTCGTTTCACCAAAGTAGAAGTAGTAAACCCGGTTAGCCCCGTTGGCCTTCTTCTGCTTCAGCAGTTCCTTAAACTGTGCCTGGTCAAAGACGAAGAACTCAATATGCGGCTGGTCCGGTTCGTCACTATGGTTGATGCCGAACACAAAGAAGTCGTAGTTCATCTGGCCATTTTCATCCATAATAGTATCTTCGTTGATGGTCGAAAATCCCGTGTACTGCATCCGTTCACTGACGTCGTCCTTACCATAGTAACCGGAACCACGCAGGCAAAGCTTAATCTGTCGTTCCCCATTGGTAATGATGAGGCCCGAGCCTTCCCGACGGGTTCCCTTGCGAATGTTGTTAGCCGGAATCTGCCCCGCCAAAGCGTCCTTAACCCCGTTTACCAACTCGTTTTTGGAAATTTTGCCCTTGATCTTAGTTTTACGTACCGATGTCGACTGGGCATTGGCGGTGCCGGTCGCTTCTTCGACGGCTTCCAGTTCGTCGATCCTGCTGTTCAGACGATCAACCTTTTCGCTCAGGTAGAGAACCCTTGACTGCAGTTCGAGAATTAGTTTTTCCAAATCCAAAATATCGCCACCCTTCATATATAAATATACCCCATGCCAGCACCAAATCCAGTAGATATTTTTAGACTTTTTCTGAAAAAAGTAATACTTTTTAACGGTGTTTATGTTATATTAATATTTGTCAATAATATCTTATAATTTCACCATAAGATATATTTAAGAAATGATTGATATTTAATAGATTGCTTATCAGGAGGGATTGCATTATGGATAATTTCGACTTAACCCAGCAGGGACAAGAATCATTCGCCATTGCAAAAAAGATTGCGGCTGCCCACCAGGCTGGAGTCATCTCAACCGAAACCTTAGTCCTAGCCTTTACCAAGACTGATGACAGCGGTGCTGGCACCGTGCTCTTCGATCGCCATATTACCCGCATCGATATCAACCGGGAGCTTGCAAACGCCAGCCACGTTGACCGCCATGACTCCGCCGATCCGTCATTCAATTACGCTGGGATGCGGAACAGCAGTGTGTTTGAAAACCGGATAAAAAAGTCTCCCGTACCCTTAGTCAACGAACCCGGCAAGCACCAGGTTATGATCAAAGACCGGCAATACACCGTTTCCGACTACGTTCTTTACGGTCTGAAATATGGGCAGTCCCTGGTCAAACAGCAAGGAAGCACCGCCATCCAAACCCAGGGGATCCTGGTGGGAATGGTTGATCTCCAGGACAGTAATGCCTTTTGGCTCCTGCTCAAGCTGCTCATGCGTAAGTCACAAGGGTTTTACGGCCAGGCGTATACGAATATCGTTCAAGAACCCCTCAACAGATTTCAAACAAACGATGGGGTAAATATTGCCGAACGCAAGCGCCGCGAAAAAAACAACAACAGATTAAGCCAGCGACTCGATCGTGGCGATCACTTTCTCCTGCAAGACTACGGACGTGACCTGACTAAAATGGCAAAAGAGCATAAACTAGCTCCGGTCGTGGGCCGCGAGGAGGAAATCAAACGTCTCGCGCTCATCCTTAACCGCCGGCAGAAATCCAACGCCCTGCTGGTTGGCCCGGCCGGAGTTGGCAAGACAGCTATCGTGGAAGGGGTCGCCACCCGTATCACCCAAGGACAGCTGCCGTCCTTAGCAGGAAAGCGAATCATTGCGCTCGATCCCGATAAGTTATCCGATCTGATGATTAACGGCTGGAGCATTGAAATCATCAGCCAGCTGATTACCGAGCTGACCGCCGAAAAGGACGTTATCCTCTTCCTCGATGAAGTCCAAAATCTGCGTTTTCACGGCGGTGCCGGCATCATCAACATGATGAAACCGGCACTTGCCCGGGGCGACCTGCAGCTGATCGGGGCAACCACGCCCCTGGAGGCCCAGGTCTTCTTCCAAGGGGATGAAGCATTGCAACGCCGTTTTGAAAACATCCCCGTCAAGCCGCTGACTGCCCGCCAAACGGCTGCGGTGATCAAGCGGGCTATCACACCATACGAAAACTACTACCGGGTCAACTACTCCGCCGCTGCCTGTCAGCTAGCCGTCGACCTCGCCAAGACCTACGTTGATATCGCCCTGCCCGATTCAGCCCTGACCATCCTCGATAATGCCGGAGCACTGGTCAACGTGCACCATGAGCAAGGGGCCGCCGTCAAGACCAAGTACGTACACCAGCTTTCCCAGCTCCGGGCTGCCCTGCACGATGCCGAGCAAAAGAGCCTCAACGACAAGCAGGTCAGCCAGCTCAAAAAACAGCTGGCCAACCTCCAGAGTCAGTTTACCCAGGCAAAAAACGACTGCACTAAGCACCATTACCATGACAAGGTGACGGTCAATGACATCATCGAAGCAACCGCAGAAATCATCGGCCGCCCGCTTAATAAAGCTGACGTGGCCAAGGCCCAGCGGGAGCGGAATTCTAAGGAAGCCTCCATCCTTACCCTCAATCAGCGTCTGAAGCAACACGTGATCGGCCAGGATGAGGCAATTGACAGTCTGACGCAGGCGCTGATGGTGGCCAAGGCCGGTCTCAGCAAACCCGGGGCACCGATCGGCACATTCTTTTTTGCCGGAGTTACCGGAACCGGGAAGACGGAAACAGCCAAACAACTAGCATTGGAAGCATTCGGGACCGACAAGGACCTCCTCCGTTTCAACATGCCAGATTATTTTTCACCCGTGGGAGTAATGAGCTTCACCCAAGATCTCTATAAAGGAGTGGTCAAGCATCCCCACTGTTGCATCCTGCTGGACGAGATCGAAAAGGTCAACGCACCGATCTTCAACTTGCTCCTCGGCATCATGGACGACGGCAGCTTTCTCCCCGGCTCGGGACTGCACGCCGACTTCAGCCATACCATCATCATTATGACCTCCAACATCGGGGCCGCGAAGGTTTTCAACAATCACGTCGGCTTTGGCATTTCGAACAGGTCGGAAAACAACCGCAACATCATCCAGCGGGCGATGGAAGCGCGCTTTGCCCCCGAGTTCATCAATCGTCTGACCGCGACCGTGATCTTCAATCCGCTGAGCAAAGACAGCCTACTGAAGATCGCCAACCTCCTGCTCGGCCAGAAACGGCAACTACTGCTTGAGAAAGGTATCAAGCTATCCTGGGATCAATCGGTCCTGGAATGCATCGTCGATCGCTATGCCGATCCTGCCAAAGGCGCCCGACCGCTTCAGCGCGGCATCGACCAGCTGATCACCGGTAAAATTGCCGCAATGATCCTCCAGGGGCAAGTCCGGCCGCGACAGAGTGTGCAGCTTCACATCGACCAAAACCAGCAAGTGCACGTAAAGGTGGCCTAAACAATGACAAACGAAGATCGCTTCCGGCAAGCACTGATCCGCTTCTACCAGGCATGTCAACTTTCTTCCCCCACGATTGAACAAATCATGGAGGAAAACGACGAGCTGATCAGTTGCTACCTTGCGGCAACCCCTGAACTGGTGGCACGCAAGCTCTACCAGCAGACACTCAGCCGCCCTCTTTAACGAATACTAGAAAAGGCCCACGACTACCAGCCTTCGTAGTCACGGGCCTTTCACATTTTATGCCGAAATTTCTTAATTTATTAGCAAGATCCTCGGGTTAAACGGCGCGACACCCCAAAAATCGATTATAATTTTAAGTATTAAGAACGTTTAAATATAGAAAGGAAAAAACAATGTTTTACTTTATTACTAGTCGTGAAGACATGCTGACGTCGGCCATTGAACTTGCTCAGGTCAAGCGGATGAAGATCTTCGACTACCTCAAACTCGATTCCAAGATCGTTACCCTGCAGTACAACTGGGCCCACCACCAGGCCGAGAAAAAGCTGGGCGTATCCGGCCGGGTCATCAACCTCTTTCAGCACTTTCAACAGCTGCCTTACCAGTACCGCGACAACGATCAGGTCTTGATCAACCGTCTCCTCCACCAGCCCGCTTTCACGGTCGATAACCTCGTTGCCAGCCGGGACGGTAAGCAGCGAATTATCGCCCACCTCAATGGGCAGCGCCTCTACTACGTCGACTACCGCGATAAGTTTGGTTTTACCGACCGGCGGGACTACTACGACAACGGCTGGTTGACCTATTCTGAATTCTTCGAGGACCGCGCCCGCGTCGTTACCCGCCAGTACTACGATGCCCAGGGACTCCCCAAAATCACCTACCATTACCGCGGTGGCAAGGGCAACGTCCCCGTGCTCTGCCTGGTTCAGCTCCGTGACAACGGACAGTTATGGGATTTTGACAGCGAGGACGAACTGCGGGCCTACTTCATTGACCAGCTGGCCGCAAGTGATGACCGCGCCATCTTCATCAGCGACCGGCCCGACTACACCCTCAAGGCCTTCGAGTCAATGAACAGCGATGCCCCGCGGTACCAGTTTTTCCACTCCGCCTTCACCATGAATGGTCAGCCCAACGGCAAACTGTTCACCGTCTACAAGCCCATCAAGCAGGAGTTGGCAGACCACCAACTTTCTGGTTTGATCTCGTCCACCCAGCAGGAGGCCACGGACGCCAGCGAGCGATTTGACACCCCGGCAAGCTACGGTATCCCGGTTACCTATATCAGTGACAAGCAGCTGCAAAAGAAGATCCCGTTCAGCCAGCGGATTCCGGGCCAGTTGATCGCAATTGCTCGGCTGACCAATGTCAAACGGCTCAACCACCTGATCCATGCGGTGCTCAGATTGCGCCGCAAACATCCCGAAGTCGACCTGAAGATCTATGGTTATGATGATGGCTGGAACAATTACGCCACCTCACACGAGTTGCGAAGGATCGTCAAGGATAACCACGCCGAGGACTACATCCACTTCTGCGGGTACGAGCACGACCTGACTAAAGTCTACGAGACTGCCCAGATTGAGGTGCTGACCAGCTCGTACGAGGGCTTTGCCATGGCCCTGCTGGAGGCCCAGGGGCACGGTTGCCCAGCCGTTAGCTATGACATCAACTACGGCCCAGCCGAGATCATCCAGGACCAAGTCAGCGGACGATTGCTGCCGGCGGGGGATGAGTATGCCCTGTACACAGTCCTCGATGAGCTACTCAGCAATCCAGAAACACTGAAATCCTATGCCGCCCATGCCCAGGAGGCGGCCGCTAAGTACTCCTTTGAAAACGTCGCCGCACAGTGGAAACACTTCATCACCACCGATCAGGACATCCAACACGTACTTGCCAAATAATTAAAAATAAACAGGTCGACTGATGTGCCGCACTAAGGCGGTCATCAGTCGACCTGTTTTCAGATTATTCAAATTTGTGATTGTATTCGACCATCTTAGCGCCGTTTTCGTTGGCCGTGATCGTCGTTACCCCGGCATTGGTTGGGAAGTTACCAACAGTGTCGACCCCGAGAGCGTCGGCAATCGTCCGGATAAACGTTCCGTGGGTAACCAGGAGGACCCGGTCACCGTCGTTAGCCTTCTTGACGAGGGTGCTGATCCCCCGCTTCCACCGGGCAACAACTTCCTCGTAACTCTCCGCCTGACCGGTTGGGTCCATATCGTGCATCATGTTCCGCCCGGACCGCAGGCTTTCGTGGCGAATGATGTCATCGTGATCCTGGTAACCATGCTGAATGGCGATCGTCCGCCAGTTGGCCTCGGAATCGAGCCCCTCGAAGTAACCAAAGAACACTTCACGGAAGGTCTTGTCCGTGTAGGCAACGTCCGGAACGTGCTTGAGGTGCTTGATGATCCGGTCGCGTGTCTGGACAGCCCGCTTCAGGTCCGAGGAAATAATAATATTGTAGTAGGTATCCGCCAGGGCCTTCCCCGTTGCCGAGGCCTGTTCCAGGCCGTGCGGGTCCAGCTCCATGTCGATCCAGCCCTGAGCCCGGCCCAGCTGGTTCAGGTAGGTTTCCCCGTGCCGGACGATGTCAATTGTGATTTCAGTCATTTCACTCAATCCTTTCTGCGGTAAATCATTTTGAAGCTAGTATATACTTCCGTTTTTGAAAGCGCAATCGAAAACTAGGGCCCCTAATAAAACATGAAGAAAGAGCCATCTTAAAAGCCGCCGGTACTGAATCGTCTTTAGTACCGGCGGCTTTGCGGGT
>NZ_JBJEEM010000048.1:0-9069 GCF_051873075.1 Limosilactobacillus sp. | reverse complement strand
GAATGCTGGTAAGGCTACTACCTACGCTATGATGGGGATCGAAAGTCGTGGTCAACTGCTGATCGACCCAGGTACGGAAGTCTACGAAGGGATGATCGTCGGTGAAAACAGTCGTGAAAACGACATCACCGTTAACATCACCAAGGGTAAGAACCTGACCAACGTCCGGGCTGCTGGTTCTGACGAAATGGCGCACATCAAGACGCCAACGCACTTCTCCCTCGAAGAATCACTTGAATTCTTGAACGAAGATGAATACTGCGAAGTTACGCCAGAAAACATTCGGCTGCGTAAGAAGATCCTGAACACGAATGCTCGTGAAAAGGAAGCTAAGCGCCGTCGTGCAGCTTCACGCAAGTAAATAAGTTTAAGAAAACCCGAAAGGCACGATGATGCTTTTCGGGTTTTTCAGTATAATGCTATAATAAAAAGGATATTTTAATTTGAGCAGGTGTACTTTGTGAAAAAGATTAAGCGTCGGCCCCGTCATGGACTGGCAACA
This sequence comes from Limosilactobacillus sp., assembly GCF_051873075.1. Lineage (GTDB taxonomy): Bacteria > Bacillota > Bacilli > Lactobacillales > Lactobacillaceae > Limosilactobacillus. Next base: position 8,567 of record NZ_JBJEEM010000048.1, on the reverse strand, counting down.
ATTAAAAAGAATTTTCATTACTGGGACTACTATCTGATGGTCCCGTATCTCATCCTGTGTTTGATTGGGATTGTGATGGTCTATTCTTCGAGTGCGGCGATTCAAATGCAGAATGGTGGTACTCCTCAGGCCTACTTGATTAAGCAGAGCATTTACGTTGTGATGGGCATTATCGTTCTGATTTTCTGTGCCAACTATCCCTTGAAGCATTATCGCACAACGCGGTTCCTTAAATATTCGACTATCGGCATGGGGCTTTTACTACTAGCGGTGCTCGTACTTGGTAAAGCAGTTAACGGTGCGAAGGGCTGGCTTAACTTTGGGCCGATCAATATCCAGCCGGTCGAGTTTTGTAAATTGTACTTCATCCTATACCTGGCTGATCGAATGACTAAGGCCCGGCAAGAAGGCCATCACTTCTTAATGTCATCGTATCGCGGCTCGTTAGGCTTAGCGTTTATATACCTGTTAATGATTGCTGCCCAGCCGGATACGGGGGGTGCGGCTATCAACTTGAGTATTATTATCGTAATGGTGCTGGCATGTGACATTCGCTGGGGCAAGGCCATTACTTTAGTGATCGGGGCGCCTCTGGTCCTATACTTTGGTTTCCAAATTGCCATTATTAACGGATGGCTGCACGGTGGCTACCGAGTTCAGCGGTTCATTGCCTTCATGAACCCGTTTGGTAACGCAAACGGTTCAGGGAGCCAGCTGGTCAATTCCTATTACGCCATCAGTAATGGGGGCATCTTCGGGGTTGGTCTGGGGAATAGTGTTCAAAAGATGGGCTACCTCCCCGAACCCAACACCGACTTCATCATGGCGATTACCAGCGAGGAGCTCGGCTTGGTTGGTGTCTGTGCAATTCTGATCCTGTTGCTGGTCATTATCTGCCGGATGATCCAGCTGGGGGTCAAGAGTTCGTCTCTATATCAGACCCTGATCTGCTATGGCGCTGCTACCTTCTTTACAATCGAAACCTTTTTCAACATCGGTGGGGTCCTTGGCCTGCTCCCGATTACGGGGGTAACCTTCCCATTCATCAGTTATGGTGGTTCTAGTATGCTGGTGCTTTCGGCGACTGTCGGGATCATCATCAATATCAGCATTCAACAGAATAAGGACCAGATCGAAATTGGCGAGCCATTTTTACCTACAGACTAGTGAGGATATGATAAGATGTTTAAGTTAACCGAGCGCCGGGCCCTGGTGGTGTATATTAACGGTAATCGGGTTGTCCGGACGTTGCGTCGCTATGGAACGGTGCGCTATGTTTCCCGGCGGATGCATTACGTAATTTTATATGTTAATCAGGACCAGGTTGATCAATTAAAGGTAAAAATCGGTCAGCTGCGGGCAGTACGGGGGGTTCAAGAGTCGGCACGACCGGACCTCGATCCTACCTTGACGGACCTTAAGATGACCGGGGTGTATAAAATGCATGATGAGGATGATAAGTAATGAGAGTAGTATCTGGTGAGTTTCGCGGCCGCAAATTGAGTGCGGTACCTGGCATGGCGACGCGGCCAACGACTGATAAGGTGAAGGAGGCCCTCTTTAACATCATCGGGCCATACTTTGATGGCGGACAAAGCCTCGACTTGTTTGCCGGCAGCGGCGGGTTGAGCATCGAGGGGATCTCCCGTGGGATTGAACATGCCGTCTTGATTGACCGGCAGTATCAGGCAATCAAAACGATCAAGCGCAATATTGAAGTTACCAAGCACCCTGAACGGTTTACCGTTTACAAAATGGATGCCCGTAAGGCCTTGGGGATGCTGGGGAAAAAGGGAATGCACTTTGACATGGTTTACCTGGATCCGCCGTATGCGAAGCAGCAGATTTTGAAGGATCTCGGCCAGATGGTGCAAGATGGCCTGCTAAACGATGGTGCGGTGATCGTTGCCGAGACCAATCAGGAGGCCGACTTACCCACGGATGACTTGGATAACTTTACGTTTATTCGCCGACAGACCTATGGTATAACAGTACTGACCATTTACCGTTTTCGAAAGGAGTAATTGCTATGAAAGTTGCTGTATTTCCCGGGAGTTTTGACCCCCTGACGTTGGGACACCTCGACTTGATCAAGCGGGGGAGCGCCCTTTTCGACCAATTGGCGGTGGCGGTGATGACCAACACCAGCAAGAAGCCTTTGTTCTCTGTTGAAGAACGGATCCAACAGATCAAGGAGGCTACGGCCGGATTAGATAACGTTTCGGTAATTACGGCGTCCGGATTGACGGTTGACCTAATGAACCGGATCGGTGCCGACTACTTGATGCGGGGGTTGCGAAACAACGCCGACTTCCAATATGAGCGGGATATTGCCGCGATGAACAACTTCTTGGATGACCAGTGCGAGACCATCTTTTTCCTGGCCAAGCCAGAATACCAGCACCTGTCAAGCAGTCTGCTGAAGGAGGTTACCTCTAACGGGGGCGACATTTCTGCGTACTTGCCGGCAAATATCAATGCGGCACTGAAGAAACGGCTGGAAGAACGTCAATTAATGCGGGTGAAGGAGCATAATGAAAAGACAAGATAAACAAGTCCTTCGCTGGATTGGCGGCATCCTTGCCCTGATCCTCTTCTTGGGCTGGTTCCTATTTTGGCCGCTGAACTCCTATGTTGAAGCGCCGGGAAATGCTACCAACCTGCGTTCGTTTGTTCAAGTGAAGGGTCATCCCGACCCGGGAAAGGGAAGCTTTATGATAACGTCGGTGGCCTTGCAACGGGCCCATCCGGCTACCTACTTGGTTGCCAAGGCTGTTCCCTACCTGTCGATTGAGAAGGCGGATGACGTTACAGGTGGTCAGAGCGGGGCTACCTTCGACCGCGTGCAGCATTTCTACATGCAAAGCTCAATCAACGAGGCAATCGCAATTGCTTACAAGGCGGCCCACCAGCAGGTCAGCCGGCAATACCTGGGGATCTATGTCCTTCAGGTGGAGCCCAATTCCAAGTTCCGCAAGACGATCAAGGTGGGAGACACCATTACCAAGGTTGATGGTCACCACTTCAACACCGCCGAGGGATTCCAGAATTATATTGGCAAGCAGAAGGTTGGTTCGCCGCTGACGGTTACCTACGAGCGGGACGGTCACCAGCATCAGACGACTCACCGGCTGGTTAAACTGACCTCCACCCGAGCCGGTATTGGGATTCTGTTGACTAATAACATGAAAGTAAAGACTAAGATCCCGGTACGGGTGGACCCCGGGCAACTGGGCGGTCCATCTGGCGGGTTGATGTTTACCCTGCAGATCTATGAACAGATCAGCGGGCATGATCTTCAACGGGGTCGTAAGATTGCTGGTACCGGGACGATTGCCCCTGATGGCAGTGTTGGTGAGATTGGCGGAATCGATAAGAAGGTCATCGCCGCTCACCGTGCTGGCGCCACCATTTTCTTTGCTCCATACATCAAGCCAACCAAGCAGATATTGAAGTACGAAGAAGGCCATCAGACTAACTATCAATTGGCAAAGAAGACGGCGAAGCGGTATGCACCGGGAATGAAGGTTGTTCCTGTGACCTCATTCAAACAGGCCGTTCGTTACTTGGAACAAAAGTGATAAAGTTAAGAACTAGCGAGGAGCCGGAGAAAAACGAAAAATTTTCTCCGGCTCTTCTTTTTCGTGTCAAAATGGTAGCTTCCCGTATTTACTATATGGGAGGGATCATATGGAGCGCCTGAAGGAAATCTGGGAAAATTATCGTTACCAACTCTTGATTTTAGCTGCTATCGTGGGGCTGGTCGGCGGCTGGCTGATTAAACAGCCGGCGGAGGCCCCGCTTCAGGATGACCAGGCCATGATGACGAGCTCAACCAGCAGCATGATTGTAACGGCCTCTTCTGCCCGCAGTCAGGTTTGTGTCGATGTGAAAGGTGCGGTCCGGCATCCGGGGATTTATAAGCTAAAAAACGGCGCCCGGGTGAATGAAGCGGTGGCCGCAGCCGGCGGGATTGTTAACAATGCCGATATGAAGCAGGTCAACCTCGCAAAGCAGCTTACGGATCAAGAGGTTGTGTATGTACCGGTTAATGGAGAGACGGTGCCGGGGAGCAGTGCGGCTGGAAGTGCTGATGCCGGCAACCCTGGTTTGGCTAGTGGCACGACAACGATTAACCTCAACACGGCGACTAAGGAACAGTTATGTCAGATCACCGGGATTGGAGATAAGAAGGCGGACCTGATCCTTCAGTATCGTGAGCAGCACGGCCAATTTAAGTCGGTGGATGAACTGAAGCAGGTGAGCGGCTTTGGTGACAAGTCGGTTGAGAAAATCAGGGATCAGTTAGCGGTCTAACTTTTGGTTTGGGTGGATTCTTTGCTATACTATATCAGATAAAGGAGTGACAAAATTATGGTGAGAAAGCGAATCGATTGGGATCAGTACTTTATGATTCAGGCGGCTTTGCTGGCTTCGCGCAGTACGTGCAACCGGCTATCGGTTGGTGCCGTCCTGGTGCGTGACAAGCGGATCATTGCCGGCGGGTACAACGGGTCGGTTTCGGGCGACGACCACTGCCTGGATGCGGGCTGCTACCTGCGTGACGGGCACTGTGTCCGGACTATTCACGCTGAAATGAACGCTATTTTACAGTGCGCCAAGTTTGGGATCTCGATGGACGGGGCCAGCTTGTACGTGACCGATTTTCCTTGCTTGCAGTGTACGAAGAGTCTCCTGCAAGCGGGAATCAAGGAAATCAACTATATTCGCAATTACCACAATGATGATTACGCAATGAAGCTGATTAAGCTTAAGAACATCCACCTCCACCAAATTAAACTCGATGACGATATCTTAGATGAGGTTCGCTTAGGACAGTATATTCGTCCTGAGCAATAGGAAAGATTAAGCATTGTTGGGTATTTCCGGCCCTGATTGCGGGGACGGTGACCGTTGCGATCCTGGGTCCGCGGCCGCTCTGCTGGCTTTTTACCGGTTATCTTCTGTTACGGGTTTGTTGCTTGCGGCGGCCGCCGGTTTTGCTGGCCTGCTGCTTGACCATCGTGGTTGCAAGTGGTTGCTGCTGGTTTTTTCAACGGCAAATTGATAAAAAGACTGTTACTGACTGTCACCCGGTTACGCAGGTGGTTAAGGTTTTACCGGATGATATCAAGGTTCAGGACAGTTTTATTACTGCTATCGGAACGAATAGACAGTCAGGGACCAGGGAATCCCTAGCGTTTAACGTACGTGATCCCCGATTGTTAGCGCAGTTTCGGCAACTAGATCGGCCAACTGATTGGCAATTGACGGGGACGATTCAGCCGGTAATGCCCGCTACCAATGAAAATGAATTTGACTTGCGGCATTACTACCAGCAACGGCGGGTCTATAACCAGGTTCGTCTTGATTGTCCCCCAACGGTCAGCAATATAGCGCATTGGGATCTTCGGGACCGGTGTCATCGTTGGCGTTGGCAGTTAGGCAATTATTTTAATCAGATGCCGGAACCGCTGGCCGGGTATTGTCGGCAGTTGATTATTGGGCAGGGCAGTCCGTCTAATGATCAGCTGATGGCAGACGTTAAACGGCTGGGGATCATCCATCTTTTTTGCATTTCGGGGATGCACGTTGTCCTGTTGATTGCGCTGATGCGCTGGCTCGGGATATATCTGTGGCTGGACCGTGAGCTGATCGACGGAATTTTGATTCTGGCACTGCCGCTTTATCTGATTATTGCTGGCGGAGCACCGAGCCTGGTGCGGGCGGTAATCATGGCCGAAGCGGGGCTGCTGCGGAGTATTCTGAAGCTTGATCGCCTGGATAGCTGGGCGGTGAGTCTCTTGGTCGGGATGGCCTGGGAGCCTGCGGTCTTGCTCAGCCTGGGTGGACAATTGAGTTACTTGCTATCATTTTTGCTTCAGGTGATGGACCGGCAGCTTTCTGCGTTGCGTCAGTCCCTCTTCTTGAGTATCGCTAGTTTGCCGGCGATTTTGAGTTATGTCTTTGAATTTCATTGGCTCAGCCTGGTGATCAGCTATCCGATGATCCCCCTGTTTTCGTTTGTGCTTTTTCCGCTGGTCTTGGTCAGCGCGGCAACCTACTGGCTGACGCCGCTAGTCGGTGAGCTGGTTAATTGCCTTCTCCTGTTTTTTCAACGCCTAATGGGACTGGCTGCTCAGCTGCCGGGCGAGGTCGTTTTTGGGAAGCCAGCTTTCTGGATGGCGCTGATCTTATTCTTGCTGACCTTATGGTGTATTAGCAACTACCGGAACTCGCGCCGGTGGCTGATACTGGTTCTGGCATATTTCAGTTGTTTCTTGGCAATTCACCTGCCCATAAATGGTGAGGTTGTCTTTGTGGATATCGGCCAGGGTGATTGCATTATCATTCGGGAGCCGCTTAATCGCCATGTAATGATGATTGATACTGGTGGTAAGCTGAATTTTGGCCGGCATCAGCCAAGCCAGACTCGTGATACTGCTACTCGGACCAGTATCAATTATCTGAAAAGTCGTGGAATCGATCACCTCGATACTATTTACCTCAGTCACCGCGATACCGACCATATTGGCTACCTGCCAACGGTCCTTAGGAATATACGGGTTAAACGGATCGCGGTGCCAGCGGGGATGGAAAAGCAGGCGGTGCTGACCAGGAAGGTGGGGACTGCTAACCAGCCCCAAATCATTCCGGTTACGGATCAGCATCCCAATATCGACCCCAACTTGAGAATTCTGCACCCGTTTGCTCCCGGCGAGGCGAAGAACGAGGATTCAATGGTCTTGACCGGCCGTTTTGGCGGGAAGCAATTCCTGTTTACTGGTGATCTGGATCGGGCTGGTGAACGGGCGGTCATTGAACGCTACCCGGGACTTCATGCCGATGTTTTGAAACTGGGCCATCATGGCAGCAAAACGGCCAGCGATGAACGTTTCTTAGACCAGTTGCAGCCGCAGTGGGGAATTATCTCAGCGGGGCGGTTCAACCGTTACCACCATCCTGATGATGGGGTGGTGGCTAGTCTTCACCAACGCCGGATCCGCGTTCTTTCGACCCAGCAGTATGGGATGATCAGATACGTTTACACACAACAAGGCGGTCTATGGCGGACCACCCTTAAAGGAGAAGAAGTAAAATGGACATTACCGAATTGTCTCAACAATTGAAAAAAAACAGTCCGGCGCCGATTTACCTGGTGTTGGGAACCCAGCAGGCCTTACAGCAGCAGGCGCTGGACCAGTTTTTAGGCTTGATTCCTTCAGCCGAACAGGTGATGAATGTCGGGCGCTACGATATGGAGACCACCCCGGTTGCTACGGCATTGGATGATGCGATGTCGGCCCCGTTCTTCGGTGAACGACGGCTGGTGGTAATCAACAAGCCCTACTTTCTTACCGGTGAGAAGAAACGGGGAAAGGTTGAACATGACCTGGATTCGTTCAAGCGTTACCTGAACCACCCTGAGCTGACCACTACACTGGTGATTTTGGCACCGTACGAGAAGCTGGATGGTCGTAAGGGGATCGTCAAACTTCTCAAGAAGGTTGCCGTGACCGTCAGTGCGGCCCCGCTAAACGAACAGCAGGCCCGTCAACAGGTTGTGGGTCAATTGATGGACGCGGGCTTTCAGATCGACCAGGCCGCGGTGGATGAGCTGGTGCGGCGTACTAACGCCGACTACGGCCTGATGATTGCCAACCTGGCTAAGCTGAAGATCCTAGCTTACCAAGACAAGCACATCACGCAGCAACAAGTGGCGTCTTTGGTGCCGCAGTCCCTCGATGAGAATGTCTTTGACCTGGTAACAGCGGTTCTTCGTCATGATCAGGTCCGTTCCCTCAACCTATATCGTCAGCTGCTTGCCGGTCAGCAGCAGCCCCTGCGGATTAATGCCGTCCTAGTGGGGCAGTTTCGATTGCTGATTCAGTTGAAGGTGTTGAGCAGTCGGGGGCTTAGTCAAGGAAATCTGGCTAAGCAGCTTAATGTTCACCCGTACCGGGTTAAGCTGGGTTTGCGGACGGCCCGCAACTTCTCTTTGTTGGCGCTGGAAAATGCCTATCTTGGTTTGATTCGCATCGAGCGGGCGCTTAAGACCACCCAACGCGATCCGGCACTGCTTTTTCAGCTTTTTATGCTTCAGTACGCTCACCAGGCAAAGGTAGCCAAATAAATACAGCAGCAACCGCGAATAAAAAGGTTCGTGATTGCTGCTGTATTTATTTTGGGTACAAAAAAACAGGCAACCATAATGATTGCCTGTTACCGTTATCGGTCATTACTTGTTGTAACGAGCTGATAAACGTGACTTGTCACGTGCAGCCTTGTTGGCCTTGATAAGGCCCTTGGAGTGTGCACGGTCAATTGCTGAGATAGCATCCTTGTATAACTTTTCAAGGTCATCTTCACCAGCAAGCTTTGCCTTGTCGAACTTCTTGATAGCAGTCCGCATGTGGCTTAATTGTGAAGCGTTCTTGGCTTCGGCCTTGGCACTAGTTTTAACACGCTTAATTGCTGACTTAATAATTGGCATGAGTTTCACCTCCATTACCCGGTTATTCAGTTGACCAGAATTTTCAACGTTTTTCATTATACAAAAGACTGGC
>NZ_JBJEEM010000047.1:0-1865 GCF_051873075.1 Limosilactobacillus sp. | reverse complement strand
GGTCAGCAGGTATACCCCCACATTTACGCCAATGGCATGCCAGGAGCCGTCTCTTGGACCAGTTTGCCAGCTGCCGAGCTCCGGATAGACAAAAATCACTAATCCGCAAACGACCACCGCTAACATCCCCAGCAGGATCAGCGGATATTGCAACAGTCCACGAAGCTTGCGCCGCTGGCGAGCCTCGGTCAGTCGTAAGGTTCCCACTTCTTTCAAGGTCTGGGGCAAGGCGCCATGCAACTCTGCTAAACGCAACTGGTAATACAAGTCTTGGCTTACGTACTTTTGCAACCCAGTCGCCAGCATCGTCCCCGCCGCCATTTGCCGCTCGACATCGGTCAGCAACGGCTGGAGATCAGGCATTACTGTCTTGGTAAAGCGCAGGGCATGCTGGAGTGAAAAGCCAACCGACAGCAAATCGTAAACCAGCAGGAACCATTGTCCCTGTGCACTCGGGGTAAACTTAGCCGTTTTGATACTTTGCTGCTTCTTCAGACGTAAGCTGGCCGGTCGCCACCGCTTGGTCAAGATAACGCGTCCACGCATTGGTCATTCCCCTCCCCTGTTGTTTCTGAATTTCGTTTGCCAGCGCTGGTCCGCTCAACTGATCGAACAGGACGGCCGGTGTTGCATCACTTTGCATCAACAAGCGCTGGTAGCAAACCCCGGTCATCACCTGCTCAAGGTAGTAGGGGGAAATCCCCAACTGAATCAACCGGGCGATCACTCCATAGACATCACGGGCATGGACAGTTCCCAGGACTAAATGACCACTCAGGGCGGCCTGAATAGTCATCATTGCGGTCTGGGGGTCACGAATCTCCCCGATGATAAAAACATTGGGACGATGGCGAAGGCCAAGACGAAGCAACTGTTGATAGCCCATCCCTGCCAAGTCATTGATCTGTAACTGAACAAACCGCGGTTCACTGATCTCCACCGGGTCCTCAATCGTCATGACGACTTGCCTACTCGCCAACTCACGGGCAAGCCGGTACATTGTCGTGGTCTTGCCAGAACCCATCGGTCCCGCAAAGAGGATCAGACCCCGGCGATGCAACAATGTTTTCAGTTCCTGCCACTGCTCTGGAAAGAGCAGGTGGTAGCTGTCATCGGTTAACTGGTAGATAAAGCGCACCACCAGCGATTCGCGACCCTGGTAGTCACCAACGCTGGATAGGCGCAAGTTGACTTTTTCCGGTCCGCTATGCCAGGTCAGCGCACCGAGTTGCGGCCGGCGGTGTTCGCTAACGGCCATGTCGGCCCGATACTTCAGGTAGGTGATTAGGCGGCAAGCGTAGTCTTGCGGCACCTCTTTGAACAGCTTCAATTGGCCTTGCTCGGCCACCATCAGCCGGTAATAGTTCTTGAACGGTAATACGTAAAGGTCTGCAATCCGCCGGTTAATGATTACGTTCAGTTCCTTTTCAAAGGCTTCCATTATCCATCCCCCCTACTTAATAAGGACGGTAAAAGAAGATGTTTAAACGAAAAAAAGCTACTGAAAAATTCAGTAGCTTTTTGGGGATTCAATTACCCTAATTATTCTTCGTCGTCATCATCGTCGTCTGGCAGAATACCAGTTTCGTAGATGTCGGCAACATCATCGTTGGCGGTCAATTCATCAATTAAGTGACGGTATTGCTTGACCTTGTCTTCAGGAACGGCGGTCCGGTTTTGTGGGATCATCGTCACTTCGGCAGTATCCAGTTCGTAGCCTTTTTCTTGAAGAGCATCACGAACACTTGCCATGCTGCTTGGGTCGGTGAAGATTTGGAACTTTTCGTCACTGGCCTTCATGTCATCGGCACCAGCATCCAAAGCGTCCATCAACATGTCGTCTTCGCTAGTATCCAGACCATCAC
>NZ_JBJEEM010000046.1:9900-40794 GCF_051873075.1 Limosilactobacillus sp. | reverse complement strand
ATTGGATCCAGATAATTTAATGCAAAGTTGAAATTTACTTTAACTAAAATAAAACAAAAAAATTAAAAAGAAATCCCCCCAAAAAACAATTGCTCTATAGACCAATCACTCATGAAACACTTGTAGCAATCTAAAAATTACGTGTTACAAAATCCAACAATTAAAGTAAACTAAAACGTCTCCGGTAATAACCATGAGTCATTACCAGAAACGTTCATTTTTCAGTAGTTTTTGGATTCTTCTAATTCTAAAGCTTATGCGGCGTCACGTACAAAGTTTTCTGACCTCTAAATATTACAAAGCCAGGCTTAGCACCATTCGGCTTGTGGAGCCGCTTGACCGGCAGGTAGTCGACCGGAACATTGTCCGAATCACGGCCCTTGGAGAAGTAAGCCGCGAGCTGGGCCGCCTCCAGGATGGTCTGCTCGCTCGGGTCGGTCGAGCGGATCACAACATGGGAGCCGGGGATGTCCTTGACGTGGAGCCAGATTTCGTTCTTATTGGCAATCTTGAAACTCAGCCGGTCGTTCTGCAGGTTATTCTTACCGACCATCACCAGGGTGCCATCACTGGTGTGGAACTGCTCAGGCTTGCTGAGGCGGACCTTGCGCTGCTTCTTACTCTTCTGCTTTTTGCCCTTGATATAGCCCTGCTGTTGCAATTCCAGCCTAATCTCCTGGATGTCAGCAGGTTCAGCCATGTCGATCTGGTTCTGAATGTTTTCAAAGTAGGCGATCTCATCATTGGTCAGCTTCATCTGTTCGTTGACATGGGCAACGGAGGCCTTCAACTTATCGTACTTGGTGAAGTACTTCTGAGCGTTACGCGATGGTGACAGCTCTGGGGCCAACTCGATCTTCAGTGGCTTGTTATCGTCATAGAAGTTTGGGAGGGTAATCTCCTTCATGCCGGGCTTGAGCTTGCCAAGGTAGGTTGTCAAAATCTCCCCCCGGATCCGATAACGGTCGGCAGCATCCGCGTCTGCCAGCTGCTGATTAAACTTCTTAACCTTCCGGCGATCTTTCTTCAACTCATTTTTGATAACTTTGATGACTTGCCCGGCCAACTCTTTTGAGCGGTCTTGCTGGGCTTTTTGTGCGTAATAGTTATCCAACATTTCAGAGAGGGTCGGGTAATGCTGCAGAGAGTCCGCTTCGGCATTTAACGGCGGGAAAGCCATGAACGACTTGCGCTTACCATTGATAATTACTGGATCTGGGGAATCAAACTGTTGAATAAACTGCTGGTAGGTCGTCGGCAGGTGGTCACTGGCGAGCAGGCGGTCAGCAAGATCCCGGGCCGTATCGGTGCCCAGACCTTCATAACCCTGCTGAAGCTGGTGGGCCAATTCTCGCGGATCCTGATACTGCTTGATCAGATCGCTGTAAAGCTGGTTGGGCAGGTAGGGATTGAGCTTATCCTGCTTGGGCGGCATGACGAAGGTTGCCCCCGGCAGCAGTAGCCGCACCCGGTTCTGATCCGAACCGACGTGTTTGATCGTATCGATGATCTTTCCGGTCTTATTGTTGACCAGTGAAATGTTACTGTGCCGGGCCATGATTTCGCTAACCAGAACTAACTGCTGGCTATCACCTAGTTCATCGCGAGTATCAAAGGTCAGCTTGATGATCCGGTCGTTGCCAACTTGTTCAATCGAATGCAGGATGGCTCCCTCGAGATATTTGCGAAGGGTCATCGTGAAGTTGGTGGGGACCGCCGGGTTGCTGTAGGGGATCGTGGTGATCTGAATCCGCGGGTAGGTTGGGTTGGCCGAAAGCAGGAGGGCGTGGTTGTGCCGGTGCGCCCGGATGGTAATGATCAGTTCGGCCGGATAAGGCTGGCTTACCCGGGCCACCCGCCCGGTGGTTAGTGTTTGGTCTAGTTCATGCACCATTGCATGGGTAAAAAAGCCGTCAAAGGACATGCAAAGCGCTCCTTTCATTGATATAACGTTCAAAATCGTGCAAGATCTATTATACCGTTTTTCCATTCATGCGAACAAGTTTAAGGGTTTGTCTATCAAAATAAGTTGGTTTATGCTTTGGCATGTGGTATGCTTCTTATATTATGTGGATTTTTATCCACTTCAAAGCAATTATTATTAAAATCATCAATAAAAATGGAGGACGATACAATGAAAATTGCTGTTGTAACCGACAGCACCGCCTACCTTACTCCAGAAGAGGCGGCCGCCAATCATATTCACGTTGTCCCAATTCCATTCGTTGTGGACGGTAAGAGTTACCGCGAAGGCGTTGATATCACAACCGAAGAGTTTTACCATCTCCTGAAGACTTCCAGTACCTTCCCTAGTACCTCTCAGCCTTCGATCGGTGAAATGATGGAACTTTACCAAAAGTTGGCCGATGAAGGTTACGATGCCGTTATCAGTATTCACCTGGCGAAGTCAATCTCCGGTTTCTTGAACAACATCACGCAGATCGCGGATGAAATGAAGGACACCATCAAGATTGTCCCATTTGATAGTCAAATCACGGTCAAGCTGATGGGCTACTTGGCAATTCAGGCGGCGCAACTGGTGGAAGCCGGTGAGGACCTGGATACCATTATCACTAAGCTGACCCAATTGCGGGACACGATTAACGAAGTCTTCGTAGTTGATGACCTGCAAAACCTTGTCCGAGGGGGCCGGCTTTCCAATGCCTCCGCATTTGTGGGTTCTATCTTAAAGATTAAGCCATTGCTGAGCTTCCATAATGAACACCACGCCATTGAGGCCTTTGAAAAGGTTCGTTCGATGAAAAAGGCTAAGCTACGCTGCGAACAGATCTTCAAGGAAGACCTTGCTAAGCTCGATTACCCAGTTCGGGGAATTGTCTTCCACGCTAACGCGGAGGAGGCTGGCCAAAAGTGGCTGGAAAAACTGCAGGGGGACTTCCCAGATATTAAGTTTGAGCTGAGTTACTTTGGCCCCGTTATCGGTACCCACCTTGGTGAAGGCGCCCTGGCCCTCGCTTGGATGCAGGATACTGATAAGAAGCCGCTTTAAGATCATGCGGATAAATAGTAAATCGGTAACCCTGGCAGTGGTGGCGGTAGTACTAATGGTGCTCGCCGGCTTCGTCAGTGCCCGCTTTATTCTGCCAACAGGAGTCTTCGTTGCTCCATGGGCTGGCATTATCAGCTTAGCAGTCCTGCTAGCCGCAGGGACGGGCTGGGCCATTTTGACTACCGTTTTGGCACTGATCATCATGTTCATATTTGGGACTGCCGGGTGGGCAACTGTAATTGACATCTTGCTAACGGTTGCTTTACTGGCCTGGCTGATTGGTTGGCAATTGCCGCGTGACCAGGGCGTCACTCACCAACAGCTGATTTTTCTCGGCCTTGTTGCCGGTTTGGTGCAACTGGTCCTGATCGAGGGTAGTCTGGCGATCGCTGGTTGGCTGTTCGACGGTCAGGGAGCTACTGTATGGGCTTTTGTCCAGCTGGGGTTCTCCACCAGCATTCTGACCGCTTTGCTTTACGCAGTGTTGACTCCGTTGCTGGCGATCGCCGTTCGGTGGCTTTGGCAGCATTGGGTCACCTCAACTGACCATAATGATTCCGAAAAATAAGTAAAACCGTCTTGCTAGTATTTTTGCTAGCAAGGCGGTTTTTGCGTTACCGTTCAGCCTTCCATTCAGCTTTGAATTCATCCAAGAAGTCTAGCATGACCTGCTGTCGGTGTTCGGCGATTTGGCGGGCAGTCTTAGTCTGGAGCATGTCCTTTAGTTTAAGGATCTTCTCGTAGAAGTGGTTGATGATCGTCTCATCGGCGAGGTTACGGTATTCTTCCCGACTCATGTTCTGGCGGGGCTTAACCGCTGGATCATAAATCTTCTCGTGGTGGGCACCCCCGTAGTAGACGGCCCGGGTGATGCCAAGGGCACCGATTGCATCCAGCCAGTCAGCGTCCCGGACAATTTTGCCAATCGGGGAGAGCTGAATCTCTTCGCCGTCGAGGGTATGGGCAAAGGAAATGTTGCTGATCACATCCATGACGGTAGCGATCTCCGTAGTGGTGAAGTCATGATCTACTAGATAGTCGTTAAGCTCCTGCTTGGCAGCGGGGATACTGGCGACCAGCTTTTCGTCGATTGTATCGTGGAGGTAGGCGGCCACGACCGGCAGGAATGGATCGATCCCCTCGCCAATGGCCAACCGCCGGGCCATTTTGACGACCCGATTGATGTGGTCCATGCCGTGTCCGGTTTTATCCTGGCCGAGCTTCTCAATAGTGTATTGTTTAACTGCGACAATTTGCTCTTCTTGCTTCATAATGATTCTCCGTTCCTAAATTCATTTAGCCGGTTCTGTTATAATAAGACAATATGAGGAGGACCGTTGAAATGAACTTACTATTCTCAATTGATGATCATTATACTACACAGTTAGCGACCGTATTGCTGTCAATTAAGGTCAATACTAAGGCCCAGAATTTCGATGTCTACGTGATCCAAAAGGAGCCGCTACAGCAGGGGCCTAAACTGGCTGATTTTTGTCAACAACTGGGGATGACCTACCACCCCGTGATGGTGAAGAACGAGATGTTTAAGGATGCCCCCGTCACCGATCGTTACCCAACGACGATCTATTACCGTCTTCTGGCGCACAAACTTCTACCCGATAATCTCCATCAGATTCTCTACTTGGATGCCGACGTGCTCTGCATTAACGACCTGACCAGTCTATATGAGACTAACTTGACGAATTATCTTTACGCCTCTGCCATCCATACCGGTTTGACAAATACAACCGAGGTAATTAACAAGATCCGTCTCCAGAACTTCGATGCCGACGGTTACTACAACTCTGGAGTTTTACTGATGAACCTGGATGCCATTCGGCAACGGGTCCGCCCGCAGGATATTTTCAAATACATCCGGGAACATATCCTGTTGCTGCCCGACCAGGACGTGCTTAACGCTCTTTATGGCAAGAACATCAAATCCGTTCCTGATCAGCTCTATAACTATGACACACGTAAGGGACAGATTTATGAAACCATCTCGTTTGGCGAATGGACAACTGACTGGGTAATTAAGAATACGGTCATTCTGCATTATTGTGGACGTGATAAGCCCTGGCTGGTGAAGAAAAATTCGGGACGTTATACGGCTCTATATAAGCATTACTTCCACATTGCCCAACGGATACTATGATTAACCAGTAGTATCGATGAGCTTTCCGGCAATTAACCCGGAAATTTTCCGAAGCAAAAAGCATTCAACCAGCTTAAGTTGAATGCTTTTTTTTGATTGTATCAAATGTCATGCTGTCAATTATTTACCCCAGAAGAATTGGATAAGGACCTTGTTAACCTGCGGGTTGTGGTGAAGGAGCTCGTGCTTGGCATTGGCACCGGTAATCTTCTTTTCAGCATAGGACTTTGCGCGACCGTTGAGTAGGTACTTCAACGTTTTGCTAGAATTGTTGGTAACTTGACTATCGTTGCCATTACCCAGGTCACCGTAGATATTCAAAACTCGCGTCTGGCGAGGGTAGGTTTGGCGCAACGGCAGGAGCTTCTGGTAGGTGTCGTTCATCTTATTGGGCTTACCCGTCTTGGCATTGATGGTCAGATCAGCGGGTTCGTTCCAGCCCATCGCCCCATCGAAGGTTCCGGCCATGGCCACCTGTTTCTGGAGCTGGGGGAGCTTCTTGTTCTGGCAATTGTTGAGCAGATAGTACATTACCGCCATGTTTCCCATCGAGTGGGCTTCGATGTTCATCTTCTTGAAATGATAGGTGTCCTGAAGCTTGACGACGACGTTCTTGACCCATTGTCCCTGGAGGTCATAGTCGGAGTTACGGCTATTTTCAAAATTGACCTCGACCAGGGGATTGATTGCCCCCTTTGGAATACGGCCTTGTAAGGTAACCTGACCATCTGCCGCCACGTTGGCAACAATCGCGGTCTTGCTGACGCCAGCCTTCATGATATTATCAACCATGTACTGTTCCGCATGGGCACTGCTACCAAAACCATGGAAAAAGATGGTTGGGGTGGTCGATTGAACATATTTTTTCGATAACGCTTGGGCATGACCCGAAGTTGCAGGAACCAGCACCAGGAGAAGCGTCAGTAGCGACAGGATCAGCCAACGGAATTTACGCATTGTTTCATTACCTTCTTTTAACTATACATTGATTCCATCATAGCATTTTACGTTACGGACGGACAGATAAATCTTGGGACTAAATGCTTGTCAGTTAGAATTGAAGTGTGTTACATTATTCAAAGCTGTTTTCAATGATTGTAAACATAAATCTAACCATGAAGGGATGATAGCCCAATGCAAATTAAGCAAGCAACGATGAATGACTTAGACCAGATTATTGAGATCCTGCGCGACGGTCGCGACCAACTGGCTTCCCAGGGGATCGATCAGTGGCAGGGGGACTACCCAAATGTTGAGCACGTCAAGGAAGATATCAATAATGGCTGGGCCTACCTGGTACAGTCAGGTGATGATGAGACGGTCGGTGCATTGTCAATTGTCGAAGCACCAGACCACTCCTACGACGAACTGCAAGGTGACTGGCTGATCGATACTGACAAGTACGTGGTTATTCACCGGGTCGCTATCCACTCTAACCACGCTGGCAAGGGTTATGCATCAGCATTGTTTACCAATGTGATTGACTACATCAAGCAGAACCGTAAGGAGATCAAAACGATCCGGATTGATACGCATGAGGATAACAAAATCATGCAGCACCTGATTACCAAGAATGGCTTTACCAAGGTCGGCGAATTGCACGGTGTTTACCGGCCAAGCGAAATTTCTTATGTCTACGCTCTGTTGACTGGAAACTAGAATTGAAGATGATCGGCGTCTCACCCTAAGCGGGCGAGACGCTTTTTTCTTGCCCAGCTGGTGCCGACTATTGTGGTCTGATAGAATGAAGTTATCACTTTGATTGGGAGGATTGAAAAAGTGAAAAATAAAAATTGGGGAAATTTCCGCTTTGCCCTGACCGCTTCTAGTCCGGTCTTTTTAGGCTACGTTATTTTGGGACTAGGCTACGGATTGTATATGCACAATTTGGGTTTCTCGTTCTGGTATCCGACACTGATGGCGGCGACGATCTATGGGGGATCAGTCGAATTCATCATCGCAACTTTGCTGCTACAGCAGTTCAATCCGCTCAACGTCCTGCTGATCACTGCGGTGGTGGGCTTCCGACAGTTTTTCTATGGCATCTCGATGCTCACCAAGTACCACCAGCACGGCTGGCGAAAGTTTTTATTGCTGTTTGGATTAACTGATGAAACCTTTGTCATCAACTACAGCTTGAAGGTGCCTGCCGGATATGACAAGCAGACAATCCAAGTTTGGATCAGTCTTTTAGATTATTTCTACTGGGTACTTGGTGCCTTTCTCGGCGGTTTCTTGGGCAGTACCCTTAACCTGCAAATCAAAGGCCTCGATTTCGTGATGACAGCCCTATTTATCGTCCTGGCGCTTGAGCAATTTATGCAGGAGAAGCACCACATCAGTTCCCTGAGTGGGGTAGCAATTACGCTTGTTTGCCTATTGCTCTTCGGTAAGACCTACTTCTTGGTTGCAGCGCTTCTAATCTTGGTGGGTGAATACTACTTTCTTTACCGCCGTTGCCAGAAAGCGGGTGAAGAGGCATGAGTTTACTACAACAGATAATAACCATCGCCATTGCGGCTGTTACCAATTTTGTCACGCGCTGGCTGCCGTTTGCGATCTTCACCAATAATAAGAAAGCCGAGCCGGAGCCGGCACCATTTATCAAGGGACTCGGGGCCTTTTTGCCAGCAGCCATTATGGGGATGCTGGTAGTATATTGCTATCGCAACATTAACCTGCTGGCAGGAAACCACGGCCTTCCTGATTTGATTGCGGGTATCATCACAGTGGCTGTTCACCTGTGGCGGCGCAGCATGTTCCTCTCACTGATTGTGGGGACCATCAGCTACATCATCTTGATTAACTTTGTTTTCTAAAATGCTAATGGCAATGGTCGGCCACAAACTGCAAGAAGTGTTCTGCTGCACTGGATAGCTGCCGGTTCTTTTTCCAAACCAGGACATGGCCAGTAGTCGTTGTCGGTGAGAATGGCACAAAGGCCAGTTTGGGGTCCTGAAAGACGTCAGTAACCCCCTTGATTCCCAATCCGTAGTAATGTCCTGTTCGAATTAATTCCATAACGTTGCTTGGCTGGGTATTGCTGGCCCGGATGTTGAGCTTTCGCTGATCAAGCTTAAGAATATCACTGACCTCATCGCGGATGATGTTCCGGTGGGGGATAATCAGGGGAAGCTTATAGAGGTCTTCACGCGTAAAGAAGGGCTTTTGAGCCAGAGAATCGTCAGCCCGCAGAATGATGCCCCACTGTTCGCGACTTGGCAGGACCAGGAAGTTATATTTAGCAGCCTCGACCGGTTCGAGCAGGCAGGCCAGTTCCGTGGCGGCTTCGTCGAGCTGGCGACGAAGGTAGTCTCCATCGCCGTCAAAGATATTGAATTGCACCGCTGGATGTTGTTGTTGGAACTGGTCAATGAGGTTCATAGTAAAGGGCGAAACGCTGGAAACGACACATTCCAGGTTAATGGTTCCGCTCAATTCATTGTAGTTCTGCTTGTGGAGCTCATCTTTGGTCTGGTCGAGCAGCTGAACCAGGGTTGTGGCGCGGCGTTGGAAGACGACCCCTGCCTGGGTTAATTCCATTCGCCGCTGCCGGCGGTCAAAGAGAGTAACGCCGAGTTCTTTTTCCAGGTCCATGATCTGGCGGGAGAGCGTTGGCTGGGTGATGTGGAGTTGCTTGGCCGCCTTTGTGATATTATTGATTTGTGCGACCGCTAGGAAGTATTTAATGACGCGAGTATCCATGATAATTGATCCTCCAATTAATCTAAATAAGGAAGTGCGCTAAATGGCAAAGCAAGCATTGATTTTATATTATTCACAGTTTGGCACGACGGCCAAGGTAGCTAGTCAAATTCACCAGTTAACCGATGCCGACATTTTGCGGATCCAGGTCGCCGACCAGACCTTCCCTGATGATATGACCGCTACTGACAAGATCTATAAAAGACAGCGGACAAGTGGGCGATTGCCTCAGATTGTCACCAAGCTGCCAAAGCTGGACTACTACGATGCAATCTTGATCGGTGGCCCGGTCTGGGACGGCCAGCTTTCCTCGCCGATCATGCAGCTCTTAAAGCAATTGCAGGGGTATTCAGGTGTTGTGGCCCCATTTAGTACCGGGTGGAGCGATACTGGCAATTACCAGCAAGACTTTGTGGCTCACGCGGGGAAGCTGCACGTGACGTCCGGCTACCACGTTCTGACTCATGCTACGCCGCATTTTGCGGTGCCGACGTTAGCTTCGTGGTTGCGGAAACTATAATTCAGATTGTGAATAGGTGGTTCTTTATAATAAGCATTTAACATTAGACATTTTATCCCTTATATTAAGGGTAATCAATAAGACAAGGAAGTGCTTAACAATGGCAAAGAATGAAGAAGCAGTAAAGAACGACTTGTTTGGCTTTGGTGACAAGAACGTTGCCTTCGCCAAGTACTTTATCGGTACCAGCTATCTGAATGGACTGGTCAGTCCCGATGACAACATTGACGTCAACGTTTCCAACGTCAACTTCGAACCCGGCTGCCGCAATGATTGGCACATCCACCATAATGGCTACCAAATTCTCCTGGTAACGGCCGGTGAAGGCTGGTATCAAGAAGAGGGCAAGCCAGCGCAACTGCTGAAGCCAGGTGACGTTGTGGCTATTCACGAAGGGGTCAAGCACTGGCATGGTGCCACCAAGGATTCCTGGTTCTCCCACATTGCGATTACCAAGGGAACCAGTGAATGGTGTGAAAAGGTAACCGATGACTACTACGACCAGCTTGGTAAGTAAACAGGAAAGGATCTGATAAAAATGGCAAAGAAGCAAACTGCAGGTCGCGATCAATTGGGTGACTTTGCCCCTAAGTTCGCTGAATTAAACGACGATGTTCTATTTGGCCAGGTTTGGTCCCGGGAAAAGGAACTCAGCCCACGTGACCGGAGCTTCCTGACGGTAACGGCCCTGATCACCAAGGGTGCCTTTGAACAGCTGCCATACCATATGCAGACAGCTAAGAAGAACGGCATCACAAAGGAAGAGATTGCCGAAATGATTACCCAACTGGCATTCTACGTGGGTTGGCCAAATGCCTGGTCTGCCTTCAACGTTGCCAAAAAGGTTTGGGACGACTAATACTTTTATATGTAATCAAAGCTGGGTTGAACTGGGAACCGTTGACTCAGCCTTTTTTGGCTTAAATATATAAATAATGCTCGGGAACCTGATTGGTCACCGGGCTTTTTTAAGGATGTAAATTCTGCGGTCGTTGCCAGAATGGATAACTACGGCAATCGATTGTAAGGTCAAAGGCATGTTTGCCGGGTTCCACGCCGTCGATCTGTCCGTACTGGGCCGGAGAGATTCGGTAGCGCAATTGTTGGCCGTGCAAGAGGTAGGCATAACGAGATGCGGTCAGCCGGCCGCTGGCAAACATCAGCATTGACCAGATTAGAGTGAGCCAATGCCGCTTTTCGACCACCACCAGTTCCAATTGTTTCTTATCGACACGCTGGTCCGGGGCAATCCGAATGCCGCCGCCAATGTAGGGGTGGTTGCTGGCTACCAGGAGAAAGGCCCGGGAGAACTTTCGCAATTGCTTCCCATCTTGGACCCAGACCGAGAAAGTCGGCTGGGTGAAGAGGACGTGGAGCGCTTTAAAGATGTAAGAGAAGGTCCCCAGGTGGTGATGATTAAGGAAGTCCTTAGCCCGGGAATTATTGGTGGCATGCACGATTGCAGCATCAAAACCGATTCCGAAGTTGTTAATGAAGATCCCGCTTTGTTGCCGACGTAAATCCCGATAATGCCCAATATTGATGGTATGGGGGTGCCGGTTGATAAGAATTTGCTGCAGGGCCTGGGCCGGGTTAGTTGAAATCCCGTAGCCCCGGGCAAAATCATTTCCCGTTCCCGCAGGAATATAGGCCACCGGCAGTAGCTTTTCCTGCGGGCTCTCTATGAGACCGGTGATGGCTTCGTGGAGGGTGCCATCGCCGCCTACCACGATCAGACAGTCGAGGTCGGAACGCTGGGCCGCCTGCATTGCTAGGTCACGAGGCTGTCCAGCATGTCGACTGATGACGTGGTCAAATTGGCCCTGCGGACTATCAGTAAGCAGGGGGATGAGTTGTTGCCAGACCAGTTTGCCCTTGCCACCACCGGCACAGGGGTTGACTAGAAAAAGATACTTCAATAGTTGTCCTCCTTTTTCGCAATTAACGATTACCATTATACCGCACGACCAGAAAGCTCACACGATGTTATGCGTCGGCACTGCGATGTAGTATGATAAACAAGGGAAATTAATGGCAACTGCCGCCTTTTCCGTATTAAACTAATAGCAGTCTTAAAATGAGAGGGGAATAACGTGGCAACACCAATCGACATCCTACACACTAACTTTGGTTTTGATCATTTTCGTGACGGGCAGGAACAGGTCATCACCCAGGTTCTCAACCACCAGAATACCCTTGCCGTCATGCCGACCGGGGGTGGAAAGTCTTTGTGCTATCAGATTCCGGCACTGATCAATCCAGGAGTGACAATTGTTGTCTCGCCCCTACTTTCCCTGATGAAGGACCAGGTGGACTCTCTGCGTCAAAACGGAATTGCCGCTGCCGCGCTTAACAGCACCACGCCGCGTGAAGAGGTCAACCCGATTTTACGCAGTGCCTATAATGGAGAAACCAAGTTGCTGTACGTTACCCCCGAACGGCTGGCGATGGACTACTTCCAGTACCAGCTGAGTTTTCTCAATATCAACCTCGTGGCGATCGACGAAGCGCACTGTATCTCCCAATGGGGGCATGATTTTCGCCCGGCCTATCGCCAGCTCTACGCAGCTATTCAACGGCTCAAAACGAGCCCGACTATCCTGGCTCTTACGGCAACTGCTACCCCGCAGGTTCAGGCAGACATTGGAGAACAGCTGATGATCCCCCGGGAAAGCTTTGTCATTACCAGCTTTGCCCGTCCCAATATCAGCTTCCGGGTAGCTCATCCGCGGGGCAGTACCAGGCAATACATTATTAAATACCTTGCGGCGCACCAGCAAGAGGCGGGGATCATCTATGCCAACACGCGCAAACGGGTGGAATCTTTAACTAGCTTTCTCAACGAACGGGGGATCAACGCGGCAATGTATCACGCGGGGATGTCCCCGGAAGACCGTTCTCAGGTGCAAGACGACTTCCAATTTGACCGGGTGCCGGTGATCGTGGCCACCAATGCTTTTGGAATGGGGATTGATAAGAGTAACGTCCGCTTTGTCCTGCACGCCACCAGCGCCAAGAACATGGAGTCCTATTACCAGGAAGCTGGACGGGCCGGTCGTGATGGCTTGCCAAGCGAGGCGGTGATGCTCTACCATGCCAACGACATCCAGCAGTACCGCTGGTTCATTGATCAATCAACTGCCGATGACCAATACCGGGAAGTTCAATACGAGAAACTGCAGGCAGTTACGGAATATGCTAATAATCCGCGTTGCTTGCAGCAACAATTGGTCGAATACTTCGGCCAGACCTGCGAACCCTGTGGGCATTGCAGTAATTGTACCGATGACCGGCAACTAGAGGATATCACCGCCACCGCAAAAGAAGTTATTGCGACCGTCAATGAGTTGCACGGCCGTTTCGGCAAGTCCCTAGTTGCCAAGGTGGCGACAGGTTCCCATGACCAGCGGGTCCGTCAGCTTCATGCTGACCGACTCGACCACTACGGCGTACTCAAACTTTCTCAGCAAGCAGCCGGAAGCCTAGTGGATTACCTGGTCGCTACCGGCTTTCTCGAACTTGAAGGCGGCCAGTTTCCGGTGGTCAAGGTTAGCCAGGCCGGCTGGCAAGTGCTAGCGGGCCACGCTAAGGTCCAACGCCGGATTGAACCGCAACCAAGCAAGGCAGCAACTAAGATTGTGGAGACTCCTGAGCAGGCCGCCTTGTTTGAACGCCTCCGCGGTCGCCGCCGAGAGCTTGCCGCCGATCAGGGGGTTCCACCATTTATGATTTTTTCAGACCGCACCCTTCACGACATGGCCCGCTTGCAGCCCCAGACCTCTGCAGAGTTTCTGGAAGTCAACGGGGTCGGTCAGGCCAAACTCAAGAAGTACGGCCAGGTAATGATGGATGAGATTAGTGCCTATTTGGCTGGAAAAGATGATTAGTAAATAAGCCGCATCTGCAATCCCCTGATTAAGGGATATCGCAAATGCGGCTTTTGTTATACGTTAATTTTCTGTTTTTACCAGCATCATCGTGCAGATGACTCCAACGAGAGCGAAGAGGGCGCCCACGTAGCCGATTTGACTAACCGGAACAAAGCTAACACTGATTGCGGCTACCAGCGAACCAACCGAGACACCAATGTTGGTGCAGATCGGATTAAGGGAGGAGGCCAGGCTCATCGCTGCTGGATGATCACGCTCGGCAACGTTGAGGAACATCACCTGAAGGATCGACCCAGGCATTCCTAAGACAAAGCAGATCAGGCACAACAGGACGATCCCGAGCCAAGAAAGGTGGAAAGCACTACCCATCAGCAGCAGAAGGACCAGGCAAGCGGTGCTAATCACCGGCATCTTCCCTATTCCGTAGCGGCTGGAGATGATTCCAGCACAAGTGTTGCCGATAATGAACATTACCCCGATCAGTCCCAACAGCCAATTGAGCTGACTGGCACTGAACCCGAGGACGTCTGTGATGATCGGCCGAATATACGTATAGAAGGTGTATTCGGCGGCCATCAGCGTGATCATCGCAATCACACCCAAGCAAATGCGGCGATCAGTCATTAGCTGCAGCTGGTTTTTGATTGAACCGGTGACCTGGCTGGTTCCCCGCGGCACCAGCCAGTATAAGCCAACCCCGATGATGATCGTCAATACTGAAATCACCAGGAAACTGATGTGCCATGACGAGAGCATGCTGATGGTGGTTCCGATCGGCACCCCAATGATAGTTGCCGTGCTGAAGCCAGCAAAGACGGTGGCCACCAGCATTGACCGTTTCTCCAGCGGGGCAATCACGCTGACAAAGACCAGGATCAACGAAATGATCGTCCCGGCCACCGCTGCCGTGATGATCCGGGAAATGAAGAGCAAGGGAAGACTTGGGGCCAGTGCTGTCATAGTATTACCAAGCCAGAAGATCACCAGCATGGTCATCAGGACCTTGAACCGGTCGTACTTGCTCGTGATTGTGGTCAATATTGGGGTACAGATTGCGTAGGTGACGGCGAAGACCGTGACCAATAGCCCCACGGTAGACAATGAGGCGTGATAGCTTTTGGCAATATTCGAGATCACCCCGACAACCATAAATTCATTGCAGCCAAGCAGAAAGGCTGTCAGAACAAAGAAAAGGCTCTGCAAACGATACTTCATATTCAATTATTTCAATCCCTTCTTCAAGCAGATATGCGATAAGTTTAGTTAAGGCACGTTTTGTTTGAGGGGACAAAATGGGGAAATGCTTCTAAAACCCCGGAACTGTATATAATATTCCTTTCATCATTATACAACCGTTCATTCGTCATTAAAACGTTTTATTCGAATGCTGAAAAAAAGGCCACCCGGATTCTAGCGGGTGGCCTTAGAATTAGCGCGCGGGACGTTCGATCTTATGATAAAGCTGACGGCTGAGGATCAGGGAAATGATCAACAGGAGCAGGCAAAGCAGGAAACCAGCCTGAATCCCAAGGTGGGAATTGGGCTTATGGATGATGCCATTGACAATGCCGACCATGGCTACGATTAGGGCTGTCCCAAACGAAGCCGCAATTTGGCGAAAGGTGTTGAAACTGGCTACCGCATCGGGCACGATTTCGTTAGGCAGCAGGGACAGGGCCTGGGTCTGCAGCGGGATCAGCATTGTTACCAGGCCAAACTGGCGGATGGTCTGGAAGAGGGTGATGATCCAAACTGAACTGTTGGCCCCGATCATCGCTTGGCCGAGAGTACCGATGATGTCAACGACCAGGCCTACCCCGACCAAGATTCTAATCGGGTAAATGTCGTAGAAGCGTCCGCTAGTAGTTGAAAGCAAGCCCGTCAGGCAGGCGCCAGGCAAGACGGTCATTGCGGAGACAATGGTGCTCTTGCCCAGAACAATCTGGACCAGGAGGGGGATCAAGATGGTGTTCCCATACATCGTTGCCGTGATCAGCATGTTAATGGTAGTGGCAAGAACAAACTGTTTATGAGAAAAGATCGTCAGGTTAATCAGCTGGTGGTCGCTGTGGTGCTGAGTAAAGTAAAATAGCGCTAGGAAGGCGATTCCAATTAGTACGTAACCACAAACATTGAAGGAGCCCAACTGGTTGGTAGAAACGTTGGACAGCCCCATCAATAGCGACCAGAGCCCAATTGTGATCGTCACCAACCCGATTGTATTGAACCGTGGTGATTCATTATGCGGGATATAGGGTAGGAAAATAAATGATAGCACTAAGACGATCGCTAGGAACGGGAGGATCAGGATGAAGAGGTAGCGCCAGGAGAGGTAGTTTAGGAGAACCCCCGAGAGGACCGGGCCAAAGATCGGGGCACAGTTGAAGGCAAGCCCGATTACTCCCATGATCCGCCCTTTCTTACCGGGATCAGCATAGCGGATGGCCAAAACGTTGACCAGGGGCATCATCATGCCGGCCCCGATTGCTTGGATCATCCGAGCAATAACGACCGTGTTGAAGTTGGGGGCTGCGGCCCCGATGATGGTCCCTACCAAAAAGACCGCGCAGAAGAAGATAAAGAGCCAACGAAATGAGAAGCGTTTGATCAAGTACGAGCTGACCGGAATCATCAGGGCATTCACCAGCATATAGCCGTTGATTACCCATTGGACATGAGCTTCACTTATTCCAAAGACCCGCATGAAGGTTGGCAAGGCGATGTTCATCAAGGTGGAGCAGAGAATTCCGAAGAAAGTCCCCAGTACCATGATGATCAGGGCATGCTGAATACGTTTGTTTTGCATTTAGTTCGTGTTTACTCCTTTGTCATAAAATTACCGTGTATTAGTTTACCAAGTTCAAGTGGGAAGTCAATTTATCTTGCGGCTTTGCAAGAACATGAAATGATGTTAAAATTACAATTGTAATCGCAACGGAAAGGGGCAGAAACATGACGAAAGGATTAGAGATTACCCCGGCTGAATGGCAGGTAATGCGGATTGTCTGGACGCTGGGCGAAACGACCAGTAACCAGGTTATCAACATTCTTCAGCGTAAAGTCGATTGGAAGCCGGCAACCGTCAAGACTTTGCTGCGCCGCCTGGTAGCCAAGGAGGCGCTCACGACAACGCGTCAGGGGCGGTCCTTCATCTACCGGCCGCTCGTGGCGGAGCAGCCGACGATGAACCAGGCTGCGGATGAACTGTTCAATAGCATCTGCGAGCATTGTGTTGGTCAAACCCTCAACCATGTTGTTGATCAGGCAACCTTGAGCCAAGACGACATCAAGCGTCTTCAGCAAACTCTCAGTAAGAAACTGGCAACGGCACCCGAAACCGTCCAGTGCAACTGCGTTCCGGGTGAGGATACTCACTGTCAGCACTAAAATAACCCGTTCAGGAAATCCTGAACGGGCTATTTTTTAGTTATTTTTTCTTGTTATTATCTTTGCCTTGGTCATCCGTCTCTTTCTTCTTCTTTGGCTTGATGTAGATAACCTTAAACTTATTGACATAGGCATTTTGGAGATCGAGCGGGATGAAGGAGAAGTTTTCGACTCTAATCGGCTGTCCAACCTTCAGATCATACTGCCGTTCCAGAAAGAAACCGGTCAGGGTAGTTACTTCTGAATTGTCGAATTGCTCGATGTTGGTGTGGAAGTAACGCTCGAAGTCGTCTAACGGCATCTTACCGGAGACCTCGTAGGTAGGGTTACCCTTGCTGTCAGGTTCCTTCTTCTCGATCATATCAGAGGTGGCATGATCAATTTCTTCGCCGACCGTCCCGAAAAGCTCTTCGTAGATATCCTTATCGGTGATGATCCCGGAGGTCCCACCGTATTCGTCCTGGACAACCACGATCGGCACCTGCTTCTTCATCATCACTTGCAGGACACTGGTGATTGGTTCGTTCTCGTAGACGATTGGGATCTTCCGCATGATCGTCCGGATTGATTGTTCCGGATTGATCTGGCTCTGGCGCATGATGTCGTAGGAGAAGATGTAACCCAGGATGTGGTCCTTATCGTTGTTGGCAACTACCGGGAACCGGGTAAACTTCTTCTCGAAGTAAAGCTTGGCGGCGTCATCGATGGTGGCCTTGATATCAATCACGGACAGCTGGGTCCGGTCGATCATGATATCCTCGGCGACCTTATCGTTCATCTGGAAGGCCCGCCGCATGAAGAGCACGTCTTCCTTGTCCATTTCCCCGGCCTTTTCAGATTGCTGAGAAAGGGTCATGATTTCGTTTTGGGAGTAGGTATCCTCTTCCGGCTGAACGTTGTAGCCCAGCATCTTAGTGATCCCGGCGGCAACGACGGCAAACAACCAAACGAATGGGTAGAAGATCGTGTGGAAGAATTGAACCGGGTGGACGATCGATAAGAGGATCGGCACCGGCCGGTCGATCGCCATGTTCTTTGGTACCAAATCCGTGAAGACGGCGTGGAAGAAGGTAAAGATCAGCACACCGAGAATTGGTGAGATGATTTCCCGCACTGTTGCCGGAACCACCGTGATCTTAAGCAGCAGGTCGGTGATGAACTGGTCACCAATCCACCCTAATACCAGCGAGGTCATCGTAACCCCGACCTGAGCAGTTGAAAGATATTCGTTAAGATTACCGACCATGTGCTCGGCGCGCTTAACCTTGCGCGTCTGTTTGAGCTCCTGCAGCTCGCTTGGCCGAACCTTAACGACTGAGTACTCCAGCAGCGTAAACAGTGCCGCCAGCAGTAAAATCAGAATAATAACAATTAGCTTAAACCAATATGAAGACCATAATGAAGCCATATTTGATAAACTCACCTATTTCCATAAAATATTATTCGTAACTATTGTATCAAGTTTGATATATCGTGACCAACATTTTTGCTGATTCTTTTGGGGCCTCTTTTGCGGTAAAATTAAAGATAATATTCAAAATCAGTAAGGATGATCAGCATGAACAATGAGGCCGACATTGAAATAAATAAGGGCCAACGTCTGCGCGAGATAATGCAGGTGATGCGCTGCCACCATTTTCTCAGCAACTTCTACCACCAGAAGAATCCCCAGGAGGTCTATGCTGCTTTTCAGGAGCTGGGCCCGACCTTCATCAAACTGGGGCAGATCCTGTCGACCCGGCCGGACCTTATCTCACCGGACTATGTCAAAGTGCTGCGCCAGCTCCAGGACCAGGTCAAAGCAGACCCCTTCAGCAGTGTGCAGCAGACATTTAGAGAGCAAACCGGCCGGTCAATTGATGAAGTCTTCTCAAGCTTTGATAAGGAGCCCTTTGCCTCGGCTTCGATCGGTCAGGTCCATCATGCGACCTTAAAGGATGGTACCCCAGTGGTGGTTAAGGTCCAACACCCCGCAGTCAGCCAACTGGTCAATACTGACATTGCCTTGCTGCGACGGGCGGTCCGGCTGCTCAAGTATGTTCCGAATGAGATGACCGTAGTTAACCTGGATAAGGTCTTGGATGAACTGAGCCGCTCTTTGCTGAGCGAGGTCAATACGTTAAACGAGGTCCGCAATGGGGAGGAGTTTTACCGTCTCAATAATGGAGACGACATTATCACGGTTCCCAAGGTCTATTCCAAATATTGTGCACCGCAGATCCTGGTTAACCAAACGATGGCGGGAAAGAGTGTCCGTCACCTTTTTAAGGAAAACTACAAGGGACCAGAAACTCCGGAACTGCGTGCGCAGCGCAAATACATTGCCAATGTCCTCGTCAAGAACTTTATGAAGCAGGTCTTCGTCGACCACTTCTTCCACGCTGACCCGCACCCCGGGAACATCCTCATCCATGAGCTTGATCCGGTAGCTCAGGGGCAACCGGCAATGAAGGCTTCCCACCAGCATCAGGTTCAAGTAGGGAAAACAAGCCTCAGTTATCATCAGGAGACTCCGTTGCCCCCGTACCGAATTGTGTACCTGGACTTTGGAATGATGGGGACCCTGACGCCAGCCATGGCGGACGGGATTGCCAACGTGGTTCTGGCCATCACGACCAAGAATATTCGCCGCATTTCCCAGACTGTTCTGGCCATCTGCAACCAAACGGGCCCCTTAGACGAACCAGCATTTACCAAGGAACTCGGCAGCTTCATCCGCCCCTACCTGGCGATGGGTGTGGGGGAAATTGACTTCTCGACGATGGTGTATCAGATTGTCCAGCTCTGCCAAAAGAACCACCTGCAGATGAAACCCGAGGTGACCTTACTGATCAAGGCTTTTGGTACTTTGGAGAGCACCGTTGCCCGGCTTGATCCCGATATTTCGATGATGAAAGTTGCCCGGCCATTCGGTCTGCAGTACCTCAAGCGCAAGTTCAAGTGGCGAGATAGTTTGGACGACCAGCTGATCAGCCTTGTCACCACGGCCCAGGAAACGGCCCAACTACCAGATCGGATCAACGCCACCCTGGAGACAATTGCCAATGGGGACACTCAGGTTAACTTCAAACTTAAAGGACAAGAGCAATTAATCAAACAGAGTGAGCGGATTACCAACCGCTTCCTGATCGTTATCATCTTGGCCGCAGTGATCCTCGGCTCCTCAATCCTCGTTGAGGGGAGCAGCCAGCACCCTCACATCTTCCGCCTCGGGGTAATCGGTTATTCGATTGCCCTCGTGGTGATCATCATCCTGATCCTGAGTGAACTTGGTCATCGCTGGAAAAATTGGCGCAATAAGAATAAATAGGACATGAAAAGTGCCCGTGGTAAAACTTGCCACGGGCACTTTGGAAATTACTTATTCTTGTAGACCGCAATTTCAATCAGGTTGTTGTCGGGATCGTGGACGTAAATTGACGTCATTTCACCCTCGGAACCGTTCTTTTCAACCGGCCCGGCCACCACATCGACGTAATAGCTCCGCAGGTGGTGAAGAATGTCTTCAACCTTGTCCCCAGCTACCAGGCACAGATCCGTACTGCCAATGGTAGGCTTAGCGGCCTTAAGCTCGGTTGACCGGTCTGCCTGCTGAAGACGGATCAGCTGATGGCCGCAGCGCAGGGTGATGATGTCATCATTTGTTTGAGAGTCAATGATGGGCATGTCAAAGACTTCGTGGTAGAAGCGGCTGCTCTCCTCCAAGCTAGTGACGGTTAGTACAATGTGGTCAATTCGACGCATCTTCATGATATTACTTCCTTATCTTCTTGATTGTCCCTTATTATACAGGCTGAAGCGGCTGATTGGCAAAGCCAAGTGGACGTAGTAAGATGGAAGGGCATTTTAATTAAGGGAGTTTTGGAAATGAAACTGAAGAATGTCATCAGTGTGGCAGCATTTGGCTTTGTTGGCGGGATATTTCGCTATCTCTTAAGTACGGCCTTTGACGCACAAGGAGTCCTCGTTGCCAACCTGCTAGGCTGCTTCTTGCTGGCGTTTCTGACCTATTACGTGATCGAACGCGACCTCTTAGCCGGATGGCTGAACGCAGGCCTGGGAACCGGACTAATCGGGTCATTCACCACCTTTTCCTCGTTTACGACAACCACTATCAAACTTGGTCAACACGGTCTGCTGGGTGCTAGTGTTTACCTATTGCTGAGCATGGGTGGCGGTCTGGTGATGGCGGGGCTCGGAATGTTTTTAGCCCGTCGCTTAGGAAAGAAGGTAGAACAACATGCTTAGTGTTGGTTGCGGTTCTGCTCTTGGCGCCCTGCTTCGGTATTGGCTGACGACCCAGTGGAAAAAGCGGCAGATTGATTGGCCACTGGCAACCCTGCTGATCAACCTGACGGGGGCCCTAGCACTCGGTCTATTGACCGGTCGGCTCGCTGCCACCGGGTCAGCAATGCTCTTCTGGGGCGTTGGCCTGCTCGGCGGCTATACCACCTTCTCAACCTTCAACACGGAAATGATCGCCATGATCGACGAACACCGGTGGGGAAGCCTGACTGCCTATTTCTTGATCTCCTACGCCGGTGGCTTGCTGGCCGCCTGGATTGGGATGAATATTTAAAAAGACCGTCAGTTAGACTGACGATCTTTTTTAGTTACTTAGTTAAAACGATGCCAATACTCGGCGAGGTACTTGGTGGTCAGGCTGGTTGGCTTTGTGATCAAGTCTTGCGGCTGGCCGGTTGCTACAATCTGGCCACCGTTCCTGCCGCCCCGCGGTCCCATGTCCAAGATGTAGTCCGCGTTGGCAATCAAGTTGAGGTCGTGGGTGATCGTGATGATGGTTGCCCCACGGTCCAGCAGGCGTTGCATGACACTCAGCAGGATTTTGACATCTAGGGGATGCAGGCCGATGGTGGGCTCATCAAATACGAAGAGGGTCGTCGCCTGGTTGCGGTTCAGGTGCTTGACCAGCTTGAGGCGTTGGGCTTCACCCCCGGATAGGCTTGGGGTGCTTTCGCCAAGGTGAAGATAGCCTAGACCAACTTCTTCCAACAGTTTCAGCTCTCGTTCAATCTTTGGCACGTCTTTAAAAACTGGTAAAGCGGCGCGGACGTCGAGGTTGAGAAGATCGACAATTGAATAGTCATGCCACTTGACTGCCTGGACGGCCTTATTGTAGCGTTCGCCGTGGCAGACGGGGCAGGTTTGCTGCATGTCGGGTAGGAACTGAATGTCCAGGGTGACGATCCCACTGCCGCCGCAGTTCGGACAGGCTCCCTGCTTGTTATTGTAGGAGAAGTAACTAGGGGTGTAATGATTTTCCTTAGCAAGGGGCTGAGCCGCAAATAACTTCCGAAGATTATCCATGATGCTGGTGTAGGTCGCTACCGTCGACCGCATTGTTTTGCCAATCGGGGCCGCGTCGACACTGACGACCTCCTTTAGGGGAGCAGCCAGCTGTTTAACCTGCTTTGGCAGACCAATTTTCTTCGCCTGATCTTTAATAGCGGGTACCAGGCTGTCAAGGATCAAGCTGGTCTTGCCAGCACCCGAGAAACCCGTTACCGCACTCAGACGGTTGACCGGTAGCTGGCCGTGGATATCCTTGAGATTGTAGTAGTCAGCAACCTCAAAACTGATTTGCCGTTTGGGTGTTTGGTCCGCAATTGGTCGCGCCAAGAGTTTGGCCGTGCCATTGAGGTAGGGGCCAATCTTGGAATCAGGATCCTTGGCGATCTCTGCTGGTGTTCCCTGGTCAAGAATCCGGCCGCCATTAGCACCGGAACCGGGGCCGATCTCGATGATCCAATCCGCTGCCCGAATGATGTCGACGTTATGGTCGACGACAACTAGTGAGTTGCCCTGAGCGACCAGCTCACGAAAGACGTTTAACAGCCCGGAAACGTTGTCGGGGTGGAGACCGATCGAGGGTTCATCCAAGATGTAGAGGACACCGGTAGTCTGTGTCCGCAGGGTGCGGGCCAATTGGATTCGCTGCAGTTCCCCGGTCGAGAGGGTATTCCCATTCCGTGACAGGGTAAGGTAGTCGAGACCGAGCTCAAGGAGGGGCCGAAGGTTGTCGTCAAACTCCTTGAAAAGGGAACGGGCCATCTTGTTCATGTCGGCCGGCAGCTCACTGAGGACGGCCTTCTTCCAGTCGGCAAGGTCGCCAAGGGTTAGTTGACTGACCTGGGCAATGTTCAGCTTGCCAGCCAGCTGGGTGAGCAGGACCGGCTTGAGGCGGGTCCCGTGGCAAACCGGACAGGTGGAGTAGTGGAAGAACTCGCTGATTCGTTTCTGGGCCCGTTCGCTCTTACTGGTGCGGGCTGATTCATAGACGGCTTCGTGGGCGTTTTCGTAAAGGGCGTTGAAGTCGTGGAAAACCCGGCCCGTTCCGGAACGGAAGTCCATCTTGAATTTCTTCTTAGGACCATTGAGGACAAATTCCTTTTCCTTAGCCGTCAGTTCCCGGTACGGAACGTGGATTCGAACCCCTGCCTGTTCGGCTACGCTGGGCATGAAATTGCGGCCGGGAAGGTGCCAGGATGCAACCGCTCCGTCGGCGAGACTGAGGTTCTCATCCCCGATCAGCTTGCTCTCGTCGATTTCTCTAACCACTCCCGTTCCCTGGCACTTCTCGCAGGCTCCAGCAGAGTTGAAGGCAAAGTCCTCGGCACTGAAGGCAGCAAACTTTGCCCCACAAGTCGGGCAGGTGATCATCCCCATCTCATCGTCGGACCTGCTCATCGCTTCAGCAATCGCTAGGCTGGGGTTAACCTGGTGGCCGTTGGGACAGCGGGGTGACCCCAGTCGGGAAAAGATCAGGCGAATCACATTGAAGAGTTCGCTCATCGTCCCGACGGTTGCCCGCTCGGAGGGGATGCTCGGTCGTTGCCTGAGGGCTAAAGCCGATGGGATGTGTTTGACGCTAGTGACCTCCGCTTGAGCGCCAAGCTTGATACGCCGCCGGGTATAGGTGGAGAGGGCCTCCAGGTAGCGCCGTGACCCTTCCTCATAGAGGATCCCCATGGCCAGTGAACTCTTCCCTGAACCGGATAGGCCAGAAATGGCGACGAACTTGTGAAGGGGAATATCCACATCGACGTTTTTCAGGTTATGGACACGACCACCCCGGACCTCAATCTGGTTCGGCAGGGACACTTGCAGCTTACTCATTACTTAAGACACCTTTCTGCGTAATCTAACGTTAATTTTAGAATAGGCGCGCGATCTTTGGCAAACAAAAAGCCGCTTTTATCTTTTGACAGAAATCACGTATAATAGCGGTGAGATGAGGTGAGAAGGTTGAACTATGAAGAATTAATTCCAAAGATTGCCGAGTGGGCGCATGAACGCAAGGTAGATGAAGCCGACCCCCGGGTTGAATTCATGAAGATGGCCGAAGAACTCGGTGAGCTTTCCAGTGCCTACAACAAAAAGAACCATGCCAAGCTGGTCGATAGCATCGGCGATCTCCAGATTGCCCTGCTGATCTTCTGCCGCCTGGTCGGGGTCGACCACCGCGAAGCCCTGAACACGGCTTACCAGGAGATTGCCAACCGCACGGGGATGACCACGCCGGATGGGGTTTTCATTAAGAAAAGCGATATTGAAAAGGAGAATTGATTTTGAAATTTATCTCATGGAACATTGATTCAATTAACGCGGCTTTGACCGGAACCTCTAAGCGGGCCGGTGAAACTCGGGATGTCCTGCACAAGATTGCGGCCGAAGATCCGGACGCCATTGCCATTCAGGAAACTAAGCTTTCCAAGAATGGCCCCACTAAAAAGCACCTACAGGTTCTCAATGAACTTTTTCCTGACTATGCCGTGGCCTGGCGGAGTTCGGTTGAGCCGGCGCGGAAGGGATATGCAGGGACCATGTACCTCTACAAGAAGGAATACCAGCCAGTGGTCAGCCAGCCGCAAATCGGTGCACCGGAACCGATGGATGATGAGGGCCGGATCATCACACTGGAGTTCCCGAAGTTTTACCTGACCGAGGTCTACACCCCTAACTCAGGGAACGGTCTTAAACGGCTGGACGAGCGGCAGGCCTGGGATGATTGTTACCGTCAATACCTGCACCAGCTGGATCAGGATAAGCCCGTGATTGCCAGCGGAGACTTCAACGTGGCCCACGAGCCGATTGACCTGGCACATCCCCAGAGCAACCACCATTCTGCTGGCTATACCGACGAGGAGCGTGAACACTTCACTAAGCTTCTGGCAGCTGGCTTTACAGACAGTTTCCGCTATCTCCACCCGGATCAGACCGGCGCGTACTCGTGGTGGGCACAACGGGTCATCACCAGCAAGCAGAATAATTCAGGCTGGCGGATCGACTACTGGCTGGTCAGTGACCGGCTTGCCGACAAATTGCAGGGCTCAACGATGATCGACAGTGGGGCCCGCCGTGACCATACCCCGATCATGCTGGAAATCAACTTATAACTCTATAAACAAATAGCGCTCCTGATGTATGATACATCAGGAGCGCTATTTTATTGCTATGGATCAGGCCGCCTCATGTTCGAGGTGGGCATTTGAAATCAGCTTGCGGACGAGCAGGTAGCCGAGCAGGATAATGACGATGGCAATCACTGCAATTATGATTCGTTTGCCGTCACCCCGGAAGATGGCATCCCCACCAAAGGCGTAGATGAAAGAGGTCGGCGCCATCCCGATCGCCACCATGGTCAAGAAGCGCGAACGGGTCAGATTTAGTCGGGCTCCCGCATAGTTAACCAGAGCGCTGGGAATGATTGGAATCATGTATCCAATAGTCAACCCAACGAGGGGATGCTTCTGGTGCAATAGGTAAGACAATAATTTGGACTTCTTGGTCCGTTTGGAGATGTCCACTTCACGGATTAAGCTCATTACGGCACAGTTACCGATGATGTTGCCGAGCCAGTTGATCAAAAAGCCGATCCAAGGACCGTAGCAAAGCCCGGCGAAGATACAGATGACGGAATTTGACATCCCAGGGATTGCATTGAAGATGCCAATCAACAGCAACAGTAGCAGCATTGTTGACAGGCCGTGGCTGCGGATCAAATGCAACAGGACCATCTGATTATGCGAATTATAATGAAGCAACAGGTTAATCTCTGGGCGGTAGTCACGATAGATGAAGTAGATAACCACCAAGGATACTAGAAAGGCCCCGATGATCAAAAGAGTTTTGTTAAGGTGCTTTTTTTCCATAAATCAATTACCTTCCTTCGGCAGATGGAGACCGGCGGCAGTGAATAACCGGCAGAGAGTTTGACGCAGCAGGGGATCGTGAGCATAGATGTAGGTTCCATAGACACCACGCTTAAAGAGAACGTTGAGCGAGTTCATGATCATTCGTTTCTCCAGACTGGTAATCTCTTGCGGGTCGGTAAGGTCGGCCCGCTTCTTGAAAGCCTCGGTGTCGGTATAACGGTCCAAATTGATTTGCAGGCGTTGAGTATTAGGGATCTGGCTGATCGGCGGCCCGAGGATGATTCCAGTGTAGTTGAGGTCAAATCCCTGACAGGTATAAATCGAGCCCACTTCATCAATCGTCTGCGGAAGCTCCGCCCACGGGGTTACCGTATAGTTGTATTGGTCCCAGGGCATTTTGAAGCGTCCCTCTCTAATGTAGTGCTTGCCGCCATCGAGAGTGGACGGGTAACCGGAAGTCGAGAGAATTCGTGAAAGGCCGACCTCGTTATTCCGGCGGACAATTGCCTGTCGCATCTCCTCGGCGTCATCATAGATCCGAAAATCATAGTGCTCGCGGGCGTTTCGCGGTAATGAGGCCAGCCGGTAATCGTTGGTGAAGGTGTTGAACCAGTCGACTAGCTGCTGGGTGGCATTCATCCGAAACATCTTTGTGAGGTGGTATTCCTTGTGCGGGTACTGCCCTGTGATCTGGTGCAGGCGTTCCGGGGTCCAGAGGCTCTTCATCCGTAGCACTTGGTATTGGTCAAAAACAATCACGACTACCTTGGCCCGCTTAATGATTTCAACCAATTGATTATCGTGATAGAAATTATTGTAGTGATCGGGCTTGGACAGGAGTAGGTGGGCCTCGTCAATAATGGCCACATCGATTGTTTCCTGCTTTTTGTCGAGCTGGTTGATCAACGAGGTTGGCCGCGCGAAATCTTTCTTGTACAGTTCCGGGAGGTGTCCCGCAATCTCACGATAGACCTTGAGGATCTCTGGGTGGTTGACTAGAAAGTAGTTGGTAGTGTGATAAAAGGGAGAAGCCGGGTCCTTGCGGGCGGCTCTTTGCAAGCGATCAAAGAGCTGGGAGAGGACCACACTCTTGCCGGTACCAGCATCCCCAACAATGGTGTAGGTTGCCGGATAATCACCCTTAAGATGGTGCGCCGTGAAGTCCAGAATATCTTCGACCAGGTTTTCCTGTTCCGGCGTTAATTGTTTGAACGGTGAAAGTTTATCAATCGCCGCATTGCTATTATCTATTATCATTTTTTTCGGTCCTTCATGCATAATCTTCTTAATGTTATCCCAGAAAACCACTGGCCGTCAATTTGATTACTAAATGATTTCCTTAACCTTGCTAAGTAGTGTTAAAATGTAAATTAGAAAACAGCAAAGCTTCAAAAAAATATAGACAAAATTTTAGCTTAAAGGAGTGGGTATTAGATGAATCTGCATCCTGATTACCTCTTAAATGATGTAAATGAACCGAGTGACATCAAGCGGATGTCCTTGGATGAGTTGAAGAAATTGGCAACGGAAATGCGGCAACTGGTGCTGGAACGAGACGCCGCAATTGGTGGCCACGTTGGCCCCAACTTGGGGGTCATGGAACTGACGCTTGCCTACCACTACGTCTTTAATTCACCACACGATAAGGTGATTTGGGATGTTTCCCACCAATCCTATGCCCATAAGATGTTGACGGGGCGGAAGCTTGGCTTCTTGGATCCGGACCACTATGAAGACATCACGGGCTATACCTCTCCTGAAGAAAGTGTCCACGATTTCTTTGAAATTGGGCATACCTCGACCTCGATTTCCCTGGCAGTGGGGATGGCCCAGGCTCGAGACCTGTTACGGCCAGAAAAGCATAACAACATTGTTGCCGTCATCGGTGACGGTTCCTTAAGCGGCGGCCTGGCATTTGAGGGGCTGAACAACGCTGCTAAGCTGCACTCTAACCTAATCATCGTGGTCAACGACAACCAGATGGCAATTGACCAGGACCAGGGCGGCTTGTACCAGGGTCTTAAGGAATTGCGCGATAGCAATGGGAAGTCATTAAACAACATTTTCAAGTTCATGGGACTGGATTACCGTTACGTTGCCGATGGCAATGACCTCCAAATGATGATTGATGCCTTTCGTGACGTTAAGGATATTGATCACCCGATCGTCCTCCACGTTAATACTCAAAAAGGCAAGGGCTTTGCACCAGCCGAGGAACACAAGATGGAATACCATTGGCGTGACCCGTTTGATCTCAAGACCGGTGAAGATAAGCACCCGGCAGTCAACGGCTACAATGAGGCCGTTATGGCGGAACTGGATCGGCAGGTCAATGCCGGTGCACCGGTGGTTGCCATTAATGCCGCTATCCCGGGTGTCTTTGGGCTGAAAGAGTTCCAAGAGAAGCACCCCGACCGGTACTTTGATGTTGGTATTGCCGAACAGGACTCAATCACCACTGCGGTAGCTATGGCCTCTGCAGGTGCCCGCCCAGTGGTTTTCCAAAGCAGTACCTTCCTGCAACGGGCATATGACCAGCTAATCCACGACATGGCTCTCAACGATTCACCAGTAGTAATGATTGTTCGTGGCGGCACGATTGCCAACACTTCAGCAACTCACCAGGGTTCGTTCGATATTTCCATGATCAGTGATTTGCCAAACATCGAATACCTGGCGCCAACCAATGTTGAAGAGATGATCTCGATGTTGCGGTGGGCGATTAAGCAAACCGACCAGCCAGTAGTTATTCGTCAACCTGAAAAGCCGTTGCTTCATGGTCAACCAAACCAGGACGACTACAGTACTATCAACTATGACGTAGTCCACCGGGGAAGCGAAGTTGCTATTATGGCTGTAGGGGATTTTTGGCAACTGGGCGAAGAAGTTCGTAAACAATTGAAGAGCAAGCTTAACATTGACGCCACTTTGATTAACCCTAAGTCGGTCACTGCCATTGACCAGCATGACCTGCACCACCTAGCAGAGAACCATGACGTGGTGGTTACCTTAGAAGATGGTATCCTGCGTGGCGGTTTTGGTGAAAATATTGCCCGTTATTATGGCCCATCTGATATGAAAGTCCTTAACTTTGGTGCTCCACGGGAATTTGCAGACAATGTACCGTTGGAAGTCATGGATGAATGGTACCACTTAACCCCTAAGCAAATCGTTGACGATATCGAAAAGGTTATTCACTCATTATAAAAAGGTTTTGCCGCTGTTAGCGGGCAACTATTGCCCGTTAGCAGCGGCTTTTTTCGCGTGATTTTTTCTTTTGCTCGTATATATCTAGTGAAGGTCATAGTAAAGGAGAAAATGAATATGAAATTATCACGCTATCAGTACTGCTCGTCACTGATCGGGCTCTTGTCAGCAACCGTCCTGCTGTCCCTTTCATCAGGAAACGTTTTGGCTGATGAGAACACCAATCCGCCATCATCCCACCTAGCCGTCTCGGACCATGTAGATGAGCAAATTAATACTAAAGAGGTTACCCGTACAATTAACTATGTCGATCCTTTGACTAATGAAAAACATACCATTAAGCAGGTGGCCCACTTTCAGTTTAACCATGACGGCAAGCTCATTAAGGGGGCTACGCCAATTTGGCAGGCTTATTTTGCGCCATATTTTGAAGGGTATCATCCTAATCTGCAGGAAGTCCTGCCTAAGCTGGTTACGCCGAAGTCAGCCGATGAGGTGGAAAACATCATCTACAATAAGGGACCGAAGAAAGATAGTATGCGGGCCATCGTCAAATTCATTTCAATTGATGGGAGCACGCTTCCCAAAGAGAGTCGCCTTTTGACAATTCAAAATACTGATGGAAAGCCGCTCACCACTTTTGAACTTCCAGCGCCTCCGCAAGGCTGGGAATATGTGAGCAAGGATCAGCTGCCTTCAACGCTACGTTGCACCAGCAATAGCATTCTTTTCATGTTTTTAGTTCAACGCAGCAATCCTGCCAGCCATCGAGAGCAAAAAGAGCTCAGTCGAAAAATCATCCTGCACCTGCCAACGGGAGACCAGGTGATTACTCAACGAGCCCATGCTATCCGTGACGTATCAACTATCGATGGCCAGGAGCACTATGGGGAATGGCAGATTAGTCCATTTGAGGAGCTGGCGTTACCGCTGGTCGATGGTTATGACTCATCGCTAGCTAAGATTGGCTCACTTCAGCTAGCCGCTGACCAAATAGACAAAGAACTGCCAACTATTGAGGTGGATTACCACAAGACGACTAAAAAAGACAGTACGGCCCCTTCGAAGGATGAAGGCAATCAAGCTGACCCGGTGCCCGGAATCAGTGAGGGTACCCAGACCGATCTTCCAGCAATAAATGATGAGAAAACGCAAACTGATCCAACACCTGGCCAGAATGAAGGCACTCAAACTGATCAGTCAACCAAGACGGACGAAGGTAGTCAAACGGATGATACTTCAACTGTTGATATTGGAGTGGGTGATGATACCATTGACGATAATAATCAAGAAGCACAAAAAGGCCCTACACCTGGTAAGGACGAGGGTAATCAAACGGGTGAGTCATCAACTGCCGATACTGGGGCAGGCGACGACTCTATTGGCAGTAGTGATCAAGGAACGCAAACCGATCCAATACCTGGTAAAGACGAGGATACCCAGACCGATCAATCAGCTAAGATTGATGAAGGCAGCCAAACGGATGATACTTCAACCGTTGATACCGGAGTCGGTGATGACACTATTGATGATAGTGATCAAGGGACACAGACAGACCCTATCCTTGGTAAGGATGAGGACACCCAGACCGATCAATCGGAAAAGACCGATGATGGTACTCAAACAAAGAACACATCAACCATTGACACTGGGGTAGGCGATGACACCGTTGATGCCAGCAATCATAATACTCAGACCAGCCAGTCAGCCAAGACTGATGAAGACAGCCAAACAGATGATACCTCAGCCGTTGATACTGGAGTAGGTGATGACACTATTGCTGTCAGCAATCAAGGAACGCAAACCGATCCAATACCTGGTAAAGACGAGGATACCCAGACCGA